>NZ_CP074380.1:3360000-3960000 GCF_022695595.1 Streptomyces sp. MST-110588
AGGACCAGGCGCAGCACGTCGAGCTGACCCGGGACCTCGCGGTGCGCTTCAACCAGCGGTACGGCCAGACGTTCGTGATCCCCAGGACGACTCAGCCGAAGGTGGCCGCCAGGGTGATGGATCTCCAGGACCCCACGTCCAAGATGGGCAAGTCGCACGCCCGTACCGCCGGAATCATCTATCTGCTGGACGAGCCCGAGGCGGTGCGGAAGAAGGTGATGCGGGCGGTGACCGACGGCGGCAGTGATGTCGTCCATGACCGGGCGGAGCGGCCCGGGGTGGCGAATCTGCTGGATGTGCTGGCGGCGTGCACGGGCGGCGATCCCGAGAAGATCGCCGGTCAGTACGACTCGTACGGCGCGCTGAAGAAGGACACGGCGGAGGCGGTGGTGGAACTGCTGCGGCCGGTCCGGGAGCGGCATGCGGAGCTGGCGGCCGATCCCGCCTCGGTGGACGCCGTTCTGCGGGACGGCGCGGAGCGGGCGCGGGCGATGGCGCGGCCCCGGGTCGACGAGGCGTACCGGGCGGTGGGGCTGCTGCCGCCGGTCTGAAGGGAGACCGCCGGAGCTACGTCGCGCGGTTGTACCGGTGCTCCCCTGCCCGGTCCGGGCAGGGGAGCACAGCCTGTGAAGAGGTCAGCCGTTGCCGGTGGCCAGCTCGCGGCTGCGGTCCCGGGCGGCCTCCAGTGCGGCGATCAGGGCGGCCCGTACGCCGTGGTTCTCCAGCTCCCGGATGGCGTTGATGGTGGTGCCGGCCGGGGAGGTGACGTTCTCCCGGAGCTTGACCGGGTGCTCGCCGCTGTCCCGGAGCATGACGGCGGCCCCTATGGCGGCCTGGACGATGAGGTCGTGGGCCTTGTCGCGGGGCAGGCCGAGCAGGATGCCCGCGTCGGTCATGGCCTCGACCAGGAAGTAGAAGTACGCCGGGCCGGAGCCGGAGAGCGCGGTGGCGGCGTCCTGCTGGGTCTCGGGGACGCGCAGGGTCTTGCCGACGGTGGAGAAGATCTCCTCGGCGCGGGTGAGGTGGGTGCCGTCGGCGTGGGTGCCCGCGGAGATCACGGACATGGCCTCGTCCACGAGGGCGGGGGTGTTCGTCATGACGCGGACGACGGGGGTGCCGGGCGTCAGCCGCTCCTCGAAGAAGGCCGTGGGGACGCCGGCCGCGCCGCTGATGACCAGCCGGTCGACGGGGACGTGTGGCGCCAGTTCGTGCAGCAGCGCGCCCATGTCCTGGGGCTTGACGGTCAGGATGAGGGTGTCGGCGGACTTGGCGGCCTCGGCGTTGGAGACCGCTTCGACGCCGTACCTCGTACGGAGCTGGTCGGCGCGCTCCGGGCGGCGGGCGGTGACCAGCAGATCGGAGGGGGCCCAGCCGCCCCGGATCATTCCGCTGAGGAGTGCCTCGCCGATTTTGCCGGTGCCGAGTACGGCGACCTTCTGGGACATGGTGCGGTTCACCTCGCCGGTGGGGCTTCGTATGGACGGTCGCGCGTTCATCCTCGCATTGCGGGGCGCGTGCGGCGGCGGTGTTCCACGGTGCGGGCACCGGACCCGTGCCGGAAGTGGCGGCAGGTACGTACGGGGGAGGTGGGGCACGTACGCCAGAAGGTGCGTACGTCAGAAGGTGCGTACGTCAGGGGGTGCGGCGGGAGAGGGTGGCGGCGCCGAGGGAGAGCACCAGGAGGGCGCAGGCGGTGACGACGACGATGTCGCGGAGGAAGGCTCCGGTGACGGCCGTGTGCCGGAGGACTTCGTTCATGCCGTCCACGGCGTAGGACATGGGCAGCACGTCGGAGACGGCTCGCAGGACCGGCTGCATCGTCTCGCGCGGGGCGAACAGGCCGCACAGGAGGAGCTGGGGCATCAGTACGGCTGGCATGAACTGGACGGCCTGGAACTCGGAGGAGGCGAAGGCCGAGACGAAGAGCCCCAGGGCGGTGCCCAGGAGCGCGTCCAGAAGGGCGACCAGGAGCAGCAGCCACGGGGAGCCGGTGACGTCCAGGTCCAGGAGCCATAGGGACAGGCCGGTGGCGACGGCGGACTGGAGGATCGCCACGAGGCCGAAGGCCAGGGCGTAGCCGGCGATCAGATCGGCCTTGCCCAGGGGCATGGCGAGGAGGCGTTCGAGGGTTCCCGAGGTGCGCTCGCGCAGCGTGGCGATGGACGTGACCAGGAACATCGTGAGCATCGGGAAGATGCCGAGGAGTTCGGCGCCGACGGTGTCGAAGGTCCGTGGGGTGGCGTCGAAGACGTACCGCAGCAGGGCGATCATCGCGCAGGGCACGACGAGCATCAGGGCGAGGGTGCGGGGGTCGTGGCGCAGTTGGCGGAGCATCCGCGTGGCGGTGGCCAGGGTGCGGGCGCCGGAGAAGACGGGTGGGGAGGGGTACGGGGCGGTGGAGGGGCCTGGAGGGACCAGAGTTTTTGAAGGGGGCAGGGGGTCGGGGCTGCCGACGGGTTCCGGGTGGGTGGGGAGGTCTGGGCTCGTGGGGGGCATGCCGGCTCCTTCGCGGGGGCGCCCGGGGGCGTCCGTCAGGGCGTGGGGTGCGGGTTGCGGCGGGACGGCGGCTGTGGCTGCGGTCGCGCCTGTGCCTTCTCCTCCTTCTCCTTCGCCTGTGCCTTCTCCTCGTTCTCCTTCGCCTGCTCCTGCGCCTGCGCCTGCGCTTCGTCCACGAGGCGCAGGAAGGCGTCCTCGACGGTGGCGCACCCCGTGCGCTCGCGGAGGGCGCCCGGTGTCCCGTCGGCGAGGATGCGGCCCTCGCGCATCAGGAGCAGCCGGTGGCAGCGTTCGGCCTCGTCCATGACGTGCGAGGAGACCAGCAGGGTGGCGCCGCGCTCGGCGGCGATGGCGTGGAAGAGGTGCCACAGGTCGCGGCGGAGTACGGGGTCCAGGCCGACGGTGGGTTCGTCCAGGACGAGGAGTTCGGGGGTGCCCAGCAGGGCGACGGCGAGGGAGACCCTGCTGCGCTGGCCGCCGGAGAGGTTGCCCGCCAGGTCCTCGGCGTGCGCGCCGAGGTCGACGTCCTCGATGGCGCGGCGCACGGTTTCGCGGCGCTCGGCGCGGGCGGCCCGCCCTGGGCGCAGGACGGCGGCGAAGTAGTCGAGGTTGTGCCGTACGGACAGGTCGTCGTAGACGGACGGGGCCTGGGTGACGTAGCCGAGGCGGGGGCGCAGCCGGGGGTGGCCGGCCGGGTGGCCGAGGACGTCGAGGGTGCCGGTGGCCCGGGCCTGGGTGCCGACGACGGCGCGCATGAGGGTGGACTTGCCGCAGCCGGAGGGGCCCAGCAGGCCGGTGATCCAGCCTCGGGGGATGTCGAAGGTGAGGGCGTCCAGGACCGTACGGCCGCCGCGTACGACGGTGAGGCCGCGGGCGTGGACGGCCGGGCCGGTGGGAGCGGCAGGGCCGGCGGGATCGACGGAACCAGCGGGATCAATGGAGCCGGCGGGATCGCGTCCGTAATTCATCACGTGTTGAATTTTGCTCCGCGCCGGACCGGCGCGTCAAGCGATGGCGCACGCTCCGGCGACCGCCGGAGTGAACGGAGGCGAGCATTCCGTTTCGCTGACTCCGCGTTAACGCGACGGTTACACGCGAAGGCGCACACGGCCATGTCGCCCTGGACACACTGAAGTTGAGTGTCCAGGCGCGCCTTTTAGCTGCTGGGAGGCGCCACCCCGGGCATCCCCGTGCCCGCGCGACCACAACGGATCGATCCGGCAGCCCGCACTCCCGTCCCCGGGCCCACCGGTCCCCTTCCACGGACCGCGGCCCCTTCCGGCGGACCCGGCGGCCCGTTCAACGGCCCGGCCGGCGGTCCGTCCCTCCGCACGGCGCGACGTGCGTCATGCGGTCCGCTACGCGCCGGAGGCGTCCCTCATGCAGAAAATCCTGGAATTCCGCGCGGATTTCACCGCGTCCCTCGTCGTCTTCCTCCTCGCCGTCCCCTTGTGCGTGGGGGTGGCGGTCGCCTCGGGGGTGCCGGCCGAACTGGGGCTGGTCACCGGCATCGTCGGCGGGCTGCTCACCGGCCTGCTGCCCGGGAGCAGTCTTCAGGTCAGCGGGCCCGCGGCCGGCCTGACCGTACTGGTCTACGAAGCGGTCAAGGAGTACGGGCTCGGCGCGCTGGGCGCCCTGGTGCTGATGGCGGGCCTGCTCCAGCTCGCCATGGGCGCGCTGCGGCTCGGCCGCTGGTTCCGCGCCATCTCGGTGGCGGTCGTGCAGGGCATGCTCGCGGGCATCGGGCTGGTGCTGATCGCCGGGCAGGCGTACGCGCTGGCCGACGCCAAGCCGCCGGGCAACGGCATCACCAACATCGGCGGACTGCCCGGCCTGGCCTTCGACACCCTCCTCTCGGACGCCGCGCTGACCGCGCTCGCGGTCGGCCTCGGGACGATCGCCGTCCTGGTGCTGTGGCCGCGCCGGTCACGGGCGGCGCGGTTGCTGCCGGCGCCGCTGGTGGCGGTGGCGCTGGCGACGGTGGCCGTGGCCGTACTGGATCTGCCGGTGGCGCGGGTGGACGTGCAGGGGCTCGTGGACGCCGTACAGCCTCCGGAGGGACCGGACTTCCTGCGGCTGGCGCAGGCCGGCGTCGTGGTGGGGGCGCTGGGCACGGTACTCGCCATCGCCCTGATCGCCTCCGCGGAGTCGCTGTTCAGCGCCGCCGCGGTGGACCGGCTGCACGACGGGCCGCGGACGGACTACGACAAGGAGCTGCTGGCGCAGGGCGCGGGCAACGCGGTGTGCGGGGTGCTGGGCGCGCTCCCCATGACGGCGGTGATCGTGCGCAGTGCGGCCAACGTCCAGGCGGGCGCCCGTACGAAGGTCTCGCGGGTGCTGCACGGCGTGTGGCTGCTGGTGTTCGCGGCGGCGTTCCCGGCGGCGCTGGGTGTCGTGCCGCCGGCGGCACTGGCCGGGGTGCTGGTGCACGCGGGGTGGAAGCTGCTGCCGGTGCGGGAGTTCGGGCCTCTGTGGCGCGAGCACCGGGGCGAGGCGGTGGTGCTGGCGGCCACGGCGGTGGCGATCGTGGCGACCAACATGTTCGAGGGCGTGCTCATCGGGCTGCTGATGGCGGTCGCCAAGTCGGCGTGGGAGACCTCGCACGTCCATCTGGAGGTGCTCGACGGGAGCGAGGAGACCGGGACGGTGCGGGCCGGTACGCGGGGGCCCGGTACGGCGCGGCCCGGTGCGGAGGGGCACGGCACGAAGGGGCACGGCACGAAGGGCTCGGGCGCGCGGTCCGGCGCGCAGAGTGGTGAGGGGCGTACGACAGGTGGCCCCGCGCCCGTCACCGCACCTTCACCCGTAACCGTCCCCGCGTCGGCCTCCGCGCCCGCCCCCGTACCCGTACCTCCCGAAGGACGCCTCTACGTACGGGCCGTGGGCAACGCGACCTTCCTGCGGCTGCCGAAGCTGCTGGACCAGTTGGAGGAACTGCCCCGGGACCGCGAGGTCGAACTGGACCTGTCGGGCCTGCGGCACCTGGACCGCGCCTGTGCGGCGGCTCTGGCCGGCTGGGCCGACGGCCGGCGGTCGGCCCGGCCGGTCGCCGTCACCCGGCCGGACCTCGCCCGGCCCCGCTCCGGGCATAAGGGGGTATAGCGGAAGGTAAGCGGAAGGGGCGGGCGCAGCGCGGCACACACCCGTAGGGTCGAACGGCTTACGCATTTCTGGATTAGGCACCTCCGGATTACGTACCTCCGGTTTGCCCGCCCTGCCCCGTCAGCCCCCTCCGCCCCTCCCCCCGCTCCAAGGAGTTCCGTGATCCGCCGGCCCCTGCGCTCCTGCGGTGCGACCGCCGCACTGTCCGTCGCCCTCCTGCTCTCCGCCTGTTCCCCGGGGACCGGTGGCGCGGGCGGCGGCACGGCCGGTGCCGCCGGCGTGGGTGATCCGCTCTTCCCCTCGCTCGGCAACGGCGGTTACGACGTCGGCCATTACGGCATCGACCTCGACTACGACGTGGCCGGCGGCACCCTCGACGCGACCACCGAGATCACCGCCACCGCCACCCAGGACCTGTCCTCCTTCACGCTCGACCTGGAGGGCCTGAAGGTGACGGGCGTGCAGGTGGACGGCGCGGACGCCGCGTTCTCCCGCAAGGGCCACAAGCTGACGGTCCGGCCGGCCGGCTCCCTGAAGAAGGGCGTGAAATTCCGTACGACCGTGAAGTACGGCGGCGAGCCGAAGGCCATGAAGGACGCCGACGGGTCGCCGGAGGGGTGGGTCAGGACACCGGACGGCGCTTTCGTCACGGGCGAGCCGGCCGGGTCGATGACGTGGTTCCCCGGCAACAACCACCCGTCCGACAAGGCCACGTACGACTTCTCCCTCACCGTGCCCCGGGGATACACCGCGGTCGCCAACGGGGAATTGCGGGCGAGACGGGCCGGGAAAGGCCGCGAGACCTTCCAGTGGCACAGCGGTGAGCCGATGTCGAGCTATCTGGCCACCGCGAGCATCGGGAAATTCACCGTCACCGAATCGCGCACGGCGGACGGCCTCCCCCTTTACGTGGCGGTGGATCCGCAGGAGGCGGAGAAGAGCGAGAAGCCGCTCTCCCGGCTCGAAGAAATACTGAAGTGGTCGGTCAAGCGCTTCGGCCGCTATCCCTTCTCCTCGGCCGGCGCGATCGTCGATCACCCGCCGCGGGTCGCCGAGAATTACGGCGCGCTGGAGACCCAGACCAAGCCCGTCTACGCGGGCGCACCGGATGAGACGGTCGTGGTGCACGAGACGGCGCACCAGTGGTTCGGGGATTCGGTGACGCCGAAGACCTGGAAGGACATCTGGCTCAACGAGGGATTCGCGACGTACGCGGAATGGCTGTGGGAGGAGGACGAGGGCGGCCGGACGGCGGAGGAGCAATTCAAGGAGAACTACGAAAAGGCCGAGGACGACCTCGTCTGGAAATTCCCGCCCGGCGCCCCGAGCAGCCAAAAGGACGTGCTGGAGGAGCCGGTGTACTACCGCGGCGCGATGGTCCTCCAGCAGCTCCGCAAAGCCGTCGGCGACAAGGTCTTCTTCAAGATCCTCAAGGACTGGCCGTCCGAGCACCGCTATTCCACCGTCAGCACGCGGGACTTCATCGCCTTCTGCGAAGCGCGTACCGACACCGATCTCAAGGACCTCTTCGCCGACTGGCTGTACGGGAAGGGCAACCCGGGCTGGGAGTACTGACGCCCCGGCCGGACGCTCCGACCGGACGCCCCGGCCGGATCCTCCACGTCGGTCACCGCGCCCGGGCGCCCGCCCCTCCCCTATCCGACGCCCGGGATCAGGGGCACCAGACCGGGCCGGCGGGCCGCGAGCGCCAGGAAGCGGACCGTGGAACGGACGACCTGTTCCTTGAAGCGGGCCGCGGCCCGGCCGGTCAGCACCCGCTCGCGCGGCGCGTCGTCGGCCCGTACGAACTGCACCAGGCCGTCCCGCCGCCCCAGGCTGACGCACTGGAGGGCGAAGGAGAACTTCAGCGGCGCGGGCTCGGCGCCCCGCGACTCGGCGATGATCGCGGAGGCGACGTACGAGCCGGTGGGCAGCGCGGCGGCACAGGACATCCGCAGGGCACCGGCGGCGGCACTGCGGGCACCGGCCGCGTCACCCGCGCCGTAGATCTCGGGGTGGCCGACCGAGCGCAGCGCCGCGTCCACCCGCAGCCGGCCGGTGTCCGGATCGGT
Organism: Streptomyces sp. MST-110588; assembly: GCF_022695595.1. Taxonomy (NCBI): domain Bacteria; kingdom Bacillati; phylum Actinomycetota; class Actinomycetes; order Kitasatosporales; family Streptomycetaceae; genus Streptomyces; species Streptomyces sp. MST-110588. The sequence continues at coordinate 3,367,671 of NZ_CP074380.1, forward strand.
CTCCAGGCCGGCCCGGACGGCCAGGTCCGAGGCGGGCCGCAGCGCGGTGGCCCAGACGACGGCGTCGGCGTCCACCGCGTCGGCGTCCGTGACGTGCCGCCCCTCCTCGACCCGTACGCCAAGCCCCCGCAGGGCCGTACGGACATGGGCGCGGCCCCGGTCCGACAGACCGCCGCCGACCTCGCCGGAGGTCAGCAGCCGCACGCGCCACCCGGGGTATGCCTCGGCCAGTTCGGCGGCCGTCTCTATCCCGGTGAGGCCGCCGCCGACGACCGCCAGTGCGCCGGGGCCGTCCAGCAGCCGCTTGCGCAGTTCGGCGGCGGACTCGGCGCTGAAGGCGCGCTCGCCCGCGCCCCGCAGGTCGGTGTGGCTGCCGAGGGCGTAGATCAGGCGGTCGTACAGCAGGACCCGGCCGTCGTCGGTGTGGACGGCGCGGCCCGCCGGGTCCAGTTCGGTGGCGCGGGCGGGGACGTGGTCGATGCCGGTGCCGCGCAGCATCCGGGAGCGCGGGTGGGTGACGTCGGGGCGGCCGGCGGCCAGTTCGTGCAGGCGTACGCGTTCGGTGAAGCGGTCGCCGGGGTCGACGAGGGTGACGCAGGCGTGCGGGGCGAGGCGGAGCGCGGCCATGGTGCCGGCGTAGCCCCCGCCGATGACCACGACCCGCTGCCGTTGCGGTCGGTTGCGCATGAGCCCTCCATGAGCGAGTAGCGAGTAGCGAGTACTGATCGGGAGCGGCGAGAGAGGAAAGGCACGGGAGACGGTGAGGCGTGGGCGTCGGCCCGTACGCGTCATCCGGTGGGCGGGAACAGCGCGTCGAGGTCGAGATGGCCGAGTTTGCCGGGGTTGAAGACGGCGTCCACCTCCGTGATGAGGCCGCGGTGCACGGTGAAGCCGATGACGCCGGCCTGGTTTCCCGCCGGGTCCAGGAAGACCACGCCCGCCGCGCCGTTGACGTCCCGGACGGCCATCCGCATCGTCGCCGGGTCGAACCCGCCGCTCACCAGGCCCCGCGCGTACCGGGCGACCTTGTCGCGGCCGAGGACCGGGCGGCGCGCGGCGGAGACCCGGCCGCCGCCGTCCGTACGCCAGACGACCTCCGGGTCCAGGACGGCCATCAGGTGATCGAGGTCGCCGCCCATGACGGCGGAGAGGAACGCCTCGACCGTACGGCGGTGTTCCGCGCGGTCGACGGTGCGGCGCGGCGCCTCGGCCCGTACCCGTCGGCGGGCCCGCGAGGCGAGCTGCCGTACCGATTCCGGGGTGCGGCCCACCACGTCGGCGATCTCCGGGAAGGGGACGGCGAAGACGTCGTGGAGGATGAAGGCGGTGCGCTCGGCGGGGGTGAGCCGTTCCAGGACGGTGAGCAGGGCCAGGCCGACGGACTCCTCCAGCGTGACCCGGTCCTCCGGCCCGGTGGGGGCGGAGGGGCCGCTGGGTACGACGGGTGCCACGGCACCGCCCCGGCCGGTCCGGCCACCGGGACCGGGCCCCGCCACGACCGGCTCCGGCAGCCATGGCCCGACGTACGTCTCGCGGCGGGCCCGGGCCGAACCGAGCAGGTCGTAACAGATCCGGCCGACAACGGTCGTGAGGTAGGCGCGCGGGTCCTCCACCGCGGTGCCGGCGGGCAGTTCCTGCCAGCGCAGCCAGGTCTCCTGCACGGCGTCGTCGGCGTCCGAGACCGTGCCCAGGATCCGGTAGGCGACCGCCCACAGCCTGCCCCGGTGCTCCTCGAAACGTGCGAGCCGCGCGTCCACTGCCGAAGACGTCTCCGCCATGCCGTCACCCTTTCCGCGCGCCGTTCGGCCGCGCCTTTCCGTGGCGCTCCGCTGTACGTACTTCTGTGCGTACTTCTGTTGCGTACATCCGGGCGCTCTACGAGGGAGACGAAGCGGCGGGGCGGAGTGTGACAGTGACGTCCAGCGCGTACGCCTCCTCGATCACCCCGTCCGGGAAGACCTTCAGCAGCTCGGCGCGCTCGTCCTCCAGGACGGGACGGGCGGCCTCCGGCCCTATGGCGGCGAAGTACGAGCGGCTGCCGAGCATCGCGAGATGGGTGTCCAGGGGGACGCGCCGGGTCCAGCGCAGGACACGCCGGACGGGCTCCGGACGGGGGCCGGGGCCGGGCCCCGTACCGGAGTTGAAGCCGGAACCGGGACCGGGACTGGGACCGGGACCGGAACCGGGACCGGAACCGAGGCCGCGGATGAGTGCGCCGGCTTCGGGGGCGACGCTGTGGGCGTGGTAGCCGGGCAGGCGGCGGGCCAGCCGCGCCTCCTGTCCGGCGGCCCACTCCACCTGTGGGTCGGGGACGTTCCACCACAGGGCCAGCGCCCCGCCCGGCCGCAGGATCCGCATCGCCTCGGGGACCGAGCGGGCCGGTTCGGTCCAGTGCCACGCCTGGGCGTACGTGACGAGGTCGAAGCCCGCGTCGTCCGCGAAGGGCAGGGCGTCACCGAGAGCGCGTACGAGAGGAGTGCCGGGAGCGGCGGCACGCAGTTCGGCCGCCATGGCGGCGCCCGGCTCGACGGCGGTGACCCGGGCGCCGCGGCCGGCCAGCAGCCGGGTCGCGATGCCGGTGCCGGCCCCCACGTCCAGGACACGGGCCCCGGCGAGGGGGCGGCCGGTGAGGGCTTCGAGGGCGTCGAAGAGGGCGGGCGGATAGCCGGGGCGGGCCGCCGCGTACTGAGTGGCGACGGAGTCGAAGGAGCGGGCGAGGGCGGAGTGCCGGGGCGGCTGGGGTTGACGGGGTTGTGGGGTGTGCGGTGTCTGTTGGGGTTGACGGGGGTTCGCGGGAAGGGGCGAGGGCTGCGTCATGGGCCCATCGTGCAGCGGAAATCGGCCGGAGCACCCGGGTTCCCGACGGCCAGGCGTAGGGGCGTACGGGCATAGGGGCCGGGCGTGCGTACGGGCGTACGGGCGTACGGGCGTACGGGCGTACGGGCCGGGCGGTGTCGCGTATGACGTCAGAGGTAATCGACGGGCCATGGCGTCCCCGGCAGGATCACCTGCATGAGCAACGACACGAAGACCCCCGCCCAGGCCGCGGCCCCGACCGCCGCGCAGACCGCCCGGACCCGCGCCGTCGTCGACGGCTTCCTGTCCCGGATCGCGGACCCGCAGGCCACCCCGGAGAGCATCGCCGCCCTCTACGGCGACACGGTGGACTGGATGTGTGCCGAGAATCCCGTGGTGCCGTGGCTGCGTCCGCGGACGTCCCGCGAGGGCATCGCCGCGCACTGGCGCGAGCTGGGCGAGCACACCGTTCCGGGTGCGGGCGGCATATCCGTCGACGCCGTGGTGGTCGAAGGCGCGGAGGCCGTACTGACCGGGCGGGTGTGGGGGACGGTCCGGGCCACCGGCAAGGAGTTCCGCTCGCCCTTCGCGGTCCGCTTCACCGTCGAGAACGACAGAATCGTCCGGCACCACGTCTACGAGGACGGCGTGGCCGTGGCCGCGGCCTGCACCCCGGACGACCCGGCGGCATGACCGGGGCCGCGGCCCCTCAGAGTCCCTCACACCCCCTCACGCGGCCCTTCGGAGGTCCCTCAGCGGCGCTTCTTCTTGGCGCGCGCCTTGCCGCGGGCCGCCGGGTTGCCCGTACGGGAGCTGCGGCGGCGCTCGTAGCGCTCGCACTCCGCCTCGTACTCGGCGCGACGCAGCTTCTCGCCCGGCGCCTCGACCAGGCTCCGGAAGAAGTACGCGAGCAGCGACCCGATGAAGCCGATGAGCAGCAGGCTCTGCGCGGACCGCTCCCCCGGGCTGTCGGCGGCGCGGTCGGAGCGGCGGGTGAGGCCGTCCCAGGTACGGCGGAAGGCGAGCGCGCTGCACACCGCGAAGCCCGCGACGACCAGCACGCTGACGAACGATCCGACCTCGGCGATCTCCAGGCCCTGGAAGGCGGTGCGCAGCACGAGCGCCCCTGCTGCGGCCAGGAGCAGCGAGCCGGCGGCCACTGCGGCTCGGCGCAGGGCGTAGCCGCCGTCGTGCCGCAGCCAGGTCGTACCGAAGAAACGGATCTCTGCGGGCCGGGGGGCGGCGTCGCGCGCATCACCCGGCCGTGCGTCACTTTCCGGCCGCACGCCGTCCGGTCGGGTCTGCTCGTCGTTCACGCCGTCCATGCCGTCGATTATCCCCGGTGGCAGCGGCCGGCCGGGGCGGCGGTCCTTGTCCGGGGGCGGTCCGTGGCCGGGGGCAGTGCGTGGCCGGTGGCGGTCAGCTCCCGCAGGGCGTGGCGATCATGCCGTCGCTGCCCGTCTTGACGTACGCGTCGGAGACGTACTGGCCGGGGGCGATGTTGTCCCAGATGTCAGTGGTGCCGTACGGGCCGCTGACCCGCTCGCCCTTGCGCTGGCAGCGGATGGCGATCCGGGCCCCGTACGGAAGCTGCCGTACGAGCTCCGTGCTGCTGCTCGGTCCGCTGCGGACGTTGACGCGGTAGCCGGGCGCGACCGGGAAGGAAGCCACGGCGGCCATGACTGCTTCGGCCGCGACGGCTTCGGTCGCGACTCCTTCGCCGGCGACGGCTTCGGTCGCGACTCCTTCGCCGGCGACGGCCTCGGTCGCGACTCCTTCGGCCGTACCGCTCTCGACAGTGTTCTCCTGTGTGGTCATGTGGACGGTTCTCCCCCGTTATGTCGGTGTTCGTCACGGCCGGCTCCCCTGTGAACCGGCGCAACTCGCACGCTAGCAAGGTTCATTCATCTCGTACGCACCATCGACTAGGCTCCCTTAGCCGCACCTGCGGCCGACGACACGGGGGTGGGACGATGCCGCCGCTGCGAGGTTCCGGGGCCGGCCCGGAAGCGGAGCATCCGCGAGACGTGGAAGACGTGGCGCACGCCGGGCAGTACCGCCTGGACGCGCGGCTGGGTTCCGGGGGCATGGGCGTGGTCCATCTGGCGCGCTCCTCCTCCGGTCTGCGGCTCGCCGTGAAGGTCATCCACGCCGAATACGCCCAGGACCCGGAGTTCCGGGCGCGGTTCCGGCAGGAGGTGGCGGCGGCCCGGCGGGTGAGCGGGGCGTTCACGGCGCCGGTCGTGGACGCGGACACGGACGGCGACCGCCCCTGGATGGCGACCCTTTACATCCCCGGCCCGACCCTGTCCGAGCACGTGAAGCGGAACGGCCCGCTGGCCCCGGACGAGATACGGCGGCTGGCTTCCGGGCTCGCCGAGGCGCTGCGCGACATCCACCGCGCCGGCGTGGTGCACCGCGACCTCAAGCCGGGCAATGTGCTGCTCGCCGCCGACGGACCGAAGGTCATCGACTTCGGCATCTCGCGCCCGGCCGACAGCGAGATGCGGACCGAGACCGGCAAGCTGATCGGTACGCCGCCGTTCATGGCGCCCGAGCAGTTCCAGCGCCCGCGCGAGGTGGGGCCCGCGGCCGATGTGTTCGCGCTGGGATCGGTGCTGGTGCACGCGGCGACCGGCAGCGGTCCGTTCGACTCGGAGAGCCCGTACCTGGTCGCGTACCAGGTCGTGCACGACGAGGCGGATCTGGCGGGGGTGCCGCAGGAGTTGGAGCCGCTGATCCGGAGCTGTCTGGCGAAGGACCCGGCGGACCGGCCCACTCCGGACGCGCTGATGAAGCTGCTGCACACGGACGTGCCGACCGAGGTGTACGCCGAACCGTTCCCGGACTTCCTCGCGAAGGCCGCACCGGCCGCACCGGCCGCACCGGAGACGACGCCTGGGAAAGCGGTGGCCCGTGTCCCGGAGACCCGTGCCCCGGAGGCGGATGGCCCGGAGACGAATGGCGCGGCGGCCGGCGGCCGGGACGCGGCCACGCACGTACGCGGCTCCGGCACGCCGGACACCGGACCGGCCGGCCCCGCCAAGAAGGTGGACGCCACTGCCGGCAAGACCGCCACCACCGGAAGCACCGGCACCACCGGCACCACCGCCACCACCGGACCTACCGACACCCCCACCCCGGCCCGCGCCCGCCGAAGGTGGCGGCGGCGATGGCCGGTGTGGTCCGCCGTGGCGGCGGTACTGGCAGCGGCCGGCGGCTTCGCGGGCGTACGGATGCTGGCCCCCGACGAGGGATCCGCGCTCCAGACCCACATGGCCGGCGCCGACGCCACCTTCCACCCCTGGCACACGTCACTGGCCGAGCGCCCGCCCGGCCGCCCCTCCGAGATGCCCTTCTGCACCCATGGCTCCCCCGCGGCCCACGCCTCGCCCGCCCTCTTCTGCGTCCAGCGCGGGCTGAAGGCCGCCCGGGTCGATCCCGGGCGCGGCACCGTGGCGTGGCGGCGGGCCGGTGAACCGGTCCGCGTCAAGGACACCCCGCCCAGCGCGCCGGCCCTCTCCGGCGGCCTGCTCTACGTCCTGTCCCCCGACACCACACGCCTGGAGGCGCTGGACCCGTCCGCCGGGGGCGGGGGCGCGACGCGCTGGAGCATGGACGTACGGGCCTACAAGGGGCGGGTCCATGTCGTCGGGGACAGCGTCCTGCTGACGGCCGAGGACGGTACGGTCACCGCCCTGGACAGCGCGACCCACCGGCAACTGTGGCGCAAGCGCTTCCCCGGTCAGCCGCTCGGCCGCTTCACCGCGTACAGGGACGCCCGTACGGCCTATGCCGCCACGCCCTCGGCCGACGGCACCAGCACCCTCGTCACCGCCATCGACCCGCGGCGCGGCACGGTGCGCCGGGAGCAGCGGCTGCCCGGCACGCTCACCCTCGCCGGAACGGGCACCTCCGGCGCGCTCTACCTCACCGCCGCCTCCCCCGTTCTGATCACCCGCGCCACGGCCGTGGTCCGTCTCGACCCGGACGGCCGCCACACCCGCCGGCTGTCGCTGGCCGCGCCGCTGGACGACGTGGCGGCGGTGGTGCACGGCGAGACGGTCTACCTGCTCGGGGACGGCGGCTCGCTCCAGGCCGTCGGGGAGCGCCGCTGGAACGTGGAGACGTCCGTGAGCCGGGGCTCGGCACCGGTCGTGGCGGCCGACGGCGAGCGGCTGTACTTCAGCGCGGCCGACGGGCGGCTGCTGACCGTGGGCGCCCGCGACGGGGCGCTGCTCGGGCAGACCCCGCCCCGGCTGGCCGCCGACCGCCGCAACGGCTTCCTGGAGAGGCTGCCGGCGCCGCTCCTGGACCCGGACCGCGGCCGGATCTACGCGGCGGCCCCGGACGGCACGGTCTTCGGCACCGATATGAGGAACCCCGCCCGCCGGTGAGGCGGACGGGGTGAGGGAAGGTACGAAAGTCGCGTACGGGACCGTAGGGGCGCGGGCCCCGGCCCGGCCCCGCACAGGTCCGCAGACCCGTGACGCGTCAGCCGAGCCTGCCCACGCCGGCCACCGTCAGCCGGGCCTGCCCACGTCAGCTACCGCCGGCCGGGCCCGTTCACGCCGGCCACCGTCAGCCGAGCCTGCTCACGTCGCGCACCGCGCCCTTGTCCGCGCTGGTCGCCATCGCCGCGTACGCCCGCAGCGCCTGCGAGACCTTGCGCTCCCGCTTCCTGGGCGCGTACCGCCCGCCCAGCGCCTCCCGGCGGGCCGTCAGCTCCTCGTCGCCCACCAGCAGTTCGATCGAACGGCTGGGGATGTCGATGCGGATGCGGTCGCCGTCCTCCACCAGCGCGATGGTCCCGCCGGACGCCGCCTCGGGCGAGGCGTGGCCGATGGACAGGCCGGAGGTGCCGCCGGAGAACCGGCCGTCGGTGACCAGCGCGCACGCCTTGCCCAGGCCGCGTCCCTTGAGGAAGGAGGTCGGGTAGAGCATCTCCTGCATGCCCGGGCCGCCCTTGGGGCCCTCGTACCGGATGACGACCACGTCGCCCTCCTTGACCTGCTTGCCGAGGATCTTCTCGACGGCCTCCTCCTGCGATTCGCAGACCACGGCCGGGCCCTCGAACGTCCAGATGGACTCGTCCACGCCGGCGGTCTTCACCACACAGCCGTCCTCGGCCAGGTTGCCCTTGAGGACCGCCAGTCCGCCGTCGGCGGAGTAGGCGTGCGCCAGGTCGCGGATGCAGCCGTTCGCGGCGTCGGTGTCCAGGCTCTGCCAGCGCTCGGACTGGGAGAAGGCGGTGGCGGAGCGCTTGCAGCCGGGTGCCGCGTGCCACAGCTCCACGGCCTCGGGGGACGGCGAACCGCCCCTGACGTCCCAGGTCTTGAGCCAGTCCGCCATCGAAGCACTGTGTACGGTGTGCACGTCCTCGTTGAGGAGCCCGCCCCGGTACAGCTCGCCGAGGATGGCCGGGATGCCGCCGGCCCGGTGCACGTCCTCCATGTAGTACGTGCCGCCCGGCGCGACGTTCGGGGCGACCTTGGCCAGGCACGGCACCCGCCGCGAGACCGCGTTGATGTCCTTTAGGTCGAAGTCCAGCCCGGCTTCCTGGGCGGCGGCGAGCAGGTGCAGGATCGTGTTGGTCGAGCCGCCCATGGCGATGTCCAGGGCCATGGCGTTCTCGAAGGCGGCGCGGGAGCCGATGCTGCGCGGCAGGACGGAGGCGTCGTCCTGCTCGTAGTAGCGCTTGGTGATCTCCACGACCGTACGGCCGGCGGTCTCGTACAGGGCCCGGCGGGCGGTGTGGGTGGCCAGCAGCGAGCCGTTGCCCGGGAGCGAGAGGCCGATCGCCTCGGTCAGGCAGTTCATCGAGTTGGCGGTGAACATGCCCGAACAGGAGCCGCAGGTCGGGCAGGCGTTCTCCTCGATACGGAGGATGTCCTCGTCCGAGACGTTCTCATCGACCGCGTCGGTGATCGCGTTGACCAGGTCGAGCTTGCGGACGGTGCCGTCCACGAGGGTGGCCCGGCCGGCCTCCATGGGGCCGCCGGAGACGAAGACCGCCGGGATGTTCAGCCGCAGCGCGGCCATCAGCATGCCCGGGGTGATCTTGTCGCAGTTGGAGATGCAGATCAGCGCGTCCGCGCAGTGCGCCTCGGCCATGTACTCCACGGAGTCGGCGATCAGGTCGCGGGACGGCAGGGAGTAGAGCATCCCACCGTGGCCCATGGCGATGCCGTCGTCGACCGCGATGGTGTTGAACTCCCGCGCGATGCCGCCGGCCGCCTTGATCGCCTCGCTGACGATCCTGCCCACCGGCTGGAGGTGGGTGTGGCCGGGCACGAACTCGGTGAAGCTGTTGGCCACCGCGATGATCGGCTTGCCGAAGTCCTCGCGCGCTACGCCCGAGGCCTGCATGAGCGCGCGGGCGCCGGCCATGTTGCGGCCATGGGTGACGGTGCGGGACCTCAGCTCGGGCACGTGGATCCACTCCCTCGGATGCGTGTGGTGGTGCGTCGGGTCGGCGTCTGCCGAGCCTACGCTCCGGCTCCGCGGTCCGGACAGGTTCTCCGCGATGTGAGACGGGCGACCGGAGTACGGACACGGAGGCGGGGTCCGTACGCGCTGCCCGTTCGCGGGTTCGTGCACGGGCACCGTACGCAGAGGCCGTACGCACAGGCCGTACGCGGTGTACGCCGAACACGTCGGGCCCGCGCCCGCGCCCGGAACCAGCCGGCCTACTCCTCGGTCAGGTACCGCTGGAGCGCCGGCGCCACCGACGCGATCACGTCCTCGATGTCCGCCGAGGCGATCGGGTCCATCTTGACCACGTACCGCAGCATCGCGATGCCGATCAGGTGCCCGGCCGCCAACTGCGCCCGCAAGGCCGGGTCCGGCACGTCCAGTCCGCCCGCGACGCGCTCCAGCAGCCGGCGCCGGATCAGGTCGCGCAGCACCCCCGCCGCGGTCTCGTTGGTCAGCGCCGAGCGCAGCACCGCCAGCAGCGGCTGCCGGGTGGCGGGGTCCTCCCAGAATCCGAACACGAACCGGGCCATCCGCTCGCCGGCCGCCTCCGGGCTGCCCGCCACCGCCTCCGGCAGGCTCAGCGCGGGCGCCAGGGTCATTTCGATCGCCGCCGCGAAGACCTGCTCCTTGGTGCCGAAGTAGTGGTGGACCAGGGCCGGGTCCACGGCCGCCGCCTTGGCGATGGCCCTGACCGACGCCTTGTCGTAGCCGTGCTCGGCGAATTGCGTACGGGCCGCGGCCAGGATCCGCTCGCGGGCGCCGGGGCCGTCGGCACGCTCCGTACGGGCCGGCCGGCCGCGCCGGCGAGCGGGGGCCGGGCCTGCCCCGGTCACGAACCGGGCACCCACGTCGGCGAGGCCAGGTGCAGCCGGGTGAAGGCCAGCGCCTCGGCGAGGTCCGCCTCGCGCTCGGCCGCCGACATCGCGCGCCGGGTGTTGACCTCCACCACCACATGGCCGTCGAAGCCGGTGGCGGCCAGCCGCTCCAGCAGCTCGGCGCAGGGCTGGGTGCCGCGGCCGGGCACCAGGTGCTCGTCCTTGTTGGAGCCGTTGCCGTCGGCGAGGTGGATATGGGCCAGCCGCTCGCCCATCCGGTCGACCATGTCCAGCGCGTCGCTGCGCGAGGTGGCGGTGTGCGAGAGGTCGACCGTGAAGTGCCGGTAGTCCTCCTTGGTGGGGTCCCAGTCCGGCGCGTACGCCAGCATCTCGCGGTCCCGGTAGCGCCACGGGTACATGTTCTCGACGGCGAAGCGCACATCCGTCTCGCTCTCCATGCGCCACACTCCGCGCACGAACTCCCGGGCGTAATTGCGCTGCCATCTGAAGGGCGGGTGGACGACCACCGTCGAGGCGCCGAGCTTCTCCGCGGCGTTCCGTGCGCGCTGCAGCTTCACCCAGGGATCCGTGGACCACACCCGCTGCGTGATCAGCAGACAGGGCGCGTGCACGGCCAGGACGGGCACTCCGTGGTAGTCGGAGAGCCGCCGCAGCGCCTCTATGTCCTGGCTGACCGGATCGGTCCAGACCATGACCTCGACGCCGTCGTAGCCCAGGCGCGCGGCGATCTCGAAGGCCGTCGCCGTCGACTCCGGATACACCGAGGCCGTGGACAGGGCGACCTTCGCATCCGGGATGCGCACCACTGGCTCCGTCACGGAAGACAGGGTACGGGCCCGGTCCGGGCGGGGGGGCAGGCGGTCCGGTCCGGGCCCGTACCAGGGCGGGGGCAGCGGTCCGGACCGGGCCCCGGCGCGGAGGTACGGCCGTCCTGACCGGCTTCCGGGCCGGGCAGCGGTCCGGACCGGCTCCGTACTACGCCGGGGGCAGGTGGTCCAGCCGCCGCAGGATGACGCCCTCGCGCAGCGCCCACGGGCAGATCTCCAGCGTGTCCGCCCCGAAGAGGTCCATCGCGCCCTCGGCGACCAGCGCCCCGGCCAGCAGTTGCCGGGCGCGGCCCTCCGAGACGCCGGGCAGCGCGGCCCGCTCCCCGGTGCTCATCGCCGCCAGCCGCGGCACCCACTCCTCCAGCGCCCTGCGGCTCAGCTCACGCTGCACGTACAGACCGTCCGCGGACCGAGCGGCGCCCGCGATCCGGGCGAGCTGCTTGAAGGTCTTGGAGGTGCCCACGACGTGGTCCGGGGAGCCGAAGCGGGTGAAGTCGCTCACCACCCGGGCGATTTCGGCCCGTACGCGCTTGCGCAGCGCCCGTACGTCGTCCGGTTCGGGCGGATCTCCCGGCAGGTCGCTGGCGGTCAGCCGGCCCGCGCCCAGCGGCAGCGAGGCCGCCACGTCCGGCTGCTCGTCCAGCCCGTACGCGACCTCCAGCGACCCGCCGCCGATGTCCAGCACCAGCAGTCGGCCCGCCGACCAGCCGAACCAGCGGCGGGCGGCCAGGAACGTCAGCCGGGCCTCGTCCTCGCCGGAGAGCACCCGCAGCGTGACGCCGGTCTCCTGGGCGATGCGCCGCAGCACCTTCTCGCCGTTGGACGCCTCACGGATCGCGGAGGTGGCGAAGGGCAGCACGTCCTCCACGCCCTTGTCCTCGGCGACCAGGACGGCTTCCTGGAGGGTGGCCACGAGCCGGTCGACACCGGTGTCACCGATCGCGCCGTCGGCGTCGAGGAGTTCGGCCAGGCGCAGTTCCGCCTTGTGCGAGTAGGCGGGCAGCGGGCACGCGCCCGGGTGCGCGTCCATCACCAGCAGATGGACCGTGTTGGAACCCACATCGATGACGCCGAGTCTCATACCTGGAAACCTACTGCGACCACGGCGTCTTCCCGCCGCCGCCCGCCTTAGTCTTGAGTGGTGGCAACGACGAAAAAGGCGAAGCGCGAAAAAGCCTTGAAGAAGGAAAAAGCCCTGAAGAAGGACGAAAAGCGTCGCGCGCAGGAGGCGCGGGACGCCCGGGCCGACGAGGTCGGCCTCGACTTCGCCCGGGCCTGGGTCACCTTTCCCGACCCGGCCGACGACGAGCAGGTCTTCCGCTGCGACCTGACCTGGCTGACCTCCCGCTGGACGTGCGTCTTCGGCAGCGGGTGCAAGGGCATCGAGGCGGGCCGCGCGGACGACGGCTGCTGCACGCTCGGCGCGCACTTCTCCGACGAGGAGGACGAGCAGCGGGTCGCGGAGCACGTGGCCCGGCTGACGCCGGACGTCTGGCAGTTCCACGAGATCGGCACGGACTCCGGCTGGATCCAGGAGGACGAGGACGGCGACCGCCAGACCCGGCGCTGGAAGGGCTCGTGCATCTTCCAGAACCGGCCGGGCTTCGCGGGCGGCGCGGGCTGCTCGCTGCACATCCTCGCGCTGCGCGAGGGCCGCGAGCCGCTGGAGACCAAGCCGGACGTGTGCTGGCAGCTCCCGGTCCGCCGTACGTACGACTGGATCGAGCGGCCGGACGACACCCGCGTGCTCCAGGTCACCATCGGGGAGTACGACCGGCGGGGCTGGGGGCCGGGCGGCCACGACCTGCACTGGTGGTGCACCTCGGCCACCTCGGCTCACGGGGCGGGAGAGCCGGTGTATGTCTCCTACGCCCCTGAATTGACCGAACTCATGGGCAAAGAGGGTTACGCCCGGCTCGTCCAGCTCTGCGAGGAACGTCTCGCGTCGGCGCTGCCGATGGCTCCGCACCCGGCGGACCCGCCGCGCTGAGCGGGCCCGGCGCGCTGAGCGGGCCCGCCGCTGAACGGACCCGGCGCTGAGCCGGCCCCTCGGCTTGGAGCGGCCGGCAGCCGCCTTCGCGCGTCAGCCGGCGGGGGCGTCGTTGCCACCGGGTGCCGGGGACGGCGGGCCCGGGGACGGGCCGGACGACGGTCCCGGGGCCGGTGGGCCGGACGACGGCCCGGAGTCCGCCGGCGGCGTGGCCGGGTGGGGCGGCTCCGCTCCGGGGCTCGGTGCGGGCGGACCAGGATTCGGACCGGGGTTCGGACCAGGGTTCGGACCGGCGGGTCCGGGATGTCCGCGATACCCGGGGGCAGGGCGGCCGGGAGCGGGGGCCGCGGCCCCGTCGCCTCGCCCGCCCCCGCCGCTCCCGTAACCGTCGTTGCCTCCGTGGTTCCCGTTGCCTCCGTAGCCGCCGCCGCTTCCGTTGCCCTCCAGCGTGACGGCCGTACCTCCGGGCTCCACCAGGACCCGGGTCCGCCAGTGCCCCGCGGGCTCCCGGCCGCCGTCGACGTACACCGTCACGGTCGTGGTCTGTCCCGGCCGCAGCACCCCGGCCGTGGCGCTCAACCGGAGCCACGGGGCGCCGGCGCGGACCGACCAGTGGACCGGCGTGCCACCGGACGCGGTGAGGGTGATGGCCGTGACGGCGCCGGCCGGCTGCGCGGTGACGGTCAGCCGGCCCGGTCCGCCGCGCGAACGGTCCGGCTCGCCGGGCCGCAGCGGCCGGCCGTCCGCGCCGATGACCTGCACCTCGACATCGGAGGCCCGGTCCGCTTCCGGACCCGGCAGGCCCGGGGACGTACGGGCGCTGCCGGCGTTCTCGTACGGACCGCCGTCGAGCCGGTACTGATCGCCGGTCTCGTTGGCCGTCGCCGTGGGGGCGTCCTGCCCCTCCCCCGTCTGCGGGGCTCCCCGGTAGGCCGCCCACAGGGCGAGCACCGGCGCCGCCAGGACCGTGGCGACCAGGGTCGTGGTCAGGGCGCGGGTGCGCAGCCGGTGCCGGCGCGCCGCCCGGTCCCTGGGGCCGACGGGAAAGCCCCTGCGGTCGTAGCGCGGAGAACCGTTTGCGCCACCCCCGGCCGGGGCACCCGCACGCCGCGCCCCGCGCCGCCGGTGACGCCCGCGCCCGCCACGCCCTCGGCCCGCCCGGACCGTGACCGCCGGGCCGCCGCCGTCGCCGCGTACACCGCCTCCCTGGGCGCCGTCACCAGGGGCAGCGTCCCCTGGGCGGCGGGCGCGGTGCCCGGCCAGGGTCCGTCGGCCGTGGCCCGCTCGGCGGTACGGCGGCACTCCGCGCACTCGTCCACGTGCCGTACCAGCTCCCGGCGCAGGGCGGCGCCCAGCAGCATCTGGGTGTCGCCCGCGACCTGTGCGACGTCGGGGCAGCGCCCGTACTCCACGACCGCCAGCGCGGCCCTGGTCCGCTCGACCTCGCAGGCCGCGCTGGAGAGCAGGGAGCGGGTGGCGCCGGGGTCCGTACCGAGGACGGCGGCGACCTCGGCGGGCGGCAGGCGGTGGCGGACGGACAGCTCCAGCGCCTCGCGCTGCTCGGGGGTCGTGCCGGCCGCCTCCGGCCAGGCGAGCGCGGCCAGTTCGCGCCGCCGCCGCTCCGCCTCGGACTCCTGTCCGGGCCCCGGCTGCCGTCCTGGCTGCTGTCCCGGCCCCGGCTCCGGCTCCGGCCCCGCGTCCGGACTCGCCGCCGCTCCCGACGGGCCGGCGGCCGTCCCGGCGGGGTCCTCCGCCCGCTCCGAGAGCCTGCGCAGACAGGCCCAGCGGGCCAGGGCGTACAGCCACGGCCGGTACAGGTCGTCCGCCGCGGGCCGCCGGCCGTGGTGCCGCTCGGCCAGGGCCACCACCTCTCCCAGGACCGCGGTGGCCGCGTCGTGCTCACACAAAACGGACAGGCAGTACGTGAACAGCCCGTCCAGGTAAGGCTCGTACCTCTCGGGAGGACGCTGTGGAGGCCGGCGGGACGCGCTGCTGTGCGCCCGGTGTGCGCCGGTGGTGTGCGTGGGGGGATCGGGCCTGCTGCTCATCACCCGGCGACGGTAGGCGGATGATGCAGGCGCTCTCGCGCCGCTTGGGCACTTTTAACCCTTACGGGTGACCATCTCCCTCAAAAGGGGACAGGAATCCGCCATTCCACTCCCGGTTCCTTCCCTCGTGCGTGCACTCCTACCCGCCCGCCGTCCCCCGCACCCACGTCCCGCTTCACCTTCCGTACGGGCCCGCTCCCCCTGCGTTCCGCCGCGATGCGCCGATCTTGCGAGGCCCTCCCCTTACCGGCCCGTTTCCCGCCTCCCGCACCGCGTTGTCAGACCCCACGGCTACGGTGAACCCCATGGCAACCCGTAAAACCCCGGCCAAGGAGCGCCCCTCCTACCGCTGCACCGAATGCGGCTGGACGACCGTGAAGTGGCTCGGCCGCTGCCCCGAGTGCCAGGCGTGGGGCACGGTCGAGGAGTTCGGCGGCGCCCCCGCGGTCCGTATGACCGCGCCCGGCCGTGTCACGACGGCCGCGCTGCCCATCGCGCAGGTCGACGGCCGCCAGGCCACCGCCCGGCCCACGGGCGTGGACGAGCTGGACCGGGTGCTGGGCGGCGGCCTGGTCCCCGGCGCGGTGATCCTGCTCGCCGGCGAGCCGGGCGTGGGCAAGTCCACGCTCCTGCTGGACGTCGCCGCGAAGGCAGCCGGCCCCGAGCACCGCACGCTGTATGTGACCGGCGAGGAGTCCGCGAGCCAGGTCCGGCTGCGCGCCGACCGCATCGGCGCCATCGACGACCACCTCTACCTGGCCGCCGAGACCGACCTGTCCGCGCTGCTGGGCCATCTGGACGCGGTCAAGCCCGCGCTGCTGATCGTGGACTCCGTGCAGACCGTCGCCTCCCCGGAGATCGACGGTGCGCCCGGCGGCATGGCGCAGGTCCGCGAGGTGGCCGGGGCCCTGATCCGGGCGTCCAAGGAGCGCGGGATGTGCACACTCCTGGTCGGCCATGTCACCAAGGACGGCGCCATCGCCGGCCCCCGCCTGCTGGAGCACCTCGTCGACGTCGTGCTCGGCTTCGAGGGCGACCGGCACGCCCGCCTGCGGCTCGTACGCGGCGTGAAGAACCGCTACGGCACCACCGACGAGGTCGGCTGCTTCGAGCTGCACGACGAAGGGATCACCGGCCTGGCCGACCCCTCCGGCCTCTTCCTGACCCGCCGCGCCGAGCCGGTGCCCGGTACGTGCCTGACCGTCACCCTGGAAGGCCGGCGCCCGCTGGTGGCCGAGGTCCAGGCGCTGACCGTCGACTCCCAGATCCCCTCCCCGCGCCGCACGACCTCCGGCCTGGAGACCTCCCGGGTCTCGATGATGCTGGCCGTACTGGAGCAGCGCGGCCGTATCAGCGCCCTGGGGAAGCGGGACATCTACAGCGCGACGGTCGGCGGTGTGAAGCTGACCGAGCCGGCCGCCGACCTGGCCGTGGCCCTCGCACTGGCCAGCGCCGCCAGTGACACCCCGCTGCCCAAGAACCTCGTCGCCATCGGCGAGGTGGGGCTGGCGGGCGAGGTCAGGCGGGTGACGGGCGTCCAGCGCCGGCTGGCGGAGGCGGCCCGGCTCGGCTTCACCCACGCCCTGGTCCCGGCCGACCCGGGCAAGATCCCGCCGGGCATGCGGGTGCTGGAGGTGGCCGATGTGGGCGAGGCGCTGCGGGTGCTGCCCAAGCACGTACGGCGTGCGGCCCCTGATGAGGACGCGGAGCGCGCGCAGGACCCGGGAAGGAGCCCGCGCGAGCGCCGCCGGGAGAGCGGACGCGAGGACGGGCGTGGGAGCGGGCGCGGCACGGCCCGGGGAAGCGCCCGGGAAAGCGTCCCGGAGGAGGCCCCCGCATAGGTACCTCACACAGGCCCTTACACAGGCCCCCGCACGGGTCCCCGCCAAGGACGCTCCGCCCCGGACGACCGGGCGCCGGTAGACTTTGCCCCGGTCTCGTCCGTCAATGAGGAAGCCGCCGCCCCACGTACGCGCTCAACTGCGTAACCAAGGCTTTGACCAAGGCTTCTGCCGGGCGGCCCGCGGCACCGACAGACCTTGCGACGGAGGAGTGCAGTGGCAGCCAACGACCGGGCAGCGTCTCCCGGCAGGTCCGGCTGGGGCCCCCCGTCCCGCAGGGCCGGGGACGGCGGCACCGACGGGCTGATGCGTGCCTCGCTGAGCGCGGTGGCACCGGGCACGGCCCTGCGCGACGGCCTGGAGCGCATCCTGCGCGGCAACACGGGCGGGCTGATCGTGCTCGGCTTCGACAAGACCGTCGAGTCGATGTGCACCGGCGGCTTCGTGCTGGACGTGGAGTTCTCCGCCACCCGGCTGCGCGAGCTGTGCAAGCTCGACGGCGCGCTGGTCCTGGACAAGGACATCACCAAGATCCTCCGCGCCGGGGTGCAGCTCGTCCCGGACGCCTCGATCCCCACCGAGGAGACCGGCACCCGCCACCGCACCGCGCAGCGGGTCTCCATCCAGGCCGGGTTCCCGGTCGTCTCCGTCAGCCAGTCCATGCGCCTGATCGCGCTGTACGTGGACGGTGAGCGGCGGGTCCTGGAGGAGTCGGCCGCGATCCTCTCCCGCGCCAACCAGGCGCTGGCCACGCTGGAGCGCTACAAGCTGCGCCTGGACGAGGTCGCCGGCACGCTCTCCGCGCTGGAGATCGAGGACCTGGTGACGGTCCGTGACGTGACCGCGGTCGCCCAGCGCCTGGAGATGGTGCGCCGCATCGCGACCGAGATCGCCGAGTACGTGGTCGAGCTGGGCACCGACGGCCGGCTGCTCTCCCTCCAACTCGACGAGCTGATCGCGGGCGTGGAGCCCGAGCGTGAACTCGTCGTACGGGACTACGTCCCCGAACCGACCGCCAAGCGCTCCCGCACGGTCCCCGAGGCGCTGTCCGAGCTGGACTCCCTCAGCCACGCCGAGCTGCTCGAACTGCCCATAGTCGCAAGGGCCCTGGGCTACAGCGGCTCGCCCGAGACCCTGGACTCGGCGGTCTCGCCACGCGGCTTCCGCCTGCTGGCGAAGGTCCCCCGCCTCCCGGGCGCGGTCATCGAGCGCCTCGTCGAGCACTTCGGCGGACTCCAGAAGCTGCTCGCGGCGAGCGTGGACGACCTCCAGGCCGTGGACGGCGTCGGCGAGGCCCGCGCCCGGACGGTCCGCGAGGGCCTGTCCCGCCTCGCGGAGTCCTCGATCCTCGAACGGTACGTGTAGCGGGGTACGCGAAGGGGCGCGCGGAGCGCCGGTGGTCACGCTTCCAGCAAGGCCGCCTCCTGCTCCGCCGACAGGCCGACCTCGGGCCGGCCCGGCCGCAGCGGCGCCCGCTCGCCCAGCCCCCGCAGCCAGGTCCAGGTGTCGGCCACCGTCTGACCGACCGGCCGGCAGCGCAGCCCGGTCTCCAGTGCCTTGGTCACATCGCCGCCGAACAACGTGTCGTACAGCTCGCTGTCCGGCGGGAGCCAGACCGGCAGTTCGGTCCACGGCTCGACACCGGCCGCGAGGATCTTCTCGGGCGCGGTCCAGCGCAGCTCCGCGCCGGAGCCGGTGACCCGCACACACGCCTCCAGCAGCTCGCCCATCGTGGCGTGCCCCTGCTCGCTCACCAGGTTGTAGGCACCGCCCAGCCCGCGTTCGACGGCATCCAGGGTCCAGCGGGCCAGGTCGCGTACGTCGATGTACTGGAGCGCCAGGTCGTGCGGACCGGGCGCCGGCACCGGCCCGCCACGGGCGATGCGCCCCAGCCACCACGGCAGCCGCCCGATGTTCTCGCCGGGCCCCAGGATCAGCCCGGCCCGGCCCAGCAGCGCCCGGTCCCCGAAGTGCGCCAGCGCGGCCAGCTCGCCGCCCCGCTTGTCCAGCGCGTACTCGGTCCGGTCCGCGTCGGGCGAGGCGCCGTCCACCAGCGGACCGTCCTCGGCGAGCCCGGCCGCGGCCGGATAGGCGTACACCGACCGGCTGGAGACGTACACATAGCGGCCGGCCCGGTCGGCGAGCAGCCGGGCGGTGTCCCGTACGGCCGACGGCGCCTCCTTCCAGGTGTCCACGACCGCGTCCCACTCGCCGTCCTTGAGGACCGCGAGCGTGGCCGGGTCGGTACGGTCCCCGCGCAGCGCCGCCACACCGGGCGGCGGTTCGTGCCGCCCCCGGTGGAAGACCGTCACCCGCCAGTCACGTGCCAGCGCCTCGCGTACGATCGCGCCCCCTACGAACTCCGTACCGCCCAGTACCAGAAGCCTCATACCGCGAGCGTGCCGCACGCAGGGCGCGCGGTGTGGCCTTCACGCCGACAGCGAAAACGAGTGACTGGACGGGGAGCGGGGGACGCTATGACGAGGCCGGGGAAAACGAGGGACCCGATGCCGAAAGAGCCGGTGACGGCTGGCCGTTGGGCGAGTGGTCGCCGGCCGGGCCCTCGGACGGGCCGTCGGTGGCCAGGGCGAGGTTCACGGCCGCCTCGGCGTGCAGATAGGTGGTCGGGAAGACCGGGACCGGGCTGTCCTCGGGCCCGATCAGCAGCTCGATCTCCGTACAGCCCAGTATGACGCCTTCCGCCCCGCCGCGATCAGCTCCGCGATGACGGCCCGGAAGTCCTGCCGGGACTCCTCGCGTACGACGCCGACGCACAGCTCCTCGTAGATGACCTCGTGGACCCGCCGCCGCCCCTCGGCGCCGGGGACGAGCACCTCCAGCCCATGGGAGGCCAGACGGCCACGGTAGAAGTCCTGCTCCATGGTGAAGGCGGTACCCAGCAGCCCGACCCGGCGAAGTCCCTTCGCGCGGACCGCGTCCGCCGTGGTGTCGGCCAGGTGCAGCAGCGGGATCCGTACCGCGTCCGCCACCTGCCCGGCGACCTTGTGCATGGTGTTGGTGCAGATCAGCACCATGTCCGCACCGGCCGCCTGGACCGCGCGCGCCGCGTCGGCCAGCAGCGCGCCGGCCTCCTCCCACCGGCCCTCCACCTGGAGCCGTTCGATGCGCGCGAAGTCCACGGAGTACAGCACGCACGGGGCGGAGTGCAGTCCGCCCAGCCGCTCCCGCGTCAGCTCGTTCAGCAGCCGGTAGTACTCCGCGGTCGATTCCCAGCTCATGCCGCCGAGCAGCCCGATCGTCTTCATCGGACCACTCTGCCACGAAGATCGGTACGGTGCCCAGCAGTTATCGCCCGGGCCGGGCGGCCGGCCCCACTCCCGGATGGCCAGGCCCTAGGGCCTAGGCTTCCTCGTCGGCCAGCACGAAGGACGTACGGACCGCGGTCAGCCCGCCGACCTTGGCCTCGACGAGGTACGTACCGGCCCGCACCGTGCCCGCGGCCGGTGTCGCGCACCGGGGGGCGCTCGGCTTGCGGTCCCACTCGACGGTACGCGTGACCACCCCGTCCGCCGGGACCTGCACCAGCGCGGCCCCGCTGGTCGAGGGGCAGTCGTCCGAGGCCCACACCCGCTTGTCGCTGGAGGTCTCGGTGATGGTGAGCACCGCGGCCCTGTGCCCGAGGTCGACCTTGCAGGCGGTGTCCGCGGAGTTCTTCAGCGTCACCTCGAACGTCGGCTTCTCCCCGGCCTTGAAGGTGTCCTTGAGGCTGCGCAGCTTCAACTCCGTCGTACCGGCGGGGCAGTTCGCCAGCGAGGAGCCCGCCTGTACGGCGACGGCGCCCGAGCCCTCTCCTATGGGCGTACCGACCCCGGCCGAGGAACCGGACCCGCCGCCGGACCCCGTACCGCCGTCGCCGCCACCGCCCGACCCGGAGGACGAGCCGGAGCCGGACCCGCTCCCCGAGCCGTCCCGGCCGCCCGGCTTCCGGCTGATCCCGGAATCGGTTTCGTTCGGTCCCGGCGTGATGGTCGTCGCGGGCCCGGGGCCCCGCCCGCCCTTGGCGTCGTCGCTCTTTCCGGCGTCGGTCCCGTCCCAGTTCAGTGCCCACACCACCAGCAGCGCGACCAGGGCGACGATGGTCAGCGCAACGGCCCTCCGCCGCCAGTAGATGGAGGAGGGAAGCGGCCCGATCGGATTGCGCAGAGATCCCACGCGGAAACTCTACGAGAGATCACCTGTCACACAGGTCAGTACCCGCCGCACAAAGCGGCAACTTTTAGCATCATCAGCTTTGGTGGGGGGTGTTTCTTGGGCTGGTTGGGGCTGTGTCATCCTCTTTGGTGCCACTCCTCCTTGTGTCCGAAGCCCTGGCCGTTGTCGATCAACCGCAGCCAGTCCAGGCGCAGTTCCCACAGTGCGGTGCGCTCCAGCGCCGCGCCCAGCCGGGCGTCCGCGGTGACGAAGGGGAAGCGCCCGGTGTACGCCTGCCACCCGGCCGCGCGCCGCGCGCCTTCCAGGCGCCGGCACACACCGCGGCCCTGCACGCCGGTCAGCTCCGTCCACTCCTGCCCGTCCTTCTGGGCGGTGCAGGCGACCCGCGCGCCGGCCGGGCCGCAGGCCGCCAGCGCCCGGCCGTGCCGGGTGGAGTCCGCGGTGACGAAGACCAGCGCCGGCACCGGGCCGTCCACCGGGGCGTACAGCACGGCGCACGCCTGCGGCCCGTCCTCGTCGGTGTAGGCGAGGGTCAGGGTGGTGTGCGCGGCCAGTGCCCGGCGCAGCGCGGGCGGGCAGCCACCGCCGCCGTCCTGTCCCTCTTCTCCCTCTTCCCGGGCCGGCTCCGCTCCGCTCCCGCGCGTGTTCTCGTCCATGTGCGCATCTTGGTTCATGCGCACAGCTTGGTTCGTACGCGCCTCATGCCGTCCCGCCGGGGGCGGGCGCGGGCGCGGTCTCCAGCAGTCCGCGCAGCGAGGTCTTCACACCGGCCGCGAAGGCGTCCCGTGCCTCGGGGCCGAGGAGGTCCAGGGACAGATACGGATTGAGGTCCTCCAGTTCGACCAGGAGGAGTTCGCCGTCCGGGGTCCGGCAGGCGTCCACGCGCTGGATGCCGTGATCGATGTCGTTCCAGTCGACGAAGCGCTGGGCGAAGGCCAGGTCCGCCGCGTCGGCCTGGTACGGCTCCAGGGCCCATCGCCGGTCGGGCCGGGGCGCGTACAGGGCGTACTGGAAGGTCCGGTCGATGAAGTAGAACGACACCTCGTACGCGAAGCGGATGCGCGGCTGGACCAGCACGTCGCCGTACGCCAGGTCCGGCAGCCGCCGGCCGGGGACGATCTCCAGTCCCACGGAGTCCGCGCCGAGCTTGGGCTTGACCACGTACTCGTCGGCCGCGGGCAGCCGGCCGGTGTCCTGGGCCCGGTCGACGGTGGGGATGACCGGGTACCCGGCGGCGCAGAGGTCGAGGAGGTACTGCTTGCCGAGCATGTCGGCCTTGCCCGTGAGCTGGTTGTAGACGCGCACGCCGTCCTTCAGCGCCCGGTCGCGGAAGTCATCGTACCGGTCCTGGTAGCCGAGGACGGGGCCGCTGTTACGGACCAAGACCGCGTCGTGGGCGCCCATCAGCGCGGCGGCGTCCAGGGGGTGGCACAGGGCGACGTCGAAGTCCTCGCGCAGGCGGGAGGAGAGGAGGATGTCCTCGTCGCAGTACCGCCGCCCGCGGGCCTCATAGGTCAGGTCGGTGACGTACAGAATGCTGGGCCGGGTGGCTGACATGACTCTCCTGGTGGAACGGCGCGCACCGGCGGGAACCGGCCGCGGAAGATCATTCTCCGCCACCGCCGTCCGCCACCGCCGTCCGCCACCACCGTCCGCCACCGCCACCGCGCCGGTCGGCGCCTTTGGCCCCGCGTCCGGCCCCCGCATCCGGCCTACGGGACGGAACCCGGCGTGCGGGTGGCGTGCGGCGCCGCTGGCCTGGTGTGTTTCCTGGTGGCGCGGCACCGTGCCAGGATCGACGGTGCGATGACTTCCATGCCTGCCACCTCAGCACCCGCCACCTCAGCACCGGCCACTTCAGCGCCCGCCGGCGGACCCGCCGACGCGGCCCTGCTGCACGGCCCCGTCACCGACTGGTTCGACGAGCACGCCCGCGACCTGCCCTGGCGCCGCCCCGAGGCCGGCGCCTGGGGTGTGATGGTCAGCGAGTTCATGCTCCAGCAGACGCCCGTCAGCAGGGTGCTGCCGGTGTACGAACAGTGGCTGGCCCGCTGGCCGCGCCCCGCCGACCTGGCCGCCGAGCCGCCCGGTGAGGCCGTACGCGCCTGGGGCCGGCTCGGCTACCCGCGGCGCGCGCTGCGGCTGCACGGCGCGGCCCGTGCCATACGGGAGCGGCACGGCGGCGACGTACCGCGCGACCACGCGGCGCTCCTCGCGCTGCCCGGCGTCGGCGAGTACACGGCCGCCGCGGTGGCCTCCTTCGCGTACGGGCAGCGGCACGCCGTCCTGGACACCAACGTCCGCCGGGTCCTGGCCCGCGCGGTCAGCGGCCGGCAGTTCCCGCCGAACGCCACCACCGCCGCCGAGCGCAAGCTCGCCCGCGCCCTGCTGCCCGAGGACGAGCCGACGGCGGCGAAGTGGGCCGCGGCCACGATGGAGCTGGGCGCGCTGGTGTGCACCGCCCGCGGCCCGGAGTGCGCGCGCTGCCCGATCGCGGCCCGCTGCGCCTGGCGGCTGGCCGGGTCGCCCGCGCACGACGGCCCGCCGCGGCGCGGCCAGACGTACGCCGGTACGGACCGGCAGGTGCGCGGGAAGCTGCTCGCCGTGTTGCGCGAGGCGGTGGCGCCGGTGCCGCAGCACGTACTGGACGCGGTGTGGGAGGAGCCGGTGCAGCGCGCCCGGGCCCTGGACGGGCTGGTGGCGGACGGCCTGGTCGAGCCCCTGCCCGGCAGCACGTACCGCCTTCCGGTGGGCTGAGCCCGCCCGGGCCCGGCCCGCTCCCCGGAGCCGGGCCCGCCCCGCCCTGCCCGATCCGCTCCGCCCTGCCCGGTCCGCCGCGCAGGGCCGGACGCCCTCCGCAGGTCCGGACGCCCTCCGCGGGGCCCGCCCGGGCCCCTTCCGCCGCCCGTCCCCCTCAAGACGTATGCCCCCGGCGCCCCGTACGTCTCAGGTATGACACCCGGCCCGCTGTTACACAACCGACGGTTTTCCGTGCTCTGGCTGTGGGTCCGACGCACATTACGTCGCAACACCCCCTCCGTAGCGTCTCTCCCGTGCTGGAGGAGACCACCGGCACGGTCAACGTGGGGAATCGCAAGCGGATCGGAGGCGTCGGAATGGCGACCAGCGGCGGCAAGGTACTGGACTTCGAAGAGTACGTGCGTACGCGGCAGGAGGCCCTGCTGCGCAGTGCCCGGCGTCTGGTGCCCGACCCGGTCGACGCCCAGGACCTCCTCCAGACCGCCCTGGTCCGTACGTACGGACGCTGGGACGGCATCGCCGACAAGTCCCTCGCGGACGCCTACCTCCGGCGTGTCATGATCAACACGCGGACGGAGTGGTGGCGGGCGCGCAAGCTGGAGGAGGTGCCCACCGAGCAGCTCCCGGACGCGAGCGTGGACGACGGCACCGAACAGCGTGCGGACCGTGCCCTCTTGATGGACATACTGGGAGTGCTCGCGCCCAAGCAGCGCAGCGTCGTGGTGCTGCGACACTGGGAGCAGATGAGCACAGAGGAGACCGCGGCGGCACTGGGCATGTCCACGGGGACGGTCAAGAGCACGCTGCACCGGGCGCTGGCCCGGCTGCGCCAGGAGCTGGAGAACCGTGACATCGACGCGCGCGTGCTGGAGCGCGGCGAGCAGGAGCGGGAGCGGTGCGCGGCCTGACCGGAGCCGAGACCAGCGGCTTAGCCACAAGCACGGTGAGCAGGAGCGGTTTGACCAGGAACAGGTTGACCAGGGGCAGGTTGACCACAGCCGGAGCGGCCACCTCGGGGGTGGCCGCCATCGGCCTTTTGCTGGCCGGGTGCAATCCGGGGGGCGAAGGCGTACGGACCGAGGGCTCGGCCAGCAGTTCCGCCGTACCCAAAGGCAGCGGGGTCAAGTCCTCGACCCCGTCGCCGTCCCCCTCGGTGACGTACAGAAAAGTCAACGCGGTCGAGTTGGTCAGACACGACCCGAAGGTCGGCGACGAGGTGAAGAAGTCCCTCGCCAAGCCGTGTGCCGCCGACGAGTACCCGGTGGAGGTCACCTACGCCTCGCTCACCGGCGGAACGGTCGCCGATGTGATCGTCAATGTGATGACCTGCGCGGACTCCGTCGGCATCGGCTCGTACGTCTACCGCAGCAACGGCGATTCGTACGACAATGTCTTCACCAATGAGAAGCCGTCGGTCTCCGCGGGCGTCAGCAAAGGAGAGCTGGAGGTCTCCGAGCAGACGTATGACACGGGTGACAAGGTGTGCTGTGCTTCCGGTGAGGATGTGATGACCTACCACTGGAAGGGCGGCCGGTTCGTGGAGTACGCCCGGCACCACACCGACTACAGCAAGGTCGGCGCCACCGACGACAACAACGACGACGAGCCCGCGTCCGAAAGCGGTCCCGCGGCCGAGGACGGCGCGGAAACGGAGGGTTGAGACACCGCATGGCCGACACCCATGTCCTCTTCGTCGAGGACGACGACGTCATCCGCGAGGCCACGCAGCTCGCCCTGGAGCGCGACGGCTTCGTGGTCACCGCCATGCCCGACGGGCTGGCGGGCCTGGAGGCGTTCAGGGCGAACCGCCCGGACATCGCGCTGCTGGACGTCATGGTGCCCGGCCTGGACGGCGTCAGTCTGTGCCGCCGGATCCGTGACGAGTCCACCGTTCCGGTGATCATGCTCTCGGCGCGGGCCGACTCCATCGACGTGGTGCTCGGCCTGGAGGCCGGCGCCGACGACTACGTCACCAAGCCGTTCGACGGCGCCGTACTGGTCGCCCGTATCCGCGCGGTGCTGCGGCGCTTCGGGCACGCCAGCGGCCCGGAGGGCTCGGGCGCCGCGGCCGGCGAGGCGGGCGGCGGGGCCGGGGCGGTACTGCGCTTCGGCGATCTGGAGGTCGACACCGAGGGCATGGAGGTGCGCAAGGGCGGCGAGCCCGTCGCGCTGACGCCCACCGAGATGCGGCTGCTGCTGGAGTTCTCCGACGCGCCCGGTACGGTTCTCTCGCGCGACCGGCTGCTGGAGCGGGTGTGGGACTACGGCTGGGGCGGTGACACCCGGGTCGTGGACGTCCACGTCCAGCGGCTGCGCGGCAAGATCGGCCAGGACCGGATCGAGACCGTCCGCGGCTTCGGTTACAAGCTGAGAGGCTGACACCCACGGTGGTCAGGCTCGTCCTGCGTACAGGGCTGCGATGGAAACTCAGCGCGGCGATCGCGCTCGTCGGAGCGCTGGTCGCGGTCGCGCTGAGCCTTGTCGTCCACAACGCCGCCCGGGTCTCGATGCTCGACAACAGCCGGGACGTGCAGTCCGAGCGGCTGAACTTCACCCAGCGGGTCTACGAGTCCACCAACCGCCTCCAGTTCGGCGCGAAGATCGATGATCCGGCGCTGCCCAAGGCGCTGCGGGCCGAGGTCGGCAAGGGCAAGCGCGCCACCTACCTCCAGGACACCGGGCACACCGCCCCCGAGGTGTGGGCCGCCTCCCCGCTGGGCAACGGCCGGGTGCTGTCCATCCACGACCACTTCCCGGACCGCTTCGCCGTCCTGGACGACCTGGACCAGGCACTGGTCATCGGCTCGACCGCGGTCGTGGTCGGCGGCTGCGCGCTGGGCGTGCTGGTCGGCGGACGGCTCTCCAAGCGGCTGCGCAAGGCCGCAGCCGCCGCCGGCAAGCTCGCCGAGGGCGACACCTCCGTACGGATCAGGGACGAGGTCGGCGGACGCGTCCGGGACGAGACCGACGACCTGGCCTGGGCGGTGGACGCCATGTCCGACGCGCTCCAGCAGCGCATCGAGGCCGAGCGCCGGGTCACCGCGGACATCGCCCACGAACTGCGGACACCGGTCACCGGCCTGCTCACCGCGGCCGAGCTGCTGCCGCCGGGCCGCCCCTCGGAACTCGTACGGGACCGGGCCCAGGCCATGCGCACCCTCGTCGAGGACGTGCTGGAAGTCGCGCGGCTGGACGGGTACGCCGAACGGGCCGAACTCCAGGACGTGGCGCTGGGCGAGTTCGTCACCCGGCGCGTACGGGCCCTGAACCCCGACGTCACGATCGACGTCGTACGGGACGCGGAGGTCAGCACCGACCCGCGCCGCCTGGAACGCATCCTGGGCAACCTGATCGCCAACGCCGCCCGCCACGGCAAGCCGCCCATCGAGGTCACCGTCGAGGGCCGCGTCATCCGTGTCCGCGACCACGGCACCGGCTTCCCCGAGGCCCTGCTCCGCGAGGGCCCCAGCCGTTTCCGTACGGGCAGCAGCGACCGCGCCGGCCGCGGCCACGGCCTGGGCCTGACCATCGCCGCCGGCCAGGCCCGCGTCCTGGGGGCCCGCCTGACCTTCCGCAACGCCGACGAACTCACCGACGGCAGCACCGGCGCCGTCTCCGTGCTCTGGCTCCCCGAAAACGCCCCCACCGACACCGGCAGCTTCCCCGTCCTCCACCTCCCCAACCGCCCCTGAACCCCACCGGTGGTCCGATCACGCCACCATGCCGGCGGGCACCACGGACAGCGGCCCCCGGGCGCGTACGTGACGTACGCGCCCGGGGGCCGCTCGGCCATGAGCCCGGTGCCGGATCAGACGGCCTCCGTGCTCCCGGCCGGCTTGGCCGGGCCCCCGCGCAGCGGGACCTCCTTGAGGAACCAGGCCAGGATGAAGCCGATCACGCTGATCGCCGCACCCCAGACGAAGACCAGGTGGGTGCCGTCGGAGACCGCGTGGAGGTAGGCGTCCTTGATCGCGGCCGGCAGCTTGGCCAGGCCGGCCTGGTCGAGCTGGGCACCGCCGCCGGTCATCGAGGCCCCGCCGGCGCCGACGCGCTGCTGCATGACGGCCTGGACCTTGTCGGTGAAGATCGCGCCGAAGATCGCAACGCCGAAGGAGCCGCCGATCGTACGGAAGAGGGTGGCGGACGAGGAGCCGACGCCCATGTCCTTCATCTCGACGCTGTTCTGCGCGATCAGCATCGTGGTCTGCATCAGGAAGCCCATGCCGGCCCCGAGCACCGCCATGTACACACCCGAGGTGAAGCGGGTGGTGCCCACGTCCATCAGGGACAGCAGAGCGAGTCCGGCCGTCACCAGCGCACCGCCGCCGACCACGAAGATCTTGTACTTGCCCGTGTTGGTGGTGATGCGGCCCGCGACCAGCGAGACGGCCATCATGGAGAGCAGCATCGGCAGCAGCAGCAGACCCGAGTTGGTGGCCGAGGCGCCCTGGACGATCTGCTGGAACAGCGGCAGGAAGGTCATCGACCCGAACATCACGAAGCCGACCAGGAAGCCGACGACGGTGATCAGCGAGAAGTTGCCGTTGCGGAAGATGTGCAGCGGCAGCACCGGCTCGCTCACCTTGCGCTCGACCAGGACGAACGCCACGAGAGCGACCACGGCCAGCGCGCCGAGCCCCAGGATCTGCGCCGACGCCCAGTCGTACTCCGTACCGCCCCAGGTGGTCATCAGGACCAGCGAGGTGATGCCGATGGTCAGCAGCGCGGCGCCCACGTAGTCCACGCGTGCCTGCGCGCGCTTCTTCGGCAGGTGCAGTACGGCGGTGATCGCGACCAGGGCGATCGCGCCGAGCGGCAGGTTGATGTAGAAGCTCCAGCGCCAGCCGAGGTGGTCGGTGATCGCGCCGCCGACCAGCGGTCCGCCGATCATCGCGATGGCCATGACACCGGCCATCATGCCCTGGTACTTGCCGCGGTCCCGCGGCGGGATCAGGTCGCCGATGATCGCCATGACGCCGACCATCAGACCGCCCGCGCCCAGGCCCTGGACGGCGCGGAA
Source organism: Streptomyces sp. MST-110588 (assembly GCF_022695595.1). Lineage (NCBI taxonomy): Bacteria > Bacillati > Actinomycetota > Actinomycetes > Kitasatosporales > Streptomycetaceae > Streptomyces > Streptomyces sp. MST-110588. The sequence goes on from NZ_CP074380.1 coordinate 3,396,439, forward strand.
GCCGATGAGCTGGCCCATGTCCTGCGCCATGCCGGACAGCGCGGAGCCGATCAGAAAGATCACGATGGACGTGAGGAAGACGCCCTTACGTCCGTACATGTCACCGAGCTTGCCCCAGATCGGGGTCGAGGCCGCGGTCGCCAGTGTGTACGCGGTGACCACCCAGGAGAGGTGGTTCAGCCCGCCCAGCTCACCGACGATCGTGGGCATCGCGGTGCCCACGATCATGTTGTCCAGCATGGCGAGCAGCATCGCGATCATGAGCGCGAAAAGCACCATGCGTACGCTGGCAGGCTGCTTGCCCTCCTTACCCCCGGTCTTCGCCGGTTCCCCCGTTATGTCCCCCACTGGGGTCGCCTGTTGCTGCGACATCCCCATCACTCCCACTTACTTGCCGCCCGGCTAGTTCAGTACAGTGCGGAAAGGTAGACCGGCAACTAGCCGGGCGTCAAGTAAGTTATGCACAGGCGCCGCCGACCAGGACCGACCACGCAGGAGAGAGCACCATGGCCACACCGCAGGCGCGCAGGAGCAACACCCGCCAGCGCATCCAGGACGTCGCCTTGGAGCTCTTCGCGGAGCACGGGTACGAGAAGACCTCGCTGCGCGAGATCGCGGAGAAGCTCGATGTCACCAAGGCGGCGCTGTACTACCACTTCAAGACCAAGGAAGACATCCTCATCGGGCTCTTCCAGGATCTGACCCGGCCCATCGACGAGCTGATCGAGTGGGGCCAGGAGCAGCCACGCACCCTGGAGACCAAGAAGGAACTCATCCGCCGCTACAGCGACGCGCTGAGTACCGCGGCTCCCCTTTTCCGCTTCATGCAGGAGAACCAGGCCACGGTCCGCGACCTGAGCATCGGCGAGTCCTTCAAACAGCGGATGCTCACCCTGTTCGAACTCCTCAAGGAGCCCGGGGCGGAACTGGCCGATCAGGTCCGCTGCATCACGGCGCTCTTCTCCATGCACGCGGGAATGTTCGCGATGCAGCACATCGAAGGCGACCCCGAGGACAAGCGCAAGGCCATCCTGGAGGTCGCCACCGAGCTGATCACGACCGCCAACCCGGCCGGCCGGCAGGCGGCGGAAGGGCCGGAGGGGCGGGAGGGGCCGGGAGGACCGGAAGGCTTGGCGGGCCTCGCTTAGACGGAGACGCCGTGGTCCCGCAGGAACTTCAGCGGCTCCACGCCCATGCCGTAGTCAGGACCCGTCCGCTCCTCGAAGTGCAGGTGGGGGCCGGTCGAGTTGCCGGTGCTGCCGGAGCGGCCGATCTCCTGGCCCGTCTCCACGCTCTGCCCCACATGGACCTCGATGCCCGAAAGGTGCGCGTACTGGGTGTAGGTGTTGCCGTCGTGCTGGATGACGATGGCGTTGCCGTACGCCGGACCGTCACCGCCACCGTTGGGGCCCGCCTTGACCACCGTGCCGCGATGGGCGGCGTGCACCGCCGTACCGCTGGGCACCACGAAGTCCTGACCGCTGTGGTTGTGCGACCAGTGGCTGCCGGCCAGCCCGAACGAGGCGCCCAGCGTGTAGGAGTCCACCGGCTTCACCCAGGAGCGGGCCTTGGCCTCGGCGGCCTCCTGTGCCGCCCGCTTCTTGTCCTCGGCGGCCTTCTTCTCCGCGTCGGCCGCCTTCTGCTGAGCCTCGGCCTGCGCCTTGACCGCCGCCTCGAAGCCGGAGGTCAGCCCCGTCAGCGCGACGTCACCGGACTGGCCGGCCGCGGTGGCCACGCCGGCGCCCAGGGCGACCGAGACGCCGATCCCCGCTGCCATGACAGCGGCGCGGGTACGAACGGCGGACTTCTTCTCGATACGGCGGATGGCGAACTTCGACATACGGGGGAGAACCTCCAGAAAGGAATGGGTCCCGGCTGCGGACCGGGATCGCCATACCTTGGTAACCGCTCCGGATGGTCCGGCCAAGCCCCCTTTCTACTACCCGGCCCCGTATTCACCACCGAGGAAATAAATACCGCCTGCTACCCGCCGCTCCCGTTCCCAAACACCTCGAACAGCCCCGTGCGGGATACCGTCGCCCTGGTCAGATACCCCCTCCCACCTGGGGTTTTGCCGCCCCGGCCAGCCCTTGACGCGGCACCCCTCCCACGGCCCTCGACCACTTCTCCCAGAAAGCGGAAGCGACCCGGCCTCCATTTCCACTATTCCGGCTAGGAGGCCGCGAACCGCCTGTGCGGCATATCACCGCGCCATAAGATCCATTCTCTTACCGGCGGGTATGGGGTCCGCCTTTGCCGGGACCAAAGACCTTGTGACCCGGGCCACCGCATTTGGCGTCGTAGTTCGGCGCCCCGGCGTACGGCACGGACAGCGGCACGCGGGCGGGACGTACGGGCGCCGCGTACGGACGGGGCGCACGAGCAGGGCGTACGGACAGGGCGTACAGGCGCCGGCGTACGGATGGGGGCGACCCGCGCGCGGTGGCGGAGAGGCCCCCGGGCTCCCGGGTCCGCCTCAGCCGCGGAACGGCGCTCTGGGGGCCCGTCACGGCCCGTCCCGAGCGTCCGGCACAGGGCACCCGGCCGCGGAAGGCAGAACGCAGCCTGCCCCGGCACCGTACGAAACGGTGCCGGGGCAGGCAGTGGCGTGACGCGGCGGAGCCGGAGCTACGCCTCCTTGCTCAGGTTCGGGCCCGAGCCGCCGGCGGCGGACTCGATCGGCGGGGCGTCCGGCAGGGCCGCCTTCTCCTCGCCGCGGAAGGTGAACTTCGCGCTCTCACCCTCGCCCTCGACATCGACGACCACGATGTGTCCCGGACGCAGCTCGCTGAAGAGGATCTTCTCCGAGAGGGCGTCCTCGATCTCGCGCTGGATCGTCCGGCGCAGCGGGCGGGCGCCCAGCACCGGGTCGTAGCCGCGCTTGGCGAGCAGCGACTTGGCCTCGCCGCTGAGCTCGATGCCCATGTCGCGGTCCTTGAGCCGCTCGTCCACCTTGTTGATCATGAGGTCGACGATCTGGATGATGTCTTCCTCGGTCAGTTGGTGGAAGACCACGGTGTCATCGACACGGTTGAGGAATTCCGGCCGGAAGTGCTGCTTGAGCTCTTCGTTGACCTTGTTCTTCATTCGCTCGTAACCGGTCTTGACATCTCCCTGGGCGGCGAAGCCCAGGTTGAAGCCCTTGGAGATGTCCCGGGTCCCCAGGTTGGTCGTCATGATGATGACCGTGTTCTTGAAGTCCACGACGCGGCCCTGGGAGTCGGTCAGCCGACCGTCCTCCAGGATCTGCAGAAGGGAGTTGAAGATATCGGGGTGGGCCTTCTCGACCTCGTCGAAGAGGACGACGGAGAACGGCTTGCGGCGCACCTTCTCGGTGAGCTGGCCGCCCTCTTCGTAACCCACGTAACCGGGGGGAGAACCGAAGAGCCGGGAAACCGTGTGCTTCTCGCTGAACTCCGACATGTCCAGGGAGATCAGCGCGTCCTCGTCACCGAAGAGGAATTCGGCGAGCGTCTTGGACAGCTCGGTCTTACCCACACCGGACGGGCCGGCGAAGATGAACGAGCCACCAGGACGCTTGGGGTCCTTCAGGCCGGCCCGCGTACGGCGGATGGCCTGCGAGAGGGCCTTGATGGCGTCCTTCTGCCCGATGACGCGCTTGTGCAGCTCGTCCTCCATGCGGAGCAGGCGCGAGGACTCCTCCTCGGTGAGCTTGAAGACCGGGATGCCCGTGGCCGTGGCCAGCACCTCGGCGATCAGCTCGCCGTCGACCTCGGCGACGACGTCCATGTCGCCGGCCTTCCACTCCTTCTCCCGCTTGGCCTTGGCGGCCAGGAGCTGCTTCTCCTTGTCGCGCAGGCCCGCGGCCATCTCGAAGTCCTGCGAGTCGATCGCGGACTCCTTCTCCCGGCGCACGTCGGCGATCTTCTCGTCGAACTCGCGGAGGTCCGGCGGCGCGGTCATCCGGCGGATGCGCATCCGGGAGCCGGCCTCGTCGATCAGGTCGATCGCCTTGTCCGGCAGGAAGCGGTCGGAGATGTAGCGGTCGGCGAGCTGGGCGGCCTGGACCAGCGCCTCGTCGGTGATGGAGACGCGGTGGTGGGCCTCGTAGCGGTCCCGCAGACCCTTGAGGATCTCGATGGTGTGCGGCAGCGAGGGCTCCGCGACCTGGATGGGCTGGAAGCGGCGCTCCAGGGCCGCGTCCTTCTCCAGGTGCTTGCGGTACTCGTCCAGCGTCGTGGCACCGATGGTCTGGAGCTCACCGCGGGCCAGCATCGGCTTGAGGATCGAGGCGGCGTCGATCGCGCCCTCGGCGGCGCCCGCACCCACCAGGGTGTGCAGCTCGTCGATGAACAGGATGATGTCGCCGCGGGTGCGGATCTCCTTGAGGACCTTCTTCAGGCGCTCCTCGAAGTCACCGCGGTAACGGGAGCCGGCGACCAGCGCACCGAGGTCGAGGGTGTAGAGGTGCTTGTCCTTGAGGGTCTCGGGCACCTCGCCCTTGACGATGGCCTGCGCCAGGCCCTCGACGACCGCCGTCTTGCCGACGCCGGGCTCGCCGATGAGCACCGGGTTGTTCTTGGTACGGCGGGACAGCACCTGCATGACCCGCTCGATCTCCTTCTCGCGCCCGATGACCGGGTCGAGCTTGGTCTCGCGGGCCGCCTGGGTGAGGTTGCGGCCGAACTGGTCCAGGACCAGGGAGGTCGAGGGGGTGCCCTCGGCCGGGCCGCCGGCGGTGGCGGCCTCCTTGCCCTGGTAGCCGGAGAGCAACTGGATGACCTGCTGGCGCACCCGGTTGAGATCGGCGCCCAGCTTCACCAGGACCTGAGCTGCGACGCCCTCGCCCTCGCGGATCAGGCCGAGCAGGATGTGCTCCGTACCGATGTAGTTGTGGCCGAGCTGAAGGGCCTCGCGGAGCGACAGCTCCAGCACCTTCTTGGCACGGGGGGTGAAGGGGATGTGGCCGGACGGGGCCTGCTGCCCCTGGCCGATGATCTCCTCCACCTGCTGGCGGACCGCCTCGAGCGAAATCCCGAGGCTCTCCAGGGCCTTAGCGGCGACACCCTCACCCTCGTGGATCAGGCCCAGGAGGATGTGCTCGGTGCCGATGTAGTTGTGGTTGAGCATCCGGGCTTCTTCCTGAGCCAGGACGACAACCCGCCGCGCGCGGTCGGTGAACCTCTCGAACATCGTTAATCGCTCCTCAGAGCGGTCAGGCAGTTAGGGGTCGGTCCCCTCCCTGTCCTTCCGCATGCTAGTCCCGTGGGACGGGACAGCTCATTCCAACTGCCGACATCCGTCCGGATCACACCCGCGGCGGCGGGGAAATCTGCTGCCGAACAGCCGACATCTGCTCCAACCCGATGGTGCGAGACGATGTTCCCGCAGGCCAGGCATATACGCCCTCCGCCAGTACGCCCGTGGCGAACGCCGCACCAACCGACACGCGCATCGTCCCTTCCCACTAGGGATGTCTTACCCGTTGCCGCTGACACTCCATGCGGCGCGGGCCGGTTCCATCCGCTACGGGCGAACAACCTCGCGCCGCCGAATGCACCGTTGCGCGCTACCAGCGGGCACGGTGCGTATCCGGACACCAACACAGCGTAACTTCTGGTGACTTCGGCAGTTGCACCGGACATGTCCGTCGCGCCCCCGCGCCCCTGCGGCCCCCTCGCCACCGTCCGGCGGTGGTACGAGGACGAGCTGGGCTGGGCGACCGCCGGAAGCGACCCCGTGGAGCTGCTGACCGGCGTGCGTTTCGACGCGCTGGAGATGCCCGCCGACGCCGGGTACGCGGTCCTGCGCCGGGTACCGGAGACCGGCCCGGTCGCCCTGGTCAAGGGCCCGTGGAACGGCCGTCCGACGATGCTGGCGCTGATCGCCGCGGGCAGCGCCGAGGAGCTGCCCGGGCTCCTGGAGTGGCTGGAGTGGGGTCCGCTGGTCCCGGATCTCACGGCGCGCGGCGCCGGGGACCGGATGCCCGCCCCCTCACCCCGCGGATTCGGCGCGCGGGAGGCCGCGGGGTGGGTGCGGCCTCCCGAGCCGGGGCGCGAGGTGGAGACGACCCTGCCCGTCACGGGGGTGGGGGCAGGATTCGGGGGCGATAACGGGACTCCCCCTACGAAACGTAAGGGGCGTGCCCCCGATCTCGTACGACTCGTGAGCGCGGCGGCGACGGAATGCCACCGTGCCCGGTTGACGCGTTCTCGTAATGCTCGGACTCAAGCGGATCGCGGATACGGCGATCAGCCGTTGGCCTTCTCGTACGCCTCACGGATGTCGGCGGGGACACGGCCGCGGTCGTTGACGTTGTAGCCGTTCTCCTTCGCCCACTTACGGACCTCCGCGGTGTCCTGCTTGCCGCCGGAGGAAGCCACCCGGGCCTTGCCGCGGCCACCGGCCGCGCGTCCGGTCCGGCGGCCCGCCTTCACGAACTCCGCGAGCGACTCGCGGAGCTTCTGGGCGTTGGCGGTGGTGAGGTCGATCTCGTAGGACTTGCCGTCGAGAGCGAACGTCACGGTCTCGTCGGCCTCGCCGCCGTTGAGGTCGTCGACAAGAAGAACCTGAACCTTCTGTGCCACCGGTTTCCCTTTCATCGAATGCGGATTACGACGGAAAGCAAACCGCTTTTCCGGGAAAAACACAAACCCCTGGGTAGGCTTGAGTTGCCCGACTGTAGGGGAACCCTCGGTTCCGCACCTATCGGATAGGGGCGCGATTCGGACATAGAACGCTGATCACAGGTGCAGAAGCATGCGACTGTTGCCCAGGGTGTTGGGCTTCACTCGTTCGAGACCGAGGAACTCCGCAACACCCTCGTCATAGGAACGCAGCAGCTCGCTGTACACATCACCGTCGACAGGCGTCTCACCGATCTCCACGAAGCCGTGCTTGGCGAAGAAGTCGACTTCGAAGGTGAGGCAGAAAATACGTCGCACTCCGAGCCAGCCCGCCGTGCGCAGCAGCTTGTCCAGGAGCAGGTGTCCCACGCCCGCGCCCTTCAGAGCCGGGTCCACGGCCAGCGTACGCACCTCCGCCAGGTCTTCCCACATGACGTGCAGAGCGCCGCAGCCGACGACCTCCGCGTCCTGGTCGCGTTCGGCCACCCAGAACTCCTGGATGTCCTCGTAAAGCGTGACCGTGGCTTTGCCGAGCAGGATCCCGTCCCGGGAGTAGGAGTCGATGAGCCGGCGTACGGCCGGCACATCGCTGGTCCTGGCGCGGCGGATGGTGAGGCCATTTGTCAGCGGCGGCATGCGGGGACGTTATCGCCCCGAGGCGGCCGGTCCGCTCCCGGGTACTTCCGGCGTCCGCGGCCGGGCGCGTTGTGCCGGCCGCGCCGGTTCCGCCGGGGGCTGTGCGGCTCGGGCGGGCGGTTCCGCGGCTTCTGCGGTCTCTTCCGCGGTCTCTTCTGCGGTCTCTTCCCCGGCTACTTCCCCGGTCTCTTCCGGGTCTTCCCCGGTCCCTTCCCCATCGTCCCCGGTCCCTTCCGCGTCTGCCCCGGAAGGGGACGGTTCGCCGGCGGCCGGTTCGTCTCCTTGCACCATGCGTACGGCATCCCGTAGGGCATACCTCTGTTCCGGCGACATCATGCCGAAGAAGGCCACCAGAGCCGCCGCGGGGTTGTCACTGGCGGACCAGGCTTCGTTCATCAGTGCGGCCGAGTAGGCGGCACGAGTGGAGACCGCCTCATATCTATAGGCGCGGCCTTCTGCTTCCCGTCGGACCCAGCCCTTCTGATGGAGGTTGTCCAATACGGTCATGACCGTGGTGTAGGCGATCGACCGTTCCTTCTGCAGATCTTCCAGGACTTCTCGAACGGTCACCGGGCGGTTCCACTCCCAGACCCGCGTCATGACCGCGTCTTCCAGATCACCCAAGCGTCTCGGCACACCAGCACAATAGGTGGGAGATGTCGCGATTGCCGGTTTTTACCGGTTGATTTACCCGGGAAAAAGGAAGTACGACCCGAAATGAGGAATCTCGGGCCGCACGTCGCGTTCGATGTGTTCAGTTGGTCGGGCGGGTGTTCACCAGGTCCGGCGGGCGGACCCTGCGCATCCGGTGCGCCCGGGGCACGGGACGCCTCCCGCGCGCACCTTGGGCACGTACGTACGACACCTTGGGCGCGTACGTCCGGCGCATCCGTCAGGCGCCGTGTGCCTTGGGCTCCTGGCGGGCGGCTTCCGCGCGGGCGAGAGCGGCGTCCACCGCGGCGTCTTCCTTCGCCTTGTTCTCGCCACCCTGGCTCTTCACCATCGTCACGATCAGCGCGGTGAACGCCACGGCCATCACCACGGGCGGAATCAGCGCTGCGATGTAATCCACGGCCTGCGGCCTCCTTCGCGAGTGAGGCTTCCAGAGTACGCAGCACTCATGCCGAGCGGGCCTCGGGGGGCACCTGGAAGCGCCCTTTCAGGGAGCTTTTGGGCGGTGGGGCCGGCTTGCGGCGCGGCGGGAAGACCTCGCCGGGAGTGGGAATGGGCCGGTCGGGGCGCGGCCCGGCCGGCCGGGGCCGCGGATCGGGCCCGGCCGGCGGGGACGGCGCGGGCCCGTCGGCGGCCCGGCCACCGGGCAGCGCGCGCAGCCGGGCCCGTACGGACCGCTCGGCCAGGTGCTCACAGCGGTGCAGCACGGCCGCGCGCCGCCCGGCCTCCTCCGGTCCGGCACGGCGCGCGCACAGCGAGCGCAGGGCCGCGAGGTCGCCGTGGCCCGGGACATAGCCCGTGGCCAGGGCTTCCTGGAGCCGGTCGAGATAGCCGCCGGCGGAGCCGGGGAGCGCCGCGCGGTAGCGGGCGAGGTCGGCGAGCAGGAAGGCGCGCTGCCGGCCGCCCTCCCGGACCGCCTCGTCCACGTCCTCGGCCAGCCGGAGGCAGTCTCGGACTTCCTCCGACCGGTCGGGGCCGAGCGGGCCGCGGGCGGCTGGATCGTGCGTCGGCTGGAGGGCGATGGCGAGAGCGCGACGGAGCACACGCAGCTCATCGGCGCTGAACGCCATGCCACCTCGGGAACCGTATGGCGTGGGCATGGGCCGACTTTAAGTGCTAAGCGGACAAAATTGGCCGATATCCGCATTTTCGGGTGCGGCGGGGCGGGAGCGCGTGGGGCGCCAGTCTCGTACGCCTGTTCGTCCGTACGTCCGTACGCCTGCATGACGTACGGCGCGCGTCACAGCACGTACGGCGCGCGTCACAGCACGTACGGCGCGCGTCACCGAGCCCGCACCGCCACCCGCGCCCAGCCACTCACCTACGGACGGGACACGTTGCGCTCATAGACGAGCCGCAGCCCGATCAGCGTCAGCCAGGGCTCGTGCTCGTCGATGACCGAGGACTCCCCGAGGACCATCGGCGCCAGACCGCCGGTCGCGATGACCGTCACGTCGTCCGGGTCGGCGGCCAGTTCGCGGGCCATCCGCCCGACCACGCCGTCGACCTGGCCCGCGAAGCCGTACAGGATGCCGGACTGCATCGCCTCGACCGTGTTCTTGCCGATGACGCTGCGCGGCCGGGCCAGTTCGATCTTGCGGAGCTGGGCGCCCTTGACACCCAGGGCGTCGACGGAGATCTCGATACCCGGGGCGATCACCCCGCCGACGTACTCCCCGCGCTCGCTGACCGCGTCGAAGGTCGTGGCCGTACCGAAGTCGACGACCACGGCCGGCCCGCCGTACAGCTCGACCGCCGCCAGCGCGTTGATGATCCGGTCGGCGCCGACCTCCTTCGGGTTGTCCATCAAGATCGGCACACCCGTCTTGACGCCCGGTTCCACGAGGATCGCCGGCACGTCCCCGTAGTAGCGGCGGGTGACCTCGCGCAGCTCGTGGAGGACGGAGGGGACGGTGGAGCAGATGGAGATGCCACCGATGCCGTCGCCCAGTTCGTCGCCCAGGAGCGGGTGCATGCCCATCAGGCCCTGGAGCAGCACGGCGAGTTCGTCGGCGGTGCGCCGGGCGTCGGTGGAGATCCGCCAGTGCTCGACGATGTCCTCGCCGTCGAACAGGCCGAGAACGGTGTGGGTGTTGCCGACATCGATGGTGAGAAGCATCAGGCGTCCTCCTCACGGAGGTCCAGGCCGATGTCGAGGATCGGGGAGGAGTGGGTCAGCGCGCCCACGGCCAGGAAGTCGACGCCGGTCTCGGCGTACGTACGGGCCGTCCGCAGGGTGAGCCGCCCGGAGGACTCCAGAATGGCACGCCCCGCGACCAGTTCGACGGCTTCCTTCGTCTCCTCGGGAGTGAAGTTGTCCAGCAGGATCAGATCGGCGCCCTCGTCGAGGATCGGGGGGATCTGGTCCAGGCGGTCGACCTCCACCTCGATCGGCACGCCCGGGAACTCCTCCCGTACGGCCCGGAACGCCTCGGCGATGCCACCCGCCGCCACGACGTGGTTGTCCTTGATGAGCGCGGCGTCCGACAGGGACATCCGGTGGTTGACGCCGCCGCCGCAGCGCACCGCGAACTTCTCCAGCGCGCGCAGGCCGGGCGTCGTCTTACGGGTGTCGCGGACCTTGGCCTTGGTGCCTTCCAGCTCGTCCGCCCAGGCCCGGGTGGCGGTCGCGATGCCGGAGAGGCGGCACAGGATGTTCAGGGCGCTGCGCTCGCCGGTGAGCAGGTCGCGGGTGCGGGTGGTGACGCTGAGCAGCTTCTGGCCCGGCTCGACCCGGTCGCCGTCCTCGACGTGCCGCTCGACCTCGAACTCGTCGGTGCACACGATGGACAGCACCGCCTCGGCGACCCGCAGGCCCGCCACGGTGCCCGCCTCGCGCGCGGTGAAGTCACCGGTGGCCACGGCGTCTTCGGGCACGGTGGCGACGGTGGTGACGTCCACGCCCTGGTCGAGGTCCTCCTCGACCGCCATGTGGGCGATGTCCTCGACCTGTACGGGGTCCAGGCCGGCGGCGACCAGGAGGGCTGCGAGGTCGGGGTCCAGTCCGCAGGCCAGCGGGTCGAGTTCGTACGCCTCGCCGTCGGCGCCGTCCGGTCCGCCGCAGCCGCAGGCGTCGCCACAGCCGCCGCCGGTGCCGCCGGTGCCACCGGTGGAGAGGCCGCCGATCTGGAGGAGGGGCAGGTCATCGGGGGTGCCGGGGGTTTCGGGCGTGCCGGGGGTGTTCACGGGTTCGGCTCCGTCTCGGGGAAGGTGGCGGTGGCCGTCGTACGGACGGTCAGGGTGGTCGGGGTGATCGAGGTGCGGGCGGGACTGGTGGGGCGGGTGGGGCTGTAGTCGGTGTCCGTGTCGGTGCTCGGGGAAGCGGGTACGGCCGACGGCCCGTCGGAGCCCGGCGCGTCCATGGTGATACGGAAGTGGCGGCGCCAGTTGGTGTCGTCACGCTCCGGGCGGTCCTCGCGCCAGTGGCAGCCACGGGTCTCCTCACGGCGGAGGGCGGCGGCGACCAGCACCCGGGCCACACACAGGAGGTTGGTGGCCTCCCACGCCTCGACGCCGGGTTCGGGCTGCTTGCCGTGTTCGCCCGTGAGGGCGTCGGCCGCCTGGTCGCGGAGCCGGTCGAGTTCGGCGGCGGCCCGGGCCAGGCTGTCCGCGCTGCGCAGCACGCCGGCGCCGGCAGTCATGATGCGCTGGATCGTGAGCCGCGTCTCGGGGGCGAGCAGCGGGAGGGCGGGGGCGGACTCGGCGGTGGGCCGCGCGTCACCGTGCCGCCCGTCGCCGCCCGCCCCGGCTTCCATACGGGTGCCGCTCCCCGTTTCCGCCACGATGCCCGCCGTTTCCGCCACGATGTCCGCCGCGATGCGCTCGGCGAACACCAGGCCCTCCAGGAGGGAGTTGGAGGCGAGCCTGTTGGCCCCGTGCACGCCGGTGCAGGCGACCTCGCCGCAGGCGTACAGACCGGGTACGGTCGTCCGCCCGCGCAGGTCCGTCCGTACGCCGCCGGAGGCGTAGTGGGCGGCCGGGGCGACCGGGATCGGCTCGGTGACCGGGTCGATGCCGTGCGCGCGGCAGGCGGCCAGGATCGTGGGGAAGCGGCTGCTCCACATCTCCGCGCCGAAGTGCCGGCCGTCCAGGTACATGTGCTCGACGCCCAGCTCGGAGGCGCGTCGCAAGATCGCCTTGGCGACGATGTCCCGCGGGGCCAGCTCGGCGAGTTCGTGCTGCCCCACCATGAAGCGGGTCCCGGAGGCGTCGACCAGATGGGCGCCCTCGCCGCGTACCGCCTCCGAGATCAGCGGCTGCTGTCCTTCGGCGTCCGGCCCCAGGTACAGGACCGTCGGGTGGAACTGGACGAACTCCAGGTCGGAGACCTCGGCTCCGGCCCGCAGCGCCAGAGCCACCCCGTCCCCGGTGGAGACGGGGGGGTTGGTGGTCGCGGAGAAGACCTGTCCCATGCCGCCGGTGGCCAGAACGACGGCGGGGACGTGTACGGCGCCGACACCGTCGTGCTGCCCCTCCCCCATGACGTGCAGGGTCACCCCCGCCGTACGGCCCTCGGCGTCCATGAGCAGGTCCAGGACCAGGGCGTTCTCGATCGTCCGCAGCCCTTGGGAGCGGACCGCGGCCACGAGCGCACGGGAGATCTCCGCGCCGGTCGCGTCACCGCCCGCGTGCGCTATGCGGCGGCGGTGGTGGCCGCCCTCACGGGTGAGGGCGATCTCGCCGGTCCCGGGTGAGGTGTCGAACCGCGCGCCGGTCTCGATGAGGCGGCGTACGGCGTCGGGTCCTTCGGTGACCAGGGTCCGTACGGCGTTCTCGTCGCACAGGCCGGCTCCGGCGACCAGAGTGTCGGCCAGGTGCTGTTCGGGGGTGTCGCCCTCTCCCAGGGCAGCCGCGATGCCGCCCTGCGCCCAGCGCGTGGAGCCGTCGTCCAGCCGGGCCTTGGTGACCACGACGGTCCGGCGGCCGGCCGCGGCGCAGCGCAGGGCGGCGGTCAGGCCGGCCACTCCGGAGCCCACGACGACGACATCGGCTTCGATGGCCCATCCGGGGGCGGGGGCCTGGAGGCGTATGCCGGTGGTGGGGGTGGTCCCGGTGGTGGAGGTGGTTCCGGTGGTGGAGGTGGTGGAGGTGGTTCCGGTCATCGGGACGCTCCGAAGGTTCCGAAGGTGAGGCGGACGTTGTCGATCAGACGGGTACCGCCGACCTTGGCGGCGACGGCGAGGACGGCCTCACCCTCGTAGGAGTCCGGTATTTCCCTGAAGTCCGTCGGGTCGACCAGCGCGAGGTAGTCCAGTTCCAGCGGCGGCGTCAGACGGGCGGCGTCCTCCAGGACCGTACGGGCGGCGACGCGCGCCACACTGGGCCCGTGCGGCGGGCTGACGGCGGCGTGCGCCACGGCGTGCGCGTCGGCCGCCGCCCGCTCCTCTCCCAGCGCCGCGAGCGCGGATGAACGGTCCTGCGCCGGCAGGGCGGTGGAGGCGGCGCGCTCGCGCAGCGCCTCCTCGGCCGCGAGCCGGTCACGCGCCGCGAACAGCGCCCGGGACAGCGCCAGGGCGGTACGGCGCTCCGCTGCGGACAGGTAGCGGTTACGGCTGGAGAGCGCCAGCCCGTCGTCCTCACGGACGGTGGGCACCCCGACGATCTCCACGTCGAAATTGAGGTCGGCCACCATGCGCGTGATGACGGCGAGCTGCTGTGCGTCCTTCTGCCCGAAGAAGGCGACATCGGGCCGCGAGAGGTGCAGGAGCTTGCCGACGACCGTCAGCACACCGTCGAAGTGACCGGGCCGGCTGGCGCCTTCCAGCAGGTCCCCCATAGGCCCCGCGGTGATACGGACCTGCGGCTGACCGCCCGGGTAGACCTCCTCCACCGAGGGGGCGAAGACGGCGTCCGCGCCCGCCTTCTCGGCCAGCCCAACATCGGCAGCCAAGGTACGGGGGTAGCGGTCGAGGTCCTCGCCGGCCCCGAACTGCAGGGGGTTGACGAAGACCGTCACGACGACCTGTCCTTCGGCGCCGACCCGCTCGCGGGCGGCCCGCACCAGCGTGGCGTGGCCTTCGTGCAGCGCGCCCATGGTCATCACGACGGCGCGCGGGCCCGTACGGCGGGGAAGGGCGCGCAGTTCGGCGGCCGTGTGCACCAGGTGTGTGCGCAGGGCGTTCATCGGTCGTTCCCCTCTGGGGAGTCGGGGGCATCGGGGTTGGAGGGGCCCTCGGGGTGTCGGGAGTTTCGGGGGTGGTGGGAGTTTCGGAAGCGCCGGAAGCATCCGGCCGACCGAAATCACTTTCACCCTTCCGGGTGCGGGACGAACTCTCGGCCGAACCGCCGACCGGACCGCCGGCCGTGCCGGGCCCGGTCATCCCGCTCCCCGGCACATTCGCGAGGACGTCGAGCAGATCCTCGGCCAGCTCCGGCTTCAGCAGCCCGTGGGCCAGCGCCCGGTCCGCCGTCGTACGCGCCATGGCCAGGTAGCCCTCGACGGACTGCGGCGCGTGTTTGCGCAGCTCCGCGACGTGCGCGGCGACCGTGCCCGCGTCACCGCGCGCGACCGGCCCCGTCAGCGCGCTGTCCCCGGAGCGCAGTGCGTTGTCCAGCGCGGCACCCAGGAGCGGTCCGAGCATCCGGTCGGGGGACCCCACTCCGGCGTCGCGCAGCAGTTCCATCGACTGGGCGACCAGTGTGACCAGGTGGTTCGCGCCCAGGGCGAGAGCTGCGTGGTAGAGCGGGCGGGCGTCCTCCTCGATCCACTCGGGTTCCCCGCCCATCTCGATCACCAGCGCCTCGGCCGCCATGCGCAGTTGCTCGGGCGCGGTGACGCCGAAGGAGCAGCCGGCGAGCCGCTGGACGTCCACGGCGGTGCCGGTGAAGGTCATCGCGGGATGCAGGGCGAGCGGCAGGGCACCGGCGCGGGTGGCCGGGTCAAGGACAGCCGCGCCGAATCGTCCGGACGTGTGAACGAGAAGCTGCCCGGGCCGCACGGCGCCGGTCTCCGCGAGCCCTCTCACCAGGCCGGGCAGGGCGTCGTCGGGCACCGTCAGCAGCACCAGTTCGGCGCGCGCCAGCACCTCGGCCGGAGGCACGATCGGCACGTCGGGCAGCAGCGCGGCAGCGCGCCGTACGGAGGCGTCGGAGACCCCGGACACGGCGACCGGCCGGTGTCCGGCGAGCTTGAGGGACGCGGCGAGGGCGGGGCCCACGCGACCCGCGCCGACGACCCCGACAGTCAGTCGTGCGGGGCGGTCCTGGGCCTCGATGGGTGGGGTTGCGTTCACGCGGCGGTGGCCTTCCGTTCCAGTCCGCGGGGGGTACCGGACGATTCGTTCGCCATGCTACGCGAGTGTTTCGGACCGGCCCCGGAGTCCTGCGGGAGGGGACGAGGGCGATCTCCGACGGCGGTCACGAACCGTACGCCCCACCCAACCGAAAGTTATCCACAGGCCTCGCGGGCGGGAGTCGCGATGAGTCATGATCGATGCAAGGCAGCCGCCGGGCGGATCACGCGGGCGGGCCGAGCGGTGAGCGCCGGGCGGGTGCGCGGCGTACGGGGAAGGAACGGGGACATGGGCGCGAGCGAACGCGGTGAGCGGAACGGCCCGGGCGCGGGAAGCAGCCCGGGCACGGCAAATGATCCGGGCGCGGCAAATGACCCGGGCGCGGGAAGCGGTCCGCACGAGCAGAACGGCCCGAGTGACGAAGGGACCGGATCGGGCGACGAGGGAGCCGAGCGGACCGATGAGCGGGCGCGGCTGCTCGCGGCCTGGCGGGGCGCCGGCCGGACCCTCTCGGTGCCCCTGGGCGGCTACACCCTCCGCGACCGGCTGAACGCCCTGGCGGCCGGCGCTCCCGATGTGTACGACCTCGACGACTGGGCCGACATCTACGGCAATGAGCAGAGCGTCGTCGGCGCGCTGGAGCGGCGCACCGCCGAGCTGCTCGGCACGGAAGCCGCCGCATTCTTCCCCACCGGGACGATGGCGCAGCAGGTCGCCCTGCGCTGCTGGGCCGGCCGTACGGGTGACGCGACGGTCGCCGGTCACCCGCTCTCGCACTTGGAAGTGCACGAGGGCGACGCGTACGCCGTGCTCAGCGGACTGCGCATGGTGCATCCGACGAGCGAACCGCGGATGCCGACGGCCGAGGAGATACACGACCTGCCGGAGCCCTTCGGCACGCTGACGCTGGAACTGCCGCTGCGGGACGCCGGATTCGTACTCCCGCGCTGGGAGGAGCTGACGGCCACCGTCACAGCGGCCCGGGAGCGCGACGCGGTGGTCCACTTCGACGGCGCGCGCCTGTGGGAGTCGGTCACGCACTTCGGCCGCACGCTCGAAGAGACCGCCGCGCTCGCGGACAGCGTGTACGTCTCCTACTACAAGGCCCTGGGCGCCGTATCCGGAGCCGCGCTGGCGGGGTCGGAGGACTTCGTGGCCGAGACGCGGGCCTGGCGGCACCGTTACGGCGGGCAGCTCTTCCAGCAGTGGCCGACGGCACTGTCGGCGCTCATAGGGCTTGACCAGGTGCTGCCGCGGCTGCCGGAGTACGTCGCGCACGCCGCGGTCGTGGCGGGGGCGCTGCGGGAGGCACTGGCCGAGGCCGGCACTCCCTGGTTCCAGGTGCATCCGGAGGTGCCGCACACCCATCAGTTCCAGGTATGGCTGCCGTATCCGGCCGAGGTGCTGGACGAGGCGGGGGTCCGTCAGGCCGAGAAGACCCGGACGGCCCTCTTCCGCAGATGGACGGAGCCGGGTCCGCCGGGCCTGGCGATGACGGAGGTCACGGTCACCGAACCGGCGCTCGACTGGACGCCCGCCGACGTCCGTTCGGCGCTCTCGGACTTCCTGGGCGAGGTGAAGCCGCTGACGCGCTGAAAGCGAAGCGGACCGGACGCGCGAGCCAAGTCGCCGACACGGAGGCACGTGCGACAACGGAGGCGTGGAGAGCGAAGCGGACCGGTCGCGAGCCAAGTCGCCGACACGGAGGCATGGGCGACAACGGAGGCGTGGAGGGGAGGGGGTGGGGGGAGGGGAGGGGCCCCAGGAGGCGGAGGTGGTGGGTTCAGCGAGTGGGGACAGAGGGCTGGGCCTGATTGGCCGAGCGGGTGAGAACGGTGCGTACGGCGCGCAGGGCGCGGGCCGAGGGGCGGTCCGCGGGGGCGGTGACGACGGCCTGGAACCGGCGCCACGTACGGAACTCGCGGATGGCCCGGGCCTCGCCGGTACCGGGCGCGGGCGGTGCACTCTCGCCTCTGCGAGCGGTGCGGTAGGTGTCGAGCATGTGCTGCTGGGTTGCGTCCATGTCCATCAGCTTGGGACGGCTCGTCGGCACCCGGCGCATCGTTTGACGAGACCCGTCAAACGATGTCTTCGCAGGTCACGGACCATGGAAGATGAGTACGGCCGCACGGCCCGAACCGCGTCGGCCCGGCCCGGGCCAACCCGGCCCGGCCCGGCACAGGTCGCGTCGGCCCGGCCCGGCACAGGTCGCGCCGGCTCGGCACGGCACAGGTCGCGCCGGCTCGGGCTTGGTCGTGTGCCGGGTGACTGCGGGGGCGTGCCACGGACGGGCGCTTCCGGGACGGATGGGATGGAGTGGGGGACGGGGCATGAGTGTGTGGATCGATGTCGCGGGGCTGTCGCATGAGCGCATAGTTTTCAGCCCCTCTCCGCTGGCCGAACTCGTCAGCGCCCTGCACGCGCTCACCGAGCCCGGCCACCACCCCGGTCTGCACGGCTGGACCACCGCGACCACCGCCTCCCTCAAAGCGGATCTCGCCGACCGGCTGCACGAGGCGGACTTCCTGTGGGGGCCGACCTTCTCCGACATCTTCCTGCCGTTCGCCGCGCTCCCGGACGTCGCCGGGCAGCCCGGCGCGACGGTCACCGAGGACCTGGACATGCTCGACCGGCTCGACGACGAGACGTACGTCACCGCCGCCCTGGTGTTCTCCTGCGCCAGCCACTACGGCAAGGGCGGCCCCTCGCCACTGGTCGACGAGGGAGTCCGGCGGCTGGCACTGGAGCGCGCCGACGCACGCGGTCCACGCCAGGCCGCGTTCGCCCGGCGGCTGATCGCCGATCCGCCGACCATACGGACCTGGATACGCCGCCTGATCGAGGACTGTGAAGAGGCGTTCTTCGCGGACCTCTGGCAACGGCTGAGGGTCCAACTGGCGGCGGACGCCCGGCACAAAACGGAGATACTGCGGCGCAAGGGCCTGGCCGAAGCGCTGGCCGAGCTCTCCCCCGCCGTGTCCCTGGACGAGGAACGTTCACGCATCGTCGTCGACAAGCTGGTCCAGGGAAGCACCACGGCGGTCGATCCGGCCGTCGGCGTCGGCCTGTCGCTGGTGCCGTCGTCCTACGGCTGGCCACATCTGATGGTGTTGTACGACCGTGGCTGGCGCCCGGTGATCCACTACCCCGTCGGAGCGCCCGAGCTGTCCAACCCCGCGTCCGTGACGCTGCTGGAGGACCGGCTGAACGCGCTGTCGCACCCGATGCGCATCCGGATATGCCGCAACCTGGCCCGTACGGCCTACACCACCGGAGAGTTGGCGATCGAGCACGGCATCACCGCGCCCGAGGTCTCCCGCCATCTGGCGATCCTCAAGAAGGCCGGGCTGATACAGACGCGGCGCCGCGGACGGTACGTGCTGCACCAACTGAACCTCCAGGTGGTGGCGCGCCTGGGCAGTGACTTCCTGGAGAGCGTGCTGCGCTGACGGCCACCGGCATGTGGCCGCCCGCCCGGCCGCCTGGAGAGGGCGGTCCTAGTGCGCCGCGCCCCCGGCCCGTACGAGTCCCGTCTCGTACGCGAGGACGACCGCCTGGACCCGGTCGCGCAGCCCCAGCTTGGTGAGGATCCGGCCGACATGGGTTTTGACCGTGGCTTCGGACAGTACGAGCTGCGCCGCGATCTCCCCGTTGGACAGCCCCTGCGCGACCAGCAGCAGCACCTCCCGCTCGCGCTCGGTGAGCCGCCCGATCTCCGGCCGTACCGGCTCGCCCGCGGTGGCCGGCAGCATCGGCGTGAAGCGGTCCAGCAGGCGCCGGGTGGTGGACGGCGCGACGACCGCGTCACCGCTCTGTACGGCGCGGATGGCGGCCAGCAGTTCGCTCGGCGGCACGTCCTTGAGCATGAAGCCGCTGGCGCCCGCCTTGAGCGCCGAGAACGCGTACTCGTCCAGGTCGAAGGTGGTCAGGATCAGCACCTTCGGCGCGTCCTCCTTCTGCCCGCCCTCACAGATCCGGCGG
Source organism: Streptomyces sp. MST-110588 (assembly GCF_022695595.1). Taxonomy (NCBI): domain Bacteria; kingdom Bacillati; phylum Actinomycetota; class Actinomycetes; order Kitasatosporales; family Streptomycetaceae; genus Streptomyces; species Streptomyces sp. MST-110588. The sequence goes on from NZ_CP074380.1 coordinate 3,415,547, forward strand.
GTGGCCTCCACCCCGTCCAGATGCGGCATACGGACGTCCATCAGAATCACATCGACCTTGGTGGAGCGCAGCACCTCCAGTGCCTGCACCCCGTCGCCCGCCTCGGCGACGACCTCCATGTCCGGCTGCGCGGCCAGCACCATCCGGAAACCGGTACGCAGCAGCACCTGATCGTCTACGAGCATCACGCGGATGGTCATGAGGAAGTCCTTCGGGAGACGGAAGAGGGAGGAGGTGGAAGAGGGGAACAGGAAGTAGAGGGAGGGAGGCGGGTGAGGAGCAGGGGCGATCGCGGGGCGGGTGGGCTTCAGCGTGCGGACTTCAGCGGCAGTACGGCACTGATCCGGAAGCCTCCCCCCGGCCGCGGCCCCGCGTCCAGGCTGCCCCCGACCATACCGACGCGCTCCCGCATGCCGATGAGGCCGTGGCCCAGCCCGTCCGCCCCGCCGCCCTCGTACAACTCGTGCTGCGCGCCCCGGCCGTCGTCCTCGGCGAGCACTTCCAGGTCGCTGTCCTGGTAGCTGATCCGGACGGTCGCGCCGACGTCCGGACCGCCGTGCTTGCGGGTGTTGGTCAGTGCCTCCTGCACGATGCGGTACGCGGTGAGTTCGACGCTGCTGGGCAGCGGTCGCGGCTCGCCCTCCACCCGGAAGTCGACCGTCATTCCGGTGCCGCGCACCTGCTCGATGAGTTCCGCGAGCTGTTCGACGCCGGGCTGCGGCACGTACTCGCCGCCCTCCGGCTGTTCGCCGCTGCGCAGCACGCCCAGCAGCCGGCGCATCTCGGCGAGCGCCTGCCGGCCCGTCCCGGAGATCGTCTCCAGCGCCTGCTTGGCCTGCTCGGGGGCGCTGTCCAGGACGTACGCGGCGCCGTCCGCCTGCACCACCATCACCGACACGTTGTGCGCCACCACGTCGTGCAGCTCACGGGCGATCCGCGCCCGCTCGGCGGCCACCGCGATCCGCGACTGGGTCTCGCGCTCCTTCTCCAGCCGGGCGGCCTTCTCTTCGAGCTGCGCCCAGTACGCACGGCGCGTACGGACCGAGTCCCCGAGCACCCAGGCCAGGATGAAAGGGGCCGTGAACAGCGTCCCGACGAACAGGGTCTGCCCTATGGGGTGCACGTCCTGAGGGCCGCCGAAGCGCACGAACGTGATGCCGGGACCGATGAGCGCGCCGATGAGCGCGACGCGCGAGGCCCACCGCGTGGTGCCGGAGGCGACCGTGTAGATGATGACGAGGGTGGCGAAGTCGGCGGGGTGCGACTGGATGTTTTCGATGAGCTGCCAGATGCACAGGACGATGGCCAGCAGCAGCATCTTCTCCGGCATCTTGCGGCGCAGCGCGATGACCGTGCACAGGCCGAGGCTGAGGAAGAGTCCGACGACCTGTTCCGACGCGCCGATGGCGGGCCCCATGAGCCACAGGGCGTTGAATCCCAGCAGGAGGACGGCCCAGAAGGTGTCCACCCCTGTCGGATGCCTGCGGAAGAAGTCGTAGAGGCGCTGCACGTAACCCAGCGTAGGCAGGGCGTATAGGTGTACGGGTCAACCGGACGGGCGATCCTGTGTGCCGGTCGTACTCCCCAAGGTGGAGACCGGACGCCGCCGTTATCGCCCGGCCGCGGAAGAGGCCCGGCCGGACCGCTTGAGCGGGTGGGCCGTGCGGGCCCGGCCGGCCCCGTGCCCCTTACCGTAGGGCGGTGACCGAGGCGACCGACACAAGTGGTGAATGGCGCGGCTGGCGGGAGGCCACCGAGAAGGCGCTCTACGGGCCGGACGGCTTCTACTCCCGCGCCGACGGGCCCGGGCCGGCCGGGCACTTCCGCACCTCCGTGCACGCCTCGCCCTTGTACGCGCGCGCCATCGCCACGCTCGTACGGCGGGTGGACGCGGCGCTGGGGCATCCGGCCGAACTGGCTCTGGTGGACGTGGGTGCGGGCCGTGGCGAGCTGCTGACCGGCGTGCTCCACGCTCTCGACATGCTCGACGCACCTGGCACGCCCGTCGCACCAGGCGCACCCGATGCGCCCGACGCGCCCGGACCGCCCGGCGCACCGGCGGACTCCGTACGCCCGCGCCTGCGCCCGTACGCCGTCGAACGCGCCCCGCGCCCCTCCGGCCTGGACCCGCGCATCACCTGGCTCGCCGACCTGCCCGCCCCCGGCTCCCTCACCGGGCTGCTCTTCGCCAACGAGTGGCTGGACAACGTACCGGTCGAGGTCGCCGAGACCGACGCGGACGGCGTGCCGCGCCGGGTCCTCGTACGGGACGACGGCACCGAGACGCTCGGCGAGCCGGTCGGCGGCGCGGACGCCGAGTGGCTCGCCCGCTGGTGGCCGCTGTCCTGCGCGCGCCCGGCCGCACGCCCGGCCGCGGGCCTGCGTGCCGAGATCGGCCGGCCGCGCGATGCCGCCTGGTCCCGGGCCGTACGCTCGCTCCACCGCGGTCTGGCCGTCACCGCCGACTACGCGCACCACCGCGGAGCCCGGCCGCCTTTCGGAACGCTCACCGGCTTCCGCGCGGGCCGCGAGGTCCACCCCGTACCGGACGGCTCGTGCGACATCACCTCTCATGTGGCGCTGGACGCGTGCGCGGGCCCGGACGCCGAGATCCTCACCCAGCGCGAGGCGCTGCATGCCCTCGGCGTCGACGGCCGCCGCCCGCCGCTCGCCCTGGCCTCCACCGATCCGGCCGGATACGTACGGGAGCTGAGCGCGGCGGGGCAGGCGGCCGAGCTGACCGACCCGGCGGGGCTCGGCTCGTTCGGCTGGCTGGTCCAGCCGGTCGGCGGCACCGCCTGCGCCGGGCTGCTCACGCGATAGCCCCGCCCGCGCGCCTCACCTGACCGCCCCTCCCCTCATACGGCCGGCGCCTACGCCTCGCCGTCCTTCACCGCCCCGGAACCGTCCGGTCCACCAACGGCCGGTCCTCGGCCAACGGCCGGTCGTCGGCCAACGACCGGTCCGTCAACAACCGGCCTGCCACTGGCCTGCCCGTCACCGACAACTCCGCCCCCGCTCATCCACCGGTCCGGTGCCGCCGTGCGCCGCCCCGTACGGGAACGTTCCGCCTGTCCGACGACGATCGCCAGGGCCTCCTGTGCGTCGCGCCCACGCGCGACCACCGTCGTGTCCGCGCCCGTGTCGACCCATACGTCGGCCAGTTTCAGCAGCCGCTTCACAGGCCCCTGGGTCAGCCGTACGCTCTGCGCCTTGGCGTGCGGCACCAGCGTCAGCGTCTGCGTCAGCAGACCCTTCGAGGCCGCGAAGACCGTTCCGTCCGCCGTCCAGCGCCAGCCGCGCCACCGCACCGGCGCCACCCACCGGGCCCGCCGGGACGCGGGCCGCAGCCCTTCCCGTACGGCCGCGAGGTCGGTGCGCGGGAGGATGCGGGCGATCACCGTCTGCGCGGTGTGCGGGTCCGTGACCGGCAGCAGTACGCCTTCGGACGTGCCCGCGACATCCAGTTCGACCCGCATCCAGCCCTTCATCCGCCACAGCAGCGGCCGTACGATCCGCACGGCCTGGACGCGACCGGGCGGCACCGTCTCGTGCTGCCGGTCCAGCAGCCCGTGGTCCAGCCGCAGCCCGTCCGGCGAGTCACCGACCGTCCAGTCGTACTCCTTCAGGTACCGGCCGCCGGTCACCGCCCAGACCGCTCCTCCGGCGGAGAGCAGCGCCGCGCCCGCCGCCAGCACGCTGTCCGAGAGCCACCAGACGGCCACGGCCCCGAACACGCCCGAGAGGACTGCCATCCACACCGCGGTGTTCAGCAGCACCGCCACGGCCAGCATCCGCGGCGCCACCCGCGCCAGGTCCCGCGCGGGTGCCTCACCGGCCCCGCCCGCGGTTTCGGGTGTGAAACCGGCGGCCAGTGCCAGCAGCTCCGCGCGCAGCGCCCGCGCCTCCTTCTTGCCGAGGAAGGCCAGCTCGTCCTTGTTCTCCGTACCGATGACGTCGATCTTGAGCTTGGCCACGCCCAGGAAGCGGGCGAGCAGCGGTTCGGCGACCTCCACCGCTTGGATGCGGTCCAGGCGCAGGTGGGCGGTACGGCGGAAAAGCAGGCCGGTACGGATGCGCAGCTCGGTGTCGGTCAGGGCGTAGTACGTGCACCGCCACGACTGGACGCCGTACGCGACCGAGGCCAGCACCGCCAGTACGACCCCGGCCGTCAGCAGGGCCTTGTCCAGGCCGAGCAGCCAGTCCCGCGCCCAGTCCTGTTTCACCAGGAAGGCGACGAAGGCGAGCGGGGCCCAGGCGCGGCGCAGCGGCGTGACCGGGTGCAGCCGCCGCTCCAGGGGCCCGCTCTGCGGCGACCTGCTCCCTGACGGCCTGCTCTGCGGCGACCTGCTCCGTGACGGCGCGGTCCGCGGCGACTCGTTCAAGGACGGCTCGCTCAAGGACGACTCGTTCAAGGACGACTCGCTCAGGGACGGCGCGGCGACGGTGACGCCGTCCGCCTCGCCCGCACTGTTTCCGCTCTTCCCCTCCCCCGCGCTCACAGGCCCGCCGACCGTGTTTCGCCCAGCTCCGTGAGCCGGTCCCGCAGCCGGGCCGCTTCGCGCGGGTCCAGCCCGGGGATGCAGGCGTCGGTCCCCGCCGCGGCGGTCCGCAGCCGTACGCTCGCCAGCCCGAAATACCGCTCCAGCGGCCCGGAGGTGACCTCCACCAACTGCATCCGCCCGTACGGCACGATCGTCAGCTCGCGCCACAGCACCCCGCGGCTGATCAGCAGGTCATCGGCGCGTTCGGCGTACTTCCAGGAGCGCCAGTTGCGCTCCAGCACCCGCCATCCCCAGGCCAGCCCCGCCAGCGGCAGCACCGCGCACGCCGCGAGGGCGGGGGTGAGAAGCCAGCCCAGCAGTCCGCCCGAGACCACCGCCAGGGGCGCCAGGGCCAGTACGAGCAGCAGCCGCCGCATCCGCAGCAGTTCCCGCGGTATCCCCCGCCAGTCCGCGTCGACCTCTACCTCTACGGCCCCTTGCCGTACGGACACGCCGGACCGGTCGGCCCCACTGGTCCCACCAGACCCGCTGACCACACCAGCCCCACCGATCCCACCGGAGTCACCGACCCAGCCAGGCCCGCCGCCCCCCTCCGGCTCCACGTCCGTCCCGGAACGCACCGCGCCGCCTCCCCACTCTCACTCCCCCATATGTGCATCCCTTCACCCTAAGAGGAGGTACGGGACTGCGAGAATGTGCCCATGACGGAGACGACGGTCGGCATCGGCGGCGCGGCGGAGAGCACCGACATGGTGCTCAACATCGGCCCGCAGCACCCCTCCACGCACGGTGTGCTGCGGCTGCGCCTCGTCCTGGACGGCGAACGCGTGCAGCACGCCGAGCCCGTGATCGGCTATATGCACCGCGGTGCCGAGAAGCTCTTCGAGGCGCGCGACTACCGCCAGATCATCATGCTCGCCAACCGTCACGACTGGCTGTCGGCCTTCTCCAACGAGCTGGGGGTCGTGCTCGCCGTCGAGCGGATGCTGGGCATGGAGGTCCCCGAGCGCGCCGTGTGGACCCGTACGCTGCTGGCCGAGCTGAACCGCGTACTGAACCACCTGATGTTCCTGGGTTCCTACCCCCTGGAGCTGGGCGGCATCACCCCCGTCTTCCACGCCTTCCGTGAGCGCGAGGAACTCCAGAACGTCATGGAGGAGATCTCCGGCGGCCGGATGCACTACATGTTCAACCGGGTCGGCGGTCTGAAGGAGGACCTGCCGGCCGGCTGGCTCGGCCGCGCCCGGCACGCCGTACGCGAAGTCCGTTCCCGTATGGACGTCTTCGACCGTCTCGTCCTGGGCAACGAGATCTTCCGCGGCCGGACCCGTGGCATCGGCGTCCTGACGCCGGAGGCGGTCCACGCGTACGGCGTCTCCGGACCCATCGCCCGCGCCTCCGGTGTCGACTTCGACCTGCGCCGGGACGAGCCGTACCTCGCGTACGCCGAACTCCAGGACACCCTGGAGGTGGTGACCCGCGAGGAGGGCGACTGCCTGGCCCGCTTCGAATGCCTGCTGGAGCAGACCCACAACTCCCTGGACCTGGCCGACGCCTGTCTGGACCGCATCGCCGAGCTGCCGCCGGGGCCGATCAACCAGCGGCTGCCGAAGGTCCTCAAGGCGCCCGAGGGCGCGACGTACGCGTGGACCGAGAACCCGCTGGGCATCAACGGCTACTACCTGGTCTCCAAGGGGGAGAAGACCCCGTACCGGCTCAAGCTGCGCTCGGCCTCGTACAACAACATCCAGGCGCTGACCGAGCTGCTGCCGGGCACGCTGGTCGCCGACATGGTCGCCATCCTCGGCTCGCTGTTCTTCGTCGTCGGCGACATCGACAAGTAACGCGGGCGGGGCTGGACGTACGGGACGGGGCGTACGGGACGGGCCGGGCGTACGAGTCCCAGCCGTACGCCCGCACGAGTCCCAGCCGTAGGACCGCACGAGTCCCGGCCGTACGGCCCTACGGATACGGGCTACCCGGCGCCCGTGCCGGCGGGAGCGACCGGCACCGTCGCCGGCTGCTTCCACGCCGTCATCTCCACCTTGCCGGTGGTGCCCACGTCGATCAGTTCGCGTACGTGCTGCACGGGCTGCCCCTCGGCCGGAGCGACCTCCAGGAACGCGCCGTTGTTGATTCCACGGCTGACGTCGGTGACCGTGTTCCGCCACACGAGTATCGTCTCGGCGGCCTCGCCCGGCCGGAGCGTCAGGGGGCGGGGCCCGGGGTCCTTGATGTCGGACGCCGCCTGTGCCCCCTTCACTGCCCTCACCTTGAGCGGCTCACGCTTGTCGTCCAGGACCCGCAGATGCGGGTAGCCGTTCACCTTGAACGGGCGCTTGCCGCAGTTGGTCATGCGGACCGCCATCGAGCGCAGGCCCATCGCCGCGTCGACCCGGCTGCCCTTGATGAGGACCCCCGGTTCGGGGCAGGCGGACGCGGTGGCGGCGGGCGGCGTGGGGTGCGGCTTGGCGTCCGGCTTCGGCGCGGGGTCGGCGGAGCAGCCGGTGCCCAGGGCGCCGAGGACGGCCGCCGCTGCCAGGGCGAGGGCCGGGGCCGGGGCCACGCGTACGGTGCGCAGGGCGGGTCCCCGCCGCCCGGCGCGCAGACCCGGGCCCTGCCGTACGGCGCGCAGGCCCGGACCCTGCCGTACGGCGGACGGGACCGGAGCCGTCCGTACATCCTTCACCGCGCCTCCTCAGTGGCTGACCGTGTTCTGTTCCACCGGGTTTGCCCAGGTGCGCCCGCGTTTCGATCCTGACGGATGATTCACCCTACTCCGCGGGCCCGACAGCCCGCTTCCAGGACGCGTCCTGGAGGGTCTGCAAATGCCTCCGCAGCAGCTCCAGTTGCACGTCCGGGGTCAGCAGGTCCGGTTCCAGTACCGCCTGGAGGTTGATGCCGTCCAGCAGTACGGACAGCCGCAGGCTCTCGGACTCGACATCCAGGCTGTCCGGCAGCCCTCCCTCCTCCTGCGCCCCGCGCAGCACCCGCGCCAGCAGGGCGCGGGTGCCCGCCTGCCACTCCAGGGCCCAGGGCCGCAGTTCGGGCCGCGTACGGGCGGCGGTGGTGAACGCCTGCCACAGGACCGCCTCCTCACGGCGCGGTTCATCCAGAGGGAGGAACTCGGCCAGGAACTCCTCGACCTGCGTACGGCGCTGCCGCCCGGCGGCCGGCGAGAGGAGCCGCTCGATGTGCCCGTGGAGGCGCCCTTCGAGGCGGCCGATCAGCTCACGCATGGCGAAGATGATCGTCTCGTCGTGATCGCTGAAGTAGTGCCGGACGGACCCGATGGCCAGTCCCGCCTCCTCGGCGACGTTACGGAGCGAGGCACCTTCCACCCCCTCGCGGCCGACCACGCGGAGGACGGCATCGGCCACGGCCCGACGGCGGGTCAGCGGATCGACGATCTTAGGCATGTTGCCATTATGGCATGGGCGAGCTAAATTGTTTATGGCACGACCGAGCTATAAAAATCCGCAGAGGCTGAGGGTGGGGGACACGATGAACGGGTGGCTGCTGGCAGGGATCATCGCCGCGGTGGTGGTCGTGGTGGTGGCCAGGCGGCTCAAGGGCGAACGAGTGACCTTGAGGGACCTGTTCGCCACGCCAGTCATTCTCGTCACCATCGGCGCCTTCCGTATGGCCCACACCGACACCCCCCTCACCGGGACGGACCTCGCCTGGGCCGTCCCGGGCGCCGTCGCGGGCACGGCCTTGGGCGCGCTGCGCGGCACCACCGTGCGACTCTTCGACAAGGACGGGGTCCTGTGGCAGCGCTACACCGCCCGTACGTTCCTCGTCGCCGTCCCGACCCTGGTCCTCATGGCCGGCTACAGCGTCCTTGCCGTCAAGATGGGGATGCATGACGAGGCCCGGCCGGTGCAGCTCAGCATCGGCGTCAGCTTCCTCGGGGAGGCGCTCGTCATCTTCTGCCGGGGCCGCAGGACGGGCATCCCCTTCGGCGCCGACAAGGACCGGCGGCTCACCGACGTGACCGCCGCCCTGCGTCGGTACCGGTGAGCCACAGGCCGCATCCGCATCACATCCGCGCCCCGTCCACAGCTTGTGGACAACCGTCCCGCGCAACGGACGCCCTCGAAGCAGCCGTCCCGCGCAGCAGCCGCCCCGCGCGCGACTGACCGTCCGGCCGTCAGTCCCGCTGCGCGCCCGCCGGAAGCCTGCGCGGGCCGACCGTGGTACGGGTACGGGTGTGGAAGGCGTGGTCCAGCATCTTCGCGGCGTCGGCGTAGCGATTCGGAGCGTTGAGGACGGTCCCGATCACCGTACGGTTGCCGCGCCTGGCCGCGAAGACCAGACATGACCCGGACGCCTTTCCGGTGCCCGTCTTGATGCCGATGGCCCCACGGTAGGAACCCAGCAACTCGTTCGTGTTGTACCAGGTGTACGTCCGGTTGACGTTGACCGCTTTCTGCCTGGTGACGGACGACTTCACGATCGAGGCGAAGGTGCGGTTGCCCAGCGCGTACCGCGCGAGCCGGACCAGGTCCCGGGGAGTGGAGTAGTTGCCGCCGTGGGAGATGCCGTCGAAGGAGTCGTACCTGGTGTTGCGCAGCCCGAGGGACGAGGCCCGCGCGTTCATCTTGGAGATGAACGACTTCGTTCGCCTGGCCTCGGTGTTCCCACGACCGAAGGTGTCGGCCAGCGCGTACGCGGAGTCGCAGCCCGACGGCAGCAGCAGCCCGTACAGGAGCTGGCGGACGGTCAGCTTGTCGCCGACGCGCAGGTCGGCCGTGCTGGCGCCGTGCCGGACGACGTAGTCGCGGTAGGACTTCTTGACCGTGATCCGTCTGCCGAGGTCCGTGCCTCGGCCGTCAAGGATGATCATGGCTGTCATGATCTTGGTGGTGCTGGCCATCGGGCGCCGGGTGTCCGCCGCCTTGCTCCACAGCGGCCGGTTGGCCCCGCTGTCCAGCAGATACGCGCCTTTCGCACGGACTCCCGAGGGGCCGCCGGCAGCCTGGGCTCCCGGTACGGGCAGGGCGACGGCGACGGCCGCGGTCGACGCCGTCAGCGCCACCCCCAGCGCCGGGCCCGCCCCCGCCGCTGCGACCCTCCTGCGCACAGCAGCCACCCCCGGCACCACACCCGTTCCCGGCGCCGCGCACGCTTGCCCCCACTGAGGTTCATCGATGCTCCCGTTCCTCATTCGCTGTGGTGAGGCGACCGCATACTGCCACCGTGGCCACACGAAGAGAAACCGGAACTCCGGGGCCTCACACGGGAGTCTGACCCCGCTCCGCCCGCTTGACCTCCGGCGTTGACGTCCGGTCGGCCAGGAGCGCGGCAGCCGCACCCTCACGCGGTACGCGGGGCCGGCAAGCGCTCCCGCAGGGCGGTCACCATCGCGCCGTCGATCCGGGCGGACCCGGCCCGCACGCGTTCGGCCCGGACCGGCCGCCGCTCCTCGCGGCCGGATTCACCGCGGCGGCCCTCGTACCGGGTCCCGCCATACGGGCACGCCCCGCGCCCCCCGATGAGAGACGGGGTGGGGCGGGGCGTGGAACGGGCGCGAAGACCCGGGTGCGCCGGTGCGCCGGAGGTGCCAGGAACCGCAGACGTCAGAAACCGAAGTGCCAGGAACCGAAGTGCCGGGAACCGAACCGGACGCATCAGGCACCGGACACATCAGACACCGGACGCATCAGACGCCGAACGCATCAGGAAATGGCGCTGCGCAGCTCCGCGATGTCGAACTGCTCGGTCTCGTCGTGCGCGGTCAGGTCGATGACCTCTCCCACGCCGTCGGCCGTCCCGCGGCCCGCCGGAGCGACGTCCGGTCCGGCGGCCACGCCCGACGGCTCGGCGCCGCTCACGGGACCCGCCGTCGTACGTACCCCGCCCGCGGCCCCACGGCTCGACTGCTCGGCGACGGCCTCGTCCCCGACCACATCCGCGAGGTCGTCCTCCAGCGGTGCCGGAAGCGGCTGCCGGTTCCTGCCGGTCGAGTTGCCGAAGAAGTCGAACCCACCGGTGGTACGGGGCGCGGGCAGCCGCCGGGCCGCGAGCTGTGCCGTCGCCACGGCGGCCGGCACCCGGCTCCCCCCGGTCGGCACATCACCGGCCGTACGGACGCCGGCACCGTCCCGGCCACCCGCGTCGATCGCCTCGTCCGGCCGACCGGCCCGCTCTGCCCGACCGGCCCGCTGCGCCCGGCCGGCCCGTGTGTCATCAACCGCACGGGAGGTCCGGTCCTCAGCGACCTGGCCACCACGACCGTTGCCGCCACCGGCACCGGCCTCGTCGGCAGCATCGACGCCCCGACCGGTCACGCCGCCCGCAGCCCGCCGCTCACCGCCGCTCCGGCCAGCCGCACCCCGGTCAGCCGCACCTTGATCAGCCACACTCTGATCACCAGCACCACCCTGCCCGATGGCGTCCAGCCCGACACGCTCCTGCCCGGCACCTTCCTGCCCGACGCGATCCCGTTCACCGCGATCCCGTGAACCGCGATCCTCATCGACGCTCTGACGGGCGGCGTTGCGGGCAAGCCGGCGCAGCGCCCGGTCGGCCTTCCGGTACGCCTCGGCACCGAGCCCACCCGGCTCCGCACCCGGCTTCGTACGCGACTCCGCCCCGGGCCCCTCCACACGGGCCCCGTCCGCGTTGGCCCCGTCCGTGCCGGCCACCTCCGCATCGGCCCCGTCGACCGCGGGCAGCGCCTTCGCCGCCGGGACCGCCGCCTCGATTGCGAGCAGCCGACGGCCCTCCAGGGCGCTGGCCCGTTCGGTCTCGGCCGTGGCGTAACGGCGCAGCAGCGCGGCGTGCTCGCTGCGCAGCCGGGCCAGCTCGGCGCGCTTGGACCGCAGCTTGGCCTCCAGGGCGCCGCGCAGCTCGCGGGACTCCTCCACGTCCGTTTCGAGCTCGGCTATGCGCTCCTCGGTCTTCCACTCGTCGCGCGCCCGGGCGCTGGTGAGTTCCGCGACGCGCTTGCCGGCCGTACGGTCCCAGGCGCGCAGGAGGACGGCGCCGCCGACCGCCGCGCCGGCCGCGCCGGCGGCCAGCAGCCGCTGTACCAGGTCATCGCCGACGAGCCAGGCACCGGCGGCACAGGCGATCGACGCGCCGGCGACCGTCGTGGGGGGAAGAAGCCGGTGCAGGGGTGCTGAATGGCGGTGGCGTCCTCGTGGCATGGCCTGAAACTTACCGTGCGTACGGGGCCTATGGGGCCCCGCACACGAATCCGTTTCCCGCTGGTTACTTCTTCACCAGATCCTTCGACTCCAGATATGCCGCGGCCACATCGACCGGCTTCTGCCGTTCCGCATCGACCTTGCGGTTCAGGTCGATCAGATCCTTGGTCGTCAGCACGCTGGTGAGCTTGCCCAGCGCCGTCTCTATCTCCTTGTCGCCGGCGCTCTTGGCATTCACCACGGGCAGCACATTGTCGGCGTTCTGCAACTTCTTGTCGTCCGCCAGGAGGACCAGTCCGAAGTTGTCGAGCGTGGCGTCCGTCGTCGTGGTCAGCGCGACCTGGTCCGTGCCGTCCTTGACCGCCTGCTTGGCCTGCGGGGTGCCCACACCCTTGGGGTCGATGCCGGTGACGTCTATGCCGTACGTCTTCTCCAGGCCCGGCTTGCAATACGGCCGGGTCTCGCACTCCTCACCGGCCGCCAGCTTGATCTTCTGTTTGGACCTGCCGAGGTCCGAGAGCGTCTTGAGCCGGTGCTGATCGGCGAAATCCTTGGTCACCGCGAACGCGTTCTGGTCCGTCGCCTCGCCGGCCGGCAGCACCTTCAGCCCGCGCGGCCCGGCCAGCTTCTTCAGCTCCTCGACCGTCTTGCCGACATCGCTGGAGGCGACGGGCCGGGCGTCGGGGCCGTTCTTCTTCCGGTTGAGGAATTCGGCGAGCGTCGAGGCGTATTCCGGTACGACATCGATCTGGCCCTTCTCCAGGGCCGGTTCATACAGCTCACGATTGGCCAGCGTCTTGACGGTGGTCTTGTAGCCGGCGTCCGAAAGGATCTTGGAATAGATCTCCGCCAGCACCTTGGACTCGGTGAATCCGGCCGATCCGATGACGATCTCGCCCTGGCCGCCACCACCGCTCTTGGCCGCCCCCTTCTTCTCCAGGCTCTCGCCACCGCACGCGGTCAGTCCGCCCGCCAGGGCGATCACCGCACCCGCAACGAGTGCGGTACGGGCCGTACGCGACTTCCAGATCATGGGATTCACCGTCCAGGAGAGAGAGGAGAAGAGAAGAGATTCAGGCCGATACGCGGAGGGGGTACGGAACCGGACGCCGCGGTCACCGCGCCCCGGCCCCGGTTCCGGCTGCTACCCCGGGCCCGCCCTTTTGACGCGCCCCGCCACCGCGACGCGCGTCACCGCTCCGGCGCGCACCACGACCACGGCCCGGGCCCCGTCCCGCGCCGCCGCCCGCACCCGTGCGGCCACGACCGCGCCCGCGCATCGGGTCGCACAGCCGGTCCGCCAGCACCAGCAGCCCCTCCACGAGCAGCGCCAGTGCGGCCACCAGCGCCGCACCCGCCACCACCTGCGGCGTGTCGTAGTTGCCGAAGCCCGCGGTGATGATCCGGCCCAGGCCGCCGCCGCCCGCCAGCGCCGCCAGTGTGGTCGTCGCGACCACCTGCACCGCCGCCGAACGCAGCCCCGTCATGATCAGCGGGTAGGCCAACGGGAGTTCGACCCGTATCAGGAGCTGGCGCCCGGACATGCCCATCCCCCGGGCGGCCTCGACCACGTCCCGGTCCGCCTCCCGCATGCCGACGTACGCATTGGTCAGCAGCGGCGGTACGGCGAACAGCACCAGCGCCACGATCGTCGGCCAGTCCCCCGCCGTCCCCAGCGGGCTGAGCGTCAGCAGGACCAGTACGGCGAAGGTCGGCACCGCGCGCCCGACGTTGGAGATGTTGACCGCCAGCGCCCCGCCCTTGCCTATGTGCCCCAGATACAGGGCCACCGGCAGCGCTATCAGGCAGGAGATCGCCAGGCACAGCCCGCTCAGGTACAGATGCTCACCCAGTCGGTGCCAGACTCCTTTCTCCCCGGTCCAGTTGGCCGCCGTGCCCAGCCACTGCCATGCGCCCGTGATCGCGTCCATCGCCTCAGGCCACCGCCTTCTTCGCCCGCTGTCCGCGCCACGTCCGCCCCGTGCCCGTACCCGACCGCGACCGCGCGCGGGTCCAGGGGGTCAGCAGCCGCTGTACGCCGATGAGCAGCAGATCGGCGATGACCGCCAGCAGGACGCACAGCACCGACGCCGTGAGCACCTCGGCCTTGAAGAACCCCTCCATACCGCTGGATATGAGGTTCCCCAGGCCGCCGTAGCCGACGACCGCACCGATCGTCGTCATCGCCACCGTCGAGACCGTGGCGATGCGCACCCCCGCCATCAGCGCGGGCAGCGCCAGCGGCAGTTCGACCCCGAACAGCAGCTTCGCTGGGCCGTACCCCATGCCGCGCGCGGCTTCGCGGACCTCGGCAGGCACCGACTCCAGGCCGGCGAGGATGTTCCGTACCAGGATCGTCAGCGAGTAGAGCACCAGGCCCGTGACGACCACCGAGGCCGAGACGCCGAACAGCGGTGTCAGCAAGGCGAACATCGCCAGCGACGGCACCGTGTAGAGAATCGTCGTCAGCCCCAGCACCGGACCGGCCGCCACCCGCCAGCGGCGGGCGACCAGCGCCAGCGGAAAAGCGATCAGCAGGCCGATGACCACCGACGCGACCGTGATCCAGATGTGCTGAACGGTCGCCTCCAGCAGTTCGTGGCTGCGCGTACGGACATACTCACCGCAGATCCAGTCGTTCGCCTGCAGACAGTTGCGCGAACTCACCCGCGGTCACCTCCCCCGCTTCTCGCTCACATTTCCGGTGACTGTCTGCGACCCTATCCCCCACCACTGACATTCGGCCCGGCCCGCCATCCACCGGCAACAACTCGTTCACGGGCGACCGACGGGCGACCGTCCACAATGGGGAATCATGATCCGCTTCGAGCACGTCACCAAGAGCTACGCGGACGGCACCACCGCCGTCGACGACCTCTCCTTCGAGGTCGCGGAGGGAGAGCTGGTCACGCTCGTCGGACCGTCGGGCTGCGGCAAGACCACCACCATGAAGATGGTCAACCGCCTCATCGAGCCGACCAGCGGCCACATCTACCTCGACGGCAAGGACATATCCACCACCGACCCCGTGGAGCTGCGCCGCCGCATCGGCTACGTCATCCAGCAGACCGGCCTCTTCCCCCACAAAACCGTCCTGGACAACACCGCCACCGTCCCCCACCTCCTGGGCTGGCCCCGCAAGAAGGCCCGGGACCGGGCGGCCGAGCTGCTGGAACTCGTCGGCCTGGACCCCTCCCGGTACGGCGACCGCTACCCCGAGCAGCTCTCCGGCGGCCAGCGCCAGCGCGTCGGCGTGGCCCGGGCGCTCGCCGCCGACCCGCCCGTCCTCCTCATGGACGAGCCGTTCGGCGCCGTCGACCCGGTCGTGCGCGAGCACCTCCAGACGGAGTTCCTGCGCCTGCAGTCCACGCTCCACAAGACTGTGCTCTTCGTCACCCACGACATCGAGGAGGCCGTCCGCCTCGGCGACCGTATCGCCGTCTACGGCTCGGGGCGGGTGGAGCAGTACGACACCCCGGCGACGGTCCTCGGCGCCCCCGCCACACCGTACGTCGCCGAGTTCGTCGGTGCGGACCGCGGCCTGAAGCGCCTGTCCGTCACGCCCATAGAGACCACCGATCTCGAACAGCCTCCGGTCGTCCACCTGGACGACACCGCCGGCCGGGCCGCCGCCCGTATGACCGAGGACGGCGCCCCCTGGGCAGTCGTCCTGGACGCCGAAGACCGGCTGCACGGCTGGGTCGCGGCCGGTGCCCTGGCCGCCGCGGGCTCCGGCGGCCAGAGCACCGTACGGGCGCACGCCCGCCGTATGGACGCCTGGCTGCCGCTGGGCGCGCCGCTCAAGCAGGCGTTCAGCACGATGCTCCAGTACGACGCCGGCTGGATCGCCGTGCTGGACGGCGACCGCTTCCTGGGTGTGCTCACCCCGGCCGGGCTCCACGAGGCGCTGCGCCGCTCCACCACCGCCGACGCCGAGAACATCCCGCGCGGCGACGTGGCCCTGGACACGGTCCCCACCCTCTGACGCCGGGGGAGCCGGGGGCCCGGCCGCCGCTGACCTGCCGCCGCTAAGCGACTGTCGCTAAGCGGCCGTCGCCCCCGCCTCGTCGTCGTCCTCCGGCAGCTTGCAGACCCGCTCCAGGAAGATCGCCGCGAGCACCACCGCCGCGCCCGCCAGCACCGAGAACCCCGCGTAGATGGCCTGGTCCCGGCGCGCCTGCACGTCCAGCCCGGTGGTCACCAGGAAGACCCCGACCCCGCCGTACAGCCCGGCGACCAGCGACGCCACCAGCGCGCTGGCCTGCCCGAAGACCACCGCGCGGGCCGCCACCAGCGGATCGACGCCCTTGGCCCCCGGCCGCCGCTCGCGCTGTGCCCGCAGCCGCGAGCGCAGGGAGAGCGCCGTCGCGGCGAGTACGGCGGCGATCAGTGCGAGCACGACCGGGGCCGCCAGCGGAACGCCCGGCAGCGTGCCGAGCGAGTCCCACAGCCGGGCGCCCGCCCACGCCAGCACGCCGGCCACCAGGAACAGCCCGACCAGCACCTTGACATGTAGCTGCTTCACCGAGCGCTCGCCTCGACCCTCATATCGCTCACGTCACCCACGCCGTCCACGTCCCGCGCGGCTTCCCGCGTCCCGTTACCTGCCGAAGCCCGCCGGAACCCGCGCAGAGCCCAACGACTACTCCGGCAGCCGCAGTTCCAGGTCAGCCCGCGGCGTCACGCCTTCCCTGCCGACCGACGCCAGCAGCTCCGCGACCCGGCCACGGCCCGGAACCTCGGCCTCCGGATCCACGTCGTACCACGGCACGAGCACGAAAGCACGCTCGTGCGCCCTGGGGTGCGGCAGCGTCAGCGCCGGGTCGTCCGAGACGACGCCCTGGTACGTGAGGATGTCCACGTCGATCGTGCGCGGGCCCCACCGCTCGTCGCGCACCCGCTCGAAGGCTTCCTCGATCGCGTGCCCGCGCTCCAGCAGCGACCCCGGCGGCAGCGTCGTCTTGATGAGCACCACCGCGTTGAAGTACGAAGGCTGCGAGCCGGGGTCCACGCCCCACGGCTCGGTCTCGTACACCGGGGAGACCGCCTTGACCCGCACGCCCGGGGTGTCCTCCAGGGCGTCGACGGCGCCCTGGATCGTCTCCAGGCGGTTGCCGAGGTTGCTGCCGAGCGAGATCACGGCCCGTTTGGGGTTGGAGAGCGTCATGTCCGCGGCGTCCACCTGCTGCACCACTGAGGCGGGCACCGGCTGTACGGTCGGGTCGCTGGAGGGGAGGGTGGGCTTCATACTCGGCTCCGGGTGATGGTGATGGTCACGTCATCAAAGGGAACGGTGATCGGGGCGTCCGGCTTGTGGACCACCACCTCGACCTCCTGCACCCCCTCGTGCTTGAGGCACTGGCCGGCGATCCGCTCCGCGAGCGTCTCGATGAGGTCGACGGGCTCGCCTTCGACGATGGCCACGACCTCCTCCGCCACGACGCCGTAGTGAACGGTCTTCGCGAGATCGTCGGAGGCAGCCGCCGGGCGGGTGTCCAGGCCGAGCACCAGGTCCACGATGAAGGTCTGGCCCTCCTCGCGTTCCCGGGGAACACCCCGTGGTGCCCACGTGCCTTCAGCCCACGCAGCGCGACACGATCCACGCGAATCACACTCCCACTGGTCCCACTGGCACCTCTGGTACCACTGATCGTCGGAATTCCGGGCGGCCACCGAAGTGATCCGGAGTGCCGCCCCGCCATCGAATCTACCTGCGGGCACCGACAGCGCTTACCCACGGGGCCACGGGCCAGGGCACCGCCCGGCTGCCGGACGGCGCCGGAGCGTGTCCGCGCGGCTCCTTCCCCGCGCCCGCCCGCCCCACCCCTACCCGGTCACCACTTGGCTCGAACGGGTGCGCCCGCAGCGCGCCGCTGACGTCCGCCGCTGACGCCGAAGCCCACTTCCGGCGGCCTCCCGCCCCGTCCGCGGCCCCGTCCGCCGCAGCCTTGTTCACACCCGGCTGTCCTGTTCACACCGGGCTGTCCTGTTCACACCCCGCCGACAGGACCGACAGGACCGGCCGGCCCGCCGTCCCCGTCCTCCCCCTCCTCCCCGTCCTGGTCGTCGCGATCCGCCAGCACCGGCGACCCGTGGTGCGACCACACCCGCCAGCCCTCTTCCGTACGCCGGAAGACGTTCGTCGCCACCACGAGCTGGCCGATCAGCGGCCCGACCGTGCCGTCCGCCTCGGCGGGCCCGCCGCTGAGGATGTTCTCGGTACAGGTCACCAGCGCCGTGTCCCCCATCACATCGATCTCCACGTCGGTCAGGAAGAACTGGATGTACTCGGTGTTCGCCATGATCAGCGCGTACGAGCGCAGCACCTCGCCACGCCCGCGCAGCACCGGCCACCCCGGGTGCACCACGCTGACCTGGCCGTCCATCCACAGCGCGGACATCGCCTCGTGATCGCCGCGCTCCATGGCCTCGTACAGGTCCCGGTTCGCCTGCTCGACCAGCTCGATGTCCGTACGGGGGCTCACACCGCCCCCTCTACGGCACGGGCCACCCGCACCGCGTCCGCACTCGCGCGCACCTCATGGACACGTACCGCCCAGGCGCCCTCGCGCGCCACCAGCGCCGTGACCGCCGCGGTCGCCGCGTCCCGCTCCCGGGCCGGCGGCGGCGCGGTCTGCTCACCGCCTGCCAGCACCCGGCCAAGGAACCGTTTCCGCGAGGCGGCCACCAGCAGCGGCCTCCCCAGCGCCCGCAGCGCGGTCAGGTGCGCGAGCAGCGTCAGGTCGTGCGGCGCCGCCTTCGCGAAACCCAGCCCCGGGTCGATCACGGTCCGCTCGGGGTCGATACCCCCGGCCACCGCGCGGTCCAGGCTGCGCCCCAGCTCCTCCACGACCTCCGCGACCACGTCGCCGTACACCGCGCGGTTGTTCATGTCGATGGACTGGCCGCGCCAGTGCATCACCACGAACGGGACGCCCGCCGCGGCGACCACCGGGATCATCGCCGGATCCGCGGCGCCCGCGCTCACGTCGTTGACCAGCCGCGCGCCGGCTTCCACGGCGCGCTCGGCGACCGACGCCCGCATCGTGTCCACCGACACCACGGCCCCGGCCGCCACCAGCTCCCGTACGACGGGGACGACCCGGCGCAGCTCCTCCGCCTCGTCCACCCGGGCCGCGCCCGGCCGCGTCGACTCGCCGCCGACGTCCACCAGGTCGGCGCCCTGCGCGACCAGGTCCAGGCCGTGCTTGACGGCGAGTTCGGTGTCGAACCACTGCCCGCCGTCGGAGAAGGAATCGGGCGTCACGTTCACCACGCCCATCACCGCGCAGCGGTCCCAGTCCGGAAGTCCGGCCACCCGGCCGCGCAAGGTACTCATGAGCCCAGCCTAGGCCGACCGCGTACGAGTACCGCATCCACCGGGGGGCCGGGCTCCCATTGTGCTGCCCGGCCCCCACGTTGCTCCCTGAACTCCCTGAGCTGCCCGCTGCGCTCCCCGGGCTGCCCGCCGTGCTCTTTTTAAGCCGCCCGCTCCACCGTGCTCTGTGCGATCGGCGTGACCGTGTGGACGCACGGCTGCGGCTCGGCCTTGTTCTTACGCCGCAGCACCCGCGGCAGCCGCAGGTCCAGGTAGCCCTCCGCCTGCATGGTGGCCAGGCCGATGCGCGGGATGTCCCGGCTGTTGCGGAAGACCACGAAGCGCGGCTCCCAGCGTGGCTGGAACTTGTCGTTGAACTTGTAGAGCGACTCGATCTGGTACCAGCGGGAGAGGAAGAGCAGCGTGGCGCGCGAGATCCGCATCACCGGGCCGGCACCCAGCTTCTCGCCGCGCTCCAGGTAGGAGCGGAAGACCGCGAAGTTCAGCGAGAGGTGCTTGATCCCGAGCTCCGGTGCGGCCTGGAGCGCGGCCACGATCAGCAGCTCGTTCATGCCGGGGTCGGCGCTGCGGTCGCGTCGCATCCGCTCCAGCGACATTCCGTCCTTGCCCCAGGGCACGAAGTACTGCATCGCCTTCAGGTCACCGAACCGGCCGGGCTCCTCGCCCTCCGCCGGGGCCAGGTGAGCGGTGGCGATCACCGCGTCGCTGTCCTTTTCCGCGTCGATGCGCCCCAGCGCCATGGAGAAGCCGCGCTCGTCGTCGGTGTCCCGCCAGGCGTCGGCGGCCTCCTGGATACGGGCCAGCTCCTCCGGCGTCAGGTCGCGCACCCGGCGCACCCGGGTCTCGTACCCGTTGCGCTCGATGCGCTTGACCATCTGGCGTACGTTGCGCATCGCGCGGCCGGTCAGGGTGAAGTCGGCGACGTCCACGATCGCCTCGTCCCCCAGCTCCAGCGCGTCCATGCCGGTCTCACGGGTCCAGACCTGGCCGCCGGTCTCGCTGCATCCGTGCACCGCGGGGGTCCAGGAGTGGGCCCGCGCCTCCTCCATGAAGCGCTCGATCGCGCCCGGCCATGCCTCCACATCTCCGATCGGGTCGCCGCTGGCGAGCATCACGCCCGATATGACCCGGTAGCAGACCGCGGCCTTGCCGGTCGGCGAGAAGACCACGCCCTTGTCGTCGCGGAGCGCGAAGTACCCCAGGGAGTCCCGGCCGCCGTGCTTGGCGAGCAGCTCACGCAGCCGCTCCTCGTCCTCCTGCGTCAGGCGGGCCGCCGGGTGCTCGGGGCGGAAGGCCAGGTAGGCGGTGGTGGCGACGGTCAGCAGGCCCAGGGCGCCCAGGGAGTAGCCGACGGTGTAGTCGACGTGGTGGGTGTAGCGCAGCGGGCCCTCGAAGCCGAACAGACCCCACATGACGTGCTTGATCCGGTCCCACGCCGAAGGGTCGCCGATGATCTTGTGCGGGTGGGAGTTGACGATCACCAGGCCGAGGCCGAAGCTCACTCCGCCCAGGATCAGGAAGTTGGCCACCGCCTTCCAGCGGCTGCGCGGGTCGGGCAGCGCCGAGAACTGGCGCCGGTGCCACACCAGGAACACCAGCAGCGCGAAGGAGAGCACCGCTCCGAAACCGGAGTGCCGGTAGACGAGCTGAGCGGCGATCCCCACCGGCAGCAGCGCCACGGCCGCCACCCAGGCGCGGCGCTTACGCCGTTTGAGCCCGTGGGCGAGCAGCAGGAGCAGGATGCCGACCACGATGGAGGCGGCGGCGGCCAGCGGACTCACCGCACCCGGGAGCACTTCCGCCAGGGCGTGCACCCGGCTGTGCCGGAACCGCGGGAAGATCCCTGCCGCCAGGTTCACCAGGCCGATGACCGCTCCGGCGGTGCCGACAAGAGGAGGTACGGACTCCGGACGAGGGCCGCGCAGCCAGCGTGTCGCACGCCACGCAACCTTCGTGGACTTTTCACCATCTAGCCTGTCAGACATTACTTTCCCGTCGCCCCGGTCGAGAGAACGTGCGAGTTCAGTCGCAGCATCTGGACTTTATGCGCCCTGTATGACGGCGTTTCAGGGCCCGGGGTTCCATCCGCGGCCCGCCCCACCGGCCGCCCGGAAGAAAGCACGACATGGGTCTCACCAGCAAAAAAGTGCTGATCCTCGCCGTCTTGATCGCGGTGGCACTATTTGTCCTGACGATCTGGCTCTGGCCCCGCCTGTCGAAAGCCAACTGGCGCACGATCCTGGGCCGTATCGGACTCATGCTGGCCACCCAGCTCTCGATCTTCGCCTCGATCGGACTGGCGGCGAACAACGCCTTCGGTTTCTACGCTTCGTGGGCCGACCTTTTCGGCCAGGAACAGCAGCCGGGTGTTGTCACGAATTACGAGACGGGCCCGAACGGCACCAAGCTGAAGATGCTGGGCACCGAGCGCGTGAGCGTCCCCGGGGGCCACAACCCCAAGGTCGGCGGGCGTATCGACCGGGTGCTCATCAGCGGCCAGCACTCCAAGCTGGCCAGCCCCGCCTTCGTCTACCTGCCGCCGCAGTACTTCCAGGCCAAGAACACCAAGCGGAAATTCCCCGCGTCCGTCGTGCTCACCGGTTACCCGGGCACCGCCCAGGCGCTCTACAAGAAACTGCACTTCCCGCAGACGCAGCACAAGCTCGTGGGCCAGAAGAAGATGCAGCCGACGATCCTGGTCATGCTGCGGCCGACCGTCGCGCCGCCGCGCGACACCGAATGCGTGGACGTCCCCAACGGTCCCCAGGCCGAGACCTTCTTCGTGACGGACCTCCGCAAGAACATCGCCAGTCACTACCGGGTCGGCACCGATGCCAAGAACTGGGGCATCATAGGTGACTCCACCGGCGGCTACTGTGCCTTGAAGATGACCATGCGCCACCCCAAGGCGTTCTCCACCGCCGTGGCCCTCTCCGGCAGCTACAAGGCCCCTCTGGACGCCACGACCGGCGACCTCTTCGGCGGCAGCGCCAAGCTGGAGCGCGAGAACGACCTGATGTGGCGGCAGAAAAACCTTCCTGCACCGCCGGTGAACCTCCTGGTCACCACCAGTGAGCAAGGCGAGAGCAACTACAAGCAGACGCTGAAGTTCATCCGGCAGACCAAGTCGCCCTCGCGCATCTCCTCGATCATCCTGGACAGCGGAGGGCACAACTTCAACACCTGGCGGCGTGAGATCCCGGCTGCCCTGGAGTGGATGGGCGGCCACCTCCGGGCGTGACGGCCGGCGCCGCGCAAGCGTGACGAAACGATTCTTCTGACGTACGGGGACGGGCGTGCCCGGCGGAGGGAAACCTCCCCGGCCACGCCCGTCCCGTTTTTCCGCGCTCTCGCCCGCGGGCACCCTACGGCTCGTACGGGGGACCTGTTCCGAGCCCGTACGAGGCCCGTACGAGGCCTTCGCGCGCCACCGCCGCCCCGAGGCCCGTACGAGGATGTCCCGCGCCCACCGCCGCCCCGAGGCCCGTACGAGGACGTCCCGCGCCCACCGCCGCCCCGAAGCCCGTACCGGGGCCCTCCCGGCGCCTACCGCGCCAGTATCAGGCTCATCGCCTCGGCACGCGTCGTGGAGTCGCGGAGCTGCCCGCGCACCGCCGACGTCGTGGTCTTCGCGCCCGGCTTGCGTATGCCGCGCACGGACATGCACATGTGCTCCGCCTCGATCACCACGATCGCGCCCCGCGCCTCCAGGATGCGCATCAGGGAGTCGGCGATCTGCGTGGTCAGCCGCTCCTGCACCTGCGGGCGGCGGGCGAAGACCTCCACCAGGCGCGCCAGCTTGGACAGGCCCGTGATCTTGCCGGTGTCCGCGGGGATGTAGCCGACGTGCGCGACGCCGTGGAACGGCAGCAGGTGGTGCTCGCACAGCGACACGATCTCGATGTCCTTCACCAGGACCATCTCGTCGTGTCCGAGGTCGAACGTCGTGGTCAGGACGTCCTCGGGGGCCTGCCGCAGACCGGCCAGGATCTCCTTGTACGCGCGCGCCACCCGCGCCGGGGTCTCCAGCAGCCCCTCGCGGTCGGGGTCCTCACCGACGGCGATGAGGAGTTCCCGTACGGCGTTCTCGGCTCGCTTCTCGTCGAACTCGCCGATCGTGCCGTCGCCGTCCAGCGTCACCGGGTCGGTCATTACTGCCTCGTTCCTGTAGCGCCCGCACCAAAACGCGGAATACCGCGCCCCACAGGCTAAAACCTGTGAGACGCGGCATTCATTCCGGGGCCTTTGAGGGGCCCGGCGGAATCAGACGCGTACGGCCGCGCCGGCCGTGCCGCCGGCCGGCGGATCAGCTCTCGGGACCCGCGTCCTCCGGAGCCCGGTCCGCCTCCTTGGTGACCGAGGCCGAGGAGACCGAACCGGAACCGTTGGCCGGCGCCAGCTCCTTCGGGGACAGCACCGGGGGCCGGGTCGAGGGCGTACGGCGCGAGGAGCCGGTCCACGCCGGGCGGGCCGGGCGCTTGACGACGTGCTTGAAGATCTCGGCGATCTCCTCCTTGTTCAGCGTCTCCTTCTCCAGGAGCGTCAGAACCAGGTTGTCCAGCACGTCGCGGTTCTCGACCAGGATCTCCCAGGCCTCGTTGTGCGCCGTCTCGATGAGCTTCTTGACCTCTTCGTCGACCAGCGCCGCGACCTCTTCGGAGTAGTCCCTCTGGTGGCCCATCTCACGGCCCAGGAACGGCTCGGAGTTGTCGGAGCCGAACTTGATCGCGCCCAGGCGCTCGGTCATGCCGTACTGCGTGACCATGGCCCGCGCGGTCGCGGTCGCCTTCTCGATGTCGTTGGCGGCACCCGTCGTCGGGTCGTGGAAGACCAGTTCCTCCGCCGCGCGCCCGCCCAGCATGTACGCGAGCTGGTCGAGCATCTCGTTGCGGGTGGTGGAGTACTTGTCCTCGTCGGGCAGCACCATCGTGTAGCCCAGGGCCCGGCCGCGGGAGAGGATCGTGATCTTGTGGACCGGGTCGGAGTTCGGCGAAGCCGCCGCGACCAGGGCGTGACCGCCCTCGTGGTACGCGGTGATCTTCTTCTCCTTCTCGGACATGATCCGGGTCCGCTTCTGCGGGCCGGCCACGACGCGGTCGATCGCCTCGTCCAGGAACTGGTTGTCGATCAGCTTCTTGTCGCTGCGGGCCGTCAGCAGGGCGGCCTCGTTCAGGACGTTGGACAGATCGGCACCGGTGAAGCCGGGGGTGCGCTTGGCGACGGCCGTCAGGTCGACGTCCGGCGCGACCGGCTTGCCCTTCTGGTGGACCTTGAGGATCTCCAGACGGCCCTGCATGTCCGGACGGTCGACGGCGATCTGCCGGTCGAAGCGGCCCGGGCGCAGCAGCGCCGGGTCCAGGATGTCCGGGCGGTTGGTGGCGGCGATCAGGATGACGCCGCCCTTCACGTCGAAGCCGTCCATCTCGACCAGGAGCTGGTTGAGCGTCTGCTCGCGCTCGTCGTGACCGCCGCCCAGGCCCGCACCGCGGTGCCGGCCGACGGCGTCGATCTCGTCGACGAAGACGATGGCCGGGGCGTTGGCCTTGGCCTGCTCGAACAGGTCACGGACCCGGGAGGCACCGACACCGACGAACATCTCGACGAAGTCCGAGCCGGAGATCGAGTAGAACGGGACGCCCGCCTCGCCCGCGACGGCCCGCGCGAGCAGCGTCTTGCCCGTACCGGGCGGGCCGTACAGCAGCACGCCCTTGGGGATCTTGGCCCCGACGGCCTGGAACTTCGCCGGCTCCTGGAGGAACTCCTTGATCTCGTGGAGCTCCTCGACCGCCTCGTCCGCGCCCGCGACGTCCGCGAAGGTCGTCTTGGGGGTGTCCTTGGTGATCAGCTTCGCCTTCGACTTCCCGAAGTTCATCACCCGGGAGCCGCCGCCCTGCATCTGGTTCATCAGGAACAGGAAGACGACGACGATCAGGACGAAGGGGAGCAGCGAGAGCAGCACGCCCACGAACGGGTTCTGCTTCGACGGCGAGACGGTGTACCCGTCCTTGATGTCGCCGGTCTGGTACTTGGCCTGAAGGTCCTTGGCCAGCGCGACACCCTGGTCGCCGATGTAGCTGGCCTGGATCTTGTTCGAACCCTCGACCTTGCTGTCGCCGGACAGCTCGATCTTGATTTTGTTCTCGTCACCGGTCGTCAGCTCGGCGGATTTCACCTTGTTGTCAGCGATCGCCTTGACGACCTGACCGGTGTCCACCGTTTTGTAGCCGCCGGACGAGCCGACGACCTGCATCAACACGACCACGGCGAGGACGGCCAGCACGATCCACATGACCGGCCCACGGAAGTATCGCTTCACGTCCATCCATACGGAGCCGCTTAAGGCCCCGTCCCTCCTGCCACAGTGAGGCACAACAGCCCTGTGGAGGGCTGGTCGTGCGTACGGTGTATTACTGGCCCGAAAAAAGACTGACCTTCGGACGGTACCCCAGCATTGTCACCCGACGCCGCCGCCCACGGTTAACAATGAAGCCTCGGATTCCGTTCTCCCTGCTCCAACGGCGGGAAGCCCCGCAGGGTTCCCGCCGCCCGGCAGGCGCCCGTACGGGCCACCACCGGCACACGACGGCGGCCCGGGGCGCGGCGGCGGTCCGGGGCGCGAGGGCCTGCCTCAGCCGCCGTACACGTGCGGCGCGAGCGTGCCGACGAACGGCAGGTTCCGGTACTTCTCCGCGAAGTCCAGGCCGTAGCCGACCACGAACTCGTTGGGGATGTCGAAGCCGATCCACTTCACGTCGATGGCGACCTTGGCCGCCTCCGGCTTGCGCAGCAGCGTGCAGACCTCAAGGCTGGCGGGCTCCCGCGAGCCCAGGTTCGACAGCAGCCAGGACAGCGTCAGGCCGGAGTCGATGATGTCCTCGACGATCAGGACGTGCTTGCCCTTGATGTCGGTGTCGAGGTCCTTGAGGATGCGGACC
This sequence comes from Streptomyces sp. MST-110588, assembly GCF_022695595.1. Taxonomy (NCBI): domain Bacteria; kingdom Bacillati; phylum Actinomycetota; class Actinomycetes; order Kitasatosporales; family Streptomycetaceae; genus Streptomyces; species Streptomyces sp. MST-110588. Next base: position 3,441,480 of record NZ_CP074380.1, read on the forward strand.
ACACCGGAGGACTGGGTGCCCGCGCCGTAGGACGACACCGCCATCCAGTCCATCGTGACGGGGGTGGACAGCGCCCGCGCCAGGTCCGCCATCACCATCACCGCGCCCTTGAGGACACCGATGATGAGGAGGTCCCGGCCCGCGTACTCCGCGTCGATCTTCGCCGCCAGCTCCGCCAGCTTCGCGTCGATCTCTTCCTTGCTGATGAGTACCGACTGAAGATCGGCGCCCATGTCCTTGTCGTCCACCCGTGCCACTCTCGCTCTGTTCGGTGCCATGAGAGTCCTGCGACTCCTGAAGCGGGGCAGTTCTCGTCCGGCTCAGCCCTGCCGGATCACCAGTCTGCCACCCTGGCGTCGCACGCCCACCCGCCCGGGCAGGTTGATGGCTCCCTGGCCCCGCCAGGACGTGATCAGCCGGTCCACTTCTTCGATGTGGCGGGCGAAGAGCGAACCGGCCGGCGCACCGGCGTTGACCACGGCCCGGCGCAGCACCCGCCGGCGGACCGCCGCGGGCAGCGCGTACAGGGCGGCGACGTCCAGGCCGCCCATGTCGTCCAGGACGCCGCGTTCGGCCTCGGCGGCCCAGGAGTCCAGCGCGTCCGCGTCGTCCCGGGAGAGCTGTGCCGTACGGGCCAGGGCCTCCACGACGCCCTTGCCCAGTGCCTTCTCCAGCGCCGGCAGGCCTTCGTGCCGCAGCCGGGAGCGGGTGTAGACGGGATCGGCGTTGTGGGGGTCGTCCCATACGGGCAGCGCCTGGATCAGGCACGCCTTACGGGCGGTCTGGCGGTCCAGCTCCAGGAAGGGGCGGCGGTAGCGGCCGTTGTCGCCGGTGACCGCGGCCATGCCGGACAGCGAGCGGGTGCCGGATCCCCTGGCCAGACCCAGCAGCACCGTTTCCGCCTGATCGTCACGGGTGTGGCCCAGGAGGATCGCGGCGGCCCCGTACCGCTCGGCGGCGGCGTCCAGTGCGGCGTAGCGGGCCGTACGGGCGGCGGCCTCGGGCCCGCCGGTCTTGCCCACGGTGACCGTCACCGCGTCGACCGGGTCGAGTTCCAGCGCGCGCAGCCGCTGGGCGACCTCGGCGGCACGGACGTCGGAGCCGTCCTGGAGGCCGTGGTCGACGGTGATCCCGCCGGCCCGCAGGCCCAGCCTGGGGGCCTCGAAGGCCAGGGCCGACGCCAGCGCCATGGAGTCGGCGCCGCCGGAGCAGGCGACGAGGACGAGGGGCGGCTCCTGCGGGGCGGCGGGCCGCGCGGAGCCGGGAAGGGAACCGGAAGCGGACAGCGGACCGGAGGCGGAAAGGGAACCGGAAGGTCTGGCGGGCCGGGACGGGCGCAGGCGCTGGAGCCGGCCGGCGGCGGGCCGGCCGCCCCCCGGGCGGCCGGGGACCGGGGCCCGCCCGGCGGCGACCTGATCCGCCAGGTGCTGATCGGCCGGGCGCTGATCGGCCGGGATCCGGTCGGGGTGGGGCTCGGTCAGTGCGTCATGGAGTACGTCGTGCAGTACGCGGCGGACCGCCAGGCGTATCGCGGCGACCGCTGGATGGGGACCCATGTCCGTTTCCAATCGTTCAGCAGGGGTGCCTCGGGCCGTACACGGCAATGCAATCCCGTCACACAGTCCGTTACACAGAGTGTCTAGATGGTGACAGAGACGAGCGGATACCCGAGCATTGCACGCCTATCCCTTGCTCACGGTCCCTCAGAAGAGTGATTGAGGGGGCGTTCTTCTGCCGCTTGGCGCGCCCCGCTCACCACTGTGGCCTACGGTGCTCCTTCGGACTTGCGGTGCACCCGCGCGACCCAGTCCGCCGGTTTGGCGATCTCTTGTTTCGTCGGGAGGGTGTTGGGCGAGGTCCAGACCCGGTTGAAACCGTCCATCCCCACCTCATCCACCACAGCCCGTACAAAACGCTCGCCGTCACGGTACTGACGCAGCTTGGCGTCAAGGCCCAGCAGCTTGCGCAACGCCTGGTCCAGACGGCCCGCCCCACTGGCGCGCCGCTTCTGGAACTTCTCGCGGATCTCGGCGACGGACGGCACCACCGCCGGGCCGACCCCGTCCATCACATAATCCGCGTGCCCCTCCAGGAGCGACATCACGGCGGTGAGCCGCGCGAGGATCTCGCGCTGGGCGGGAGTCTGTACGAGGTCCACGAAGCTCCGCCCGCCGCTCTCGCCCTCCCCCTCGCCCTCGGTCTCGCTCCGGCCGCCGGCCAGGGACTGCACGGCCTCACGCAGCCGCCCCAGCAGCGTCCCCGGATCGATGTCCGTCTCGCCCAGGAAGGACTGGATCTCGCCCTCGATGTGGTCCCGCAGCCAGGGCACGGCGGTGAACTGCGTACGGTGGGTCTCCTCGTGCAGGCACACCCACAGCCGGAAGTCGTGCGGGTCCACCTCCAGCTCCCGCTCCACGTGGACGATGTTCGGCGCCACGAGCAGCAGCCGGCCGCCCTGCGCCGCGGCCGGCAGGTCACGGGAGGCCGGCGCGAAGGTCTCGTACTGGCCGAGCACCCGGGAGGCCAGGAACGACAGCAGCATGCCGAGCTCCACGCCCGTCACCTTGCCGCCGACGGTCCCCAGGACGCCGCCGCCCGGCATGGAGGAGCGGCGCTCCTCCATCTTCTCCAGCAACGGCTTGAGCACCGCGCGGAAACCGGCGACGTTGGCCTTGATCCAGCCCGCCCGGTCCACGACCAGAACGGGGGTGTCCTGAAGCCCGGCCCCCTCCGGGCCGGCACTCTCCGGGCCGGCGCCCTCCGCTCCGGCGCCCTCCGCTCCGGGCACACCGGGCTCCGACATGCGCGTGAACGCGCGTACGTGCTCCTCGGAGGACTTGGCGTGCCGCCGCAGTTCGGCGACGATCGCCCGTGCCTCGTCCCGGCTCACCTCTGGTCCCGGCCTCACGAACCGGGTCGCGGTCGCTACCGCGAGGTTCCAGTCGACCATCTCCGCACCACCGATGCTCGTCATGGGTTTCACCGTACGTTGCCGTGTCGCGAGCTGGTAGCCGGTCGCCCGTCCGCTGCCCGTTCGCTGCGCTTTGCCGGGGCCGGTTTGAACGGGTGGCCGTCCGCGGCCGGGTGCGGGTTCGTTGCGCCTGCGGCGGGCTGTTGCCGCTGCGCGGGGCTTTCGGGTGCGGGGGCAGACCTGCGCGGCAAGCCACTCCGGTCTGTCCCCTCCCGTGGGTGGGGGTGAGGGGGTGGGTCGGTGGGGTGTTCTCGTGCGTTGCCCGGTGCCGGTTCGCTGCGCTTGGCCGGGGCCGGGTCGTCGGGATCCGTCCGTGGCCGGGTGCGGGTTTGTTGCGCCTGCGGCGGGCGGTGCCGCTGCGCGGGGCTTTCGGGTGCGGGGGCTGGCTCTGTTCACGAGTTGCGACAGCACCTGAACGCGAGTTTGGGAGGCACCCGCATCATCAGGGCATATCGAACTGTTCATGAGATTCGACAGCACCCGTTCGCGGCGAAGGGCCTCGCTCGGACCCAATGAGGCAGGCCGACCACCGGGGATTCCCGTCGCCGAAGGCCCCGTGGGCACCAGTTGCGCACCCCAGTTCCTGATCTGTGGTCAGCCGCAGACGCCAGCCGTAATCGGCTTCCGTTGCGCGGGAAGCGAATGAGCTGCTGGTGCCCAAGGAGATGTTCGACGGTTCGTCAGAGGGTGGGGAGGATGCCTCCGTCGACCGAAATGGTGATGCCGGTGAGGTAGGAGGCGCGTGGGGAAGCGAGGAAGGCGATCAGCTCTGCGGCTTCTTCGGGCTGTCCGGGGCGGCCGAGCGGGGCGGCGAGGCGCTGGTGGAACTCCTTGCGGATGGTGTCCAGGTCGCGGCCGGTGCGTTCTGCCGCCTGCCGCAGGCTTGCTTCGACGGCGTCGGTCTCGATGACTCCAGGCATGACCGCGGTGACGCGCACGCCGTGCGGGCCGCAGGCGGTCGCGAGGCTCTTGCTGTAGGCGTTGAGGGCGGCTTTGGCGGCGGCGTACGGGGCGCCGTTGGGCTGGGGGTAACGGGCGGCGTTCGATGACACGTGGACGACTGCCCCGTGGCCCTGTGCCGTCATGTGCGGGACGAGGAGGCGGTCTAGGCGGACGACGGACAGCAGGTTGGCTTCGATGTTGGCCTGCCAGTCCTCGTCGGTCGCAGTGAGGACGCCGTCGGGTACCTGGGTGTTGCGTCCGGCGTTGTCGACGAGCACGTCGATGCCGCCCAGAAGGTCGAGCGCAGCGGCTGCAGCCTGCTCGACCCCGCCGGGGGAGCTCAGATCGGCGGTCACCACTTGTGCTCCGGTGGGGACTTCGGCTCGATTGCGGGCGACGGCGACCACGTGCGCGCCGGCCGTGACCAGACGGCGCACCGTGGCGGCGCCGATGCCGCGGGTTCCTCCGGTGACGACGGCGCGTGTTCCGTGCAGGCCCAGATCCGCACTCGGATCGGGGAGCAGGGTCGGACGGGTGGGCGACATGGCGCTCCTCGGGTGAAGGGGGCGGCGCGGAGGCAGAAATACCTGCAGTGCCTTAATCGTTCACATGCATAACTCATTCAAGAACCTACACGATCACGTGAGATAAAGTGAGCGGGTGACCTCGGCTACCTCCACCGCCTCCGGCTCGGCGCTGATCGACGAGCACCGCAACAGCCCCGGCCTCATGCTCGCGCTTCTTGGGCACGAGGCCATGCGTCGTCTGAGGGATGCGCACACCGCCAATGGCCTCACGCCGCGGCAGTTCCATATCCTCGGGCTGCTCCACGATCACGGTCCGTTGGCGCAGACCGACCTGGCCGCCGAGACAGATACCGCGGCCAGCGTGCTCGTCACGCAGCTCAATCCTCTGGAGGCCGAGGGACTGGTGACGCGCACGCGTGACCCTCGCGATCGGCGCCGCCACCTAGTCGTGCCGACGGAGGCGGGACAGCAGCGGCTGCAAGACGCGGCAGCCGCGCAGCGGGAGGTGGAAGACGGCCTCTTCCGCTCGCTGACCGACACTCAGCGCTCGCAGCTGACACAACTCCTCATCCTGGTGCGCGACGATCTGACCGACGGCAACGAGCACTGCGGCACCCCGACCTCTCTCGACAGGAAGACGTCGTAAAGCCGTGAGTGGGGCGGGCCAGGAGCCCGAAGTGTTTTCGGGCCCGGCCGACGACGGACCCCTTGGTTGCTCGATACGGCCAGGCAAGTCGGCGACCACGAGGCCCTCGTCGCGATCGGCGGCTCACCCACACGAACAGCGCGGGGCACGGCAAACGCCCCCCGGCTCGCCCCTGCGGCTACCGACGAGGAGCCGATGTGGGTGCTGTCGCTTCTCGTGAACATCGAACACGGCCCTGCCGGAGCGCTGCCCGAAGTCACGTACATGCGCTGTCGGAACTCGTGAACAGAGCCAGGGGGCAGACCTGCGCGGCAAGCCACTCCGGTCTGTCCCCTCCCGTGGGTGGGGGGTGAGGGGGTGGGTCGGTGGGGTGTTCTCGTGCGTTGCCCGGTGCCGGTTCGCTGCGCTTGGCCGGGGTCAGGTGCGCCGGGGTCCGTCCGTGGCCGGGTGCGGGTTTGTTGGGCCTGCGGCGGGCTGGGGGGCTGCGCGTTGGGGGGTCGTCCGTGGCCGGGTGCGGCACCGGCGGGCCGGGGTGGGGCTTGGGGTCAGTGGCAGGTGCAGGTGGTGAGGGTGGTGGCCAGGTGGTCGAGGGTGGATTGGGCGGTGGGGCCGTCGGGGGCGGCGGTGGACATGAAGGCGAAGGCCAGGAGGCGGCCGTTGGTGTCGACGACGGTGCCGGCGAGGGTGTTGACGCCGGTCAGGGTGCCGGTCTTGGCGCGTACGGCACCGGCGCCGGAGGCGCGGTCGGTGTAGCGGTCGCGCAGGGTGCCGGTGAAGGAGGCCACCGGGAGGCCGGTGAGGATCGGGCGCAGTTCGGGGTGGTCGGGGGCGGCGGCGAGCACCAGGATGCGGGAGAGCAGACGGGCGGTGACGCGGTCGTCGCGGTCCAGTCCGCTGCCGTCCTCGAAGACGGCGCCGGTCAGGGGCAGCCCCAGGGTGGTCAGGGTTTTGCGTACGGCCTTGTGGGCGCCCTCAAAGCTCGCCGGTTCGCCCGTGCCGAGGGCGGTCAGGCGGGCCAGGCTCTCGGCGATGTCGTTGTCGCTGTTGGTCAGCATCCGCTCGACCATGGAGGCGACGGGCAGGGAGCGGACGGCGGCCAGGCGGGTGGGGCCGGTGGGGGCCTTGGCGGCTGCCGGGGCCTCGGTGATCTTTATGCCGCGGTCGCGCAGCAGGCCGGCGAAGGTCTGGGCGGCGGTGGCGGCCGGGTCGGCGGTGCGGGGGGCGGGGCCGTGGTCGGTGGCGTCCAAGCGGCCCTCGTCGGCCATCAGGGGGCTGATGGTGGCGATGTTCTCGTTGGGGCCGATGGGGTGCTGCAAGGGGCCGGAGAAGGCCGTGGCGTCGTAGGCCAGCCGCACTTCGGCGGTGCCGCGCTGCTTGAGCGTACGGGCCGTGTCGTCGGCCAGGGTGCGGAGGCTGGCGGGCTGGTCCGGGGACGGGTCGGGGGCGGATTCGTCCGGGTTTGCCTGAGAGGCGCGGGCGGTGAGGGTGGGGTCGCCGCCGCCTACCAGCACGATCTCGGGCGGGCCGGACCTCCGGGCGCCTTCGACGACCCTGGTTTCGACGCGGTGGTCGGGCCCCAGCGCCGAGAGGGCCGCGGCGGCGGTGGCGAGCTTGACCGTGGAGGCGGGGGTGGCGGCCCGGTCCGGCCGGCTGCCGAAGAGTTCGCGGCCGGTGGCGACGTCCACGACGGAGGCGGTGCGCAGGGTGCCGAGGGAGGGGTCGTCCAGGAGCGGGGTCAGGGCGTCGGCGAGGGCCTGCGGGGCGGGCGGGGTGACGCCATGGGCGTTCCCGTCTCGTACGGGGCCGCCGAGGGGCGCCAGGACGGGTGCCGCGCTCAGGACGGGGCCGGCGTGATGCTCGCCACCCGTACGGCCTTGGGCGGCGGCGCGCGACCGCTCGGCCGTACGCTGTCCGGAGTCCCACGGCCCGGCCGTCGCCACCGCACCGGCCGCGACCGCCAGGCCCACGACGGTGGAACCCGCCGTCAGCCGCCAGGTCTGCCGCCGCTGCTTGGGCGCGGACCGCCACACGGACCGCGCGGAGCCCGTCACTTTCCGTGCCGAGCTCACCGCGTACCGTGCCGAACGGCGTACCGTACGCTGCGCCGACTGTCCCGCGGACCGCCATCTGACCTGCCACGACCTGGTCTCCGGCACCTCGGACCAGCCCCTTTCGCCACCACACACCTGCGTGGGGGACACTTAATCACCAGACGTATGTGTTGATCATGGAGGAGCCACCCGTGGAGTTCGACGTCACCATCGAGATCCCGAAGGGTTCGCGGAACAAGTACGAGGTGGACCACGAGACCGGTCGGATCCGCCTGGACCGTCGACTCTTCACCTCGACCAGCTACCCGGCCGACTACGGCTTCGTCGAGAACACCCTCGGCGAGGACGGCGACCCGCTGGACGCACTGGTCATCCTTGACGAGCCCACCTTCCCCGGTTGCCTGATCAAGTGCCGCGCCATCGGCATGTTCCGGATGACCGACGAGGCCGGCGGCGACGACAAGCTGCTGTGCGTGCCCGCGTCCGACCCGCGCGTGGAGCACCTGCGCGACATCCACCACGTGTCGGAGTTCGACCGCCTGGAGATCCAGCACTTCTTCGAGGTCTACAAGGACCTGGAGCCGGGCAAGTCCGTCGAGGGTGCGAACTGGGTCGGCCGCGCCGAGGCCGAGGCCGAGATCGAGGCGTCCTTCAAGCGCCTGGAGGCGCAGGGCGGCGCTCACCACTGAGCCGAGCGTGCGGGCCCGGCGCGGACAGCCGGTTCCTGGATGTGGCCGGCACATGCGGGGTCCACGTACGGCATTCCGTATGCGGATTTCCGGGTGCGAACGGGCCTGCGGCGGTTTGACGACGGGCGGCGTCCCCTTCGGGGGGCGCCGCCCGTTCGTGTTCCGCGCAGGGGCCGCGGGAGGGGTCAGAAGCCCCGCGTACGCTTCGCGGCACGCCGGCCGGTGGATTCCGTGGCGCCCGGTGCCTTCATGAACAGCCGGGCGGTCTCGCCTCCCAGGTTCACCCCGACAGCGATGGCCAGCGCCAGCGACGCGGCCTTGATCAGCGAGGAGATGCCGGCGTCCATGTTGCCCTGGGCGAAGTTCAGCAGGCCGAAGTACGTGGCGCTGCCGGGCAGCAGCGGGCCGATGGCGGCGGTGACGTACGGCAGCGCGGAGGCGTACCGGTAGCGCGAGAGCAGTTGACCGAAGAGGCCGACCAGGCCGGCCGCGATGGCGGTGGCGGGTACGGCGTTGAGTTTGACGGTGTAGACGAGTGCGCCGTACACGACCCAGGCGACACCGCCGTTAATGGTCGCGAACAGCAACGTATGGCGTTCCTGCTGGAGCAGTACGCAGAACGCCAGCGCCAGCAGCATCGAGGCGACGATCTGCACCGGCGGATCGTTGAACCGGCCGAAACCTTCCTCCGGATTGAGGTACTCCGGGTTGAACTGGAGGCCGAGGTAGAGCACGGACAGTACGCCGATGACGATGCCGGCGATCAGATAGCCGACCTCCAGCAGCCGTGCGGAAGCCGTGATGTAAAACCCCGTCAGCCCGTCCTGGACGCCGGCGACCAGCGCCCGCCCCGGGATCAGCGCGAAGAGCCCGCCGGTGATCACGGCCGACGCCTGCACCTGTACGTGGCTGAAGCTCAGCGCGACCCCCATCGCGGCCGGCGGCATGGCCGCGACCACGAACTGGTAGAACTCCGGCAGCCCGCGCGCCGAGGCCAGCCAGGCCAGCCGGTCGCCGAGCATCGAGCCGACGGCGGCGGCGAGGAAGACCAGCCAGCCGCCCCCGACGAGCATGCTCGCCGCGCCGGAGAGCAGCCCGGAGGCGATGGTCAGCGCCCAGCTCGGGTACGGGTGGCGGTTGCGCCGGATCTCGGCGAGGCCGCGGTAGGCCTCTTCGAGGGTGATGCCCTCCGAGGTGATCTCGTCCACCAGCCGGAAGACGGCCGACAGCCGGGTGTAGTCCACGCCCCGGCGCCGTACGGTCCGGCTGGCCGTCACCGGGTCGTCGACCAACGACGGCTGGTAGGAGATCGACAGCAGCGTGAAGGTGACGGTCGGCTCGACCCGCTCCAGGCCGTAGGCGTACGCCACGCCGAACATGGCCGCCTCGACGTCCTCGGCGCCCTCGCCGCCCGCCAGCAGGATCTCGCCGATGCGCAGGGTCAGGTCCAGGACGCGCGGCACGGCGGGGCCCGTCTCGTCCTCGCGGTCGACGCGCTCGGGCGCCGGCCGCTCGCTGACCGGCATGCGCAGCATCGTGCGCATACGGTCCTGCCAGGGCACTTCCTTGGTGAGGCTGATGACCGGGATGCCGTGCGGCGGGGTGAACGCCGGGAAGGAGGGCGTCGGCGGCGAGGCCGGCAGCGGCGTCTGCCCGGTGGTGCTGCCGCCGCTGCTGACACCGGCCGGCGGGGTGAAGGCCGAGCCCTCGGGTTCGGCGGGCGCCTCGGTCTTCAGGCCGCGCGGAACGGCGAACTCGGAGGTGGGGTGCTCGTCCTCCGGTATGGGCGGGTAGGGCACGCCCAGGGGCGGGGTGAAGGCGCTGTGTGCCTCGTCCGACGGGGGTTTGCGGTCCTCCGGGGTCCCCGCCTGCTCGACGGAGCCATTGGTGCCGATCTTACTTTTCCTTCCGCTTGTCCTGTTCCTCCCGCTCGTGCGGTTGCTTCCGCTCACGCCGTTGGTTCTGCTTGCGCTGTTGGTTCCGTTCGTGCCGCTGGGTCCGCGCTGACTCCGCTGTGAATCCGACGCCACGTCTCTTCGCTCCTCGTACGCCTCCTGCCCACCTTCAAGGACACGATGCCTGATGGGCGGGGGAGGCGCGCGGGGCAGGGGGTACCCATGGGGCAGGGCAGCGGCCCGGCGCGCGGCAAAGAGCCGCCGCCGGGTGGGAACGATCAGGCGATCAAGGCGTACGGCGCAAGCTCAGCTCGCCGTACGGGACCGGGTCAGCGCTTGGCGTGCCGGCCCCGGCGGCCGTCGTTGCCCTGCTGCCGCGGCGGCTGCTGCCCGCCGACCGGGCCGTACGGGTCGTGCGCCTGGGCCCGGGCCGCGGCCTTCTTCGCCTTGCCGCGGGACCGCAGGAACTCGATGACGATCGGGATCACGGAGATCAGCACGATGCCGATCAGGATCATCTCGATGTGCTTGTGCACGAACTCGACCTTGCCGAGCGAGGCGCCGAGCAGCGTGACACCGGCGCCCCACAGGACGCCGCCGATGATGTTGAAGACGAGGAAGGAGCGGTAGTTCATCCGGCTCACGCCCGCGATGATGGGCGTGAAGGTACGGACGATCGGCACGAAACGGGCCAGGATCAGCGACTTGGGGCCGTGCTTCTCGAAGAACTCATGAGCTTTCCCGACATTCTCCTGCTTGAACAGCTTGGAGTCCGGACGCCTGAAGAGCGCGGGCCCGACCTTGCGGCCGAAGAGATACCCCACCTGGTCACCGACGACCGCGGCGACCACGATCAGCAGACAGACCAGGGCCAGCGGCTTGTCGATCTTGTCGGTCGTCACCAGCAGACCCGTGGTGAACAGCAGGGCGTCACCCGGCAGGAAGAAGCCGATCAGCAGGCCGGACTCCGCGAAGACGATGACCAGCACACCCATCAGCCCGAACGTGCTGATCAGGTAGTCCGAATCCAGCCATTTGGGGCCGAGCGCGAGAGTGTTCACTGGGTGAAGGCTCCTGGGTCGAGGGCGCCGGATCGTGCGGTGCGACGGGTTGCAGGCGCAGGGTGCGGCCCAAAGCTATCAACGCCACGCCGCACCCCTTGGTTCCAGGCGCCCGCCCGCACGCGAACGGGAGCCGTACGCCCCTCGCCGCACACCGGCTTTCCGGTCTGTGCAGCCGTACGGCTACGCATTGCGCACACCGTTCGCCTGCGCGAACCCGCACACGCCGATCCACACGCGTCCGATCCGCACACGCCGCCCCCTACGTGCCGATCCGTACGGTCAGCACTCCGGCCGCCGTAACCCCGGCCGTAAATATGGTCACGTGCCGCGGTTCCACGCGTCGACCGTCGCGGTGGTCCACGCCTCGACGCGTTCCGCGAACTTCGCGGCGGGGAACGTCCCGTCGACGGCGACGTCTTCGATCGTGACGGAGAAGCGGGGTGGCGGCGCGTCCCGGTGCGGCGGCGCCGCGTCGTCGATCACCCGCGCAGGCCCGCCCTTCACACGGTGGGAGTTGCCGCGACGAGCCCGGCCGACGAGCCGGCCCACCTCGTCGAGGCCGCCTTCGAGGTACGCGCGCAGCGTCGCCCACGCCATCCCGCCGTGGTCGGCGGGAAGCCGGCTGGGGTGCTGGAGCAGGAAGCAGGAGACCGAGACGCCGTGCAGCGGCCCCCACGGCTCCTGCCGCCCGTGGTCCAACGCGAGCAGGACGTGGAACAGGTCCTCACAGGATCGCGGGTCCATCGACGCACCGCACTCCGCGCAGGGCCCCATGCTCTCTCCTCACCTCGGAGCACAGCGTAGCCAGCACTCCAGCAGCAGAAAGGTTATTTTTCGTGGAACCCGAGGGCCCGAACGGACAGTTGCCCACTCAAGTCGAGCCCCGGGTCCCACCCTGCCGCACCCGGCGCGCTATACGTCGTCCAGGGCGGTCTTACCGGCGTGCCGCGTGGCACTGCGAGGACCACAAAGCAGCTAGGCGCACTCGTACTACGAGAACGTCAGAAGCTGCGAAAGCAACGAGCCGGGAGTGATCATTGCAACCGGCGTGGACAAATTGCGGGCGTTCCTTCTCGGTGTCAAGGCCGGTGAGTTCGGTTCTCCGGTCTGACCCCGCCGCACCGTACCCGACCTGTTCGGGCACAGGATGCCGGGTACGGGAGGATGTCCGCCGTCTAGCGTGGTGATCGCGAAGAGGAAGGGGACCTGGGGTGCTGGAGCGGGTCAACCAGGCCATGGAACACATCGAGGGCCGGCTCGACCGGCCCGTCGACGTGGCCGAGCTGGCGCGGATCGCGGCCACCTCGGAGTACCACCTGCGCCGGATGTTCTCCGCCCTGGCGGGAATGCCGCTGTCGGAGTACATCCGACGGCGCCGGCTCACCGTCGCGGGCTCCGAGGTGCTCGCCGGGCGCGAATCGCTGCTGGATATCGCGGTGCGTTACGGCTACGGCTCGGGCGAGGCGTTCGCCCGGGCGTTCCGCGCGATGCACGGGGTCGGGCCGGGTGAGGCCCGGCGTACCGGCACCGCGCTCGTCTCGCAGCCCAGGCTGTCCTTCCGACTCACCGTCGAAGGGAACAGCAGCATGCGATACCGCGTGGTGGAGCGGCCCAACTTCACCGTCGTCGGCTTCAAGGCCCGGGTGCCGCTGGTACATTCGGGGCCGAACCAGGCGATCATCGACTTCATCCGCGGGCTGGAGCGGCCGGTCCTGCGGCAACTGGAGAAGCTGGCGGGCCAGGAGCCGCGGGGCATCGTCGCGGTCTGCGACGACCTGGACCCCAGCCGCGCCGAGGGCACCGAACTCGACTACTACCAGGGCGTCGTGGCCTCGGCCGCCGCGGCTGCCGCTGCCCCTGAGGGCACGGCCGTCCTGCCCGTCCCGGCCGGCACCTGGGCGGTGTTCACCACCTCCGGGCCGGCCCCGGAAGCGATACAGGTCCTGTGGCGGGACGTGTTCACGCAGTGGTTCCCGTCCAATCCCTACCGTGGGCGCCCGGGGCCGGAGATCCTGCGCACCAGCCCGTTCACGGACCACACCGAGATGGAAGCCGAGCTGTGGCTTCCGGTGGAGCGGGAAGAGGGCTGAACCGCCGGGCGGCCCGCCGAGCCGCCCGGCGGCCGGCCCGGCGGCCGGCGGGACCGGTCAGGGGCGGTGGTGCCAGCCGCGGGCCGTACGGGTCAGTTCGCAGAAGCCGTGGGCGGTCAGTTCGCGGATCCGGTCGCTCTCGTCAGGGGAGGCGTACGCCAGCAGCCGATCCGATCCGGCCAGGCGGAGCCAGTGGGCGGCATGCCCGAGGAGCCAGGTGGTCAGGCCGGTGTCGCGGTACTCCTCCGCCACATGGAGGTTGCCGATGTCGGCCAGGCCGCCGCCCCGGGGGCGCCGCTCGGCGCGGTCCAGGACGGTATCGACCTCTATGAAGCCCGCGATCCGGGTGTCCCTGCCGGCCGTGGGCGGCGGGTGTGCCGTGAAGCGGGTGCCGCACTCCCCGAGGGTTCGGCGGACGGACAGGCCGGCGGGGTCCGATGGGCCCGCTGGCCTCGGTGGGAGGTCGGCCACGTCGGCGATCAGGACGATCTCCGTGTCGCCGTCGTGGACGAAACCGGCGCGTTCGTACGCGGCCCGTATGTGCGGCCAGGGCTCCGGCAGGCCGTAGACCCCGGGCGCCGGGAGCGCCCCGTCCGCGTACCGGCTGGTCACCTTCCACCGTACGAACTGGGCGAGGCAGGCGGACATCAGCAGGTCGGCGGCCTCGCGAGCGCCGGGCCGGAAGGAGGCGGGCGGATGGCACACGAACCACTCGATGCCGCCGGCGCCCCGGTAGCACTCCCCCACCGCGGCATCCGTGCGGTAGCGCAGCAGATGGGCCGCGGCGACCACACCATGCCGGTGCCCGGCGACGAGCGTGAGGCGTTCGGCCACCCATGGGTCGACGATGAATTCGTCCGGCTGCCGCTGGAGTTGGCTCAGGACGGTGTTGACCGAGACCGACACACCGGGCACCACGGCGGCGACATGCGCATTGATCAGGTCGGTGAGCTGGTCGCGGTCGTCGCGGTGAAAGGGACGTACCTCAAGAGCCGTAAGGGCGGGCTCTGGTTGCGCGGACATGGCTGGCCTCCAACCGGGACACCCGGGAAACAATCCGGGGTACGGAACGATGAGGCCGCCATCGGGTGCGGTATGCCGGGAGCTTAACAAGCGGTGTGCCGCCGGTGCAGCCGGTTTTCGGCGCCTTGATCAGTCGCCCTCGCCGACGTCGGCGCCCAGGTCACCGCCCTGGTCCTCGCGCCCGCCCCTGTCCCTGCCCCTGCCCCCGTCGCCCTCGGTGGCGTACGGGTTCTCCACGCCGTCCGGGAGCACTCCGACGAACGGCTCGCCCTCCCCCGCGAAGACGTACGCCCCGCCCTCGATCCGCTCGATCAGCCCGCGCGTCCACTCGGTGCCGCTGTCGGAGGAGTGCACCCACATGTTCATGATCTCGCCGATGTGACCGAGCTGTCCGGGCCCGTCCTCGGGGGTGTAGTGCTCGGTGACCTCGGCGCGCCACGCTTCCAGCGCCCGGACCCGCTCCTTGAGGAGCGCCACCGCCTCGGACCGCGGCAGGTCGACCATGAAGCCGACGCCCGCGCTCAGCTCGTCCACCTTCTGGTCGTGCCGGGACAGTGCGGCGCGCAGCAGCCGGAAGTACTCCTCCTCACCGGCGACGGTCAGCTCGTACTCCGTACGGGGCGGGCCGCCGACCGTGCTCGGCGCGATGTCGTGCGCGAGCATCAGCCCTTGCTTGGCCATCTGTTTCAGTGCGTGGTAGATCGACCCGGGTTTGGCGTTGGACCACTCGTGGGCGCCCCAGTACTCAAGGTCGTTGCGCACCTGGTAGCCGTGCGCCCGCCCGTGCTGACGCACGGCCCCCAGTACCAGTAGCCGGATCGCCGACATCGTCTCCTCGCATCCCTCACGGTCGTCCTGCGGCCAGAGTAGACGGACCCTCTCTATTCAACTTTGATTACTGCCCTGTAGGCCACTACCCTTCCCCCATGGCCGAGACCGTGATCCCGATCTTCCCGTGCCGTTCCATCGACGAAATCACCGACTTCTACCGGACCTTGGGGTTCGAGGTGACCCACCAGCAGAAGTCCCCGAATCCGCACTGCGCGCTCCGGCGCGGCGATATCGAACTCCAGTTCTATGGCGCCAAGGAGCACGACCCCGCCACCGCGTACCACACCTGCTACGTCCTCACCGACGACGTGGACACCCTCTACGCGTCCTTCCGGGCCGGCCTCAAAGACGCCCTGGGCAGGGTGCCGACCCGCGGCCTGCCACGCATCGGAGCGCTGAAGGACATGTCGTACGGAGTACGGCAGTTCCTGCTGTCCGATCCGGCCGGCACCTGTCTGCGCATCGGACAGCCCATATCCGACAGTTTCGATCACACCGCTCCCCCGAAGGAGCGCTACGCCCGCGCGATCCACCAGGCGACGCTGCTCGGCGAGTCCAAAGGGGACCCCGCCGCTGCCGCCCGCATCATCGACCACGCCCTCGCGGCGGAGGGCGACCCGACGCCGCCCCAGCTCCTCCGGCTCCTCGTACTGCGGGCCGAGATGGCGGTGCACATGGGGGCGGACCCGGCGGAGGTGACGCAGTGGCTCGTACGGGCCGGGGAGGTGGAACTCACCGACGCCGACCGGGAGTCGGCCGGTGACGTACTGCGCCGCGCGGACGATCTGCGGGGCGATCTGTCCGGCGGCGCGTAGAAGGGCTCGGCTCGTAGAAGGACTTGGCGTGTAGGAGGACTCGGCGCGTAGGAGGACTTCAGGGGCGCGCGGCCTCAGCTCTGGGCCGCGCGCTCCTCGTCCACCAGCGTGAAGGCCGTCTTGCCGTCCAGGGACTCGCGGATGATGTCCGCGTGCCCGGCGTGCCGGGCCACCTCCTCAATCAGGTGCAGCATCAGCCAGCGCATCGACTGCTCGGCGTTCGGCGGGAACCAGGGCGCCTCGGGCAGCGGGAAGGTGTCGTTCAGGTCCGGTACGGAGCGGATGAACTTCTCGGTGCCCTTGGCGACCCGGTCCCAGAAGGCCAGCACGCCCGCCACGGTCTCCTCACCCTCCAACTGGAAGCTGAGGTGCCAGTTCTCCATATTGCGCTCGATCGACTGCGGCACCTGCTGGGCCCGCTCGATCCACCCCTGCTCGGTTTCCGCCACATGCTTCAGGAGACCGGCCAGGGACAGCTCGCTCGCGCTGGGCTTCCGGGTGGCCTGCTCGTCGGTCAGCCCGAGGACGGACCGCCGCAGGCCGCCGCGCTGCGCCTCCAGGAAGGCCAGGAGGGCGCCGCGCTCGTCGCCGTGTGCTTCGGCAGGCACGTGGGTGGGCATGGGGGCCGCCTTTCGTAGAGCTCTGGGGTCTTCTCGGAACCGGTCGCGTCGCGCCGTCCCGGTGTCTACGAACATACGGGCCGTTGCGGTCAGATGCTGTCCTACTCAGACCTCACTCACTCCATCATGAGCACCAACTTCCCCGCTGTACGCCCCGTTTCCCCTAGTTTGTGCGCCTCGGCGGCCCGGGCCAGCGGGAACGTACCGGCGATCGTCGCGCGCAGCCCGCCCGCCGCGGCCAGTTCCGCCACGGCGTTCATCCCGGCGTGGTCGGCCTCCACGATCATCACCTCGGCCCTTACCCCGTACCGCTCGGCCTCCGCCACGAGCTCCCGCTTCCCGTACGGCTGGAGGGAGACCAGGACGCCGCCGCGGCGCAGCACGCGCAGCGAGCGGGTGCGGTAGTCGCCGCCGATCGCGTCCAGTACGACATCGACCTCCGTCACGGACCCGGCCACGGCCTCGGCGAAGTCGTCCTCCCGGTAGTCGATCACCTCGTCGGCGCCCAGGCCGCGCAGGAACGCGTGATGGCCCGCCGAGGCCGTACCGATGACGTACGCGCCGCGCGCCTTGGCGATCTGTACGGCCAGATGCCCGACCCCGCCGGCCGCCGCGTGGATCAGCACGCGCTGCCCGGACCGCAGCCGCGCGGTGTCCACCAGCGCCTGCCACGCGGTCAGCGCGGCCAGTGGCAGGGCGCCCGCCTGTATGTGGTCGATGCCGGGCGGCTTGCGCGCGAAGACCCGGGTGGGCGCCGTGACGTACTCGGCGTGCGCCCCCACGCCATATGGGTGCGGCAGCATCCCGAAGACCTCGTCGCCCGGCTCCAGCAGCGCGACGCCCAGCCCGGTCTCCTCGACCACGCCGGAGACGTCCCAGCCCAGGACGAACGGCGGCTCGCCGAGGAACCCGCCGCCTGCCCGGTGCTTCCAGTCGGTCGGGTTCAGCCCCGCCGCGCGCACCCGTACGAGCACCTGCCCCGGCCCGGGCCGCGGACGCGCCAGCCGTACCTCCTTGAGCACTTCGGGCCCGCCGAAGGTGTCCTGGCTGATCGCGCGCATGGTGGGGCCGGTGGGTGTGACGGTGCTGGTGGGTGAGAGGTCGGTGGTGGGTGAGAGGTCGGTGGTGGCGTTGTGGCCGGTGGGTGATGCCGTCATCGGGGGCCCTGGCCTTCCGCCGTCACCGGTACGGACCCGACCAGGCCGCCGTCCACGACCAGGTCCTGCCCGGTGACGTACGAGGCGTCGTCCGAGGCCAGGAAGGCCACCGCCGCCGCCACCTCGTCCGCGTGGCCGATCGCCTCCAGCGGCACCGCCGCCGCTATCTGGGCGTCCACGGAGCGGTCCGGGTTGACGTCCCGGTACATCTCCGTGTCGATGTAGCCGGGGCTGACCGAGTTGACCCGTATCCCGCGCGGTGCGAACTCGGCGCCCATCGTGCGGGCCAGGCTGTGCACGGCGGCCTTGGTGGCGGCGTAGACGGAGGCGATGGCGAGCCCGCGGTACTGCGTCCAGGAGGAGTTGATGACGACGGCGCCGCCCTCCCGCATGAGCCGTACCGCCTTGGTGATGGTGAAGAAGGTGCCCTTGAAGTTGACGTCGATGACCTGGTCGACGTCGGCCTCGGTCATCTCGCCGCTCGGCATGAAGATCCCGACGCCCGCGTTGGCGAACACCACGTCCAGGCTGCCGCGCCAGGTCTCGATCCGCCGCATGAGCTGGTCGAGGTCGGCCGGGGAGGCGGAGTCGGCGCGTACGGCGAGGAGCCGCTCGGGCTCGGCGTCCAGCCGTTTGACGGCGGAGTCCAGCCGCGCCTGGTCGCGGCCGGTGATGACGACGTACGCGCCCTCGTCCAGGAGCCTGCGGGCGGTGGCGAAGCCCATCCCGCTGCTGCCGCCGGTGATCAGAGCCGTCTTGTTCGTGAACCGCTGCATGGTCGTCAACCGCTTCCTGTCGGTGAATTGCTCCATGCCGACGATCTTGGTTCCGCGGTCCGTCTCCTGGCAGTGCCGGCTGAGCCTGGGTCTGTCACCACCAGCCTGGCCCGCACGGCGCGACCCCGAGCCGCCCTCTTACCGCGCGCTCGGCCCGCGACCCCGCGCTCTCAGCCCGCGTCACCACGCGCTCAGCCCGCGACCGGCTCCTGTACGGCCAGCAGCGCCGCCATCCGCTCCTCGGTACCGGAGTCCGGTACGGGGGTGTAGAGCAGCAGCCGGTGCCCAGGGAGGTCGGGCAGCGCCAAGGTGGCGTACTCGAAGATCAGCTCTCCGGCCTCCGGGTGCCGGAGCGGCTTGACGCCCTGGGCCGCGCTGCCGATGTCGTGGCGGGCCCAGATGTCGGCGAACTCGGGGCTGGCGGCGCACAGATCGCCGGCCAGCCGGCCGAACCAGGGGTCGTCGGGGTAGCGGGCGGCGTCCGCCCGGAACTGTCCGACGATCGCCCGCGCCGCGTCCTCCCACTCGGTCACCGAGATCCGGTTCCGGGCGCTGGTGAAGAAGGTCACCAGGCAGTTGTGGTCGTCCCGGCCGAAACCGCACACCACATGGGCGGCGCGGTTGAACGCCACCAGATTCCAGTGCCGGTCGATGACGTACGCGGGGCGCGGCAGCCAGCCGTCGATGACCCGCTGGAGTTCGGGCGGGACCCGGCGGTCCGCGGGCGGGGTGCGCGGCGGGTTCAGCCCGGCCAGCAGGTACAGGTGCTCGCGTTCGGCGGGGTCCAGTCGCAGCACCCTGGCGACGGCATCCAGGACCTCGGCCGACACATTGATCTCCCGGCCCTGTTCGAGCCAGGTGTACCAGGAGACGCCGACCCCCGCGAGGACCGCCACCTCCTCGCGGCGCAGCCCCGGGGTGCGGCGACCGCCGCCGGCCGGCATGCCCACGTCCGCCGGGGTCAGCCGAGACCTCCGTGACCGCAGGAACTCACGTATTTCGGTACGGCGCCGTGCCCGGGCCTCCGCGGGGAGCCTGGAGATGTCCATCCGCGCATCATAAGGAGCGGACCCGGCCGTTTTCAGGGCGCGCCGGGCGGGTGTCCTCTGAGCGCGCCGGGGCCCGCGGGCTCAGAAGGGGAACGAAGTACGGCCGTGCTGGATGGAGATCCACTTCTGGGTGGTGAACGCCTCGACCGTGGAGTCCCCGTTCAGCCGCCCCAGGCCCGAGTACTTCTCGCCCCCGAAGGCGATCAGCGGCTCGTCGTGCACCGTGCCGTCATTGATGTGGATCATGCCGGTCTCGACGCGCTGGGCGACCCGCGCGCCGCGCTCGACGTTGCCGGTGTGTACCGCGCCGCTCAGCCCGTACGGAGTGTCGTTGGCGAGCCGTACGGCCTCCTCGTCGCCGTCGAAGGGGACCAGCAGCACCACCGGGCCGAAGATCTCCTGAGCGTGCAGGGCGGAGTGCGCGGGCAGGCCGGCCAGGACGGTCGGTTCGACCAGGTTGCCTTCCGTACGGCCCCGTACGAGCGCCTCGGCGCCCTCCGCGAGGGCCTGCTCGACCAGCGCCGTCAGCGCCTCGGCCTGGAAGGCGTTGATCAGCGGGCCGATCTGGACGTCCGGGTCGGCGGGGTCGCCGGTGCGCAGCGTCTTGACCTTGGCCACGAACTTCTCGGTGAACTCCCGCTCCACCCGGCGGTCGACCAGGATGCGGTTGGCCGCCATACAGACCTGGCCCTGGTACACGAAGCGGCTGAAGACGGCGGCGTCGACGGCGTAGTCGATGTCGGCGTCGTCCAGGACGATCAGCGCGCTGTTGCCGCTCAGTTCCAGGATCACGCGCTTGAAGTGGCCGGCGCACACGGCGGCGACATGTCTGCCGACCTTGTCCGAGCCGGCGAAGGAGATCACCTTGGGCACCGGGTGCTCTATGAGCGCGTCACCTATCTCGGCGATATCGGTGATCAGTACGTTCAGCAGGCCGGCCGGGAGACCGGCGTCCTCGAAGATCTTGGCGATCAGTCCGCCGCCGACGACCGGGGTGTTCTGGTTGGGCTTGATCACCACGGCGTTGCCCAGCGCCAGCGCCGGGGCCACCGACTTCAGCGTCACCAGGAAGGGGAAGTTGAAGGGGCTGATGACGCCGATGACGCCGACCGGCAGGCGGTAGACGCGGTTCTCCTTGCCGTCGACCGGGGAGGGGAGGATACGGCCCTCGGGGCGCAGCGCCTGCTGTATCGCCTCCCGCAGGAACTCCTTGGCGAGGTGGACCTCGTACGCGGCCTTCAGGCGCGTACCGCCCAGCTCGGCCACGATCGCCTCGGCGATCTCCTCCTCACGCTCGTCGACGATCCGCAGCACGCGTTCGAAGACCAGCCGGCGGCTGTAGGGGTTCGTGGCGGCCCAGTCGCGCTGTGCCCGCTCGGCGGCCCGGTACGCCCGGTCCACCTCTTCCACACCGGCGACGGTGATGGAGGCGAGCTTCTCCTGGTTGTAGGGGTTGAAATCGATGATGTCCCACGAGCCGCTGCCGACGCACCACCGGCCGTCGATGTACTGGTAGGCCAGGTCGGCGAAGAAGGACATGGCATCCCTACTCTGTGTCCGTACGGCTCCTGCGGGGGCGTGATCCGGCGCCATCCTACCGAGCGGTCACGTCAGTTGGAGCAGGCCGCGCAGAAGGTCCCGGGACGCGGCGGGACTTGGGCTGTCCTCCTGGAGCCGCGCCATCACCCGCCCGTACTGCCTGACCTCCTCCGCCTTGTCCAAATACAGGGCGCTGGTGAGCTGTTCGAGATAGACGACGTCGGAGAGGTCGGACTCGGGGAAGCGCAGCATCGTGAAGGCGCCGCTCTCGCCCGCGTGGCCGCCGAAGTTGAACGGCATGACCTGGAGGCGGATGTTCGGACGCTCGGAGATGTCGATGAGGTGCTGGAACTGGGCACGCATGGTGGCGCGGTCCCCGTACGGGCGGCGCAGCGCGGCCTCGTCCAGGACACAGTGGAGCTGCGGGGCGCGCTCGGCGACCAGCAGCTTCTGGCGCTCCAGGCGGAGCGCGACCCGGCGCTCGATGTCGGCGGCGGGCGCACCGGGCAGGCCGCGCCGTACGACGGCGTGGGCGTAACCCTCGGTCTGCAGCAGACCGTGCACGAACTGCACTTCGTAGGTACGGATGAGGGAGGCGGCGCCCTCCAGGCCGACATAGGTCTGGAACCAGCCGGGCAGCACATCGCCGTAGTTGTGCCACCAGCCGGCGACGTTGGCCTCACGGGCCAGCGCCAGCAGCGCGGTGCGCTCCTGCTCGTCGCTCACACCGTAGAGGGTGAGCAGGTCCTCGACGTCCCGTGCCTTGAAGCTCACCCTGCCCAACTCCATGCGGCTGATCTTCGACTCGGACGCGCGGATGGAGTATCCGGCCGCCTCGCGGGTTATCCCACGGGATTCGCGCAGCCGCCTGAGCTGCGAACCCAGCAGGATGCGCCGCACCACAGACCCGCTCGACTCACTTGCGGACACCTTTCAGACCCTCCCGTGGCCCTCCCCGTCCAACAGTGCGCCGCAGTCTGCCATGCCCAGGCTTCGTTAAGTGCTCATGCGGTTACCGAGATGGGAGGCCGGCGGAACCGCTCCGCAAGAACACGTAGGAAGAAATACGCCCGAAAGACCATGTGCCCCAGCAAAAGCCTCGCGTGCACGTGCATCTGCCCTTGCATCTGGCGTACGCATTCGTAACCATGGGCGTCGCACACATGCACGCTCGTGAAAGATCCGCCAGATCCGGCTGACCCGGCCAGGGTCGTGACGTCCGCGAACGCCAGGAGTGCCTCGCATGGGGACCAGGGGATTGACCATGCTCAAGCCGTTGTGGCAGGGCCTTCCTCCCGGCGACCCCATGACCCTCTCAGGATCCGCCTCCTGCCCTTTGCAGCCACGGTACGAGTCGGTGCGCGGCGCCCGGCAGTTCACCCGCGAGACGCTGCGGAGCTGGGACCTGGACGAACTGTTCGACGGAGTCGCCCTGGTCGTCTCCGAACTGGTCACCAACGCGCTGCGGCACGCGGACACGGCGGGGGCGGGAGCCGACGGGGGGACGGGGGGACGGACCGGCGGGGCGGGGGCAGCGTGCGGCGAGGCGGGTGCGGGAGCCGGTGAGGCGGGAACGGCGGGCGGCGAGGCGCCGGCCGCGCGGCTTCATCTCATGCGCTGGTCCTCGCGCCTCATATGTGCCGTACGGGATTCCAGTGACGCCTCCCCCGTGGCCGCGGAGGCGGACGACACCGCGGAATCGGGGCGCGGACTGCACCTGGTCGACTCCTTCAGCGACAGTTGGGGCTGGCACCCGCTGGCCGGGGAGCCGCACGGCAAGGTGGTCTGGGCACTGTTCCGGCTGCCGTAGCGGGACGGGGCGGACGGGGCTGGGCGGACACGGCGGGGCGCCGGCGTCAGTCCCGTATGAGATGGTCGAACTCGCCGTCCTTCACCCCGAGGATCATCGCCTCGACCTCGGCCGGGGTGTAGATGAGCGCCGGCCCGTCCGGGAACCGCGAATTGCGCACCGCCACCTCCCCGCCGGGCAGCTTGGCGAACTCCACGCACGAGCCCTGTGAATTGCTGTGCCGGCTCTTCTGCCACGCGACCCCGTGGAGGTCCGTCGCGGCCATGCCGTTGAATGCGTGGGGCACAGGACTCTCCCGGATAGAACGCGTGACAACTGCCCGGGATCATAACGTCGTTCATGTGCAGATGCATGAACAGATGCACGTGCACGACGGCGCGTACCTGCCTGATCACGGTGAATAACACACGTTCACCTCCCCGGCGGCCCGCCGTCACCTGGATCCGTACGGCAGCAGCGCCATTTCCCGGGCATTCTTGATCGCCCGGGCAAGCTGCCGCTGCTGACGCGCGGTGACATGCGTCACCCGGCGGCTGCGGATCTTGCCCCGGTCGGAAAGAAACTTCCGCAGCAGCTCGGTGTCCTTGTAATCGATGTACGTGACCCCCGCCGCGTCCAGCGGGTTGGGACGGTACACGGGCGTACGGCGAGGATCGTGGCGACGGGCCATGGGGCGCTTCCTTACGGGGCGAGGCGGTCAAGTGGGAGCCAGGTGGTCGGGTAGGGCTAAGGCAGCCGAGCAGGGGACGAGGCGGGTTAGCAGAGGATGAGGTAGGCGGCAGGGAATGAGGTAGGCAGCAGGGAACGAAATGGGCAAGTAGGGGAACGCCCAGGATCGCGACCAGCGAAAGCCCAAGCCAGGGTTGCGACTAGCGAAAGCCCAGGCCAGGGCTGCGACCAGGGAAACCCCAGGGGCACGACCAGGGAAACCCCAGGGTTGCGACGCCGCTTGTCCGCAAGGGATCACGGGCAGAGCCGGGTAGGGGCGAGACCGGCGAAACGATCCGCCACCCCCACCCTCAGGAGACCGGATCCAGCAGCTCGTCGAAGGCGTGCGGCAGCCGCTGCCACTGCGCCGGGCCGCCCGCGTACTCCGCGTCCGTCAGCAGACAGGACTCCAGCAGAGCGGTCAGCCCCTCCCGGTCCAGACCGGGCGAGGTGAAGACCAGATGCTGCGCACGGTCCCCGTGTTCCGCGTCCCAGTCGAGCGCGGCGGCGGCCCGCCGCATCGGTGGTACGAGTTCCCATGCGGCGTCCGGCAGCGAGGCGAGCCAGGGCCCGGCGCTCTCCACGCACAGCGCGCCGCCCGCCGCGTCCCAGGACAGCAGCGTGTCCGGCCGGTCGGCGAGCCAGAAACGGCCCCGGCTGCGGGCGGCCACACAGACGAGGTCCTCCAGCGCCGCGTACAGCCGCCCGGGGTGGAAGGGCCGGACCCGATGCCATACGAGGGTGGCGACCCCATGGGCGTCGGCCTCCTGGGGGAGCAGCGCGCAGGCCGGGTGCTGGCGGCCGGCCGCCGCCTCCACGTCGAATCCCGCGAGCGCGGCGGCGGCCAGTTCCTCGGCCGGCTTCCCGGCCGGCTCCCCGAGGGCGACCGGAATCCGCCGGGCGGTCGGATGCAACTGGGAGAGCAGCTCCAGGTCGGCCGGATCGGCCACTTCGGCTGCTTCGGCTGCTTCGGCCGTCTCGGCCGGCCCGGTGAGACCGGCCGCCTCGGACAGACCGGCTGCGTCGGCTCGCCGTACCTCCCACGCCCCCCGCCCTCCGCCGCTTCCCCTTGCACGACCGCGAGCACCGACGCGTACTCCAACTGCCGCGCCCAGGTGTCCGCGACCGTCCGCCGGTCGGTGGGGGCCGCGGCCAGCCCGGCTTCCGTCAGGTCGTCGCCACAGCCGAGGTAGGGCAGCAGCAGCGCCGGGTCCACGGCCGTGATCACGCCGGTCAGCGCGAGCGACTCGCCGCCGTACGCCGTGAAGACCTCGGCCATCGCCTTGGGCTCGACCGAATCCCACAGTTCGACGACGGCCAGCCGGCAGGTCCGGCCGGCGGCGAGCCGCTCCAGTTCGGGCACCAGGTCTTCGCGCAAGGCACAGCACGCGCAGTCGTTGACGAGCGGAGCCTCGCCCGCGTCCAGGACTCCCCCGGCGTCGCGGACGGTTCGCCGTACGGTGCCCTCGGTGGCCGAGGAGAGGTCGTGATGCAGGGCTACGCTGCCGGGCACGGTGTGCAGCAGCCGTTCCACGACTACCCGGCGGGCGTCCGCGTGCAGCCCGCCGACGATCGCCACGGACAGCCGCCCGCCCCCGTCGCCCCCTCGGAGCCGCTCCCCCTGCTCGCGCCGCTCCATCAGCGGGTCCCGTGCTTCCCGTACCGGCGTTCGAACCGCTCGACGCGGCCCGCGGTGTCCAGTACCCGCGCCGTCCCTGTGTAGAAGGGGTGGCTCGCCGAGGAGATCTCGACGTCGATGACGGGGTAGGTGTTGCCGTCCTCCCACCGGACCGTCTTGTCGCTGGTGGCGGTGGAGCGGGTGAGGAAGGCGAAGCCGGCGGCCCGGTCGCGGAAGACGACCGGCCCGTAGGCGGGGTGGATTCCGGGCTTCATGGCGTTCAGCGCTCCTCTCGGAAGGTGACGTGCCGGCCGGCGACCGGGTCGTACTTGCGCAGTTCGAGGCGGTCGGGGTCGTTCCGGCGGTTCTTACGGGTCACGTACGTGTAGCCGGTGCCTGCCGTGGACCGGAGCTTGATCACGGGTCGTAGTTCGTTGCGGGCCATACGGGCTACTATACAGAAATGGTTTCCATTTTCATTAGGAGGTGCTGAGCCTTGTCGGCCCACTGCCAGCTCACCGGACGCGAGCCCGGCTTCGGAAAGACCGTCTCCCACTCACACCGCCGCACGTCCCGGCGCTTCGACCCCAACATCCAGCGCCGGCGGTACTGGCTGCCGAGCGAGGGCCGCACCGTACGGCTGACGCTCAGCGCCAAGGGGATCAAGACCGTGGACACGATCGGGATCGAGGCGGCCGTCGCCCGGATCCGCGCACGCGGAGGAAAGGTCTGATGGCGAAGAAAAGCAAGATTGCGAAGAACGAGAAGCGGCGGGCGACCGTCGCGCGCTACGCGGCCCGGCGGGCACTGCTGAAGGCCGTCATCCGCAACCCCCGGACACCCGAGGAGGAACGCTTCGCCGCACAGCGCGAACTGGCCCGCCAGCCGCGCGACGCCAGCGCCACCCGCGTACGCAACCGCGACGGCGTCGACGGCCGCCCGCGCGGTTACCTCCGCGCCTTCGGCCTCTCCCGCGTACGGCTGCGCGAGCAGGCGCACGCCGGGTACCTGCCGGGCGTCCGGAAGTCGAGCTGGTAGCGACGGACACGGGCTCCAGCGACGGACACGGGCTCTTGGGCCCGCCCCGGATCGGCTCCCGGGCGGGCCTACTCCGCGCCTACTCCGCGCCTACGCCGGGCCTACGCCGTGACCGGCGGGCTTCACGACGCTGCCCCCGGCCCCGGCGGCGTGGTTCAGAACTCGTCGGTGTCGAGTTCGAAATCGAAAGGAGCAGGCAGCTTGATCGTCTTGGAGATCTGCACCGCGGTCTCGCGCGTATAGCGCGTGCCCGAAGGCTCATCGAAGGCGTCCTCGACCGACGCGGCCGTGCTGCCGTCACTTCCGTCACCGGCCGTTCGCGGTTCGCGCTCTGGGGCTGCCAATGCCACTGGACCTCCTCCGTGCGGAGCGACACTGTCAGCGTAGGCGACGTTGTGCGGGCGTATCGGGTGCGCGTCACTCGATCGTGTGTGCGGTGACGTTTCCGCTGGGAGCTTGCCGGATGAATCGCCGGCGACTCAGTGGTCGCCGCCCTCGTCGATCAGACGCCGGACCTCGCGGGCGATCAGCCCGAGGCGGGCCTCGGCGACCAGGGGGACGGCGCGGCGCTGGCGGCGCGCCTCGGAGAGGTCGATGTCGACGGTGACCAGGGCCGGTTCCCACTTGGGGGCCTGGGCGACGACCGCGCCGCGCGGATCCACCACCCGAGAGCCGCCCCAGAAGGACGCCCCGTTCTCGTTGCCGATCCGGTTGACGAACACCAGCCAGCACTGGAGCATCCGCGCCGTATAGGAGAGCAGGGTCTCCCAGTACAGGCAGGTGTCCATGGCCTCCGGGTCGAGACTGGCCGCGCTGTTGGTCGGTACGAACAGCACCTCCGCGCCGTCCTGGACCGCGAGCCAGGGCAGCACCGGCTGCCAGGCGTCGTTGCAGACCAGCGTCGCACCCCGGCCGCCGCTGGGCGACTTGGTCAGGTCGTACGCGCGCAGGGTCTGCCCCGGACTGACGTGCTTGCGCTCCTCCCAGGCCAGGTAGTTGGGGAGGTAGAGCTTGCGGTGGGCGTGCAGCAGCCCGCCTTCGGCGTAATAGGCCGAGGTGTTGTGCGCCCGCAGGCTCGTGTGCTCGTGGAAGCCGACGAGGACGTCGGGGCCCATGACGCTCAGGCCCAGGAGGCGCGGGTCGTTCGACTCGATGGAGGTGTCACGCCGCAGGCCGCCCAAGTGATAGCCGTGCAGACTCAGTTCGGGGAAGACGACGAGGTCCGCGCCCTGGGCTGCCGCGGCATCGATCTGCTCGCGGGCGACGACGAGGTTCTCCTCCACATCGCCGAGGACACAGTCCGTCTGCGCCAGCGCCACCCGCATCGCCCACACCTCGCCCTCAGACTCAGCAAAATATTTGCCACCTTTGCGGCTTTTGTCGCTTTCGCTGGGGACCATGCTGCCAGAGGTCGGGGGACGGGCGCAGGCGGAGACGGTACGGGTGGACATGGCGCGCTATGTGTCACGTGGCGGACGTGGCACGGGTGACGTGGGCTGATGACGTGGGCCGATGGCGTGGGCCGATGGCGTGAGCTGATGACGTGCTGGGGCTCAGTCCCGGAGGAAGTCCTCCACCGCCGTGGCCAGGGCCACCGGCGTCTCGTGCGTCGGGAAATGGCCCGAGCCCGAGAGGGTGACGATCTCCGCGTCCGGGTACGCCGGCTGCCAGGTGGCCCGTACGAGCTGGGCGGACACCGCCAGGTCGTACTCGCCGACGATCAGCCGTACGGGGACGGGCTGCTCCTTGAGGGCGTCCGCGACCGCCTGCGAGAGATCCAGCGGCTGCCAGTCGGCCAGATAGGCGGCGTGCGCCTCCTGGCGGGAGATGTCCACGGAGTGCCGGACCATCCGGTCCAGCCATACGCGGCTCGCCCGGTGGCCGGTCACCAGATCGATGATGGTCCGGCGTTTGCCGGGGTCGGCCGGTGCGCCGTAGAAAAGGGCGCGGGTCTGCTCGTCCATCTCGTACGGGACGGCGGGCAGCGGGGCGATGCCGACCAGGCGCGTCACCCGGTGCGGCGCGCGGACCAGGACCTGCTGCATGGCCTTGGCACCCATGGAGTGCCCCACCAGGGAAAACCGCTCCCAGCCGAGCTGATCGGCCAGGGCCAGCGCGTCCCCGGCGATCTCGGCGAGGTCGTAGCGGCCGGGGACGTACTTGCGGTCCCCGTATCCGCGGTAGTCCATGAAGGCGTACGTGAAGTCCTCGCGGTCGAGGAAGTCCAGGACCGATCCCCAATTGGCGGAGGTACCGAACCAGTCGTGCAGGACGATCACGTGGCGCGGGCCTGAACCGACGGTGCGGTGCGCGATGGCCATATGGGCGACTCCCTTGTCTGCCTGGTCCGGTGTATACCGGCTGCTGTGCCGGGTCCTGTCTCGTCTGCCGTGTTCTGGTGTTCTGCTTGGCTCTGCTCGGTCCTGCTCGGTCCTGCTCGGTCCCGCTTGGTCCTGACTGGCCCTGACTGGTCCTGCTTGGTTCCGCTTCGCTCTGCCTAGCCGGTCCGGCCGGTTCCGTTCGTCCGGCACGCCGGTGATCAGTGCGCTCGGGGCCGCATTGTCCCCCCGTACACGCGGGCCGGGTAGGACCGGGAACCGGCCAATGGCGTGCGCGGCGCGGGCGCGGAGGAGCGCGTGACAAGCCCCGACACCACCCTGAAAAACCATCAGGACAGCAGGTCAGGGCGATTGTCAGTGGCGGGGTGTGCAATGGGTCCATGACGGGGTGCAAGAAGGTCACTTACGAACAGGTGCTGGCCTGGCGGCTGCGGCAGCAGGGCCTGGCGCCGCGGACGGACGCTTCGGCGGCGGAGATCGTCGGGCGGCTCGCGGGAGTGCAGGCGCAGGTCGCCTCGTCCGCGGAGCTGGCGGTGGCGACCCGGCAGCGGAAGCCGGCCGCGGGAGGTCGGACGGCGGCCGGTTCGGCTCAGATGACGGCCGGTTCGGCGCAGGGGGCGTCGGCCTCGGGCGTACGGGAGGGGCTGGCGGCGCGTTCGCTCGTCAAGACGTGGGCCATGCGGGGCACGCTGCATCTTCTGCGGGCGGAGGAGGCGGGTGCGTACCTCTCGTTGCTCGGAGCCGCCCGTACGTGGGAGAAACCGGCCTGGCAGAAGGCGTTCGGTGTCAGTCCGCGGCAGGTGGCGGCCATGGGGGAGGCCGTCGAGGAGATCCTGGACGGGCGGGTGCTGACCCGGCAGGAGCTGACGGACGCGGTGCTCGCGCGGGACGGGCTCGACGGGCTGGGCGAGCAGCTCGCCTCCGGGTGGAGCACCGTGCTCAAGCCGCTGGCCTGGACGGGACGGCTGTGCCAGGGGCCGGCGCAGGGACAGAAGGTGACATTTGCGGCCCCGCGCTCATGGGTGCCGGGCTGGGGCGGGATACCGGATCCGCAGGAAGCGGCGCGCGTGGTGATACCGGCGTATCTGCGGGCCCACGGTCCTGCCACTCCGGCGGCGTTCGACGCCTGGCTGCTGCGCGGGGCGACCCGTAAGCCGGTGCTGCGGGGCTGGTTCGAAGAACTCGGGGACCAGCTCACGGAGGTCGAGGTCGACGGGGAGCGCGGCGCGTACGTACTGGCCGAGGACGCCGACGCGCTGGCCGCCACGGACCCCTCGCGGGAGGTGCGGCTGCTGGCCGGCTTCGATCAGTACGTACTCGGCCCCGGCACGGCCGACACCCGGCTGATCGCACCGTCCCGGCGCAAGGCGGTGAGCCGGGCCGCGGGCTGGATATCCCCGGTGGTGGTACACGGGGGCCGGGTCGTGGGGGTGTGGGAGTTCACGGACGAGGAGGTGGTCGTGACGTTGTTCGAGGAGGCGGGCGACGTGCCGGCCGACGCCTTGGAGGCGGAGGCCGCCCACCTGGCGCGCTGTACGGGCCGGGACCGGACCGTGGCCGTACGCAAGGACTGAGCCGTACGCAGCGGCTGAGTCGTGCGCGAGGAGTCGAGTCGGCCGTACACAAGGGCTGACCTGCCCTTTGAGCGCTCCGGGCAGGGCGGGCGAAACGGGGCCGGTGGGGCCGAACGGGGGTGTGGGGAGTTTGAGGCGGGGCGTTGTCAGACCTCGGTGCGAGACTCACCGCATGAGGTGGGCGGTGGCGGAGACGGGCGACGGGGGTGCTCGTCTCTGCCCGCTCACCCCGGACGGGCGGGCCGCCGGGCCCGTGCTGTGGGAGCCGAGCCTGGTCGAAGCCGTGCGGTCGCGGCCCGAGGTCGAGCGGTGGGTGTGGCGGTCCACCGCGACGACCTACCGCCCGCTGCTCGCGGCCGGGGTGCGGGTGCGGCGCTGCTATGACGTCGAGGCCGCCGAGGCCCTGCTCATCGGGCACGAGGAAGGGCAGTACGGCCAGCCCCGCTCGCTGGCCGCCGCCTGGGCACGGCTGCGCGGGCTGCCGGTCCCCGACGATCCGCCCGTGCGCGGCGCCGAGACCCAGCCCTCGCTCTTCGAGCCGGGCCCGGTGCCGCTGCCCCCGGGGACCGACGAGTTCACGGCGCTGCTGGAGGTGTACGCCGCCCAGGTGGCGCGTACGGAAAAGGCCGGGCACCCGGACCGGATGCGGCTGCTGCTCGCGGCCGAGTCGGCGGGAATGCTGGTCGCGGCCGAGATGGGCCGGGCCGGGCTGCCCTGGCGGGCGGATGTGCACCGCCGGCTGCTGGACGGCCTGCTGGGCGAGCGCTATCCGGGCGGGCTGGAGCCCCGGCGGATGGCGGAGCTGGCCGAGGAGGTCTCGCGCGCGTTCGGCGAGGGCGTACGGGTACGGCCCGACCTGCCCGCCGAGATCGTCAAAGCCTTCGCCCGCGACGGCATCACGCTCACCTCGACCCGGCAATGGGAGCTGCGCTCCATCGACCACCCGGCGGTCGCGCCCCTGCTGGAGTACAAGAAGCTCTACCGCCTCTACACCGCCCACGGCTGGACATGGTTGCAGCAGTGGGTGCGCGAGGGCCGCTTCCGCCCCGAGTATCTCCCCGGCGGCGCGGTCTCCGGCCGCTGGACCGCCAACGGCGGTGGCGCCCTGCAGATCCCCAAGGTGATCCGCCGGGCCGTGGTCGCCGACCCGGGCTGGCGCCTGGTGGTCGCCGACGCCGACCAGATGGAGCCGCGGGTGCTGGCCGCGATCTCCCGCGACCGCGGGCTGATGGAGGTGGCGGGCAGCGGGGAGGACCTGTACGCCGACCTCGCCAGGCGCGCGTTCAAGGGTGACCGCGACCGGGCCAAGCTCGCGCTGCTCGGCGCCATTTACGGCCAGACCTCCGGGGACGCCCTCAAGTACATGGCCGATCTCCGCCGCCGCTATCCGGCCGCGGTGGAGTACGTGGACGAGGCGGCGCGGGCGGGCGAGGAAGGCCGGCTCGTACGGACCTGGCTGGGCCGCACCTGCCCGCCCGCGTCCGTGACACCGCCCGAGGAGGCGGGCCTGCCGCAGGAGGAGGCACCGGCCGCCGCGTACGGCAGCACGGCCGCGGCGCGGGCCCGTGGCCGCTTCACCCGTAACTTCGTCGTCCAGGGCAGTGCGGCGGACTGGGCCCTGCTCATGCTCGCCGCCCTGCGCCGGTCGCTGGGCGGGGACGGCGGCGGGGCGGGACCAGGGGCCGTGGCAGGAGGCCGGGCCGAGCTGGTCTTCTTCCAGCACGACGAGGTGATCGTGCACTGTCCCGAGGAGGAGGCTCCGGCGGTGGCCGAGGCCATATCGGCGGCTGCCGCGCTTGCGGGCCGGATCACGTTCGGCGAGACGCCGGTCCGCTTTCCGTTCACCACGGCCGTGGTGGAGTGCTATGCCGACGCGAAATGACGGCGGCAGCTCGGTACGGGCAGCGCTCAATGCGGGCGGCACTCAATGCGGGCCTCGGGTCAGGGCAGGAGCCCAGGGTGAGCGGTGGCGTATGAGGGAGGAAGGGAAGACGCGAGGGAAAACAGACACAGGAGGAGCGGGGGAATGAACCGTACGGACCGGCTGTACGCACTCGTGGAAGAACTGCGGGCCGCGGCACCCCGGCCACGCAGTGCCCGCTGGCTGGCCGAACGCTTCGAGGTCAGCACACGCACCGTCGAACGCGACCTGAGCGCCCTTCAGCAGTCCGGCGTGCCCATATACGCCGAGCCCGGGCGCACCGGCGGCTACACCCTGGACCGGCAGCAGACCCTGCCGCCCCTGACGATGACGGCGGCGGAGGCCACCGCCCTCGCGGTGGGGCTGCACGCGCTGGACGGCACGCCTTTCGCCGAGGCGGCGCGTACGGCCCTGCACAAGGTGCTGGCGGTGATGCCGGAGAGGGAACGGGCGGCGGCCGACGCGTTCGCGGCACGGGTCGGGCTGATAGCCCCCGAGGAGTCCCGGGCGTCCGTACCACGCGCCCTCCAGGAAGCGCTCTCCGAACGGCGGGTGCTGCGCCTGGAATACGCCGACAAGGGCGGTCAGTTGACCGGCCGTACGGTCGAGCCCCTGGGGTTCCTGGGCGGCAACACGGGGGAGCACTGGTACCTCATCGCCTGGTGCCGGCTGCGCGAGGCGGTACGCGGCTTCCGTACAGACCGCATACGGGCCGTACACCCACTGGATGAGACGGCACCACCGCGCGACTTCGACCGGTCACTGTTCGAACGGGAACTGGGTGCGCTGGGGCACGGGATGACCGCGCTCCCCTCACTCGGCGGCAGACGCTGAGAACACTGCGAACACTTCGGGGACGGCTCCGAGGAGAGAATCCGGAACCGATGTGGATCTCCGGCAAAACACCGACAGGACGGTGTCGGTGCTGCCCTGAAGAGTGATCCCCATGAACAACGCGTACCTTTTCGAGCAGTGGACCGCGATGTGGAACGGCCGTCTGGAGCTGGCCGACCGGATTCTCTCCCCGGACTTCCGTATCCACTTCGGCTCGGTCATCCCGGCCGCCGACACGGATTCCTTCCGGGGCCCGGATGACCTGCGGCGTTTCATCGCCGCACACCGCGCGGACCGCCCCGGCCTGGAGTACCGCGTGGAGGGCGCACCGGTCGTCGACGAGGCGACCGTCGTCCAGCGCTATGTCGCCGTACGCCCCGGCGCGGAGGCGGTCAGCGGCATGGACATGCTCGCAGTCGAGGACGGCCGTATCACCGAGGTCTGGTCCCTCACCGGAGACCGGTTGTTCGCCACCGCCGCTCCCGCCGCGACCGGCACTCCTGCCCCGGCCCCGGCCCCTGCCCCTGCCCCTGCCCCTGCGTGACCTGACCCGCTCGGCCCGCCCCCTGCTTGCCCGTACCCCACCATCCGTAGCCCGAGGAGGACCGGCCATGTACGTGGATCCCCAACTGATCCCGGTGCTCGACCGGCTGCCCCCGGCCGGCAACCCGTACGACGACATCGAGGCCACCCGCCGGAACGTCTCCGCGCTGATCGGGCGGCGGGCCGACCGCTCGGGCGTCACCAGTGAGCGCTTCGAGGTGCCCCGGCCGGACGGCACCTCGTTGTCGGTCGAGGTCTACCGCCCGGACGGAACCGGCGGACGGGAGCCGTCCGGCCAAGAGCCGTCCAACCAGCAGCCGTCCAACCAGCAACCCCCCAACCAGCAACTGTCCGCACAGCGACCGTCCCCGCAGCAACCGTCCGCGCAGGATCTCTCAGCCCGGAAGCCGCCCACGCACGGCGGCCCGCTGCCCGCCGTCCTCCACTTCCACGGCGGTGGCTTCGCCTACGGGCGGTCCGCCCCCGGCGTACGTCGTGGTCTGCGACCTCGATCCCCTGCGGGACCCCGGCCTGGCCTACGCCCGCCGCCTGATGGACGCGGGCGTGCCCGTCACCGTACGCAACGTACCCGGCGCCTGGCACGGC
The DNA here is from genome assembly GCF_022695595.1 of Streptomyces sp. MST-110588. Classification (NCBI taxonomy): domain Bacteria; kingdom Bacillati; phylum Actinomycetota; class Actinomycetes; order Kitasatosporales; family Streptomycetaceae; genus Streptomyces; species Streptomyces sp. MST-110588. The sequence goes on from NZ_CP074380.1 coordinate 3,475,156, forward strand.
TTCGAGCTGTCCGCCCCCGGAACCCGGCTCGCCCGCGCCATGATCACCCACTGGCTCACCGACCTACGCGCCGCCCTGCATCCGCCCCTGTGAGCCGCTCCTCAGACAGCCCACACAGCTCACGCAGCTCATGCAGCCCACGCATCACCCTCTTGAGCGGCGCGACGGCTGTGTGCGAGGCTCGGACGATTTCACTCGGGCGGTGCGGTGGGAATGGACATGAGCCTGGTGCGGGCCGCGATCGGCCCGGAGAGTGATGCCGTTGCCGACGGCTCCGGCACCTATGTCTGGATCGATGCCGATGTCCCTGGCCAGCCCGTGCTCTACATCGGGAAGTCGGACAACCTCAGGCGGCGGACAAGCGATGAACGCGTCTGGACCGAGCAATTCCGGGATGCCCGCCGCCGCGGCCACTCGGTTTGGTACGCGGCGGGGTGCGGGCTCTCGCCGGTCCTCGCCGCTGCCCAGAATGCCCAGGTGCTGACATGGCCGATGGAGAAGGCGCGTGCGGTGGCCACCGAGACCGCACTGATCCGCCTGGCGGCGATGACCGGAGGGACCCCTCCGGCTCAGGGTGCGGGCTGGGGCTGGGGGCGCGGCGACTGCTCCGACAGCTCCCACCCGGTGCAGGTGCTGCTCAACACCTGGTTCGATCCGGGCCACGCCGTAAGCATCCTGGTCGAGCGTGCGACTCGCTGAGCGCGCGACTGACCGCGTCCGCTGCGTCCAACCCCCACCTCCGTAACCCTCCGCCTCTGTAACCCTCCACCTCAGTAACTCTCCACCTGCGTAACCCTCTAACCCTCGCCGACGGTCGCCAGCAGTCCGCGGGTGAGCCGGGTCATGGCTGCCACCAGGACCTCGCGGGGCTGGTCCGGGCGGTCCAGCCACCACAGGGCGAGGCCGTACAGGGAGCTGCGGATCGCCTCGCCCAGCGGTTCCAGTTCTTCCTCCGGGATCCCGGGGGCGAACTCCCGCAGCAGGGCCATGTCGGTCTCACGCTGTCGGCGTTGCAGTTCGCGGTGGAATTCCTGCACCTCGGGGTCGCCGGTGGTGTCCCGGAACAGCAGCCGCCAGGTGTACGGGCTGCTCTGGACGTACCCGAACCACGCCTCGTACATGGCGCGCATCCGGGTGTCGAGATCGCCCGCGCCGTGCAGCAGCCGGCTCATGGGGGCGGCTGCCAGTTCGTCGCGGTGGCGTTCGAGCAGGGACAGGTGGAGTTCCTGTTTGGAGTCGAAGTACCGGTAGAGCATCGGCTTGCTCAGGCCGGACTCGGCCGCGATGTCGCCGATGGTCGTGCCCGCGTAGCCGCGCTCGGCGAAGAGCCGGGCGGCGGTCTCCTCGATGCGGGCGCGGATCTCGGCGCGTGCGGCACGGTTGCGGTCGATTTGGCTCATTCGCCTCGCCTCTGCGGCTACGGGAGCGGATACTGTGTGGTGTACCACGCAGTATACGGGCTAGTAGCTCCGCTGGATAAAGTCGAAGAACGGGGTGCAACGTGATCGTTTCCGTGCATATCGCCGATGTCGGTGTCCGCTCGGTCGCAGGTGTGCTGCGGCACCGTCCACAGCCCGGGGCACTCAAGGCGTACGGGCCTTCCGGGCTTCGATACGGCGAGACCCTGCTCACCGGCCGCATCGCTGCCGGTCCGCCCCGCCTGGTCCCGGGCCGTGCCGCCCTCCTCGCCGCCTGGGAGGACGATGCCGCGCTCGACCGCTTCCTTACCGACCACCCGCTGGCCCAGCGCCTCGCCTCCGGCTGGCACATACGGCTGCGTCCGTTGCGGATCGCCGGCTCGTGGGGCCCGATGCCCGTCGAGATCGCGCCCGAGGACGCGGCGGAAGCCGAGGCGGAGGAGCCGGTCGCCGTCCTCACCTTCGGCCGGCTGCGGCTCCGCCGGGCCGTACCGTTTCTGCGGGCCAACTCCCGGGCCGCCGGACGGGCCGCCGCCTCCCCCGGGATGATGTTCTCCGCGGCCCTGGCCCGGCCACCGCGCTTCGTCAGTACGTTCTCGGTGTGGCGCAGCGCCCGTGCGATGAACCAGTACGCGTACGGAACCGCCGAGCCGGAACACATCGACGCGGTCAAGGACGACCGCTCGCAGCCCTTCCACCACGAGAGCGCGTTCGTGCGCTTCCGCCCGTACGGGGAGTGGGGCACTCTGGACGGCCGACGGCCACTGGCGGACGCCGCGGCTGCGGTCACCGCGCGGTCCGGGGCGGCGGAGGGAGTGCGGCGGGATGAGCGAGGGTGCCGGGGAATGCGGAGAGTATGAGGGCCGCGGGAAGTATGGGAAGCGCGTTGAGTACGGACAGCGCGGGGAGTATGGACAGCGTCTTCAGCCTGGGGAGCGTCTTGAGTCCGGGGAGCGTCTTGAGCGGGTGAATCCGCCGCGGCTCTCTCCACCGACCGGTTTCAGCCATGCCGTACGGGCCGCGCCGGGTTCCACCGTGGTCTTCCTGGCCGGGCAGACCGCGCTGGACGGCGCCGGACGGATCGTCGGTGACGGCCTCGTCGAACAGTTCGAGCAGGCACTGACCAATCTCCTGACCGCCGCCGAAGCCGCCGGGGCCGGCCCGGCCGACCTGGCCAAGCTCACCGTCTTCGCCGTGGACGTGGCCGATTACCGCCGTCAGGCGCCGGCGCTGGGGCGGGTATGGAAACGACTGGTCGGGCGTGACTACCCGGCGATGGCCGTGGTCGGGACCACCCGGCTGTGGGACGAGGCGGCGCTGGTCGAGATCGAGGGGATCGCCGTCATCCGCTGAATGCCGGGGGTGGGGCCGGGGTGGGGCCAGGTGCCGGTGCCGGGCGTGGGTTCCAGGTGCCGGATGCCGGATGCCGGGTGCCCAGGTGGCTGATGCCCGGGTGCCTCAAGGTTCAGGTGCCTCAAGGTCGGCACCCGGCGAGCGCGACCTCACGCCTGCGAGTTGTACTTCACCAGCGCGTCCGCGTCCCGCTCGTCCAGTTCGACGCCGAACTCCCCCGCCAGCACGGCGGGCAGTTCCTCCGGGGCCACCTGCCGGACCTCGTCCGCGTGCCCGGGGCGGCTCAGCGTCAGCTCCGTACCGATCAGCGACCGCCGCACCTCGGGTCCCGGCCGCAGCACCACCGCCCGCCGTATGAACGGCGAGCGCGGATGGGTGGAGATGTAGTGGTTGAAGACGCCGTAGTCGACCGGGAAGCGTTCCTCCGACCCGAAGGCGTACACGTCGAGCCAGCCGTCCTCGCGGGCGGAGCGCAGCACCCACGGTCCCTGTCCGGGCCCCTGCTCCCGTACGAGGCCGAATGTCCAGACGCCCTGCCGGGACTCGACGCCTTCGCGCAGCGGGAGCGGGGCAAGCAGCGCCTCGCCGCCGAAGCCGACGTCGGTGATCCACTCGCCACCGTCCGCGCCGTCTCCGCCGTCTCCGCCGTCTCCGCCCTCCCCGCCGTCCCGGCCGCCCCCATTACCCCAGCCGCCCCTGCTGTCCCGGAATGTCACCTTCAGCAGCGCATGGGTGACCGGGCGGAGCTTGCTCTCGCCCATACGGACCCGGGCGGCCAGGCCCGTGACCCGGAAGCCGAGACGTTCCAGGGCCGCCGCGTACAGGAGGTTCTGCTCGTAGCAGTAACCGCCGCGCCGCCGGCCGACCAGCTTCTCCTGGAGGGCTTCCAGGTCCAGGACGATCGGCCGCCCCAGTACGACATCGAGGTTCTCGAAGGGGATCGCGGCAACGTGCGCGGCGTGCACCGCCCGGAGGGTGTCCGGCGTCGGCTCGCGGTCCCCCTCGTAGCCGATACGGGCGAGGTAGGCGTCGAGATCCAGCCGTTCCCCGCCCCACACGGACTCGGTCATGACATGTCCCGTTTCCTGTTTCCTGGTCGTCATTTGCTGCTTCGTGTACGGCTTCGCTGAGTACGCCGAGTACACCGGGTACGCCGAGTACGCACATGCGACCGCTTGTGCGATGCGTCAACGTCAATGTCAACATCAACGTCCCCGAAACCCTACGAGAAGGACACGGACCGCCGCACCGCCCCGGCTCCGCACACCGTCCCCGTCAGCATCACCAGCGCGAGCGCGGTGACCAGCAGTGGCGGGAGCGCGGCCGGCTGCCCCGCGAGCCGGGTGGCGCCCATGTAGTCCAGCGGTGCCAGACCGTTGGCGACGGCGTACCACAACGGCAGGTACAGGGCCTGGAAGAGCCGGTGCGTACGGGAGAGGGAGCCCAGCGCAAGCGCCAGCGAGGGGATGAACAGCGCGCCGCCACACCAGGACGCCACACCTGGCCAGTCCGCCGCCGCCACGAGCCGTACGAGCGGTGCGGCGCCGGCCACCGCGGTCAGCAGGAACCCGGCCCCCATTCCGCCAGCGCGCGACGGCGTACCGACGGATACGCGCCGAGCAGGGCCTGCACACCGTTTTCATGGCTCTGGGTCCCCAGCCGGGACCAGATCAGTACGGGCCAGATCCAGGCCGCGGGGAGCACCACCCGTACCGCTCCGGCGCCGGGCACCAGCAGCCCGGCGAGCGTGATCACCGCGGCGCCCGCCCACCACCACCAGGCGACGCCCTGGAGAAGGATGCGCAGCTCACCGAAGAGCAGCCGCTGCCCGGCCGTGTGCCATGCCGGTCCGACCGGATGCACCGCCAATGCGTTGGTGCGCGCCACCGATCCGTCTGTACGCCATGCCGATGCGCTCGTACGCCACACCGATCCGCCGGACTCGCCCGGTTCACCCAAGCCGTACGACTCCCTCAAGCCATACGACTGCTCCAAGCCGTGCGACTGCTCCAGGCCGTACGACTCCCCCGCGCCGCCGCCCCGCAAGCCCCCGCGCGCCGGATCGAACCGCCCGAACCACAGCACCGGCAGCAACGCCACCACCGCCGCCGCCAGCACCACCGCCAGCCGGCTCAGTACGAACCCGGTGTCCGGCGTAAACCCGTGCCACTCGAATGTGTGCAGCGGTTCATCAAGGTAGGTGAATCCCAGACTGAACTCGCCCTTGGCACCGCCGTGCTGGGCGATCAGGTCGTCCCGCATGGTCCCGAGAGCGCCCCGCAAACCGATGCCGCCGAGCGGCGCGTCGGGCCGCTGCCCGCCCAGCACCAGCGCCATCCAGCAGAAGAACCACAGCACGTTGCCCAGTCCGCCGCGCAGCACGGGGACCGCCTCGGACAACAGCGCCACGGCGGCGGTCACCACCATCAGCGGCAGCGTGATCAGCACGAAGGGCTGGAGCAGCGCGACCACGTCGACGGCCGTGGCCTCCCCCGGGCGAGCTGCATGACCAGCGCGGTCACCACCAGCACGGCCACCATCGAGGCGAGCACCAGCACATTGCTCAACAGCTTGGCCGCGAGGTAGGCGGTGGTCCGCAGCGGCGTGGCGGCCAGCAGCCGCCCGACGCCGGACCGTTCGTCCCGGGCCAGTGCGTTGCGTACGACGTAGAAACCGCCGAGCGAGAGCCACAGGGCTCCGGCCAGCGCGGTGGCCACGCCGACGTACGCGCTGTTGTACGTGCCCCGGAATTCACCTATCTGGAGGATGACCCAATGCGAGTCGGGCTTCGGTACAGCCAGATAGCCCAGGCCCACGGCGGCCAGCAGCGTCACGGCGTACGCGGGCCGCCGCACCCGGTCCCGGAAGTCGCCCAGAGCGAGGCCGCCGAGTGCGTACGCCCTCACCGGGTCACCGCCGTCCGCGTCGCCCCCGCCGCCCGAGTCGCCCCCGTCGTCCGAGTAACCCCTGCCGTCCCCCGCATCTCCGCCATTCCCGCCGCCCCCGTCATCCCTCGACGCGCGCCACCGGTGTCCCCTTTCGTGTAAGCGCCCCCTTTCCTGTAAGCGTCCCCGCCCGCGTACGTATGGATCACCGCGAGATAGGCGTCCTCAAGGTCGGGCGTCAGTTCTGCGGCCCCCTCATAAGGCCGCTCCGGGGACAGCAGCCGGATACGTATCCCTTCCGCCGTACGTACCATCCGACTCACCACGTAGCGTGCCTGCACGGCCGCCACGTCCTCCGGCCCCACGAGCACCTCCCACACCTGCCCCGCCACCTCGCGCAGCAGTTCCTCGGGCGTGCCGCGGCGCAGCAGCCGGCCGCCCGCCACGACGGCGATGTCCCCGGCGACCGACTCGATGTCGGAGACGATATGGGTGGAGAGCATCACCACGCGGTCGGCGGCCAGTTCGCTGAGCAGGTTGCGCAGCCGTACCCGTTCCTGCGGGTCCAGTCCGGCGGTCGGCTCGTCCACGACGATCACCCGCGGGTCGGCGAGCAGCGCCTGCGCGATGCCGACCCGGCGCAGCATGCCGCCGGAGTACTTGCCCAGCGGTCGCTTGCCCGCCTCGGTCAGGTTGACCAGCTCCAGCAGCTCCTGGATACGGGCGCGTGCCGCGCGGGCCGGGACCCCCTTGGCGGCGGCGAGGTAGGACAGGAACTCCCGTGCCGTCAGGTTCGGGTACACGCCGAAGTCCTGCGGGAGGTAGCCCAGGGCGGCGCGCAGCGCGCCGGGCCGCCGGGTCACGTCGGCACCCTCGTACAGGAGTTGGCCGGAGGTGGGGCGGGTGACCGTGGCGGCGATCCGCATCAGGGAGGACTTGCCCGCGCCGTTGGGGCCGAGCAGCCCGATCATGCCCGGCCCCAGGCGCAGGGTCATGCCGTCCACGGCACGCTTGCCGCCGCGGTAGACCTTGGTGACGTCGACGAGTTCGAGCACGGTCAGCCCCTCCCGCGCAGCTTGGTCGGCTCGCCGTCGCGCAGCACGGTGACGCCGCGGGGCACCTCCACCTTGAAACGGGCGTCGCAGATGGCGATGCCGGAGCAGCCCGCCTCCAGGTCGAGCGTGCCGTCCTTCAGTTCCCACCGCAGGTGCTCGCTGCCGGACTTGGCCTCGAACCAGCGGGTGACCTTGACGTCCTTACGGTCCGCGGCGACCAGGTCGGCCGGAATCTCGTGTGTCTTGACGTCCAGGGTCCGGCCGCTGAAGGCGAAGGTCTTCACGGCGGGATCGGCGTTCTTGGCGTCCACGGAGCAGCCGGTGGCGGCGACGGCCACCAGGGCGACCAGGGCGCCGGCCAGGGCCGCACGGGGCTTGGTGGCACGGGGCTTGGTGGCACGGGGCTTGGTGATATGGGGCTTGGTGATATGGGGCGTGGTGGCACGCACCTTCGCGGTACCGGGCTCGGCGGCACGGGCTTTTGCGGTGGAGACCATGGTGCTACGGGGCTTGTCGCTACAGGTCCTGAACGTGACCACGTGATCCTCCGGAAGGTGCTGATCGGCTGCACTCCCGAGCATCCGCGGCACATGTCCGGCCTACATCTGCCGTTCGGCAGATATCGCGGCTCGGCCGGCCGGCCTTCACCGGATCGCCGGTTCGGTGAAGCGCCGACGAGCGTCTCAGGGCCTCAGCGCCTCAGCGGCCGGCGGCCGGCGGCCGGCAGTACGGCGCGTACCCGCCAGCCCGTCCCGTACGAGCCGTACTCCAGCCGGCCGCCCAGCGCCTCGACCCGGGCGCGCAGCGCGGCCAGCCCCGTCCCACCGGCCTGCCGCGCCCCGCTCAGCGGCCCACCGGACCTACCACCCGACGTTCCTCCGTCATCCACGACCGTCACTGCCACCGCGTCCCTCACACCACCGGCACCACCCACATCACGAGGACCGATGGCACCACCCACACCCGCCGCGGTCCCCACACCCGCCGCGATCCCCACATCCCCCGTGATCCCCACATCACCCGCGCCCTCATCGACCCGCGCGACCGTCACCGTCACCCGGCCGGCCCCGGCCGCGTGCCGCCGGATGTTCGTCAGCGCCTCCAGCACGACCCGGTGCACGGCGTCCTCCGTCTCCCGCGGCAGTGCCCCCGTCAGCCCCTCCTCCAGCTCCAGTACGGTCCGTACGGCCGACCCGGCCCGTACACCGCCGCCCGTCGCGGCGAACCGTTCCACCATCTCGGCCAGATCCGCCAGGCCGTGCACGCGGGTCGGCGGCGGCTGCCCCTCCTCGCCGCCGCCTTCGGGGTCGCGCAGCGTCCTGACCGTACGGTCCATGGACTCCAGCGCCCGCAGTCCCGCCTCCTCCAGCCGCTCCAGCAGCTCGTCGAGCTGTTCCCGGTCGTACGCGGCGACCCGAGCGGCCTGGACCTCCAGCACGATGCCGGTCACCTCGTGCGCCACGAAGTCGTGGAGGTCCCCCGCCACTTCCAGGCGCTGATCGCGGCGGGCCTTCTCCACCGCCCGTATCCGGCGGTTCTCCAGCGTCCGCAGGTACAGGCCGGTGCCGGCCGCGCCCACCGCGGGAAAGAAGGCGAAAGCGCAGGTCAGGGCAACCGCGGAACCCGCCACGCTGGGCTCCGCGAACAGGAAGCGCAGCGGCAGGAGCACCGTCGCCGCCACCGCCAGCGCCCCCACCACCGCGGCCTGCCGGTCCGGCGCGCGCCGCACCACCCGGCCGGTCAGGACGAGCAGCGCCGGGAACTCGGCGACGGCCCACAGCCCGGCATAGGATTTCGGGCCCCGGTAGACCACGTCGACGGCCAGGGACAGGGCGAGGACCACGATCGCGGCGGTGGTCAGCGGAACGCGCCGCCACGGCCAGCGCATCGGAGCGGCGAAGACCGCCGCCGTCGCGGGAAGTGCGGCAAGGATCGCCTGGGCGGTGGTGCCGGGCCGGGCGAGCAGCGCCGGCCCCGCCACACACACGGCGGTGCTCACACACCATGTCAGCCGACGCCGTCCCGGCCCGGCATCCCCCTCTGCCCTCACAACTGCCCCCGCTTTCACACCAGCACCAGTACGTGCGCCTGCACCCGAATCCGCCCCGGAACCCGCACGCGCATGCGCACCCGCGCCCGCACCCTCATCTGCACGCTCCAGCTCATGCCCCCGCCCACGCCCACGCCCCCACTCAGCCCATATCCCGTCACCACTGCGGACGTCCTCGCTCCGCGTATCCCATCTCCCAGGCGTGTACGGCGATCCCGACCCGGTTCCGCACCCCGAGCTTGCGCTGGATGCTGGCCACATGGGTCTTCACGGTGCCCGCCGAGATGAACAGCTCCCGCGCGATGTCCGCGTTGGTCTTGCCGGCCGCCACCTGCCCCGCGATCTCCGTCTCCCGGTCGGTCAAGGGCTCCAGGGCCCGGGGCGCGGCGGGCCGGGCGGTGGTGACGTGCTTGAGCAGCCGGACCGTGATCGAGGGGCTGATCAGGCTGTCACCGGCCACCGCCGCCCGTACGGCCTCCACCAGCAGGGAGGGGCCGGACCGTTTCAGCAGAAAGCCGCAGGCGCCGTGGCGCAGCGCCGGGTACACGTACTCGTCGAGGTCGAAGGTGGTCACGACCACCACCCTGATCTTGCCCTTGAGCGCGGGATCGGCGCCGGAACCGGCGAGCTGGCGGGTGACCTCCAGGCCGTCCAGTCCCGGCATGCGGATGTCGACGAGCGCGACATCGGGCCGCAGCGTACGGGCCTGGGCCAGCGCCGCCACTCCGTCCGCCGCCTCCCCGACCACCTCGATGTCCGGCTGGGCCTCAAGAATGCGCCGTAGCCCCCGGCGCACCATCTCCTGGTCGTCCGCGATCAGCACCCGAATCGTCACGACCGCTCATCCTGTCATGCGACCACCGGGCGGAAGGATCACGCCGGCCTGCCCCGCACCCCGAGTTCCCGTTCCCCTCAGCCCCGGGCTCCCCTGGCTCATCCTCGCGCCCCGGGCTCCCCGCCGCCCCCTCAGTCGATGACCCCGTCGACGCCGTACGCCGTAGCCGTGTCCAGCCCCAGCGGCGGCTTCACATCCCAGGTGTAAACGAGCAATGGCTTTCCGTGCGGGCCGCGTTTGCGGTGCACCGCCGCCACATATCCTGAACTGATCTCGGAGAGCCGGGGGTTGATCTGGTCGGCGAATTCCGCGTACTCGCCCAGCCGGGATTCCGGTGGCGATCCGAGTATTGCCGTACGTACCTGCGGCGCCGCCCGATGCACCGCCCGCACGGACCGCGTCACAAAGCTCTGGACGATCAGCCGGTCCCTCACATGCGGCCGATCCAGCCATCCCCGCTCCCGCAGTTCCCGGACGATCCGCTCCTCTATCCCCGGATATCGCTGCGGCGACTTGACCTCCAGCAACAGCCGCTGCCCGTTGTGATCGAGACGCCGCAGATAATCCGCCAGGGTCGGTACCCGCTCCCCCGCGAACGCCTTTCCGAACCAGCTTCCGGCATCCAGTCGCGCTATCTCCGCGGCCGTGAAGTCACCCACCCGCCACGGCGCCCGCCCGGGAAACACCTTTTCCACATCGGTCGTCCGGTTCAGGGTGGTGTCGTGCATCACCACCAATTCCCCGTCGTAGGTGCGCTGTACGTCGTTCTCGACCCAGTCGAATCCGTTCAGGTGTGCGGCGTCCACCGCGGCGAGGGTGTTCTCCGGCGCCATCCGGGAAGCTCCCCGGTGCGCCACCCGTACGGGCTCCTTGCCGCGTACGCCCGCACGGCCCCCTGCCCCCGCACTTCCCGGTACGTGTGCGCCCGGCCCGGCCACCGCTCCACGATCCGCGGCTCCCGCGCCCCCTTCAGCTCCCGCGGCTCCAGCGGTGGACGAGCCCACGACGTACGACGGCACCGCGGCAACAACCAGCAGCGCCACGGCGGCAGCGGCGACCCGCATCGGACTCCGAAGCATCGCAGACCCTCCTGACCCCACCCGCGCACGGACCCGCACCACGGCTCACGCGAGGGGCCCAGCTCGCAGCGACCCCGACGGCCACTACGCCCTATTCCCGCCCCATGCCCCAAAATGCCCCCACCCATCCCCGCCCGCATCCCGGAGCATCCACCCCCGCACCCCTCCCAGACAGCCGAAAGCCCAGGTCAGAGGGGGCCCGACCTGGGCTTTCCAGCATTTTCCGTTAACCCGCCCGAGGGGACCCGTACTCCCATGAGGCGGCGCCCCACCGCCACGCTCCCCCTCGCGGCTCTTGACGCGTCAGGCCGCGTCAGGCCGCGTCAAGCGGTACGTCCAGGCCCGTCACCGCGCTTCTGCCGGCGCCGGCGCCGGCGCCGGCAGAACACCAGCGGAACCGCACCCACGAGCGCCAGCGCATGCGGAGTCGCCACGGACGCCGCCTGCATGGCCTTCTCCTCAAGACCCTTTTGAGCAAAAGTGTCCGGAACCGGCAGGGTGTCCCAACGGCTGACCGGCCAGGCGATCACAAATGCCCGCCCCACCACTTCCTTCACCGGCACCATCCCCTGGTGGGCGTCCTGCATGTGGTAGCGGGAGTCCATCGAGTCCTGCCGGTGGTCACCCATCACCCAAATGCGGTCTTTGGGCACGGTGACCTTGAACTCGGCGTCCGAGCTGCACGGGGTGTTGCCGGGGAAGACGTACGGCTCGTCGAGGACCTTGCCGTTGACCTTGACCGGGCCGGTGCCCTTGCACTCCACCGTGTCGCCGGCGACACCGATGACCCGCTTGATCAGGTCCTCTTCCTCGGCCGACGGCATCAGCCCGACAAAGCTGAGCACCTTCTGGAGCGCGTTGTACTGGGTGGTCGGCTCGCCCCTCAGCCAGCCGTCGGGATCATGGAAGACGACGACCTCGCCACGCTCGGGCTCGGTGCCGAACCAGGGGGTCAGCTTGTCCACCAGAACCCGGTCGCCCTGCTGCAGGGTGTTCTGCATGGAGTCCGAGGGGATCGAGAACGCCTGGACGAAGAACGTCTTGATCAGCAGGGCGAGCACCAGCGCCACACCGATCAGGATCGGCAGCTCCTTCCAAAAGGACCGCTGCTTCCCCTTCTCCCTTTTCTCCCTCTTCTCCTCGTTCGCCTTCACCCCCTCCCCCTTCGACTCGCCGTCGTCCGGGCTCCCGTCCGAAGAGGAACCGTGAAGAGGGTCAACAGGCTCGCCGGGCTGCCGTTCCTCAGGCCCGTCATGTCCTTCTCGCGTACCGATCGCCAAAACCCCCACGTCCATTCCTTGCCACGGGCTGCGGTCGGCCTCCGCTCGGCGCGGCCCCCTCACGCCGTCCCTGTTGTGTCCCTGTCCACTCTGTCCTGAAAGAGCCAGCCTATGCGACGGGCCCCGGCCGTCACCGGCGCAGCCGTTGATCCAGCCATGGCCATGGACGCATACGTTTCCGGCTCACCCCGCTTCAACGCCCCACAGCCCCTCATCGTGCCCGCGCCCCCTCAGCCCGCCCACACCCCCGGCACCCCCTCACCCTCCCTATCCCTATCCCTGCCCCTCCCCCTCACTCCCTACGGGAGGCCACATACTGCGTGACGGCCGTGCACACGACCAGGACACCGGCGGCGAGCCCGAGCATTGCGCCCGCCGGCCCGAGCAGCGCCGCGGAGTCGGAGGCCGTGGCCATCACCTGGAACAGCCGGTTCACCGGCGGCAGCCCGCGCGTGAAAAGCAGCACCATCACCAACGCCAGAGCAGCCACCAGCGCGTAACCCTGCCGCCTGAAAACCAGCCGCGAACACAGCACCCCGATGCCGACCCCCACGAACGCGCAGGTGAGCTGTGCCTCGACCCCCAACAGAAGATCAGCGGGCGCGACCCGGTAGTCCCCCAGCCACAGCGGAAAGAACAGTCCGAACCCCATCAGAACCACACAACTCAGCAAAGATGTGACGACCGCCCCGGCCAGAACCCTGAGCGACCGGCCGGCACTCACGACGACGACTGCCCGCTGCGCCGCGTCGTCCAGACTCATCAGCGCGATCGTCAGCCACGTCGCGCACACGAACAGCGCCCCGGCGGACGAGGCATAGGTCGGCGGGAGCGGGCCGTTGCCGTTGACGGTCAGTACGCCCATCAGACCCGTGAACAGCAGCAACGGCGCGAGATAGCGCTGCGTGTGCAGCACGGTGGCGAAGTGGTAGCGGACCAGCGCGATCACCGCACCCCACCCCTCACACCAGCTCCCGCCCCAAACCCCGCGCCCGCGGCCGTACGCGCCACGCTTTCTCCCGTACGCGCCACGCCCTCCCCCGTACGCGTCACCTCCACCACCGACCACCCGTGCCGAAGCGCCTCGTACAGCAGCGCATCAGCACAGTCCGGCTCCACCTTCACCGCGACCCGTACCTGTACCCGCGCCCCCTGCCGATCCCGCTCCGTCACCGCAAGCACCCCCGCCATCCCCTCCCAATCAAGCTGACGCGGCACTTCACCCCCCTCAGGCACACCCAGCACAACATCAACGCAAGCCCGGCCCCTTCTCCCCTCCCCAACCTCCGTCTCCATCTCCGACCCACGCAACGCCACCCGCCCCCGCTCCACCACATACGTACGCGTCGCACGGACCCGGGTGACCGACTCCCGGTGATCGGTGAAAACCACCGCACCCCCAGTTCCCGCCACCTCCCCCATCAGCTCTCCGAGCACACCATGAGCCGTGACATCCAGCCCCGACCACGGCTCATCGAGAACGAGCAGACCAGGCGGGACCATCACCGCCTGCGCCAGCGCCACTTTCTGGGCATTCCCCTTGGAAAGACTCCGCAGCGGTGCGTTCTCGCCTCCCACCAGCGCCAGCCGTTCCAGCAATTCCCGCGCCCGCGCCGTCGCCGCCTTCGTACCCATTCCACGAATACGGCCCATATGCGTCAGATAAGCCGCCGCCGACATCCGCTCGTTCGGCGAAAAGCGGTCCGGAACGTATCCGATGACCGGCGGGCGCCCGGACACCACACCGCACGTCGGCCGGGACACGCCGACAAGAATCCGCAGCAGTGTCGATTTCCCCGATCCGTTCCCGCCCGCGAACGCCACCACCTCCCCCTCGGGAGCCTCGACGTCCACGTCCCGGACGACCCACTTCCCCCTGCCGTACCGTTTCCCCACCGCGTCAAGCCGCACCACGCCAACTCCAGCCCGCCCCCGAGGACCGTCACGTCCCGACAGGCTACAAGCCGGCGTACGCTCAGGCCGCGGCGTGCGCTCCCCGCCTCGGCTCCCCCACGGCGGGCAAGCCCGCGGCACTGTCGCCCCTCACGAGGACCGGCAGAAGCCGGCCCAGCCCACTGGTCCGCAGCGCATTGACAACGGCGGGGCTCGGCGCGGCCAGCCGCAGGTCACCACCGTGGAAGCGGGCCCGGCGAGCAGCCGCGACCAGCGGTGCCAGCCCGGCCGCCCCACAGTCCGTGACCCCGGACATCTCCACGACCAGCAGACTTCCGGGCCGGAACGGTACGTGCAGCAAACGTTCCCGCAACGCGGGCAGCCCCCCGAGATCCAGCCGCCCACGCACAGCGACAACCGTCACATCACCGCCCCGCTCCCCCACCTCGGACGACGCACGCAGCCGCCCTACGGCCGCCAACACAGGCCCCCTCCCAGCACATCGACCGACCCCCGCCGCCAACAACCCTGTCCCGGCGACAAGTGGCGCACCATCAACCTGATCCGCAGCCGAATCTCCAGAGTCCCTCTGCACCACACGCCTCCTCGCAGCGGAACAGAAAACACGCTGCCGGGGTCCAGGGCGGCACCGCTCAGCCTAGCCCCGCCCCACCACCCCGCACAGCGCCCCGACCCGACTCCACCCCGAACAACGACCACCCGGCCCCAGCGCCGCCAACACATCCAACAAAGAAAGAACCCCCAGGTCAGAAAGTGACTTGAGGCTTCCCACTCACTAGCCACCCAAGGGAATCGAACCCTCGACCTACGCATGACGAGGCCGACAGGGACCGAGCCGGGTGTGCCGCGCGGTCGCCCCAGATCCCGTTTCCCCAGACCGGAGCACATGTCGCGGTCCCGCTGGTGGCGTCCCGTGTTGTGCCGCAGGCTGCCGGCACCTGGTCAGCGCGGCGCCGGGTGTCGGAGGCGGCCCTGCCGACAGGAACGGCTGTGCTGGGCACGCACGCCGTGCGGCTAAAGGCTTCCAAGGACTTCGAGGGAAGAAGAAGCGAGACGCCGGCCACATCGAGGTCCCGAAGATCCCCGACGGCGCCGTCAGCCTGCCCGAAGGCTCCCTCAAAACGCCGGACGGCACGATCCAGCTACCCAAGGACGCCACCATTCCGAAGGGGGCGACGAGTCCAGGAAGGAGAACGTCCCCAACCCATCAACAGCCGCGCCCGGGCGGTGGCGTGGGCAATGACCGCGCCCCGAGCACCGGCGGCTGGACAACTCCACAAACGGCGTCACCCTGCACCAAGACTTCCCTGTCAGGAGGCTGATGATCCATGAAGGCGTCGAGAGCGTTCTCATGACCGAAGGCATGCCATACAGGGTCATGAACTATGACTCTGACGGGGTCATTTGGTTCACCCGGCAACACTACGGTGCACATGAGATCTCGCCGCATGAGACACATAGCAACCCCTATGCGGCATGGCGGAAGCTGGGTATGGAGCTCCCTCCGTTCGAGGTCCTGCCCGATCTGTCAATGCTTGGACGACCTTATTCAGTACACCCGGAGGAACAAGCCATGAGGACAGCTTCGGCACTGGTTCTTGCAGAGAGGCTTGAACGGGTCGACTGGGTCGGCTCGTTCGATCGGACCCGTTCGCGCGTGGCACTCATGCGCGAGTTCATGCGGCGATCTGCCCTGTGGGCCCAGGAGACAAGGTGCGGCGAGTGGCCGTTCTTCGACGTCGCCGGCCGCATCGATCCCGCAGCTCGGATCGATGCCGACATTGTGAGCGTTATTGCCGACAAGATCGGCCTACAACAACCGGTGATCACCGAGACCATCGAGTGGGCCCTCAATTTTGCCGTGCTCTCGGACATCCGCACAGACCTCGCGGATCTTCCATCGCCGTTCGAGCCGCTTGTGCAGATGTACGAACGGGGTGGGACATTCAGTTTGGATTCTACTGGCCACATCGAGGTAGATACCGCTGCCAATCCCAAGGGAAGTGTCGGGCAGGCGTTGGGGCGGGTTCCGCTCGACCTGGATGCGAAGAGCCTGAATGCTCTAGATGAGGAATGATCGCGGCTCTATTCGAGTAGCTGCGCTCGAAGGGAATCGAGCTGCAGTGACCGACTCACCGTCGTCCATCATGTTGGATCGACTCAGCCGTGTGGAGTGGATCGGCGACTGGGACTACACAATGGGGCATCGTCGCGTCGCCTTCTGAAGCAGGCAGCCCTGTAAGTGCAGGCTTGTTCTGCTGAGGATAAATGACCCTTCTTCGACGTCACGGAGCACATCGACCTTGCTTTTCGTCTCTCCCCGAAAATCGCCGCGGAACTCGACGCATTCCTAGAAACCGTCCCGGGCGCGCGCCTGCGAAAAACTTCTGCAGGCGCTGCCCCTTGCCGCTCCCGGGCCACGACCCGGGGACGGCTGATGGTCAGGTCAGCACGTACGAGCCGTCCTTCTTCACCACGAGCGACGGCAGGAAGTCGCCGAAGGGCCTGTCCGCAGCAGGTGCACACGACCTGGCGCCCAACCCTGCAAAAGGGGTGGTTTCGGGACACAGTGGCAGAAGCTCGGCCTCAGGCACCCCAAGACGAATCTATTAGCCACTGATTTGTCCAACATCGATGACTTCGCGAAGGATATTATGCAGGAACTGCGAGCCAAGGGGGTGAACCTGAAGTGACCGAGAGTTCTTCACGCAGGGTGTTGGAGCGACTGCGCGCCATTGACTGGGGCGACGATTTCGCGGCATCCGATCACGCCAATTCGCGTGCTCTACTCATGCGCGAATACCTCCGACGAGCGGCTCTGTGGGCGCGTGCTTATGGGGCAGAGCAGTCCTGGCCGTTCTTCGACATCACGGAGCGTGTCGATGCGGAGCTCCAGATGCCCTCCGAGGTCGCAGACGAAGTGGAACAAGTCCTGGCCGGGCTCGCGCCGACTTCGCTGAAGCGGACCTGCCGAGCCGCTATCCGGTGGGCAGCCATCCGCGACGCCCGTGACGACCTACCTGCCGATTTGCCGGACCCTTATGAACCGCTCCTCCTTATGTACGAACGGGGCGGCGGGTACTTCCTGGAGGATTATCTCGGCCTCAACGGCGTGATGATCCCGCTCGGCAACGTGGAGAGCAACGCTTCCGTTACGCCCTTTGTCACACTCGCCCCAGCCACACTCGACGCACTCGACGCCGAAGGGCAGATCACCTACTACGCGAAGGTCAGCGAGGGCTACCCCCGGCAGAAACCGCGCGGAATTGTCCGGCGTCGGATCGACGAAGGGCAGACGTATGACGAAGCCTTCACCCGCAACCTCCGCTGGGAACCGACCGAGTACCTGAAGCTGTACGACCTCGGCCACAACGAAGTCGACCATGTCCAGACCACAGAAATCGAGGCTGCCGCATTCATCGAATCGGTGACGACGAAAATCCTTGGCTCCTCTTGAGCCGCAGCATGGCCACCACTGTCGCCCGGCACGGGGCGCCAGGCCCCAATGCTGCGGAGTGGGCGCAGGAGCTGGGCCAGGACCTGACGGAGGACATCGACGAACTTGAGCAGTCCTCGGAGATGATCGACTCTACGTTCAATACCACTCTTCTATACCTGCAAGCCCGCTGCACGATCGATCCGCGAGCCGCGGAGCTGGAGACGTGGGAAGCGGTCGTCAACGCGATGCAGCTGGGCTCTGCGATGTTCGCCGCAGCAGGCGTGAGTCAAGGAACTGTCGAGTGCCGAATCAACCGGGAGCTGCGCAACATCCCAGCGCTCGGTCCGAGTTCTTTCGCTGACGCGGGTAACTGGCTGACGTCGTTCTGGTTGGCGGTTGTGTGCCGGAACCAGAAGCGGATGACCGAGCTGTGCGAGATCCCGCTTGACCGCCTCCGTTCGCCAGAGGGGGCGTACGACGCGTACATCTACCACTGGGTAGACGTCCTGCAGACGTACTGGTTGCAGCGGCCGGGGCTGGTTGACAAGCTCATCGTCGCGATCGAGACGTCGCACCCAGACGCGACTTCAGTCACTCCTCTGCCTCTGCTGCAGGCCGTGCTCTACCCACCGATCAACCTCTTCCACCGCTTCGTCACCAAAGATGAGCAGGGCTTCAACCAGGCTCTGGTGGAGGCGCTGGAGCTGCACAAGGCGTACTGGACTGCCAACGAGGACCGGGCAGCGGATCCCGACGGTCGTATCGCTCTGGGCCCGCTTGCTGTTGCCTGCCTCGCCTATGACGGGGAGATCCCGATCGAGGTCGAGTCGGAGTACCTGCCCAAGCACCTCCTGCACCGCGGTTGGCTCGGCGAGTTCCCCACGTGAGCCGCCCGCGCGTCATCGGCGCAGCAGCACCGCCCCGGCATGCCCGACCAGCCTCTTCCCGTCAGCCACCACCGACAGCCGACGGTCCCGCCCTGTACGCTCAACCACCAGAAAGGTGCCTTGCTCCCGCAGCGGATATGACCTAGACACTCACATCCTTGCAAGTCAACGGCACCTTCCCGCTATCGGGGCGTCAGACGGCCCAATTCCGCTGAATACCCAGGGCTAGAGGAGAGATTCAGTGGTCACGAGCGTTCCCCGCCATGACTTCCCGGCAGAGGCAACCCAGGAGGACATGGCAGCGCTCATGGAGAGCACCAGCCGGGTCATCGATCGCCTTGAACAATCGGAGATGTCCCGCTCCCGGGCCCTCGACTGCACCTTGCACGTGGCCATGTCATGCTGTGCGGTCGACCCTCAAGCAACGAAGTTGGAGACATGGGAGGCGTGGGTCACAGCCATGCAAGTCGGCTCCGGGCTGTTTGATTCGGCTATGGCGGCGGAAGGTCCAGTGCCGTTCCGCATCGGGATCGCAGGGGAAGTAAAGCATCTCCCGGCTACCGGACCGACCTCTTACACGCACGCGGGAGCCTGGCTTACCGCGGTCTATCTGGCGACGATCTGCCGTGAGAATGAGTGCCTCGACCGGCTCATGCACGTGCCGGTGTCTTTCCTCCGTGAGTCCGGCGCCGTGTTCGACGAGTACGTCTACAGCTGGGTGGAGGCCCTACACAGCTATTGGTTCCGCCGGGCAGACGATATGTGGAACAAGCTGGTCGAGGCGATTGACAGCGCCAGCCCCCAGGTTGCCCGGATCGCCGACGAGAAGACGTTGCTGAAGATCCTTTATCCGCCGCTCGAGCTTTTCCAGCTCTACAACCGCGGAGAGACCGAGAAATTCAACGCCTCCCTGGCCGAATTCCTCACCTGGCACAAGCAGTACTGGACCGGCGACGAGGCGCGATCCCTAAACGGTGATGGCCTGGTGGCCCTAGCCCCGCTCGCCATTGCATGCATGGCCTACGACAACGGCTTCCCGATCGAGGTCGATTCTGAGTACCTGCCCAAGGAACTTCTGCAGTTCGGCTGGGTCGGCGAGGTCGACGCTTGAGCTACGACCGGCCGATCACAGAACTCGTGCCGCTCAACTACCACTTCGCCTACCGCGCGATAACAGCCGAGGGATTCGTGCCTGGATGGACGGCAACACCGGCCCCAAGGGCCCGCCGCTACCACCGATGTGAGCGTTGTGCTCCCTCCCCGTGAGTGCGCCGGCGCGGGGTCCCTGAGCAGCGATGGCCTTGTTGCCCTCGGCCCCCTGGCCGTCGCATGCATGGCCTATGATGCCGGGCTACCGATCGAGGTAGAGTCCGAGTAGCTCCCCAAGCACCTGCTCAAGCACACGTGGGTGGGTGAGTTCCCGACGTGATCGGTAAGTGATCCATGACATTGAAGGTGGAGCGGCGCCTTCTTCCCGCGGTCGATGAGCATGCCACGGAGCGTCTGGCCGAAGGGCTCGAGGACAGTGTCCGGAGCCTGAATGCGTCGCCGGCCGTCTTCGGCATGGCGCTGAACGAGGCGCTTCTTCAGGTGCAGATGCACCAGGCACTCAATCCCCGGGGTAACCGACTCCCGACCTGGGTGGCCACTGTCTCCGCGATGCAGGTCGGTACGGCAGCCTTCGCCGCTGCGGCGGCCGAGGGACCGTTCGAGGCACGCATCACGGGCGAAGTTCGCACCATCCAGGCGGCGGGACCGCAGTTCTACGCGAACGCCGGGAACTGGCTGACCACGCTCTGGTTCGTCATCATCTGCCGTGACCAGGCCCGTATGGACAAGATGTGCCAGGTGCCGCTCGATCTCTTGCGCGCGTCCGGGGCAGAGGGCGACGAGTACGTCTACCACTGGGTCGACAGTCTCCAGACATACTGGCGCGAGGAGCCGGGACTCGTCGAAAAGCTGACAGCCACGATCGAGATGTCCCACCCGGACATCGCGACGATCACACCCCGCGACCTCCTCCAGTGCATCCTGTATCCGCCGATCCACCTCTTCTACCTGTTCGTACGCAAGGACCACGAGGGCTTCAACCAAGCGCTCGCGGAGGCACTCGAACTCCATAAGGCGTACTGGAGCCGAGAGGACCGCTCCGACGACATCGCCGGCTACCTCGCCCTGGGACCGCTGGCCATGGCATGCCTCGCCTACGACGCCGGATTCCCGATCGAGGTCGAATCCGAGTACCTGCCCATCCGGCTCCTGGACCGTTCCTGGCTGGGTGAGTTCCCCACGTGAGCCACATGAGCATTCCCCGCCACCCCTTTCCTGCGGGAAACGCGGAAGAGGGCCTCGCCGTACTCCAAAGCAGCGCACAGAAGCTGATCGACGGGCTGGAGGCGCGCTCCACCAGGCTGGGCGATGCCCTGGGCACCACACTCATGCTGGCCAAGGCGCACTGCCTGATGGACCCGAGGGCGGCGATCTTCCCCACGTGGGATGCCTGGGTGAATGCGATGCAGGTCGGCTCCGCGGTGTTCGCTGCCGCGACCACGGCCGAAGCGCGAGTTGAGTGCCGCATTGCGCACAAGGATCGGACACTCCAGGCCACCGGCCCGCAGTGGTACGTGCATCCGAA
The DNA here is from genome assembly GCF_022695595.1 of Streptomyces sp. MST-110588. Lineage (NCBI taxonomy): Bacteria > Bacillati > Actinomycetota > Actinomycetes > Kitasatosporales > Streptomycetaceae > Streptomyces > Streptomyces sp. MST-110588. Next base: position 3,495,986 of record NZ_CP074380.1, read on the forward strand.
CGCCTGGCTCACCGCCTTCTACCTGGCCGTGGTGTGCCGGGAACGGGACAGGATCACGGCCCTGTGCCAGGTGCCACTGTCCCTGCTGCGCGAGAACGGTTCGCGTTTCGACGAGTTCCAGTTCGCCTGGATCGACACCCTCCAGACCTACTGGCTCGGCGGCCCCGACCTCGGCCAGAAGCTGGTGGCAGCGGTGGACGGCACGGACCCGGAAACCGTCACCGACCCGGAGACGGTGGGCAAGCTGATGTACCCGGCCATGGAGATGTTCCACCGGATCGTCCGCAAGGACCATGCCGGCTTCAACCGTGCACTCGTCGCCGCCCTCCAGTGGCACAAGGAGTACTGGACCGAAGAGGACCGAGCCGCCACAATTCCGGGCCTCGTCGCGCTCGCCCCCCTCGCCATGGCCTGCATCGCCCACGACTCGGGCATCCCCATCGAGGTCGAGTCCGACTACCTTCCCGCCGTCCTCATCAAACGCAACTGGTGCGGTGAGTTCCCCACATGAGACACCTGGAACAGATGGCAGCGGTGGTTCCCGTCATGGAGCGGTCGCTGTCCTATTCTTTGGAGGAGATCGAGACCTCGCACAACTCCAGGTCGGGCGCAGTCATGAGGTCGCTGAACGTCGCCCTCGTCCGCTGTGTCGGGGACCCCACTGCCGGCATGTTGGAGACCTGGGAGTCCTGGCTGCTGGCTATGCAGGTACATTCGGCCGTCTTCGCCGCCGCCGATCCCAACCGGGAAACGGTCACCTGCAAGATCCGCCAGGAGGAGCGCCACCTCGCCACCACCGGGCCGCAGACCTACCTCAACGCGGACACCTGGCTCGACGCCTTCTACCTCGCGGTCATCTGCCTTGAAGCAGGCCGCCTCGACATGCTGGCCCGGATCCCGGTCTCCCTTCTGCGCGACTTCGGCGGCGCCCTGGACGAGTACACCTACGCCTGGGTGGAGACCCTCCAGAGCTTCTGGCTCCACCGGGACGACCTGCGCACGCACCTGGTGCGCGCCGTGGACCTGAGTGCTCCCGAGCACGCCCGCGTCGTCGACGCGGAGGAGATGATCAAGCTCCGGTACCCGCCGATCATGATGCTCTACCGCTACCTGCGCAACGACGCCGCCGGTTTCAACGAGGCCCTGGCCGACGCCGTCCGCTGGCACAAGGAGTACTGGACCGCCGACGAGGACCGCGCCCACAACATCCTGGGCGTCGTGGCCCTCGCTCCGCTGGCGATCGCCTGCCTGGCCAAGGCCAACGGCATCCCGGTCGAGGTTGAGACCGACTACCTCCCTCAGGCACTCCTCGACTTCGCCTGGCGCGACGAGTTCGACGCGTAGCCCGTCGCGGAGGTCCGGGACGCGGGGCGCGGTGCGGGCCTTGCATGTCTGCTGACGTGACCACATTTATCCCGGCTGCTGCGAACGAGGCCCTCCAGCGGCACAAGGGGTATCGGAGCGATGAGAGCCAGACCGCATAGGCCAGGGCCTCGTTGTTACGGCTCGCTCGCCACGTCCTGCATACCCAACCGCGCGAGCTTCCCCATCGAGGTGGCGTCGTAGCGCCTGCCCACTGCACTCCTGGAGCATTCATGGCAGGGCAAGTTCCCTGCCTGGGACATTGCAGCCGTAGCACCTCATGCCGCGGCTGAGGGGGAGCTTGGCAGCGACGTATTCCCGCAGTCCTCGTGGGTCTCGTCGGGCTTTTATTTCGCGTCGGTGAGCAGGTGCTGCAGCCCGCGCACGTAGTCCCGCATGCGGCGGCGCAGTTCGATACGGCGACTCACCGATCCCCTTCGGCGGCGCTCGGGCGAAGTTTCTCGCGCACCTCTTTGCACAAGCTCTGCGCTCATGCGCTCTCCTTGCGCTTCCCTTGGGATGCGGTGGCACGAACCGAAGCGCCGCCACTGGCTGAGGTGGACTCCTCCGGTAAGAGAAAAGCCAGGTCAGAATGGTCTGACCTGGCTTTCTCGCTGAGCCGCCTAAGGGAATCGAACCCTTGACCTACGCATTACGAGTGCGTCGCTCTGGCCGACTGAGCTAAGGCGGCGTGGTGCGGGGCCCAGTCTACACATGGGTGGGGGGTGCTTCGAAACGGGTTGCGGGGCTGGTCAGGAGCAGCGTTTGGCGGGTGGGGGCGGGGTGCCTTCCAGGAGGTAGGTGTTGATGGCGGTGTCGATGCAGTCGCTGCCGCGGCCGTAGGCGGTGTGGCCGTCGCCGTCGTAGGTGAGGAGGGTGCCGGAGGAGAGCTGGGAGGCGAGGGAGCGGGCCCAGCGGTAGGGGGTGGCCGGGTCGCGGGTGGTGCCGACGACGACGATCGGGGGTGCGCCCTTGGCCTCGATGCGGTGGGGGTGCCGGTGGGGCGGACCGGCCAGTACGCGCAGTTCAGGGCGGACCAGGCGAAGTTCTCGCCGAAGACCGGGGAGGCGGCGCGGAAGGCGGGGAGGGCGGCGCGTACATCGTCGGGGCCGGAGAAAGCAGGCGGGAGGTCCAGGCAGTTCACGGCGGGGTTGGCGAACATCTGGTTGGTGTACCTGCCGTCGGGGTCGCGCTCGTAGTAGCTGTCGGAGAGAGCCAGCAGGCCGCGGCCGTCGCCCTTGATGACCTGGGCGAGGTACTGCCGCAGAAGGGGCCAGGCGCCCTGGTCGTACATGGCGGCGACGACGCCGGTCGTGGCCAGGGACTCGGTGAGTTTGCGGGGGCCGCCGGTTTCGGCGGGGTGGGCGTCCAGGCGGGCGAAGAGGGCGGAGAGGCGTTTGCCGGCTTCGCGGGGGTTGTCCCTGCCCAGGGGACAGTCGCTCCGCTTGACGCAGTCGGTGGCGAAGGCCGTGAAGGCGGTGTCGAAGCCGGCGGTCTGGTCGCGGTTGGTCGTGCGGGAGGGGAGGGAGGGGTCCAGGGCGCCGTCCAGGACGAGCCGGCCGGTGCGGGTGGGGAAGAGGCCGGCGTAGGTTGCGCCGAGGAAGGTGCCGTAGGAGGCCCCTACATAGGTGAGCTTGTCGTCACCGAGGACGGCGCGCAGGATGTCCATGTCGCGGGCCGCCTCGATGGTGGAGACATGCCCCAGGAGGGGGCCGGAGCGGGTGCGGCAGCCCTTGGCGAAGGCGCTGTAGGCGCTGACCAGCCGGGTTGTCTCGGACGGGTCGTCGGGGGTTTGGTCGGTACGGACGAAGGTGTCCATTTCCTTGTCGGTCAGGCACTTGACCGGTTCGCTGCGGTCCACGCCGCGCGGGTCCATCGCCACCAGGTCGTAGCGCGCGCGGACCGCCGCCGGCTCCGGGGCGAACTTCTCCAGGTAGTCGATCGCCGAGCCGCCGGGACCGCCCGGGTTGACCATGAGGGAGCCGATTCGGCCGCCGGAGCGGCCGGTGGTCTTCTTACGGGCCACGGCGAGTCGGAGATCCGTGTGGGCGCTGGGGGCCGCGTAGTCGAGGGGGGCCTTCATCGTGGCGCACTGGAAGCCGTCGGCATCGCAGTCTCGCCAGTTCAGCTTCTGGGCGTAGTACGGCTTGAGGGAGGCGGGGACGGTGGCGGGGAGGGGCTGGAGGGCGCCGGGCGTGGATCCGCGGCCGGATTCGGGAGCGGGGGCCGAGCCCGGGGCGGTGCCGCCGCTCGTACGGCCGGTGGGTGAGGAACCGGCCGCCGAGGGGCCGGAGGAGCACCCGGAGAGAAGCAGGGCGGCGATCGCGAGCGCGGCGCCGATGGCGCGGTGTGGACGGCTGATCTCCATGGGCGGTCCCTTGGTCCTCGGTTTTCGCCCCCGTCGACGGTGGAGCGGCGGCGATGGCGGTGGGGCGGTAAGGGGTGGTGGACGGAGCGTATCCGGGTGGCCACATGAGGGTGTGGGCCCTGCACTCGTACGGGTGAGTGGGGCCGGAGTGCCCGGTGAGTGGGACGGGGCGGAGGCCGGGGGACGAGAGCAGTGGCGGTGGCGGTGCGGCCGGGGGCCGCGTCGGTCAGCCTGCGCGGAGGGCCGCGGTCATGGCCTCGACGGCCAGGAGGGGGGCGACGTTGCGGTCCAGGGCCCGGCGGCAGGCGATGACCGCTTCTATCCGGCGCAGGGTGCGTTCCGGGGTGGAGGAGGTGGCGATGCGCTGGAGGCTGTCGCGGACCTCGTCGTTCGCCAGCGGCACCGAGGAGCCGAGCTGGAGGGCCAGCACATCGCGGTAGAAGCCGGTGAGGTCGGTCAGGGCCAGGTCGAGGCTGTCGCGCTGGGTGCGGGTGGAGCGGCGCTTCTGCTTGTCCTGGAGCTCTTTCATCGCGCCCGCGGTGCCGCGCGGCAGCCGGCCGCCCGTACCGGCCGCGGCGCCGAGCGCCGCGCGCAGCTCCTCGGTCTCCTTCGCGTCGACATCCTCCGCCACCTGCTTGGCGTCCTCGGCCGCGGCGTCGATCAGTTCCTGGGCCGCCTTGAGACAGCCGCCGATGTCGTCGATGCGCAGCGGCAGCTTCAGGACGGCGGCGCGGCGGGCGCGGGCCCGCTCGTCGGTGGCCAGCCGGCGGGCCCGGCCGATGTGCCCCTGGGTGGCCTGCGCGGCGATCCGGGCGGCCTCGGGCTCGATGCCGTCCCGGCGTACGAGGACGTCGGCGACCGCACTGACCGGGGGCGTCCGCAGGGTGACGTGCCGGCAGCGGGAGCGGATGGTGGGCAGTACGTCCTCGATGGAGGGCGCGCACAGCAGCCATACGGTGCGCGGCGCGGGCTCCTCCACGGCCTTGAGGAGGACGTTGCCGGCGCCCTCGGTGAGCCGGTCGGCGTCCTCCAGGACGATCACCTGCCAGCGACCGCCCGCCGGGGCGAGGGAGGCGCGCCGTACCAGGTCACGGGTCTCCTTCACACCGATCGAGAGCAGGTCCGTACGGACGACCTCCACGTCGGCGTGGGTGCCTACCAGGCTCGTATGGCAGCCGTCACAGAAACCGCAGCCGGGGGCACCGCCGAGCGCGCGGTCCGGGCTGACGCACTGGAGGGCGGCGGCGAAGGCACGGGCGGCGGTGGACCGTCCGGAGCCGGGCGGGCCCGTGAACAGCCAGGCGTGGGTCATCTTGGACGTGCCGGCCCGCACGCCCGGCTCGCCTTCACCCGGCGCGCCTTCACCCGGTGCGCCCGGGTCCCCGGACGCCTGCCCCATGAGATCCGCGGGCACGCTCTCGGCCGTCACCAAGGCGTCCGCGTCCCGCGCTGCGGCGGCGAGCTGCTCCGCCAGCCGGTCCTGGCCGACCAGGTCGTCCCACACCGCCATCGCCGCCCCGCCTTTCCGTTCCGTTACGTCGCGTCTGAATCATTGTGGTGCACCCCACTGACAATCGACGCCGAGGACGGGGCGGCGGCGGACGTCAGCCGCGCCTGCCGCGGCGGCCCCGGCCCTGACCCCGTCCGCCGTCGTCGCCGTCCTCGGCCCAGCCCCCGGCACCGCGCTCCTCGGCCCGCTCGTCACCGCGCGGGCCCAGAAGCTCGTCGGCGAGCGTGGGCAGGTCGTCGAGCGGGGTCTCCTCCGCCCAGCTCGGCCGCGGCCGGTCGCGCGGGGCGGGCTCGACCGGACGGCCCGTGGCGGGATCGATCTGCGGCAGTTCCCGCGTCCGCTCCACACCCGTGTCGGGTGCGGGCATGGCCGTACGGGGCTCCTCGGGACGGAACACCCACGGCGGCACCCGGTCTGCGGGGTCGTCCTCCTGCCGCAGATGCGGCTGCCGCGGCCCCGGCTGCGGGTACCGGCGGTCCTGCGGGGCCGGCCCGCCCTGCCGGTCACCGCCGTGCGCCGGTGTGCCGGGCCAGGTCACCCGGCCCTGGGGCTGTACGGGCGGCAGGACGGCCGTCTCGTCCGCGGCGTTCACGGGCCGTACGGGCGGCAGCACAGCCGTCTCGTCCGCCGCACCCGGCACACCGGTCACTCCGGTCACTCCGGACGCTCCGGGGGCACTCGACGCGCCGGTCGCACCAGCCACATCTGCGCCCGGCGAGTCCTCCGGACCGCCGTCCGCCCGCTCGCCCTTACGCAGGTTGACGACAGGCGTCGGGGTCGTCGGCGCATCGGAGTCGACCGTTCCGGCAACACCACGCGAATCAGCGGCACCATCGGAATCACCGGCACCACCCGCCCCGGCGCTACCACCAGCCGCAGCCGTCCCGGCCGCCGCCGCGTTCGAAGCCGCTGCCGCTGCCGCCAGCCGCGCCTGTTCCGCCCGCAGCAGCGCCTCCTCGGCCTTGCGCTGCTTCTCCAGACGCCGTTCCTCGGCCTCCGCCCGCAGCCGCGCCTCCTCCTCGGCCTGCTTGCGCCGCCGCTCCGCCTCCGCGGCCCGCGCGCGCTCCTCGGCCGCACGCCGCCTGCGCTCCTCCTCCGCCGCCTGGCGTGCCTCCTCGGCGCGCCGACGGGCCTCCTCGGCCTGCCGGGCCGCCTCGCGCGCCTTGGCCTCCTCGATCTCGCGGCGCTTGCGCTCCTCCTCCTCGGCGCGCAGCTTGGCGAGCTGTTCCTGCCGCTCGCGCTCGGCGCGCTCCTCCTCGGCCTTGCGTGCCGCTTCTTCCTCGGCCTTGCGCCGGGCCTCTTCCTCCGCCGCCCTGCGCGCCTCGTCGCGGGCCTTGATCTCGGCCTCGGACAGCGGGAGGACCTGGTCCAGGCGGTGGCGTACGACCGTGGTGACGGCCTCGGGCTCCTGGCCCGCGTCGACGACGAGGTAGCGCGCGGGGTCGGCGGCGGCCAGGGTCAGGAACCCCGTCCGTACCCGCTGGTGGAATTCGGCCGGCTCGGACTCCATCCGGTCCGGCGCCTCGGTGAACCGCTCCCGGGCGGTCTGCGGCGACACGTCCAGCAGCACCGTCAGGTGCGGGACCAGGCCCTCGGTCGCCCAGCGCGAGATACGGGCGATCTCCGTGGGGGCCAGGTTCCGTCCGGCGCCCTGATAGGCGACGGAGGAGTCGATGTAGCGGTCGGTGATGACGACCGCGCCGCGCTCCAGGGCGGGCCGGATGACGCTGTTGACGTGCTCGGCACGGTCGGCGGCGAACAGCAGCGCCTCCGCCCGGTCGGACAGGCCCGAGGTCTTCACGTCCAGGATGATCGAACGCAGCCGCTTGCCGATGGCGGTCGCGCCGGGCTCGCGGGTGACCACGACCTCGTGGCCCTTGCCGCGGATCCACTCCGCCAGCGCCTGGACCTGGGTGGATTTCCCGGCGCCGTCGCCGCCGTCCAGGGCGATGAAGAAGCCGGTCGGGAAGGGCGCCTGGGCCGGCTCGGCACCGTGCAGCGCCGCGCGCAGATCGCGCCGCAGCGGTACGCCCTGCCGGTCGTCCAGCTTGGACAGCACCCACGCCGCGACCGGCAGCAGCAGCGCGCCCGCCAGCATCAGGACGAACGCGGCGCCGCCGTGTGCGAAGACGAACGCGCCCTCCCCGAGGTGGTGCGGGCCGATGGCCGCCGCCAGCAGGGGCGCCAGGACGGCGGCCAGTGCGAGCGCGAGCCGTACGACCGCATGCAGGTGTCCGGTCATCCGGGCGGCACGCGGCTCCTCGGTCTCCTGCTCCAGGAGCGTGTGTCCGGTGTTGGCCGTGACGCCCGCGCCGAACCCGGCCAGCAGCGCCAGCAGCAGGACGGTCGTCGTGTCCGGCACCAGGCCCATGGCCAGCAGCGCCAGACCCGTGACGGCCACCGCGAGGGCCAGCAGCCGGCGCCGGGAGAGGGTGGGCAGCACCTTGCGGGCGCCGCGGATGCCCAGGACGGGCCCGCCGCTCAGCGCGAGCACCAGCAGTGCGAAGCCGACCGGTCCGCCTCCGAGGTCGACGGCGTGCAGGACGCAGACCGCGACGGCCGCGGCGATCGCGGCGGCCGTCGCGGCGCAGGCCAGGACGAGCAGCGGCACCGCTCCCGTACGGCCCTTGTCGACACCGCCGCCCGCGTCGGCCGCGCCGCTGCCGTCGCCGCCACCGTTCCGGTCGGAGTCACCGGCCGGTCCGGCACCGGCCTGCCCGGCACCGGCCTGCCCGCCGACGGCCTGCCCGGCACCGGTCTGCCCAGCGCCGGCCTGCCCGGCACCGGCGCCCGGCCCGCGCTTGGGCCGCCGCAGCCCCTCCAGCGGGGAGCGCGGGCGCGGCGTCGGAAGGGCGGGCAGTTGGACGAAGTAGAGGATCGATACGGACGCGGCGAAGAGACCGGCGGCCACATACGAGCCCAGCGCGGCCTGATGGGTCTGGAACCACGAGATCCCGGTGCCCAGCAGATTCCCGAGCAGCGTGACCAGCATCAGCGCGGCGGCGGCCAGCGGCAGCGCCACGAACGCCGTACGCAGCGTCAGGCGGCGCAGCGCGTCCAGATTGTCCGGCAGCGGTCGTACGGCCGCGCCCTCAATGGGAGGCGCGGGCAGCAGCCCGGGCGCCGCGCTCTCCCGCGCGACGGTCCATACGCGCTCGGCCGCGCCCATGAGGAAGACGGTGACCAGCAGCCAGATGAGCGCGCCGCGCGGCGTCCAGTCGATCCACAGGGGCGCGAGGACCAGCAGGACCAGCCGCAGCCCGTCCGCGCCGATCATCGTCCAGCGCCGGTCGAGGGTGCCGCCCGGCGCGGTGAGCGCGGACAGCGGGCCCAGCAGTACGGCCCCGAAGAGGAGCGTCGCCAGCATGCGTACGGCGAAGACGGTGGTGACCGCCAGTGCCGCACCCCGGTAGCCGCCGCCGAAGACGGGCTGGCCGGTGAGGGGGACGTACAGCGCCGCCTGGAGTGCGAGCAGGACCAGCACCAGCAGGGACAGGGCATCGCCGATGCCCCCGACGAACTGCGCGCTCCACAGCCGCTTCAGCGGGGGTGGCGGAGCAGCGCACGTACGGCGCGCTCGCGGGAGTCCGCGACCAGGGCGCCGGATGTGGGGGGCACGACCGTCGGTAGCTCGGCACGCGTCATTCCGCCAGCCTATCGGCCGTAAACGACATGCTGGGCGCACGACCGAACAAATGGGCGGATACCGAGCCGGTCACCGGTGGGCGGCGGACCGGTTGCGGACCGGTCCCGGAGGGGCGCCACGGCGGCGCGGGCCCCGCCCGGCCCGGGGCCCGGCGGGGCGTGTGCGGGGATGCGCCGGCGCCCGTCAGAGCCCCGGGCGCCCCCGCGTCCGCCGTACGATTCCTCCGCTCAGCCGTCGCTCGCCTGCCCCGCGGCGGCCGTCGTCTTCTTCGCCGCGGTCTTCTTCGCCGCGGTGGTCTTGGCCGCCGTGGTCTTCTTGGCCGCCGTGGTCTTCTTCGCCGCGGTCGTCTTCTTCGCCGCCGTGGTCTTCTTGGCGGCCGTGGTCTTCTTGGCGGCCGTGGTCTTCTTCGCGGCCGTCTTCTTGACCGCCTTCTTGGCGGCCTTCTTCGCCGGCCCCTTGGCCCGCTTCTCCGCCAGCAGCTCGTACCCGCGCTCGGGCGTGATCGTCTCGACGTCGTCGTCCCGCCGCAGCGTGGCGTTGGTCTCGCCGTCCGTCACGTACGGACCGAAGCGCCCGTCCTTGACGACCACCGGCCGCTCGCTCACCGGGTCCGTGCCCAGCTCCTTCAGCGGCGGCTTGGCCGCGGCCCGCCCCCGCTGCTTGGGCTGCGCGTAGATCGCCAGCGCCTCGTCCAGCGTGATGGTGAAGAGCTGCTCCTCGCTCTCCAGGGAGCGCGAGTCGGTGCCCTTCTTCAGGTACGGGCCGTACCGGCCGTTCTGCGCGGTGATCTCCACGCCCTCGGCGTCCTTGCCCACGACCCGCGGCAGCGACATCAGCTTGAGCGCGTCCTGGAGCGTGACCGTATCCAGCGACATCGACTTGAAGAGCGAGGCGGTGCGCGGCTTGACCGCGTTCTTGCCGGTCTTGGGCGTGCCCTCGGGCAGGACCTCGGTGACGTACGGGCCGTAGCGGCCGTCCTTCGCCACGATCTGGTGCCCGGTCTCCGGGTCCGTGCCCAGTTCGAAGTCGCCGCTCGGCTTGGCCAGCAGCTCCTCCGCCAGCTCCACCGTCAGCTCGTCGGGCGCCAGGTCGTCGGGCACGTCCGCGCGCTGGTGGCCCTCGGCGTCCTTCTCGCCGCGCTCCACGTACGGGCCGTAGCGGCCCACCCGCAGCACGATGCCGTTGCCGACGGGGAAGGAGGAGACCTCCCGGGCGTCGATCGCGCCCAGGTCCGTGACCAGCTCCTTCAGGCCGCCGAGGTGGTCGCCGTCGCCGTTGCCGGCGTCCGCGGCGCCGGCGGGGATGCCCGCCGAGCCCTCCGCGCCCTCACCGAAGTAGAAGCGGCGCAGCCACGGCACGGACTGGGCCTCGCCGCGCGCGATGCGGTCGAGGTCGTCCTCCATCTTGGCGGTGAAGTCGTAGTCGACCAGCCGCCCGAAGTGCTTCTCCAGCAGGTTGACCACGGCGAAGGACAGGAAGGACGGCACCAGGGCCGTGCCCTTCTTGAAGACGTAGCCGCGGTCCAGGATCGTGCCGATGATCGAGGCGTACGTGGAGGGGCGGCCGATCTCGCGCTCCTCCAGCTCCTTGACGAGCGTGGCCTCGGTGTAGCGGGCGGGCGGCTTGGTGGCGTGCCCGTCGGCGGTGATCTCGCGCGCCGTCAGCGCGTCGCCCTCCTGGACCTGCGGCAGCCGCCGCTCGCGGTCGTCCAGCTCCGCGTTCGGGTCGTCCGCGCCTTCCACGTACGCCTTGAGGAAGCCGTGGAAGGTGATGGTCTTGCCGGACGCGCTGAACTCGACGTCCCGGCCGTCGGCGGCCCGGCCACCGATCTTGACCGTGACGGAGTTGCCGGTCGCGTCCTTCATCTGGGAGGCGACGGTCCGCTTCCAGATCAGCTCGTAGAGCCGGAACTGGTCGCCGGTCAGGCCGGTCTCCGCGGGGGTACGGAAACGGTCGCCCGAGGGGCGGATCGCCTCGTGCGCCTCCTGGGCGTTCTTGACCTTGCCGGCGTAGCTGCGCGGCTTGTCGGGCAGGTAGTCGGCGCCGTAGAGCTGCGTCACCTGCGCGCGGGCCGCGGCCACCGCGGTGTCCGAGAGCGTGGTGGAGTCCGTACGCATATAGGTGATGAAGCCGTTCTCATACAGCTTCTGCGCCACCTGCATGGTGGCCTTGGCGCCGAAACCGAGCTTGCGGCTGGCCTCCTGCTGGAGGGTGGTCGTACGGAAGGGGGCGTACGGCGAGCGGCGGTAGGGCTTGGACTCCACCGACCGTACGGCGAAGTCGGTGTCCTCAAGGGCCGCGGCCAGCGCCCGCGCGTTCGCCTCGTCCAGGTGGAGGACCTGGTCGTTCTTGAGCCGGCCGTCGGAACCGAAGTCCCGGCCCTGGGCGACCCGGCGGCCGTCGACACCGGCCAGCTTGGCGGTCAGGGTGGCGGGATCGCTCGGGTCACCGACGCGTCCCGTGGAGAACGTGCCGGTCAGGTCCCAGTACTCGGCGGAGCGGAAGGCGATCCGCTCGCGCTCCCGCTCGACGACCAGGCGGGTGGCCACCGACTGCACACGGCCCGCCGACAGCCGCGGCATGACCTTCTTCCACAGGACCGGCGAGACCTCGTAGCCGTAGAGGCGGTCGAGGATACGGCGGGTCTCCTGGGCGTCGACCAGCTTCTTGTTCAGCTCGCGCGGGTTGGCCACGGCCGCCCGGATCGCGTCCTTGGTGATCTCGTGGAAGACCATCCGGTGGACCGGGACCTTGGGCTTGAGGATCTCCTGGAGGTGCCAGGCGATGGCCTCGCCCTCGCGGTCCTCATCGGTGGCCAGGAAGAGTTCGTCGGACTCGGCCAGCAGCTCCTTGAGCTTCTTGACCTGGTCCTTCTTGTCGCTGTTGACCACATAGATCGGCTGGAAGTCGGCGTCGACGTTCACGCCGAGGCGGGCCCAGGACTCGCCCTTGTACTTCGCCGGGACCTCTGCCGCGCCGTTCGGCAGGTCGCGGATGTGCCCGACGCTGGCTTCGACCACGTAGCCGGGGCCGAGATAGCCCTTGATCGTCTTCGCCTTGGCAGGCGACTCGACGATGACGAGTCGGCGGCCGCCGCCCTGTGCGGTCTCGCTGGTCGGGGACAACTTCGCTCTTCTCTCCGGTCGGCGCTGAGTGGTACCTCCGGTGGCGGATGGCCCTGGAGGCGGACAGTGCGGTGACGCTTGACGCTGCGGAGTGTGACGGTACATCCCGCCCCCGTGTCAAACGGAAAAACCCCGCAACGCCACTCGAACGGTAACCCGACTACATGCCTTCATGCCGCCCGGACCGGACACAGGCCCGTGGCCCGCGCGCGTCGGCGGGAAATCCGCCGGGGGTCGCGGCCGGTGGCACGGGCGGTGGTGTGGCCGGTGGCACGGGCGGTGGACAGGGCCGCGGGGTCGGCTGAAGGCGGGGGCGGACACGGCTGACGGGTACGGGCTGGCGCGGGCGGCGGGTCGGGTGGGGGCGGGCGGCGGGTCGGGTGGGGGCGAGCGACGGGTCGGGTGGGGCGAGCGACGGGTCGGGTGGGGGTGAGCGCGGGCGGCGGGCGCGGCGGGCGCCCTCGGAGCGGATCACCTCACATCCCTGCCACCCCGCGCAAGGCTGCTGGCAAGATGGGCGCAGAACCACCGGTCCGGCCCTTTCCCTCTTTCTCTCCCTTTCCCCCTCGGGTCCCCTCCGTGTCCTTCGATCCCCCTGGCCCCTCCAGGCCCTCCGGCTCATCCGGCTCGTCCGGCTCGTCCGGCTCGTTCGGCTCATCTGATCCCGTCGGCCATCGGCCGGCCCGGGCGGTCCGTGTCTCGACCCTCCGGTGGACGGCGGCCCTCGCGGCACTCGGCACGCTCGGCGCGGTCTACCTGTGGCACACCGATCCGCACCGCCCGGGCCAGATCCTGCTCCCGTGCCCGTTCAAGTGGGCGACCGGGCTGCTGTGCCCTGCCTGCGGCGGCACCCGGCTGGCGTACGACCTGATGCACGGCGACCTCCCGGCGGCCTTCCACGACAACGCCGCCCTGCTGGTGCTGGGCGTGCCGGTGGCAGGTCTGTTCTTCGGGCGCTGGCTGTACGAAGGGCTGCGCGGGCGGCGCTTCGCGCCCCGGTTCGGGGCGCGTGGGAACGCGGTCGCCCTGGGGACCGCCGTCCTGTGGATGGTCCTGCGCAACGTCGTCGGCTGAGCGCCGTACGTCGGCCGAGCGGCGCACGTCGGCCCCCGCGGTCATATGTGAGCGCGGAGGCCGACGTCCTGCCTGTTCTCTTGTCTTTTCTTTGTTCTTTTTCTCGGTCTTCCGGGCCTACACCGGCTCTTCCAAGAGACGTACGGTTACGTACGGTGTCCTAACAGTCAGCCGCATCGACCGGGTCAGCGGACGGTGACCTTGAAGACCGGCGAAACGACGCCGCCACCGGCCATACGGAGCTGGTTGACGCCCTTGATGCCGAGCTTGACGCGCAGCGAGAAGGCACCGGACTTGTTGACCGGGGCGCTCGCGGGCAGCGAGACCCACTTGGCGCCCTGCTTCTGCTGGAGCGTGACCTTCGTACCGGCCTTGACACCGGTGGAGGTGCCCGTGACGCGGAACTGCTCCCAGGCCTTGACCGTGCCGACGCTCGCCTTGGCGGTGAGCGTTGCCTTCTTCGGAGCCTTGGCGGCGACGGCGGCGGAGTGCGCGGTCGCAGAAGTGGGAGCGGCGGACGCGGCGGACGCGGCACCGGCTACGAGAGCGGCGCTGAGAACACCGGTGGCGGCGAGGCGGTATGCACGGTTCATTACGTGTTCCTCCCAAATGAGCCTGTTGTTGGCCTTCAATGAAGAACACGGCAGAATCGCCGCGATGGTTGCGTCACATGCGACATGGTTTTTTCGCAGGGCCGTATGCGACCTGAAGTGAACGGTGTGATTGCTGTGACCCCGCGCCTTGCAGGGGCCTGCGGGGCCTACAGAACCTAGGGGTCTACAGAAGCTAGAGGGACAGCAGCAGCCAGCAGCCCGTCGTCAGGAACAGCACGCCCGACAGCAGCGCAACGGTGATGCCGAGCGGCCGGCTCACGCCCTCGGCGACCGGCTCACCCGTACGTCCTCGTACCCCGGTCCACAGCAGCAGTCCGGCGCCGAACAGCGCGAACGCCACACCGGCGAACGCCTGGGGTCCACTCTCCATGCGCGCAGCGTGGCACCCCGCGGCGGCGCCCGGGCCAACGCCGGGTGAACGCCACCCCGTTGGCCTCGGACGCCGCCGTACGGCTCGGTGGCCGACCGCGCCTCAGCAGCCCCGCTGCTTCAGCCCCGCCTTACCCGACCCGCCCGCTTCAGCCCCGTCGCTTCAGCCGCGCCTTACCAACCCCACCGCTTCAGCCGCGCCTCGTCAGCCCCGCGCGACCGGCTCCAGGAAGCCCTGCTCGATCAGCATCCGGATCGCCTCAGGGGTACGGTCCCGCAGCGACACCGGGTCCTCGCCCACCAGTTGGGCGATGGCGTCCAGAATCCGCCCGGCCGGCAGCGAGCCGTCGCACACCCCGGCGAAGCCCGCGCCGACCGTGTCCACCTTCGTCGCCCGCCGCATCCCGCGGTTCTGCCGCAGCACCACGTGCTCCGGGTCCTCCGCCCCCGGCAGCCCGACCTGCTCCTGCACCACTTCCTCGGCGAGCCGGAAGTGCCCGGCCAGCAGCGCCGCGTCGTCCGTCGCCCGCAGATAGTCCTGCCGCTCGAAGTGGGCGATCACCGCGTCCCCGAGCGGTTGTTCGACCGGATGCGGCCACTCCTCGACCGTCACCGAGGGGCTCGTGGATCCCGACTTGCGAAGGGTGATCCAGCCAAAGCCCACGGCCTTGGTCTTGCGTGCCTCGAACTCCTCCAGCCAGGCGTCGTACCGGGCCGCGTACTCCTGCGGGCCGGCGCGGTGGTCGCCGCCGTCCCGCAGCCACAGCTCGGCGTACTGCGTGACGTCCTGCACCTCGCGCTGGACGATCCAGGCGTCGCAGCCGCGCGGCACCCACGTCCGCACCCGGTCACGCCAGTCCTCGCCCTCCACGTGCTGCCAGTTGGCCAGCAACTGGCAGTAGCCGCCGTCGTTGAGGTGGTCGGCGGCCTGGGACACCAGCGTCCGGCACAGGTCGTCGCCGCCCATCCCGCCGTCCCGGTACGTCAGCCGGGCACCCGGGGAGATCACGAAGGGCGGGTTGGAGACGATCAGGTCGTACCGCTCCTCCCCCACCGGCTCGAAGAGCGAGCCCTCGCGCAGATCCGCCGCCGGTGCCCCGGACAGGGCCAGGGTCAGCGCGGCGAAGCGCAGTGCCCGCGGGTTGAGGTCGGTGGCCGTGACCCGGGTGGCGTGCTGGGCGGCGTGCAGCGCCTGGATGCCGGAGCCGGTGCCGAGGTCCAGGGCCTTGGCGACCGGTGTCCGTACGGCCAGTCCGGCCAGCGTCGTGGACGCCCCGCCCACGCCCAGCACCAACTGGGAGCGGTCCACGCCCGCCGCGTCCTGCGCCGCCCCGATGCCGCCCGCGCCGCCGACCGCGCAGCCCAGGTCGGAGACGATCCACCAGTCCTGGCCCTCGGGCCCGCCGTACGGGCGCACGTCCACGCTCGCCCGTACCTCCTCGCCGTCCCGCACCAGCCAGCCGTCGGCCAGGCAGTCCTCCAGGGGCAGCGCCGCGCGGGCCCGCTCCCCGGCCACCGGCCGCTGGAGCAGGAACAGCCGCACCAGGGTCTCCAGCGGGCCGTCCCCTCTGGTCGCACGCAGCGCGGGCACGGTCTCGCTGCGGGCCAGCGCGGCGTAGGCGGGCGCGCCGAGCAGGTCCAGCAGGCCGTCGGCGGTGAAGGCGGCGGCCAGCAGCGCCTCGCGCAGCCGGGCGGTGCGGGCGCTGCTCTCGGGGTCCTGGGCGTCTGCGGTGGGGAGGTGCGTACTCACGCTCCCATTGTCGCGGCAACCACCGACAAACGGCGACGGCCCGGCGCCGCGTCCTTCCCGGGCGCGGCGCCGGGCCGTATGGGTGGGGCGTCGAGCCGTACGAGCGGGGCGTCGAGCCGTATGGGTGCGGTGCCGGGCCGTATGGGTGGGGCGGGAGCGTTTCGTCCGTACGAGCGCGAGCTGTCCGTACGAGCACAAGCTGCACGTACGAGCGTGAGCCGCAGCCGGCCCCGCCTCCGCGCCCCGCCGCCCGCTACTTCTTCGGCTGTACGGACGGCTGCCCGGAGCCCTTCGCGTTCTGCGTCTGGCAGCCGGGCTGCCGGGCCATCGCCTTCCCGACGTCCTTGGCCTCCAGCTTCTTGAACGCCTCTTCGCTCTGCTTGTTGAGCTTGTTGATGCCGTCGGACAGGCTGCGCAGGCCGCCCGCGAACTTCAGCTTGTCGCCCGTGTCCAGCCCCTCGACCTGCTTCTTCAGGTCGGTGTAGCCCTTGGAGAGGGAGTTGAGTTCTTTGACCGCGTTCTTCTGCGACTCCTCGCCGCCCTCGGCGGGCGGGGCGCCGGCCTTGCCCAGCGACGCGGACAGCGCCGCGTAGGCGTCGGAGACCTGCTGGAACGCCTTGGAGTCGGTCTCCTGGATCTTCTTGGAGGGCGTGTTCCCGTCGTCGGCCGTCTGCATGGCCGCGTTGGCGTCCTGGATCTTCTTGAACTGGGCCTGCGCGGGGTCGCAGAACTTCTTGGCCCAGTCGTCGAGCTTGTTGCCCTCGTCGTCGCTGCAGCCGGTCAGTGCGAGCACCAGTGCCGCACCGCCGGACAGTGCAGCCACAAGCTTCTTGTTCACCGGATCGGTCCCTTCCATGGCCTACGGCCCCGGAACATACACGTCCGAAGGGCCCGGGCCACGAGCCGGGCAGCGCGCACGACCCTCATTGCAGCCATTTGCACCAAGGCATCCGCACCGCGCGGACACGGCGACGGGCGGGTGCCCGGCGCGTCCAAAAGACGCCGGTCACCCGCCCGTTGAGCGGTGCGGGACCCTCAGGACACCACCGCGGGGTCGGCCGCCTTGACCGCCTTCCCGGAGTTGTCCTCGTCACCCATCGCGATGCCGCGCCGCTTGGAGACGTACACCGCGCCGATGATGATCCCGATGGCGAGCAGCGCGACCACGATCCGTACGCCGATGCTCTTGTCCTGCCCGTAGGAGAACTTCACCACGGCCGGCGCGATCAGCAGCGACACCAGGTTCATCACCTTCAGCAGCGGGTTGATCGCCGGGCCCGCGGTGTCCTTGAACGGGTCGCCGACCGTGTCGCCGATGACGGTCGCCGAATGCGCCTCGCTGCCCTTGCCGCCGTGGTGGCCGTCCTCGACCAGCTTCTTGGCGTTGTCCCACGCGCCTCCGGAGTTGGCGAGGAAGACCGCCATCAGGGTCCCGGTGCCGATCGCGCCCGCCAGGAACGAGCCGAGCGCGCCCACGCCGAGCGAGAAGCCGACCGCGATGGGGGTGAGCACCGCCAGCAGGCCCGGGGTGGCCAGTTCGCGCAGCGCGTCCTTGGTGCAGATGTCCACCACCCGCCCGTACTCGGGCTTCTCGGTGTAATCCATGATGCCGGGGCGCTCGCGGAACTGCCGACGTACCTCGAAGACCACCGCGCCCGCCGACCGGGACACCGCGTTGATCGCCAGTCCGGAGAAGAGGAAGACGACCGAGGCGCCCAGGACCAGCCCGACCAGGTTGTTGGGCTGGGAGATGTCCAGGCTCAGCCCCATGCCGCCGGCGGCCTTGCCGACGTCCCGTACGGCGGTGGCGATCGCGTCCCGGTAGGAGCCGAAGAGCGCCGAGGCGGCGAGCACCGCCGTGGCGATGGCGATGCCCTTGGTGATGGCCTTGGTGGTGTTGCCCACGGCGTCCAGGTCGGTGAGGACCTGCGCGCCGTCGCCCGTGACGTCACCGGACATCTCGGCGATGCCCTGGGCGTTGTCGGAGACCGGGCCGAAGGTGTCCATCGCGACGATGACGCCGACGGTGGTCAGCAGGCCGGTGCCGGCCAGCGCGACCGCGAACAGCGCCAGCATGATGGACGCGCCGCCCAGCAGGAATGCGCCGTACACCGACAGACCGATCAGGACCGCCGAGTAGACGGCCGACTCCAGGCCCAGGGAGATGCCGGACAGGACCACGGTGGCCGGCCCGGTCAGCGAGGTCTTGCCGACGTCCCGTACGGGCCTGCGGCTGGTCTCGGTGAAGTAGCCCGTGAGCTGCTGGATGAGCGCGGCCAGCACGATGCCGATGGCGACCGCCACCAGGGCCAGCACCCGCGGGTCGCCGTCGCGCCCCAGGATCGCCGGGTCGGTCACGCCGTCCAGGTCCTTGTAGGAGGACGGGAGGTAGGTGAAGACGGCGGTGGCCACCAGCGCCAGGGAGATGCCGGCGGAGATGAAGAACCCGCGGTTGATGGCGGTCATGCCACTGCGGTCGGAGCGCCGGGGGGAGACCAGGAAGATGCCGATCATCGCCGTCACCACACCGATGGCCGGTACGAGGAGCGGGAAGGCGAGCCCCGAGTCACCGAAGGCCGCCGTGCCCAGGATGAGGGCCGCCACCAGCGTCACGGCGTAGGACTCGAACAGGTCGGCGGCCATGCCCGCGCAGTCGCCGACGTTGTCGCCCACGTTGTCCGCGATGGTCGCGGCGTTGCGCGGGTCGTCCTCGGGGATGCCCTGCTCGACCTTGCCGACGAGGTCGGCGCCGACGTCCGCGGCCTTGGTGAAGATGCCGCCGCCGACCCGCATGAACATCGCGATCAGCGCGGCGCCCAGCCCGAAGCCCTCCAGGACCTTGGGCGCGTCGACCGCGTAGACGAGCACGACACAGGACGCGCCCAAAAGGCCGAGCCCCACGGTGAACATGCCGACGACACCGCCCGTGCGAAAAGCGATCTTCATGGCTTTGTGCGAGACGGCCGTGAGATCCCTTTCCCGCGTATCGCCCTCGGCCGGAGTGGCTTCCCGGGCCGCCGCCGCCACGCGCACATTGCTGCGTACCGCCAGCCACATGCCGATATAACCGGTGGCCGCCGAGAATCCGGCGCCGATCAAGAAGAAGACGCTGCGCCCCGCGCGCTGCGTCCAGTTGTCCGCGGGCAACAGCATGAGCAGGAAGAACACCACGACGGCGAATACGCCGAGCGTGCGCAACTGCCGCGCCAGGTAGGCATTCGCGCCTTCCTGCACGGCCGCGGCGATCTTCTTCATGCTGTCGGTTCCCTCGCCGGCCGCGAGCACTTGGCGCACCAGCACCGCCGCGACGGCCAGGGCCGCCAGCGCCACGACGGCGATCGCGACCACGATGCCGCGGTTTCCGGTCGTCAGTGATGGCTCGGCCAGGTATGAGGGGGTGTCCAGCAACTGAGGGGTGTAAGGCCCCGCCATTCGTCCTCCTTGACGTTTGGCACATGGGCGCGCGGAAGCACGCTCAGGCGTCCTGAGCAAAGGTGTGGACGGATTGTAGGGAGCCGCACTAGATCAAAACAGTGCGCCTCAAAGGGAATTCGCCTGCTACCGGGAAGATCAAAAGGCGAGCGCTGCGGGAATTCGCCCGGACGGAGGAAAGGAAGGAATTCGCTGACATCCGGCCGATGATCTCAGTGTCTTACTGAACGCCGCTGCTCAAAGAGGTGCCGCGTCCGTTTGCGTATCCGGCCGTGACCGCGGATGCCGGGGCAGGCGCGTACGGGCCCGGGGCGGCGGTACGGGGGGCCGTACGGACGTACGAGCCGACCGCGACGTATGAAAGGCGGTAGGAGAACGGTCCGGGAATCGCCCGGGAACGGGACGAGAGCGCCCGGGGACGGGGCGGAGCGCCTGGGAAGACGACTACGGGAGTGTCTGGGAACGGGACTACGGGAACGCCTGGTGTACGTGCCGGGGCGCGCCGGAAACGGTGCGGGAACACACGGGAGCGGGAGGCGGCCGGGGCGGGGCAGTGGAGGGCGGGGACGGGGCGGCGCGGCGGGGACGTGGCCGTGACGGCGGGTGGTGGGGGCGAGGGCGGCGCGATGGGGGCGAGGGCGGCGCGGCGGGGGCGAGGGGGCAGCGCGGCCGGGGCGAGGGGGCAGCGCGGCCGAGGCGGGGGCCGGGGGCGGTGCGAGGCCGGCGGCGGAGGCGCGCGGACATGCCAAGGCGCCGACGGGCCGTCAGGCCGCCGGTACGCGTGGGATTCACCAGGCCGAAGGGGTGGTGCGTGGTGCCTGAGAAGGTACGAGGCCGACGTCAGGGAAGAACGGGAGCGGGCGCCGTCGGCCAGCTCATGCGGATGACCCCGCCGTTCTCGCCGGAGGTGACCTCGACGTCGTCGACCAGCCCGCTGATGACCGCGAGTCCCATCTCGTCGTCGCCGTCGACCCCGCCGTCACCGTTCTCCGCGGCGGGTCCCTCGCCGCCCGGCGACGCGTCGCCGTCCGCGCCACGCGCGTCCGGCACCGCTTTGGCCGCCGCCGGACCGCACGGCACCTCGTCGCCCACCTCGATGGAGAACTTCTTCTCGTCCTCCACCAGCACGACGCGTACGGGCGCGGAAATGGCATTGCTGCGATGCAGCCCCACCGCTCGGGTACACGCCTCACCCACGGCGAGACGCACCTCGTCCAGCACCGCTTCGTCCACGCCGGCCCGGCGCGCCACGGCAGCCGCGACCAGCCGCGCGGTGCGCACGTGCTCGGGAAGGGCGCTGAAACGGAGTTCGACGGTGGTCATGCCATCCCCCTCGATATGCGGGCGTGCAACGCAGGGGACCGGACCGCCAAGCCCGGTTCCCTCCACTGCTTCCTACCCCGCGCCGTCGGCGCGGGGCACCGGCCGGCCGTCAGTCTGTCGCCGAGACGGCGTCGTCGACCGAGGTGTGAATCGGGAACACCTTGGTCAGTCCGGTGATACGGAAGATCTTCAAAATGCGCTCCTGGTTGCAGACCAGGCGCAGCGAGCCCTCATGGGCACGCACCCGCTTCAGCCCGCCCACCAGCACACCGAGCCCGGTGGAGTCGAGGAAGTCGACACGTTCCATGTCCACCACCAGGTGGTAGCTTCCGTCGTTCACGAGCTCGACAAGCTGTTCCCGCAGCTTGGGCGCGGTGTATACATCAATCTCACCACCGACCTCGACGACCGTACGGTCGCCAACGGTTCGGGTCGACAGGGACAGGTCCACGGATCCTCCAGCACCTTGCTATCGAGCGGTCGCCCCCCATGGATCGGCAGCCGCGATGGCATTCAATCACTTACCAGCAGGCGCGCACGACGCCTTGTCAGCATTGTCCGTCACACCGGTGACACACTCGGTGCCGATGGCCTCCAATCAACTCCCGCCGGACGCGGGCCCAAGCCCCTCCCCGGGCACGGTTCTGGACCGTCTCACCCGGGGGGCGACCCGCGCTACGCGCATCACTCATACGGAGCACTTGCCCCCGCGCATCGGCAGCCATGCGGAATGGCCCGCACGGATCCGTCCGGAAGTGATCGACGCCATCCGCGCAGCCGGAATCGAGCGTCCCTGGGCCCACCAGGCCCGTACGTCCGAACACGCGCTGAACGGCGAGTCCGTCGTCGTCGCCACCGGCACGGCGTCCGGCAAGTCCCTGGCCTACCTGGCGCCGGTCCTCAGCGCACTCCTCGACGGCTCCGCGGCCCCCAACGGGCGGGGCGCGACCGCGCTGTACCTCGCCCCCACCAAGGCCCTCGCCGCCGACCAGCGGCGCGCCGTACGCGACCTGGCCGCCCCTCTCGGCACCGCCGTACGGCCCGCCGTGTACGACGGCGACACGCCGGTCGAAGAGCGCGAATGGGTACGTCAGTACGGCAACTACGTCCTGACCAACCCGGACATGCTGCACAGCGGCATCCTCCCGGCCCATCCCCGCTGGTCCTCCTTCCTGCGCGCACTGCGGTACGTCGTCATCGACGAGTGCCACACCTACCGCGGCGTCTTCGGCTCACACGTGGCCCAGGTCATACGCCGCCTCCGGCGTGTCTGCGCCCGCTACGGCTCCGATCCCGTCTTCCTCCTCGCCTCCGCTACCGCCGCCGACCCCGCGCAGGCGGCCGGCCGGCTCACCGGCGTACCCGTCGTGGAGATCACCGAGGACACCTCGCCCCGCGGCGAACTGGTCTTCGCCCTGTGGGAGCCGCCGCTGACCGAACTGCACGGCGAACAGGGCGCGCCGGTCCGCCGTACGGCCACCGCCGAGACCGCCGACCTCCTGACCGACCTCGTCGTCCAGGGCGTACGCAGCGTCGCCTTCGTACGCTCCCGGCGCGCCGCCGAGCTGATCGCGCTGATCGCCCAGGAACGCCTGGCCGACGTCGACCGCTCGCTGCCCGCTCGGGTCGCCGCCTACCGGGGCGGATATCTCCCCGAGGAGCGGCGCGCGCTGGAGCACGCGCTGCACACCGGCGACCTCCTCGGGCTCGCCGCCACCACCGCCCTGGAGCTGGGCGTGGACGTCTCCGGCCTGGACGCCGTCGTCATCGCCGGCTATCCCGGCACCCGCGCCTCGCTGTGGCAGCAGGCCGGCCGCGCGGGACGTTCGGGGCAGGGCGCGCTGGCCGTGCTCGTCGCCCGGGACGACCCGCTGGACACGTATCTCGTCCACCACCCCGAGGCCCTCTTCCGCCGGCCCGTGGAGAGCACGGTCCTGGACCCCGACAACCCCTACGTCCTGGCGCCGCACCTGTGCGCCGCGGCGGCCGAGCTGCCGCTCACCGAGGACGACCTCGCCCTCTTCGGGCCGCAGACCCACGAACTGCTGCCGGTGCTCGAAGCGCGCAGGCTGCTGCGCCGCCGGGCCCGCGCCTGGCACTGGACGCGGCGCGAGCGGGCCGCCGACCTCACCGACATCCGCGGCCAGGGCGGCACCCCGGTCCAGATCGTGGAGGCCGCCACCGGCCGGCTGCTGGGCACGGTGGACGCGGCGGCGGCGCACACCACCGTCCACGAGGGTGCCGTCCACCTCCACCAGGGCCGTACGTATCTGGTCCGGCACCTGGACCTGGAGGACGACGTCGCCCTCGTCGAGGAAGCCTCCCCGCCCTACTCCACGACCGCCCGCGACACCACCGCCATCTCCATCCTGGAGACCGACACGGAAGTCCCCTGGGGTGCGTCGCGGCTGTGCTTCGGCTCCGTGGAGGTCACCAATCAGGTCGTCTCCTTCCTGCGCCGCAGACTCATCACCGGCGAGGTCCTGGGCGAGACCAAGCTGGACCTGCCGCCCCGTACGCTGCGCACCCGCGCCGTGTGGTGGACGGTCACCGAGGACCAGCTCGACGCCGCCCGCGTCAATCCGGAACAGCTCGGCGGCGCCCTGCACGCCGCCGAGCACGCCTCCATCGGCATGCTGCCGCTCTTCGCCACGTGCGACCGCTGGGACATCGGCGGCGTGTCCGTACCGCTCCACCCGGACACCCTCCTCCCGACCGTCTTCGTCTACGACGGGCACCCCGGCGGCGCGGGCTTCGCCGAGCGGGCCTTCCACACCGCCGCCACCTGGCTGGACGCCACCCGCCAGGCCATCGCCTCGTGCGAGTGCGAGGCCGGCTGTCCGTCCTGCATCCAGTCCCCCAAGTGCGGCAACGGCAACGAACCGCTCCACAAACGCGCCGCCCTCCGCCTGCTGACCGTCCTCCTGAAGTCGGCCCCCGACGCCGCCCAGCCCTGAGCCCGTATGCCGCCGTCCGGGTGATCGGGGGTGGTTGTGCGCGCCGGGCGCGTCGTCAGGCGTGTCATTCGGCGTGTCGACGAGTCCGACGCCGGCTCTCGTCGGCCCGGCGGGGGCCAAGGCAGGAACGGCGGTTCGGGACGCGTACGTCATCGTGCGGGCCGTCGGGTCGGGTGGGCCGGCCCGGGAGCGGGTGTGGGCGGTGAAAGGGCCGGTGCGGACCTCGGTCTCGATGTCGGCCACTTCGCCGTCCAGGGTGCACCGGGTCATCCGTACGCCCTGGTCCCCCGCCACCCGGCCGGCCGTGCGGCATGCCTTTGTCTGCCCCTGGAGTGCCTGGTCGGCGGCGGCCAGGGCGGCCAGGTCCGCTGCCGCGCCCGCGCGGTGGCGGGCCAGCACGGCCTGGCCCATCGCGACGACGCCCGCGAACACCGCGCACAGTGCCATCGCAGCGAAGACCGCCCACACCGTGGCCGAGCCCTCATCCCCGCACCGTTTCCTCCGCAAGAGCCGTCGCCTCCCCTCTGAGCGGGAGCGACAACGGGCCCGTTCCGGGGGCTGCCGCATCGACGCGTACGCGTACCAGGTCGCCGTTCCGGGTCAGCAGCACCTGTGCACCGGGCGGGGCCGCGTCGCGTGCCGCCTTGAGGACGGCTGACGACGGCTCCGATCGCGCAGCAGCTCTGGCTCCCGCCCGGGCGGCGTCCACGCACCGGATCTGTGCGCAGGCGGCCATCACTCCCCACAGGAGCAGCCCGGTGAACAGCACCAGCACCGGCGCCACCACGGCCGCTTCCGCCGTCACGAAACCGCCGTCACGCCCGACCGCTGTTTCAGAACGGCGCATCGAGTGCCTTCCCGACCAGCGCTTGCAGCATCGACCCGACCGCGTGGCTGGTCAGGATTTTGTAGAGCACAGCCGCGAAGGCGCAGGCCGCGAGAGTGCCCACGGCATATTCCGAGGTGACCAGTCCCTGATCGGCCGCGATCCGGCCTGGCGTGCGTCGTCGGTGAGGGCGCGGATGGGGCCGGGGTCGTGGTGATCGGGGTGGTTGTGGTGACCGGGGTGGTTGCTGTGGTTGCCGGAGGGACATGTCGCTCTCCTCTGTGGTCGTGGGTCCTTGGGTCAGTTGTGTGCCAGGAGGGTGTGCGCCAGGCCGATCAGGACGGGCAGGAGGCCGACCGCCAGGAAGGCGGGCAGGAAGCAGCCGGCCAGCGGTGCGGTGACCAGCACGCCCGCGCGTCGCGCGCGAGCGGCCGTCGCCCTTGCCCATTCGGCCCGGAGTTCAGCCGCAGCGCGGGAGACCGCATCGACGGCCGGTGCGCCTGATATGCCGGCCCGCTCCATGGACCGGGCCAGTTCTTCCGCTCCGGGCAGCGCGGCGAACCGTGCCCATGCCACGGGTGGGTCCCCGCCCAGCCGGAGTTCCGCCGCCACTTGGCGCAGCCGTTCCCCGACCGGGCCGTCGAGCGACCGCCCGACGGCTCCGGCCGCCTCCCGTGGTCCGGCGCCCGCCGCGAGACAGGCGGCCAGCAGGTCCGCGGCCGGCGCCAGTTCGGCGCGTACCGCGGCCTGCCGCGTCCGCTCGGCCGCCGTCGCCCGCGTACGCCGTTGCCACCGCCATCCGCCGTACGCGACGCAGAGCGCGACCACGGCACCGATTGCTCCGCCGACCAGGACGAGTCCCGCCAAGGCGGCTCCCACCGGGGCGGACCATTCGCGCGCCGCCCGGGCCCAGAGCTGCGGGTGGGGGTGAGGCTTTCCGGTGTTGTCGGGGCTTCCGTCGTGGTGGGGTGTGCCGCGGGGGCCGGAGCTCATCTGTTGCAGGAGGGTTCCCGCCCGTCGTCGTACGTTCCGGCCGTGCCACGTTTCACTGATGACGGCTGCACAGCACACTCCGGCCGCCACGGCCGGGACCACGATCCCCAGCCTGTGGATGACGTCGGCGGTCATCTCGCGCTCACCCCCTCGCCACTCCCGGCTCCGTCCGCTGCCGGATTCGCCACCCCGCTCACGATTCGGGCGGTCCAGATCAGCCCGCCCCACTCCAAGAGCAGGCCGACCGCCAGGCACCCCCACCCGGCGGGGGTGTGGAGCAGGACCCGCAGCGGGTCGGCTCCCAGTGCGGTGCCCATCAGGAGGCCACCCAGCGGCAGCAGCGCCAGCATCAGAGCCGTCGCCCGGGGACCGGCCAGTTGGGCCCGCAGGTCCTCCCGTTGGTCGCGCTGGGACCGCAGGGCCGCCGCGATCCGTTCCAGTCCCGAGGCCAGGCCGGCGCCGCCCTCCGCCGCGACCTGCCAGCACGCCGCGACCGCGGTCAGTCCCCCGGCGCCCGGTGAGCGGGCCGCCGCCCGGAGTGCCTTGGGGATGTCGCCGCCGAACCTCGCCGCCGCCTGTACCGCCGGTCCCGTATCACCGAATGCCCTCGTTCCCGCTGTCAGCAGCGCCTGGCCCGGTTGCCGGCCGGCGTGCAGTTCACCCGCCACCGCGTCACACAGCCGGATCACCTCCGCCCGTCGGCGCTCCCGCTCCCTGGCTCGTTCCAGCGTCCTCAGCCGACGGCCGACCAGGAACATGGCCGCCACTGCGGCGAGTACGGGCAGGACCGACCGCCCCAGGAGGCCGACGCCGATCCCCGCCGGCAGACACCACACCTCGCGGCCGAAGCGCCGGTGCCTTCTCCACCATCCGAACGGTCCGGGCGGCGCGGGCACACGGGCGGTGTCGCCCGCGGCGCTTCCACGGATGCCGTACCGCCGGTGTCGCCACCACATGGCGTACGGGCCCTTCAGGCTGTCCGGGCGCCCTGTGAGCGCCCCGCGACGTCTCCTTCGCCCCGTACTCCGTCCCGGGGTCCACCATGGCCGCTGTGGCCCGCTCACCCCGGCCGGGCCCTCCGGCCGCCCGAAGGCGCCGTCCCCGAAGAGCCACCGGGCCCGCCGTGTGCCCCGTACGGAGTCGTTCCCCCCGCCCATCAGCCAGGCCGTCACTCCCGCGCACAGCAGCGCCACCCACACCGGCAGTGCCCCGACCGCCGTCGCTCCTGCGCTCATCACACGTCCCCTCCTCGCTCGCACAGCCGCTTCAGCCGTGACCAGCCGTCCGCCTCCTGGAAGCCGTCCGCGCCCCACAGGGCGGCGGGTACGGTGGTCACCAGTCCGCTCCGGTCCCGCTCCAGTACGTCCAGCCGCGCGATCCGGCGCCGCCCGTCCCGGTCCCGTACGAGGTGCAGCACCACCGACAGGGCAGCCGCCAACTGGCTGTGCAGGGAGGCCCGGTCGAGCCCCGCCGTCGACCCCAGAGCCTCCAGGCGCGCCGGAACGTCACAGGCGGCGTTTGCGTGGACAGTCCCGCAGCCTCCTTCGTGGCCCGTGTTGAGCGCCGCCAGCAGGTCGGTGACTTCGGGGCCGCGGACCTCGCCCACCACCAGGCGGTCCGGGCGCATCCGCAGGGCCTGGCGCACCAGGTCCCGCAAGGTCACCCGGCCGGCGCCTTCCTGGTTGGCGGGCCGCGCCTCCAGCCGTACGACATGGGGGTGGTCCGGCCGCAGTTCGGCGGAGTCCTCGGCCAGGACGATCCGCTCGCCGGGGCCGACCAGACCCAGCAGCGTGCTCAGCAGCGTCGTCTTGCCCGTTCCCGTACCGCCGCTGATCAGGAAGGACACCCGGGCATCGACGACCGCGCGCAGCAGCCGGCCGCCGCCCGGGGGTACCGTGCCCGCCGCCGTCAGCTCTGCCAGGCTGAAGGCCCGTGGGCGCAGTACCCGCAGCGACAGGCAGGTGCCCGCGACGGCGACCGGTGGCAGTACGGCGTGCAGCCGGGTGCCGTCGGGCAGGCGGGCGTCCACCCATGGGCGGGCGTCGTCCAGCCGCCGGCCGGCGACCGCCGCCAGCCGCTGTGCCAGTCTGCGCACCGCCGCCTCGTCCGCGAAGCGGGTGTCCGTACGCTCCAGGCCGCCGCCCCGGTCCACCCAGACCTCGTCGGGCGCGGTGACCAGGACGTCCGTCACCTCGGGCGCGGCGAGCAGCGGTTCCAGGGGGCCGCTGCCCACCATCTCCGACCGCAACGCGGCCACCACGCCCAGCACTTCGGCGTCCCCCAGCAGCCGCCCCTCCTGTCGCAGCGCCACCGCTACGCGCGCGGGTGTCGGGTCCGTACCGGCTCCGGCGAGCCTTCGGCGTACCGCCTCCAGCAGTGCCGTTCCCACCGGCTGGCCCGTACGTCCTGTGGTGCGTGTGCTCGTGTGCTCGTTCATGTGGAGGCACCCCCTTCGCCACGGTGGGCGGCGGTGCCGTGCTCCTGGGGCAGCGCCCGCTCCCAGAAGGCCGTACAGAACCGGCCCAGCGGTCCGCGTACGCTCGCCCCCGGTGGCGCACCGCGCGCCAGTTCCTCCAACAGGCCGGGCTCCCAGGGCAGTTCTCCGGCCAGCGGCAGGCCGAGCAGCCGGGCGATCTCCTCGTCCGTCATCCCGGCCGCCGGGTCCGCCCGTACGACCGTCCGCAGGTCCCGCAGCACCATCTGGACGCCCGCCGCCACCCGGCGCGCCGCCGCGACCGCCCGCAGTTCGGCGGGCACCACCAGCAGCCCCACGTCCACCTGGGAGAGCGCCTCCACGGCTCCCTCGTCCAGCCGGCGCGGCAGGTCCACCACCACGACACCGCCGCGCCTGCGCGCCGCCGCCATGACGGCCCGCATGGCGGGTGGCGGGACGGTGACCGAGTCGCCCCGGTCCCAGCTCAGCACGCGCAGGGCATGCAGTCGCGGCAGGGATTCCGCCAGCGCGCCGCTGCCCACCCGCCCGCGGGATTCGGCGAACGCCGGCCAGCGCAGTCCCTTTTCCCGCTCGCCGCCGAGCGCGACGTCCAGGCCGCCGCCCAAGGGGTCGGCGTCGACCAGCATGGTCCGGTGGCCCGTACGGGCCGCCGTGACCGCCAGCGCGCATGCCAGGGTGCTCGCCCCGGCGCCGCCCCTGCCGCCGATCACCCCGACCGTCACGGCGGGCGGCCCGACCCCTTCGGCCGCGTCGGCGATCCGGTCCACCAGCCAGCTCTCGCCGTCGGGCAGCACCAGCACACGGTCCGCCCCGATCCCCACCGCCCGCTGCCAGACCGAGGCGTCATCGGGGTCCCGGCCGACGAGCACCACGCCTTCCCTGCGCCGCAGCCCGCGCAGCCTCGGCGCGCAGTCGTCGCCGACGATCACCAAGGGCGCCGTCTCCCAGCCCGTGTGCGGCCCCGGTGTCCCGTGTGCCACCTCGGGCAGTGCGCCGGCGGCTGCGCACAGTCTGAGGAGGTCGTCCAAAAGCGTTTCGTCCTCGGTGACGATCAGCGGACCGCCGCGCTGATCGCCGGTGTCGGCCGACTGATCGGATGCCATGATTCCGGCCACGTTCCGTCCCCCTGTCGCTACACAACTCACACATCCGCGAACTCCGCGGACTTTCACCGTGCAGGGAGCCGGGAAATCTCGTGGATCTTGGTCGAAAACTGTGGACAACTTCGGGGGGTGTGAATATCCCCGTCACCTATACCGGTGACCAACTTCAGCTTCCTTAGAGCAGCGAAATGACTACCCTCTGTGACGTTCAGCGATCTACGGCGCGGCCGGTCGGAAGCCGGGAAGAGAGGGAACGAGAACCCCTCCGGACACCGCCAAAGGTGTCCGGACATGCGACGACCCCCGCCGGGGGGGAGAGCGGGGGTCGTCCCCACGGCCGACTCGGGGGGGGAGGAGTCGGGCCGGGTTAGCACGGTCGCGAACGATCCGTGACTTCCATGGTGTACCCGAGAGCCTTCTCAGGCAAACCCACGCGCCACACCTTACGCCGAATGGTGGGCGCCTATGCTCGGCTCGTGGAAATCGACTCCGTGACGCACTCCGTGCCCCACTCCGTGCCCCACTCGACACCCCGTACCGCCGCGTTCTTCGATCTGGACAAGACCGTCATTGCAAAGTCGAGCACGCTGGCGTTCAGCAAGTCGTTCTACCAAGGCGGCCTGATCAATCGCCGCGCCGTCCTGCGCACCGCGTACGCCCAGTTCGTCTTCCTGGCGGGCGGCGCCGACCACGACCAGATGGAGCGGATGCGCGAGTACCTCTCCTCCCTCTGCCGTGGCTGGGACGTAGCCCAGGTCCGGGAGATCGTCGCCGAGACCCTGCACAGCCTGATCGACCCGATCATTTACGACGAGGCCGCGTCCCTCATCGAGGAGCACCACGCCGCCGGCCGCGACGTCGTGATCGTCTCCACCTCCGGAGCCGAGGTCGTCGAGCCGATCGGCGAACTGCTCGGCGCGGACCGGGTCGTGGCCACCCGTATGGTCGTGGGCCCGGACGGCCGTTTCACCGGCGAGGTGGAGTACTACGCGTACGGCCCGACCAAGGCCCTGGCGGTCAAGGAACTCGCCGCCTCCGAGGGCTATGACCTGGAGCGCTGTTATGCCTACAGCGACTCGGCGACCGACATCCCGATGCTGGAGGCGGTCGGCCATCCGTACGCGGTCAATCCCGACCGGGCCCTGCGGCGGGAGGCCCTTGTACGCGACTGGCCCATTTTGAGCTTCAACCGGCCGGTCCGCCTCAAGCAGCGGCTGCCCGCCCTGTCCATGCCCTCGCGTCCTGTACTGGCGACCGTCGCCGCCGTGGGCGCGGCAGCGGTCACCGCGGGTCTGGTCTGGTACGCCAGTAAGCGCCGAACGTCATTTGCCCGCATTACCCGCGGTTCCCGTGTTACCCGCGTTTGAAGACAAACGTAATTATGTGCGGTGAGGGGTTCCACTTGCCTCTCATCCGGAGTACAAAGGAATTAACGGCCCGCGAGACCGAGGACATCCGCGAGGATCTCCTTTGACGCACCAAGGCCCCACGGACCGAAGCACGAACGCCGGGCACCCACGCGACGCCGACCCGTCGATTACGGGCCAGCCGCACCAGGTAAGGACGAAGATCTCCGACCTGATGGGCGACATCGAGCACGCACTGGTAACCCGGCGGACGTGCCAGCGGCGGTACCAATCAGGACGTGGTACCGCCGCAACCCTGTTCCGGGCCGTACGCCTCCCAGGCCCGCCCCTCTCAGGGGCTCAGGCCCGAGTCCCAGAGCCTCAGGCCGCCCCTCGCTGAAGCGCCTCGCACACCGCCGTGCTCTCCCGGACGCCCAGTTCGACCGCGCGCCCACAGTGCGCGATCCACGCCGCCACCCCTTCGGGAGTCCCGGAGGCGTACCCCTCCAGCGCCGCCGTATAGGCGTCGCGGCCCAGCTCGGCGTGCCCGACCTCGGCCGGGCAGATCGACTTGGGGTCCAGTCCGCTGCCGACCAGCACGATCCGCTCCGCCGCGCGGGCGACGAGCCCGTTGTACGAGCCGAAGGGGCGCAGCGCCAGCAGCTCGCCGTGCACCACCGCCGCCACCACCAGCGCCGGCGCCCCGGTGCCCGCCAGCAGCAGCCGCGCCAGCCCGTCCAGCCGCCCGGCCACCTCGTCCGCGTCCGGCAGCGCCAGCTCCACCAAAGGGTCCTCGACGGACTCACCGGCCGTCCGGGGCCGCCCCACCGACTCCTCCGGCACGCCGCTGCCGCCGGCCGCCACCAGGTGCAGCCGCGCCAGCACCCGCAGCGGCGACTGCCGCCACACGCTCAGCAACTGCCCCGCCTCGGCCGTCAGCCGCAGTGCGGCGCCGACCGTGCGCGGCTCGCCCTCGGCACCGAAGTCGGTGCGCCGCCGTACCTCTTCCAGTGCCCAGTCGGCGCCGTGCAGCGCGGCCGAACCGCGCGCTCCGCGCAGCGCCGCCTCCGAGGTGACCTCATTGCTGCGGCGCCGCATGACCCGGTGCCCGTAGACCCGGTCGACACCCTTGCGTACGGCGTCCACGGACTCGGCGACCCCCGGGAGCGACGCCAGGGTGGCGAGCGGGTCGTCGGTCGGCTTCGGGGGACGGGGGCGGTCCCCCGGTTGAGTGCGGCCATGGGTAAGACCCTACGCACCGCTGACCGCCGCCCCTCGAAGGAGTGGTCTTCTTCACGCAAATCTCTCACCGTGAGCGATAGGGCAATTACCCTTCGTGAACATGAAGATCGCTTTCGTAGGTAAGGGCGGCAGCGGCAAGACGACCCTGTCCTCCCTGTTCATCCGCCACCTCGCCGCGTCACGCGTCCCTGTGATGGCGGTGGACGCCGACATCAATCAGCATCTGGGGGTCGCTCTCGGCCTGGACGAGGCAGAGGCCGCCGCCCTCCCCGCCATGGGCGCCCATCTGCCCCTGATCAAGAACTATCTGCGCGGCGACAATCCGCGTATCGCCTCCGCCGAGACCATGATCAAGACGACGCCGCCCGGTGAGGGCTCACGGCTGCTGCACGTGACCGGGGACAACCCGGTCTACGACGCCTGCGCCCGGCCGGTGCTCCTGGAAGGCGAGACGGTGCGCCTGATGGCGACCGGGCCGTTCACCGAGTCCGATCTCGGCGTGGCCTGCTACCACTCCAAGGTCGGCGCGGTCGAACTGTGCCTGAACCACCTCGTGGACGGGCGGGAGGAGTACGTCGTGGTCGACATGACGGCCGGCTCCGACTCGTTCGCCTCCGGGATGTTCACCCGGTTCGACATGACGTTCCTGGTCGCCGAGCCCACCCGTAAGGGCGTCGCCGTCTACCGCCAGTACAAGGAGTACGCACGCGATTTTGGTGTCCCATTGAGGGTCGTCGGCAACAAGGTCCAGAACCCGGACGATCTCGCTTTCCTGCGGGCGGAGGTGGGCGAGGACCTGTTGGTGGCCGTCGGACACTCCGACTGGGTGCGTGCGATGGAGAAGGGCCGTACGACCCGCTTCGCCTCGCTGGAGGCGCCCAACCGGGAGGCGCTGACGCTTCTGCACGCCGCCGCGGACGCCTCTTATGAGCAGCGCGACTGGGAGCGCTACACGCGCCAGATGGTGCACTTCCACCTGAAGAACGCGGAGAGCTGGGCCAACGCGAAGACCGGCGCCGATCTGGCGGCCCAGGTCGACCCGGCCTTCGTCCTGGCCGAGGGGGCAGCCGCCCCGCAGCCCGCCTGACGGGCCGGCACGCTCAGCACGTGTGCCGTGCGTGGCACGTACGCCGGTGCGTGGCACGTACGCGGGCGTGTGCCATGTACGCCGCGGTATGTGCCGCGTACGCCGTGCGACACGTGTGTCATGTGAGCCGTGTACGTCACGTTCGCCGGGGCGCCCTACTTCGCGTGCTCGCCGGCATGGCAGTGCTCAGGGGGCCCGGCGGGCGCGCCGTGCCGGTCGGATGCGCCGTGCCTCATGCGCTGTCCGTGGTGCCTGCCGTGCTTCCTGTGCTTCTTGTGTTTGCCGTGCTTCTTGTGCTTTCCGTGCCGAGCGTGTTCGCCGCGCTTGCCGGGCTCGCCCTGCTTCCCGTCGTGCTCGCGGTGTCTGGCCGGCTCCACCGGCTTGCCGCTGGAGTCCGGGCGCTCCGGCCGGGCGGCGAGATACCCCGCCCATCCCCCCTTGGGAGCCTCCCCCACGTCCAGCTTGCGCAGCATGCGCAGGACTTGGGGGTCCTGGGCGTCCAGCCAGTCGGCGAGCTGCTTGAAGGACACACAGCGCACGCCCTTTTGAGGGCAGATCTTCTTGATCGCCGACTCGACGGCCCGCATATACGTACCGCCGTTCCAGGACTCGAAGTGGTTGCCGACGAACAGCGGCGCCCGATTCCCCTTCTCGGCACGCTCGAAACCCGCGATGAGCCCGTCGCGCATCTGCTTTCCCCAGGCGGCGTGCATCGAGGCGTCGCCCCGCGTCGTACCGGACTGGTTGGCGAGGAAGTTGTAGTCCATCGAGAGCGTCTCGAAGGCGCGTCCGGGAACCGGGATCTGCTGGAGCGGGAAGTCCCAGATGCCGTCGGTCTTCTTCGGCCAGACCTGACGGCCGCCGACGGAACTGGCGTCGTACCGGAAGCCCATCTCCTTGGCGGCCGGAATCAGGTTGCGCTGTCCTTCGAGGCAGGGCGCCCGGCCGCCGACCAGTTCCTTGCTGTAGTCGAAGGGCAGCGGCTCCTCGCCGCCGAGTCCGGCGTTGGTCTTCCAGCTCTTGACGAACGATTCGGCCTGCTCGATCTCGCTCTTCCACTCCTTGGGCGACCACGTTCCCACGCCACCGTCGGGGCCGCAGAAGTGTCCGTTGAAGTGGGTGCCGATCTCGCTGCCCTCCTGCCAGGCGGCACGGAGCTGGTGCACCGTGTCCCGGACCCCCTTGACGTCGTTGAAGCCGATGTCGGAGGCGCCGCGCCGGTGTCTGGGCGGGTCGTAGATCTCCTTTTTGGCGCCGGGGAGCATGTAGACGCCGCTGAGGAAGTACGTCATCTTCGCGTCGTATTTCTCGCCGACCGCACGGAAACGTGAGAAGAGTTTCTGGTTGTCCTCGCCCGCGCCGTCCCAGGAAAACACCACGAATTGCGGCGGGCGTTCCCCGGGTCTGAGACGTTCGGCCGCGGGCTGGCGGGGCTGCGCCCCTGTGTACGCGGTCGAGCCGTCGCCGATGAGCCTGGCCGGGGCGGCGGCGACCCGGGACCTGCCCGGCGCCTTTTTGGCGCCGCCCGCCGTGTCCGGGCCTTCGGAGCAGCCGGCCGCCGCCATCAGTGCCAGCGTCGTGACGATTCCCGCCGTGACCTTCCCTGCGGCTGCCATCAGCCACCTCTTCCCGTATCGAGCCGAGTGCGCATGCGCGTGCGGTACGACAAAACGATGAACACCACTCAAATTCGCATACGCCAGGACGGGGGATATGGATGACAAGCTGCTTTACCCGACATTCACTCCAACGACGGAATTTCTGCGCCAAATGCCGGAGTGGGCTTCTCCAGCCCTTTACGTGTCATTACGATCCGTTTACCGACGCTTGAGAGTCGCCGGACCGTTACCGACCGTGGCGGATACCGGTCGGCTCGCTCCCGCCGCAGCACGCCGCCGCCCCACGATCGCGCCCCGCGCGACCGCGCCGCCCCGGAGGAGACGGGAAATGTCGCAGCCCCAGAAGACGGGAATGCCGCCGCTTGAGGAAAGGACGGTTCTTCGCGCCTGGCGCCCGGATCTGTCCGCCTCGGTCGTCGTGTTCCTGCTCGCCGTTCCGCTCTCGCTCGGCATCGCGCTGGCCACCGGCGCGCCGCTCCAGGCCGGCCTGGTGGCGGCGGCCGTCGGCGGTGTCGTCGCCGGGCTGCTCGGCGGCGCCCCGCTCCAGGTCAGCGGTGCGGCCACCGGCCTTCTGGTGGTCACCGCGGATCTGGTGCAGCGCTACGGCTGGCGCGCCACCTGCGCCATCACCGTCCTGGCGGGCATCACCCAACTCGCACTGGGTGCCCTGCGGGTGGCCCGTGCGGCGCTCGCCCTCAGCCCGGCGATCGTCCACGGAATGCTCGCGGGTATCGGTGTCGCCATCGCCCTCGGGCAGCTCCATGTGGTGCTCGGCGGCAGCCCGGACAGCTCGGCCCTGGACAACCTCGGCGCACTGCCCCGCCAACTGGAGGACCCGCACGGCGCCGCGGTTCTCGTCGGGGCCGTCACGGTCGTGTTCCTGGTCGGCTGGCCGCGGCTGCCCCACCGGCTCGGCCGGCTCGGCCGGGTGCTCCGTACGGTCCCCGCCCCGTTGGCTGCCGTGGCCGCCGCGACCGTCGTCGGCGCGGCCGTTCCCGTACCCCGCGTGACGGTGCCCTCCTGGGAGCCGCCGACCCTGCCGGGACCCCCGGACGCGCCCGTGCTGGCCGTCGTGGCGGCCGTGCTGACCGTCACGCTCGTCGCCGGCATGGAATCGCTGCTGTCCGCCGTCGCGGTCGACCGGCTCGCCGCCGCCCGGCCGGGTGCCCGGCCCCGACCGGCCGACCTCAACCGCGAGCTGGCGGCGCAGGGCGCGGCGAACGTGCTCTCCGGGCTGCTGGCCGGGCTGCCCGTGGCCGGAGGCGCGATCCGGGGCTCGGCGAACGTACGGGCGGGCGCGGTGAGCCGCCGCTCCACGGTGCTGCACGGCCTGTGGGTGCTGCTCTGCGCCGGTCTGCTGTCCGCAGCCCTGGAGCTGATCCCCCTGGCCGCTCTCGCCGCCCTGGTGATGGTGGTCGGCGTACGGATGGTGAGCTTTGCGCACATCAAGCACGTCCAGCGGCACCGCGAGTTCCCGGTGTACGCGGCGACCTCCGCGAGCGTGGTGCTCTTCGGCGTACCTCAGGGCGTGACCGTCGGCATCGTGGTGGCGGTCTTCCTCTCGTTGCGGCGGCTGACACATACGCGCGTCACGGTGACCGAGGAGGAGGGCCGTCATGCGGTGCGCGTCAGCGGCCAGTTGACGTTTCTGGCCGTACCCCGGCTGACCCGGGCGCTGGCCCAGGTACCGCCCGAGGCGAACGTCGTGGTCGAGCTGGGCGGCTCCTTCATGGACCATGCCGCGTACGAGGCTCTGCAGTCCTGGAGCAACGCCCATCGCGCGCAAGGCGGCCGGGTGACCCTGGCAGGCCGGTCGGGCCGCCCCGTCGCCGAGCCGGCCGGCGCCCACGCCTGCCGCCCCTGGATCCCCTGGCGCAACCATCACTGCACGCGCCCGGCGTCCGCGTACGACGGCCGACCCGTACCGGAGTCCGGCGGCAGTCAACTGCTGGGCGGCCTCAGCGCCTTCCAGCGTTACACCGCCCCGCTCGTACGGGAGGAGCTGGCCCGGCTGGCCCACGAGGGACAGCGCCCCACCCAGCTCTTTCTGACCTGCGCCGACTCCCGGCTGGTGACCAGCATGATCACCTCCAGCGGGCCGGGGGACCTGTTCACCGTACGCAATGTCGGCAATCTGATGCCGCCGCCGGGGTCGGAGGCGACCTGTGACTCCGTAGGAGCCGCGATCGAGTACGCCGTCGAGGTCCTGCGGGTCGGATCCGTGACCGTGTGCGGGCATTCGGGCTGCGGCGCCATGCAGGCGCTGCTCGGTTCGGACCACGAACCGGGCGCGCGGACCCCGCTCGCCCGCTGGCTGCGGCACGGCCGCCCGAGTCTGGCCCGGATGGAGCGGATCGGCCGGCTGGGCAGGGGCGAGGTCGCGCTGGCGGACCGGCCGGTGGTGGACGACCTGGAGCGGCTCGCGCTCGTCAACGTCATGCAGCAGCTCGACCACCTGATGGCGCATCCGTGTGTCGCCCGTCGTGTCGCCGAGGGGGCGCTCACGCTGCACGGCATGTACTTCCATGTCGCCGAGGCACAGGCGTACGTGCTGGACCGGACCACCGGCCGCTTCTCCGCCGTACGGCCCGGGCAGCCCGCCGTACCGGCCTGAGAACGCCTCGCACCAGTCACCAGTCCGAGAACTCACCGCACCGGACCGAGAACCCGCCACATCGGCCCGACGAGCTGCCCTGCCGGCCCGTCGAGCCCGCCGCACCGCCCTGACCAGCACAACTGCCGCCGCGGCCCCCCGTGGCACTCCTGTACCCCACCACGGCACTCGCCCGGCCCAAGAGCGCGCAAAGGTCTACACCAATAGTTATCAACAGCCCTTGTCAGAGCGGGTCACGGGCTGATGAGCTAGGGCACGGGACACATCGCACGCCCTGGGAATGGGAGATGTCGTGAGCAACGAAAGCCTGGCCAATCTGCTCAAAGAGGAGCGGCGATTCACGCCGCCCGCCGAACTGGCCGCCCACGCCAACGTCACGGCCGAGGCGTACGAAAGGGCCGCGGCGGACCGGCTGGGCTTCTGGGCCGAGCAGGCCGAGCGCCTGTCCTGGGAGACCTCGCCCACGCAGACACTCGACTGGTCCAACGCGCCGTTCGCCAAGTGGTTCGCCGACGGCAAGCTCAACGTGGCGTACAACTGCGTGGACCGCCATGTCGAGAACGGGCACGGCGACCGGGTCGCCATCCACTTCGAGGGCGAGCCCGGCGACACCCGCACCCTGACCTACGCCGAGTTGCAGCGCGACGTCTGCAAGGCCGCCAACGCCCTCACCGAGCTGGGCGTACGGGCCGGTGACCGGGTGGCCATCTACCTGCCGATGATCCCCGAAGCGGTCATCGCCATGCTCGCCTGCGCGCGCCTGGGCGCCCCGCACTCCGTCGTCTTCGGCGGCTTCTCCGCGGACGCGCTGGCCACCCGCGTCGTGGACGCCGACGCCCGGGTCGTCATCACCGCCGACGGCGGTTTCCGGCGCGGCAAGCCCTCCGCGCTCAAGCCCGCCGTCGACGAGGCCCTGACCCGGCCGGGCACGGAAAACGTCCGCCACGTCCTGGTCGTCCGCCGTACCGAGCAGGACGACGTCTCCTGGACCGAGGGCCGGGACGTGTGGTGGCACGACATCATCGCGCGGCAGAGCGACCGGCACACGCCCGAGGCGTTCGACGCCGAGCACCCGCTGTTCATCCTCTACACCTCCGGTACGACGGGTAAGCCCAAGGGCATCCTGCACACCACCGGCGGCTTCCTCACCCAGGTGTCCTACACCCACCACGCGGTCTTCGACCTCAAGCCCGAGACCGACGTCTACTGGTGCACCGCCGACATCGGCTGGGTGACCGGCCACTCGTACATCACCTACGGCCCCCTCTCCAACGGCGCCACGCAGGTGATGTACGAGGGCACGCCGGACACCCCGCACCAGGGCCGCTGGTGGGAGATCGTCCAGAAGTACGGCGTCACGATCCTCTACACCGCGCCCACCGCGATCCGCGCCTGCATGAAGTGGGGCGATGACATCCCCGCGAAGTACGACCTGTCCAGCCTGCGCGTGCTGGGGTCGGTGGGCGAGCCCATCAACCCCGAGGCGTGGATCTGGTACCGCAAGCACATCGGCGCGGACAAGACCCCTGTCGTGGACACGTGGTGGCAGACCGAGACCGGCGGCATCATGCTCAGCCCGCTGCCCGGTGTCACGACGGCCAAGCCCGGTTCCGCCCAGGTGCCGCTGCCCGGCGTCGCCGCGACCGTCGTGGACGACGACGGCAACGAGGTGCCCGACGGCGCCGGCGGCTACCTGGTGCTGACCGAGCCGTGGCCGGCCATGCTCCGTACGATCTGGGGCGACGACCAGCGCTACCTGGACACGTACTGGTCGCGGTTCCAGGGCAAGTACTTCGCGGGCGACGGCGCCAAGAAGGACGAGGACGGCGACATCTGGCTGCTCGGCCGGGTGGATGACGTGATGCTGGTCTCCGGGCACAACATCTCCACCACCGAGGTCGAATCGGCCCTGGTCTCCCACCCCAAGGTGGCCGAGGCGGCGGTGGTCGGCGCCAGCGACCCGCAGACGACCCAGGCCATCTGTGCCTTCGTCATCCTGCGCGGGGGCGCGGCGGAGGGCGCGGACCTGGTGGAGGAGCTGCGGGCGCATGTCGCCAAGCAGCTCGGCCCGATCGCCAAGCCCAAGCGGATCCTGGCGGTCGCGGAGCTGCCCAAGACCCGCTCCGGCAAGATCATGCGCCGGCTGCTGCGCGACGTGGCGGAGAACCGTGCCCTGGGTGATGTCACCACGCTCACGGACTCCTCCGTCATGCAGCTCATCCAGGAGAAGCTGCCGAGCGCGGCCACCGAGGACTAGCTGTATTGCCCTGTGAGGTTGGGGACGCGGCTGGCGGGGGGTTGGCCTGCGAGCGCGGTGTGTCCGCGGTGGTGATTGTAGGTGTGCAGCCAGCGGGGGAATGCTTCGCGTCGTTGGGTCTCTGAGCGGTAGGGCTGGGCGTAGGCCCACTCCTCCAGCAGGGTGCGGTTGAGGCGCTCGACCTTGCCGTTCGTCTGTGGCCGGTAGGGCCGGGTTCGCCTATGGGAGATCCCGGCTCCCGCCAGGGCGTCACGCCAGTCGCGTGAGCGGTAGCAGGCCCCGTTGTCGGTCAGGACCCGTTCGACGGTGATGCCGCTGGAGGCGAAGAATGCGTGGGCCCGCTTCCAGAAGGCGGTGGCGGTCTCCTTCTTCTCGTCGCCGAGGATCTCGCTGTAGGCCAGGCGGGAGTGGTCGTCGACGGCGGTGTGGATGTAGCTGTAGCCGGTGCCTGAGCGGTTCTTGCGGCCCGCCGGGCGGCCCAGGGCCTTGTGTCCGCCGCCGTCGGGGATGTTGCCGAGCTTCTTGATGTCCACGTGGACCAGTTCGCCGGGCTTGTCGCGTTCGTAGCGGCGGATGACGCGGCCTGTGGCCCGGTCCAGATGGGCGAGGCGGGCCAGGCCGTAGCGGGTCAGTACGCGGTGGACGGTCGAGGGCACCAGCCGGAGGAGGCCAGCGATGCGGGCCGGTCCCCAGCGGCGCAGGATGCGGACCTTGATGATGCGGCGTTCGGTACGGCTCGGAGTCTGGCGCGGGCTGGAGTGCGGGCGGCTGGAGCGGTCGGTCATGCCTGCCTCGCCGAGCCGGCGGTAGCGATCGGCCCACCGCTGGGCGGTGGTCGGCGAGACCTGGAAACGTTCCGCGGCCCGGCGCAGAGGCCAGCCGTCCTCGACCACGCAGCGGGCCAGACGCAGGCGGCCTGTCTCGGTCAGGGGTGCATTACGGTGGACCACGAGGGCCTTTCTGTTGCTGGTGCAGATGTCGCAATCCACACCAGGCCAGAAGGCCCTCACCCATTTCAAGATCGATCAGCCGTGAACCCTGTCACCGTCCACAACCTCCCCGGACAGAACAACTAGCCCGGCCGCCGAGGACACCTCGGCCACCGAGGACTGAGGACACGCTTGACCATTCCTGCGTCGACCGGCAGATGACGCAGGAGATCGAGGGGCACCCGGCGCACGCCGACCGGGTGCCCCTCGTCGCGCTACGGGCGGCCTTTCATGCCGTATATCCCTAAAGTGAAGTTCGCCGGAATGTCTCTTGCGTCCCCGGGTAGAGTAGGAATCGCGTCAACAAAGTGACAAAAAATCTGGGTGCGCCGGGAAGTCTGGTCGGCAACTGCAACAGCCGTACCGCCGAAGCAACCGGAGGCCCCGCGTGAGCGCGTCCCACCACCGCCGTTCCATATTCCTCGGGCGGATGTCCCTGCCCGAGCGGAACTTCGTCGCGGACGCCCTGCGCGCCGAAACCGTGGGTGGCGTCCTCCTCCTGGCCGCCGCCGTCGTGGCCCTGATCTGGTCCAACACCCTCAGCGGCAGTTACGAGGCGGTGCGCGGCTTCCACCTCGGTCCCGCATGGCTGGGCCTGGACCTGTCCGTACAGCACTGGGCCGCCAACGGCCTGCTCGCCGTCTTCTTCTTCGTCGCCGGCATCGAACTCAAACGTGAGCTGGTGGCGGGCGAGCTGCGCGACCCCAGGGCCGCCGCGCTGCCCGTCATCGCCGCGCTGTGCGGCATGGCCACCCCCGCCCTCGTCTATTGCCTGGTCAACACGGCCGGCAGCGGTTCGCTCGGCGGCTGGGCGGTGCCCACCGCCACCGACATCGCCTTCGCGCTCGCCGTCCTCGCCGTCATCGGCACCTCCCTGCCCTCCGCGCTGCGCGCCTTCCTGCTGACCCTGGCCGTCGTCGACGACCTGTTCGCCATCCTGATCATCGCGGTCTTCTTCACCTCGACGATCAATTTCCTGGCGCTGGGCTTCGCCTTCGCCGGCCTGGCCGTCTTCTACCTGCTGCTGCGCAAAGGGGTACGCGGCTGGTACGTCTACGTACCGCTCGCCGTGGTCATCTGGGCCCTGATGGAGAACAGCGGTGTGCACGCCACCATCGCGGGTGTCGCCATGGGCCTGATGCTGCGCTGTACCCGCCGCGACGGCGAGCCGCACTCCCCCGGCGAGCACATCGAACACCTCGTCCGCCCCCTGTCGGCGGGGCTGGCGGTACCGCTGTTCGCCCTGTTCTCGGCGGGCGTGTCCATCTCCGACGGCGCCCTGCGGGACGTCTTCACCCGGCCCGAGACGCTCGGCGTCGTCCTCGGCCTGGTCCTGGGCAAGGCGCTGGGCATCTTCGGCGGTACGTGGTTCACCGCGCGGTTCACCAAGGCGGAGCTCAACCCCGAGCTGAGGTGGCCGGACGTCTTCGCCGTCGCCTCGCTGGCCGGCATCGGCTTCACGGTCTCGCTGCTCATCGGCGAGCTGGCCTTCTCCGGCGACGCGGCCCTGGCCGATGAGATCAAGGCGTCCGTACTGACCGGCTCGCTGATCGCGGCGGTCCTCGCGGGAACGCTGCTCAAAATACGCAACAACAAGTACCGCAAGCTGTGCGAGGAGGAGGACCGGGACGAGGACCAGGACGGCATCCCGGACATCTACGAACTCGACCGGCCCGACTACCACCTGCGGATGGCCGCCATCTACGAGGCGAAGGCCGCCGAACACCGTCGCCTTGCCGAAGTGGCCTCCGGCGCGGACGCCGGAGACGATGGTCCGGCATGATC
Organism: Streptomyces sp. MST-110588; assembly: GCF_022695595.1. NCBI lineage: Bacteria > Bacillati > Actinomycetota > Actinomycetes > Kitasatosporales > Streptomycetaceae > Streptomyces > Streptomyces sp. MST-110588. The sequence goes on from NZ_CP074380.1 coordinate 3,537,832, forward strand.
TGAGAGGCTTTGCATCCGGCAGATGAGAAGAGGGAGACGGCGATGAGCGCAGCCGACGACGGCGCGGACCGCAGCCTCGGGCAGTTGGTGGCCTCGGCCACCGCCGAGTTGTCCGCGCTGGTGCACGACGAGATCGCGCTGGCCAAGGCGGAACTGCGGCAGGACGCCAAGCGGGCGGGCATCGGGGGGCCGCGTTCATCGTGGCGGGGGTGCTGGGCGTCTTCGCGCTGCCGGTGCTCAGCTTCGCGGCGGCGTACGGCATCCACAACCTCGGGCTCGGGCTCGCCTGGTCCTTCCTGATCGTGGGCGGCGCCTTCCTGGTGCTGGCGGGGCTGCTGGTGATGCTGGCCATGGCCAAGCTGAAGAAGATCAAGAAGCCGGAGAAGTCCATCTCCTCGGCCAAGGAGACCGCCGCGGTACTGCAGAACGTCAAGCCGCATCCGCGGCCGGTGACCGAGAGCCACCCGGTCCTGGAGTCTGTGACACGCTCGTCCGTATGACGGCTCCCGACAGTTCCGACTCGGTCGTACGTCCCGAAGGCCCCTGGACCCACCGCGACGTCGCGGCCAACGGCGCCCGTTTCCACATCACCGAGATGGGGGATGGCCCGCTGGTCCTGCTGCTGCACGGCTTCCCGCAGTTCTGGTGGGCCTGGCGGCACCAACTGCCCGCGCTCGCCGAGGCGGGGTTCCGCGCGGTGGCGATGGACCTGCGGGGGGTGGGCGGCAGCGACCGTACGCCCCGGGGTTATGACCCCGCCAACCTCGCCCTGGACATCACCGGCGTCGTACGGTCCCTGGGCGAGCCGGACGCCGCCCTGGTCGGACACGACCTGGGCGGCTATCTGGCGTGGACGGCGGCGGTGATGCGGCCGAAGCTGGTGCGGCGGCTGGCGGTGTCCTCGATGCCGCATCCGCGGCGCTGGCGTTCGGCGATGCTCGCCGACTTCAAACAGAGCAGGCAGAGCTCGTACGTGTGGAGCTTCCAGCGGCCGTGGCTGCCCGAACGCAAGCTGGTGGCGGATGACGCGGCGCTGGTGGGGCGGCTGATCCGGGACTGGTCGGGGCCGCGGCTGCCGGAGGACGACGCGGTGGAGACCTACCGGCGGGCGATGAGCATCCCCTCCACGGCGCACTGCTCGATCGAGCCGTACCGCTGGATGGTGCGGTCGATGGCCCGGCCGGACGGTATCCAGTTCAACCGGCGGATGAAGTGGCCGGTGCGGGTGCCCACGTTGCATCTGCACGGTTCGCTGGACCCGGTGATGCGCACCCGCAGCGCGGCCGGGTCCGGGGAGTACGTGGAGGCGCCCTACCGCTGGCGGCTGTTCGACGGGCTCGGGCACTTCCCGCACGAGGAGGACCCGGTGGCCTTCTCCACCGAGCTGATCAACTGGCTCAAGGACCCGGAGCCGGACCGGTAGCGGACCTTCGGCGCCCGCGGGTGGTACGGCTCTGCGCGGTGCGGGCCTGCGGGCGGTGCGGCCCTGCGGGCGTTACGGCCGGTGGCGGCCTGCTGCCCGTGGGGCCTTACCGCTGTATGGGCCCTACGGCGGTACGGCCGCGGGGCCGGATGGCCGTACGCCGGCCGGACCGTAAGGCCGTACGGGTGAGGCCGAAGTCCCCCGGAGCCCGGCGGCAAGGAGGCAGGCACGGCAGGAATACGAACGTTCGTCTGACGAACAGCCAATTGCCTGGCGCATAGGCCAATTGAAGGGTCGCGGAGAGGTTACGCGGCCCCGGGCCCGGGCAGAGTCGAGGGTATGGGCTGGACGCACGACTACCGTGACGTGGCACGCAACCGCCGCAGCACCGCCGCTGCAGTGGGCACTCAGGACAGGGGCACCCCGGACCTGCGGTCCGGTGAGGCCCCCGGCCTCGCCCACCCCTTGGGCATTCCGCACATCCTGCGCCGCCGCGCGCGCTGGATGACCGCGCGGCTTCGCCATCCACGGACCTGAGAGCGCGCCGCACCCGCGGCGCGCCCCGTCACGCCCGCGCGCCTCACATCGCGCAGCCCTGGCTGATCACATCGCGCAGCCCTGGCTGTCGACCGGCTTGTCGGCCGTGCGCCCCTTGGCGACGTCCTCACGGACCTCGTCGGCGGTCAGCGCATAACCGGTGTTGTCATCGACCCGCGACTTGGCGAACACCACTCCGTAGACCTCACCGCTCGGCGTGAGCAGCGGGCCTCCGGAGTTGCCCGGCCGGACCGCGGCGTACAGGGAGTACACATCGCGGCGGACCGTGCCCCGGTGGTAGATGTCCGGGCCGTCGAGCTTGATGCGACCGCGGGTACGGGCGGAGCGGACGTCATAGCCGCCGTTCTCCGGGAAGCCGGCGACGATGGCGCTCTTCCCGCTGCCCGACTCCGCCTCGGCGAAGCGCAGCGCGGGCGCCGACAGTGCGGGCACGTCCAGCACCGCGATGTCCCGCCGCCAGTCGTACAGGACGACCTTGGCGCCGTACGCACGGCCCTCCCCGCCCACCTGGACGGTCGGCGCGCTCACACCCCCGACCACATGGGCGTTGGTCATCACGCGGTGGCGGGCGAAGACGAAGCCGGTGCCCTCCACGACCTTGCCGCAGCCGGGAGCCGTACCGACGACCTTGACGATGCTCTGCCGCGCCCGGGCGGCCACCGGGCCGCCGGCGAGCTTGGGGTCGGGTGCCGGGACCGAGTGGATCGGCTCGTTGGAGAAGGGCGTGAAGACCTGCGGGAAGCCGTTCTGCCCCAGGACGGCGGAGAAGTCCGCGAACCACGTGCCGGCCTCCTGCGGCATCACCCGGGAGACGCCGAGCAGCACCTTGGAGCTGCGGACCTCCTTGCCCAGCGTCGGCAGGGAGGTGCCGGCCAGGGCCGATCCGATCAGCCAGGCGACCAGCAGCATCGCCAGGACGTTGACCAGCGCGCCGCCGGTCGCGTCCAGGGCGCGCGCCGGTGACCAGGTGATGTACCGGCGCAGCTTGTTGCCCAGGTGTGTGGTGAACGCCTGGCCCACCGAGGCGCACACGATCACGACGGCGACCGCGGCGATGGCCGCGAAGGTCCCCGGCGTGGCGTCCTCCGTGATCTGGTTCCACACCACGGGCAGCAGGTAGACCGCGATCAGCCCACCGCCGAGGAAGCCGATCACGGACAGGACGCCGACGACGAAGCCTTGCCGGTAGCCGACGACCGCGAACCACACGGCCGCGAGCAACAGCACGATATCCAGGACGTTCACGCCCGCCACCGTCTCACGAGCGCCGGTCGAGCGGGACCTGCTTGGTGCGGTCCCAGGGAACCTCCCAGCCGGCGAAGTGCAGCATCCGGTCGATGAGACCGGCCGTGAAACCCCAGACCAGCGCGCCGCCCACGAGGAAGGCCGGGCCGCTGTGGCCACTGGGGTGCCACGCGGTCACCCGGTGCTCCGGGTTCGTGAGATCCGCCACGGGAACCGTGAAGACCCGCGCCGTCTCGGCCTGGTCGACCGCTCCGACGGCGCTGGGCGCGCGCCACCAGCCCAGGACGGGCGTGACGACGAAACGGCTGACGGGGATGTAGAGGCGTGGCAGCACGCCGAAGACCTGGACACCGGACGGGTCCAGGCCCGTCTCCTCCCACGCCTCGCGCAGCGCGGCACGTACCGGGCCGTCCCCTTCCGGGTCGCCGTCCTCGGGGTCCAGCGCGCCGCCGGGGAAGGAGGGCTGACCCGCGTGCGCGCGCAGGGTGCCGGCGCGCTCCATGAGGAGCAGCTCCGGGCCGCGGTCACCGTGGCCGAAGAGCATCAGCACCGCGGACTGCCGCCCGCCGCTCTTGGGCGGCAGGAACCGGCTGAGCTGCTCGGGCTCGATGGACCGGGCCGCCTCGGCGACCGGCAGCAGCCACTCGGGCAGGCCGTCGGTGGTGACGGACACATTGGTGATGCGGGGCGGTGGGGCGGGAGGCGCCGGCGGCGCGACGGAAGCCGTCGGTGGCGTGCCGGAGACCGCGGGCGGCGTGACGGAGACCGGGGGCGGCTCGGCGGCGACCGCCGGCTCCGTGCCGTCGGACATGTGGTGGGTGACGGGCGCGGGCCCGCCCTCGCGCACGTCCTGGTCGTAGGTCTCCCCGTACTGCTGCTCCCGTGCGCTCGTCATACGCGCCCCCTCAAGGCCGTCGCTTCGGTGATCGTCCGACCGCGGTCATCGGGAGGCGGCCGTGCTCATACGGTGTGCGGTTGCGGTGTGCGTTTGGCGATTGGCGATTGCTGTTGCGATGCCCGCGGTCCCGCGACTTCTTCTGTTTCTGCCGTTCCGCCGTTTCCGCCGTTACGGCCGTGTCTGCCGTTCCTACGTGTCTGCCGTTCCTACGTTTCCTACGGTTTCCGTGGCCCTACGGTTCCTGTGGCGCCGTACGGCCTGCCGGGGCGCGGCGGCGGCCCCGGGCGGACCGGCGCGGTCATCGGCCCGCCAACGGGGGCGCGGGCTGTCCCGGGTAGTCCGGCGGCGGGCTCAGCCGCTGGCCCGGCTGGCCTCCCTTCTCGTACTTCAGCAGCTTCTTCGCCTTCTCCGGGTCCGTCTCCCCCTCGCCGTACGAGGGACACAGCGGGGCGATGGGGCAGGCACCGCAGGCGGGCTTGCGGGAGTGGCAGATGCGGCGGCCGTGGAAGACGACGCGGTGCGAGAGCATCGTCCATTCGCTCGCGGGGAAGATCTCGGCGATCTCCGCCTCCACCTTCTCCGGGTCCATCTGCCCGGTCCACCCGAAGCGGCGGACCAGCCGGCCGAAGTGGGTGTCGACCGTGATGCCCGGCACGCCGAAGGCGTTGCCCAGCACCACATTGGCGGTCTTCCGGCCGACTCCGGGCAGCGAGACCAGGTCTTCCAGACGGCCGGGCACCTCGCCGCCGAAGCGGTCGCGCAGCGCCGTGGAGAGGCCGAGCAGCGACTTGGCCTTGGCGCGGAAGAACCCGGTGGGCCGGATCAGCTCCTCCAGCGCCTCCGGGGCGGCTGCCGCCATGTCCTCGGGCGTCGGGTAGGCGGCGAAGAGGGCCGGGGTGGTCTGGTTGACCCGCAGGTCGGTGGTCTGCGCGGACAGGACCGTCGCGACCAGCAGCTCGAAGGGGTTGGTGAAGTCCAGCTCGGGATGGGCGTACGGATACACCTCGGCCAGCTCACGGTTGATACGGCGGGCGCGGCGCACCATGGCGGTACGCGACTCCGGCTTGCCCCCGGGGGTCCGGCGCGCGACGGGCGCGGCGGGCCCGGCGGCATTCCCCGCCGCCGTCTTCTTGGCGGCGGTTTTCTTCGCCGGGGCCTTCTTCGCCGGGGCCTTCTTCACGGCGGCCTTTTTCGCGACCGCCTTCTTGGCGGCTGCTTTCTTGGCGACGGCCTTCTTGGCCGCCGCCTTCTCAGTGCCTGCCTTCTCAGTGCCTGCCTTCTCGGCGGGCGCCGCCCCGGGGACCGTCTTCTTGGCCGCGGCCTTCTTCACCGCACGCCCCGTGGCAGCCCTCGCCACCGTTCCCGACTTCGCGTCCGTAGCCTTTGCAGCCGTCGTCCCCGCCTCCGAAGACGCGGTCGCGGACGCGTCCGACGTGGCTCGACGGGCCGCTGCCGCCGAAGAGGTTTTCGCGGTTTTTGCCACCTTTGCGGTGTCGGCAGGGGCCTGTTCGCCCACAGCGGAATCGCGTTCCGTGCTCACTCGCCCGGCCCCCTTGTCCTGTGCTCTCACCGGCGTTTTGGACACCCGGCCAGACTAAGGCGTCCCACTGACATCCGGCCCGATCACCGGGAATCACGACCCCAATCGGCCCCCTGCCGTATGGCTCGGACAACGGGTCCGGCAAACTTGTGATTGATCGCACTGTTTTGCATTCCGGCATGATGGGGACCCAGGTCCTCCGGAGCATGTCGACAAGGAGAGAACTCGTGGACGACGTTCTGCGGCGCGCACCGCTCTTCGCGGCGCTCGATGACGAGCAGGCGGCGGAGCTGCGCGCCTCGATGGGAGAGGTCACGCTCGCCCGCGGCGACGCCCTGTTCCACGAAGGGGAGCCCGGCGACCGCCTGTACGTGGTCACCGAGGGCAAGGTGAAGCTGCACCGCACCTCCCCGGACGGCCGCGAGAACATGCTCGCCGTCCTCGGCCCGGGTGAGCTGATCGGTGAGCTGTCCCTGTTCGACCCGGGCCCGCGTACCGCCACCGCCACCGCGCTGACCGAGGTCAAGCTGCTCGGCCTGGGTCACGGCGACCTCCAGCCCTGGCTGAACGCCCGGCCCGAGGTGGCCACCGCGCTGCTGCGCGCCGTCGCCCGCCGGCTGCGCAAGACCAACGACCAGATGTCCGACCTGGTCTTCTCGGACGTCCCCGGCCGCGTGGCCCGCGCGCTGCTCGACCTCTCGCGCCGCTTCGGCGTGCAGTCGGAGGAGGGCATCCACGTCGTCCACGACCTGACGCAGGAGGAGCTGGCCCAGCTCGTCGGCGCGTCCCGGGAGACCGTCAACAAGGCCCTCGCGGACTTCGCGGGCCGCGGCTGGCTGCGCTTGGAGGCGCGCGCCGTGATCCTGCTGGACGTCGAACGCCTGGCCAAGCGCTCGCGCTGACGCCTCGGCCCGTCCCCATCCGGACGCGGCCACACGACCTGCGGAAGGGCCCCGTTTCGACGGGGCCTTTCGCATGAGCCCCATGAGCTCCCACGGCCGGACTCCCATAAGCTCCCAGGGCCGAAAGTGACGGGCGACGAGCAACGAGCGGTGGGGGTGGCTCATGGGGGCGGGGCTGGACGCGCAGGGCTTCTTCGTACGGGAAGGGTCCCTGGCCAAGGTGACGGCGGCCTTCCTGCCGGCCGTCCAGGAGATACGCGCCCGGATCGCCGACCACTTCGACGGCTCACGGCTGCACAGCACGTACCTGTACGGCAGCGTCCCGCGCGGTACGGCACTCCCCGGCGTCTCCGACCTCGACGTACTACTGGCGCTCCGGTCCGCCCCCACAGCGGCCGACCGGGCCGCCACCCGCCGCGTCGAGGCGGAGGTGGACGCCCGCTGCCCCGTGGTCGACGGCGTCGGCATCCTGCTGTACGCCGCGGACACGCTGCTCAGCGAGGCGGAGCGGTACGACCTGGGATGGTTCCTGGCCTGTCTGTGCACCCCGCTGTCCGGACCCGACCTCGCCGAGCACCTCCCGCGCTACCGCCCCACCTCACTGCTCGCCCGCGAGACCAACGGTGACCTCTTCCAGGTCCTGCCCGCGCTGCGCGAACAGGCCGCTGCCGTCGCCACGGAAGCCGAGCGCACCGCACTGACCCGGCGGGTGGCCCGTCGGCTCGTACGGACCGGATTCACGCTGGTGATGCCCCGGTGGGACGGCTGGACGAGCGACCTCGATGAGTCCGCCGAGGTGTTCGGCAGCTATTACCCGGCGCGGGCAGAGCAGATGCGCGCCGTAGCGCGCGCGGCGCGCACGCCCGCCGACGGTGTGCCACTGCTCACCGGGATGCTGGACGATCTCGGGCCCTGGCTGGCGGAGGAGTATCTCGCCGTACATGGGGCGAAGACTTCCCGCCCCGACGCTTGACCTCGGCCCCCGAGGCGCGGACGGCGAATCTCAATGGGCTCAAGGGCCTCACCTCTCCCTCCTCACCCCTCGTCCCTTGATCAGCGGCTGCTGCTGGGTCGCACAGTGGATGCCGCCACCCCCTCGGCGATGGCGTCGGTGGTCACCTGCCGGACCGCGCGCCCCGGATGCAGATCGCGGACGATCGAGGCCGCGCGGTCGTCGGCGCGCGGCATGAGACGACCCCGTTCGCCACGTAGCAGTTGAGGTAGGAAATGAGGAAGGCCGGCCCCCGGCCACCGATCCTGGCCGGGACGGGCCGGGCTCCGGCAGCTCGACGATCTCCAGCCGTCTGCCCCGCGCGTCCGTACGCCCGCGAGCCAGATGACCTCGGTCACGCCCAGGGCGCGGCACAGCGCCCGTTCGATGCCGACCCGCGTGACGCCGGGGTTGCGGTTGTCGTTGACCAGCGAGCTTTCGGTGGCCAGCAGCGTGCCCGCGCCGTCCACCTCCACCGCACCGCCCTCCCCCGTGATCCGCGCGTCGATACGGGGAACGCCCACGTGGCGCAGCAGCGTACGGGCGGCCCTGCCGTCGCGCGGGTGGTTCTGCTTGCCGCCCCAGCCGTTGATGCGGAAGTCCACGCCCGCGAGGCCGCCCGGCCCGGTGACGCCGCCCGCCCGGGTTCGCCGGCGCTGTCGCGACGGACAGACCGGTGCCGGCCGCAGCCAGCGCTCCCAGATCGCCCGCTCTGAGTACTCCGCGCCGTGACGGGTGGCGCCTGTCCGGGGTGTTCATACGCGTACCCATGCCGCCCCCTCGTCTCGCCGTATCGCCGTCTCGCTGTCTCGCTGACGCACCGACTCGCCATTTCGGCGGCCGTACGCTCGACTTCATCGGGGAACGCGCTGAGCACTACACCGCGCCGGACCCCACGCACGCCCTCGCCCTGCGCGCCCAGTTGGAGGACATGCGCATGCGCGAGCTGCAGGACGTTCCCGACGTCGTGGAGAACAGCACGGACTGGGGTGAGTTCCAGTCCAGCGCGGTCTTCGACGCCGCGCTGCGTGCCCAGCTCCGGGACGCGACCCGGCAGTGGGCGGACGACCTGGCCGCTCTCATCGAGCGGGCCCAGGAGGCCGGTACGGCCGATCCCGACGTCTCGGCGCCGGACGCCGCCGAGCGGCTCAGCGCGCTCGCCGAGGGGCTCAGTACGCGCTGGCTGAGCGGCTCGGCCTCCTTGGAACGAGTTCGTGAGCTGCTGCGCGGCGGCATCGAACGCGAGCTGGGGGCAGCCGGACCGGCCGGCCGGAACAGCCGAAGCAGCCGAAGCAGCCGGGAAGCGTGACGAGGAGAAGCGGCGGTGCCGCCACACCCTACGTGTGGGAGCCACCGCCGCCCATATGAGGCGTACGGCCGGCGCCGACCGCAGCCGTGACGCCGACCGCGCGCCGGCGCGTCACCGCAGATGGACGAAATTGACCGTCTTGTCGCTGTGCTTCATCTTCTCGGGGTGGTTGACGCTGTCGTAGATGAGGCTGCCCAGAGAGGGCCTGGCGGGCGTGACGACCACGGACGTCTTGTGGGGGGCATGGCCCATGGGGAGCTTGGCGTGCTCATGCATGGGGAGCTTGGCGTGGCCGTCCACGGGGAGCTTGGCGTGCTCGTCCGCGGAGGGCCCGGCGGGGCTGCCCACGGGGGGCTTGGCGGGGCCGGCGCCGGGGCCGCCGTCGTGGGCCTGCGCGGCGACGGAGCCGAGGCCGGCCAGGGCCAGGGTGGTGAAGGTGACGAGCAGAGGGCGGGCAAAAGCACGCATGGTTAGCAGCCTTTCCGATTCGGAGATGGATGTGCTGCCGTGAGCCCTTCCACCGGGCGCCGCGCGGAACGCGGTTGACCAGAGTGGTGGCCCCATTGGGAGCACCGGGAGAAGCCGCCTGGCGTAACGGCCCCGGCCCCGGCCCCCGGCTCCTTGCCCTCTCCTCCGCAGGCCGACGGTCGCCGGCCGTGGCCTCCCCCGCCCCCACCCGCCTTCAGATCAGCCCGTGCTCGTGCAGGTAGTCGAGCTGGGCCCGTACGGAGAGTTCGGCGGCCGGCCACAACGAGCGGTCCACGTCCGCGTACACGCTCGCGACGACCTCCGACGGCGTACGGTGCCCCGCCTCGTACGCCGTCTCCACCTGGGCCAGCCGGTTCGCCCGGTGCGCCAGATAGAACTCGACCACGCCCTGCGCGTCGTTCAGTACGGGGCCGTGCCCCGGCAGGACCGTGGACACGCCGTCGTCGACCGTCAGCGACCGCAGCCGGCGCAGCGAGTCGAGGTAGTCGCCGAGACGGCCGTCCGGGTGCGCCACGACCGTCGTACCGCGTCCCAGGACCGTGTCGCCCGTCAGAACAGCGGCGTCGGCCGGCAGGTGGAAGGAGAGCGAGTCGGCGGTGTGCCCGGGAGTGGGTACGACGCGCAGCTCCAGGCCACCGGTGGTGATCACATCACCCGCCGCCAGCCCCTCGTCGCCCAGGCGCAGGGCCGGGTCCAGGGCCCGTACGGCCGTGCCCGTCAGCTCGGCGAAGCGCCCGGCGCCCTCGGCGTGGTCCGGATGTCCGTGCGTCAGGAGGGTCAGCGCGACGCGCTTGCCGGCCTCTTCCGCCGCCTCGATGACAGCCTTGAGGTGCGACTCGTCCAACGGCCCCGGGTCGATGACGACGGCGAGGTCGGAGTCCGGCTCGGCGACGATCCAGGTGTTCGTGCCGTCCAGCGTCATGGCGGAGGGATTCGGGGCGAGGACGCACCGGGCGCGGGCGGTGGCGGGCCCGGCGATGTCCCCGCCGCGGGGCTGCCCGGGGAGCGCGGCTGCGTACGTCATAGGGCGGGCCCTTCTGCGGGACGGGCCGGACGGGCCGAACCAGATGGACCGGAGCTGTCCGCGCCCCCGCTCGCCGGGGCGATGTGCTTGGTGAATTCGTCGTGTCCCGGCCAGCTCAGCTCGATCTCGCCGTCCTTGAGCACCGCGCGCGCCAGTACGGGCGTCAGGTCGCGTTCACCGGACGCGGCCAGGGCCTGGGCCGCGGTGGCGTACGGCTGAAGGCCGCGCAGCGTGGAGATCGTCGGCGGCATCATCAGCAGTTCCCCGCGGTCGTACCCCGCGGCGGCTTCGCCCGGGCGCATCCACACCGTACGGTCCGCCTCCGTGGACGCGTTGCGGGTGCGCTGCCCTTCCGGCAGCACGGCGACGAAGAACCAGGTGTCGTAGCGCCGCGGCTCGAACTCCGGGGTGATCCAGCGCGCCCAGGCGCCCAGCAGGTCGGAGCGCAGGACGAGGCCGCGCCGGGCCAGGAAGTCCGCGAAGGACAGCTCCCGCGCGACCAGGGCCGCGCGGTCCGCCTCCCAGTCCTCGCCCGTGGTGTCCGCCACGACCGAGTCGGCCGACGGGCCGGCGAGCAGCACCCCGGCCTCCTCGAAGGTCTCCCGTACCGCCGCACAGACGATGGCCTGCGCCGCCGCCTCCTGGGAGGGCGTGGCGGACGAGGCCGCCGGTTCCGCTCCGGCAGCCGGTGCGGCCGGGGTGTCACCGTACGGACCGGTCGGTGCAGCGCCGTACGGACCGGCCGAGGCTTCAGCGTACGGACCGGCCGGGGCATCGCCGTACGACTCATAGGGCGTCACGCCGAGACGGGCGGCCCACTGGGACAGCGACGGCCCGGCCCAGGCCACCGGCCGCTCGTCGCGCGGGTCGACGGCGCCGCCCGGATACGCGTACGCGCCCCCGGCGAAAGCCATGGAGGCGCGTCTGCGCAGCATATGGACGGCTGGACCACCGGCGTCGGTGTCCCGGAGGAGCAGAACGGTCGCGGCCCGGCGCGGCGCGGCGGGAGTCAGCTCCCCCTTCGTGAGCGCACGGATGCGGTCCGGCCATTCAGGCGGATACCACTGGCCATTGGTCGTCGACGACATGGCCGGATGCTATGCGTTCACGCGTGGATGTTCGAGAGGGCCCCTGCGCCACGGACCCGCTGGTCCAGCACGCCGCTGTTCGACTGCTCGGCTGCCCGGTAGCTCCGCTGCTCGGTAGCTCCGTTGCTCGGCCGCTCGGCTACTCCGCGACCTCGACCTGGATCTCGACCTCGACGGGCGCGTCGATCGGAAGCACCGCCACACCCACCGCGGAGCGCGCGTGCACGCCCTTGTCGCCCAGGATCTCGCCCAGCAGCTCGCTCGCGCCGTTGACGACACCCGGCTGACCGGTGAACTCCGGTGCGGAGGCGACGAACCCGACGACCTTCACGACCCGCTGGATCTTGTCCAGATCGCCGATCACGGACTTCACGGCGGCCAGCGCGTTCAGCGCGCAGGTCGCGGCCAGTTCCTTGGCCTGCTCAGGGCTGACCTCGGCACCGACCTTGCCGGTGGCGGGCAGCGTGCCGTCCACCATCGGGAGCTGGCCGGAGGTGAAGACGTACGCGCCGGAGCGCACGGCGGGCTGGTACGTGGCGAGCGGGGGCACGACCTCGGGGAGCTTCAGCCCGAGCGAGGTGATCTTGTCCTCGACGGCGCTCATGCCTGCTTCTCCCGCTTCAGGTAGGCCACGAGCTGCTCGGGGTTGTTCGGGCCGGGCACGACCTGGACCAGCTCCCAGCCGTCCTCGCCCCAGGTGTCCAGAATCTGCTTCGTCGCATGCACGAGCAGCGGCACGGTCACGTATTCCCACTTGGTCATGGAGCCGAGCGTAATGCCTGTCCCCACGCCTCGCGGACGGGGCCGTGCCGATGGACGCCCCGGCTGCCGTACGGGGCCGTGCCGATGGACGCCCCGCCTCCCGTGCAGGGTCTATCCACGAGCGCCGCCCCGTGCGCACCTCGCCCCGCCGCTCACCCCGCACCACGGCGTACGCTCCGGCGCATGCTCCCGTCGCGCCCCGGCGCATACCCCGGCGCACAAGCTGGCGGCCGGTCTCGTGCGTAGCCCCGGCGCGGACTGGTTAGGCTCCTTGGCGTGAGCAGGCTCCATGTCGTCAGCGGCAAGGGTGGCACCGGTAAGACCACGGTCGCCGCTGCCCTCGCCCTAGCCCTGGCCACCGAGGGACGCCGCACCCTCCTGGTCGAGGTCGAGGGCCGACAGGGCATTGCCCAAGTGTTCGAGACAGAGGCGCTTCCGTATGAGGAGCGCAAGATCGCCGTGGCGCCCGATGGCGGAGCGGTGCACGCACTGGCCATCGACGCCGAGCGCGCCCTGCTGGACTACCTCCAGATGTTCTACAAGCTGGGCGGCGCCGGACGGGCGCTGAAGAAGATCGGCGCGATCGACTTCGCGACGACCATCGCCCCCGGCCTGCGGGACGTCCTGCTGACGGGCAAGGCGTGCGAGGCGGTCCGCCGCAAGGACAGGCGCGGGCGGTTCGTGTACGACGCGGTGGTCATGGACGCCCCGCCGACCGGCCGCATCACCCGGTTCCTGAACGTCAACGACGAGGTCGCCGGACTGGCCAAGATCGGCCCCATCCACAACCAGGCGCAGGCCGTGATGCGCGTCCTGAAGTCTCCCGAAACCGCTGTGCACTTGGTCACGCTCCTGGAGGAGATGCCCGTCCAGGAGACGGCGGACGGCGTCCGGGAGCTGCGGGCGGCGGGGCTCCCGGTGGGCGGTGTCGTCATCAACATGACCCGCCCCACCGTGCTGGACGCCGGCGAGGTCGACATCGCCGCCAACGGGGCGCGTACCGGCATCGCCCAGGCCCTCTCCCGGGCCGGACTGGGCGGGGCACGCCGCGGCGGCCTGGCCGACCGCCTCATCGACCCGCTGCTGGAGCAGGCCCGTGAGCACGCCGAGCGGGTCGCGCTGGAGCGTGCCCAGCACGCGGAACTGTCACGGCTGGACCTGCCCACCTATGAGTTGGAGCTGCTCCCCGAGGGAGTGGACCTCGCCGGTCTGTACCGGCTGGCGAGGGACCTGCGGAAACAGGGACCCATATGACCGCGGACGGTTTGACCCCACCCGGCACGGACCACGGCACCACCCCGTACGCCGAGGGCCCGCAATCCGACGGCCCGCACACCGATACCTCGTACGCCAAGAGCCCGGCCACCCCGCACACCCCGGCCACCCCGCACGCTCCGGCCGCGCTGCACACCTCGGCCGCGCTGCTGGACGTCGACCCCCTCCTCGACGACCCGCGCACCCGCATCGTGGTGTGCTGCGGCGCGGGCGGCGTCGGCAAGACCACGACCGCCGCGGCCCTGGGCGTACGGGCCGCCGAGCGCGGTCGCAGGACCGTGGTGCTCACCATCGACCCGGCCCGTCGGCTGGCCCAGTCGATGGGCATCTCCGAACTGGACAACGTGCCGCGCCGGGTCAAGGGCATCGACGAGTCCGCGGGCGGCGAACTGCACGCGATGATGCTGGACATGAAGCGGACCTTCGACGAGATCGTCGAGAGCCACGCGGACGCGGAGCGCGCGCGGGCGATCCTGGAGAACCCCTTCTACCAGTCACTCTCGGCCGGTTTCGCCGGTACGCAGGAGTACATGGCCATGGAGAAGCTCGGCCAGCTCCGCTCGCGCGACGCCTGGGACCTGATCGTCGTCGACACCCCGCCCAGCCGCTCCGCGCTGGATTTCCTGGACGCGCCCAAGCGCCTGGGCTCCTTCCTGGACGGGAAGTTCATCCGCGTCCTGATGGCACCGGCGAAGGTCGGCGGCCGGGCCGGGATGAAGTTCCTCAATGTCGGCATGTCGATGATGACCGGTACGCTCAGCAAGCTGATGGGCGGCCAACTGCTGCGGGACGTCCAGACGTTCGCCGCCGCCATGGACACCATGTTCGGCGGCTTCCGCACCCGCGCGGACGCGACGTACCGGCTGCTCCAGGCGCCCGGCACCGCCTTTCTCGTCGTGGCCGCGCCGGAGCGGGACGCGCTGCGCGAGGCGGCGTACTTCGTGGAGCGGCTGGCCGCCGAGCGGATGCCGCTGGCCGGACTCGTACTGAACCGGGTGCACGGCAGCGGGGCCGCGCAGTTGAGCGCGGAGCGGGCGCTGGCCGCCGCGGAGGCTCTGACGGACCTGGCCGCCCAGCAGGACACCCGGGAGGACTCCCAGGCTCCCCGGGATGCCTGTGCGCCCCGGGACACCCAGGGCTCCCAGGGATCCGAGGGCGGGCCGGAGGACGGGCCGACGGCCGGACCGGGGGGAGCCGGCCCGGCGGTCAGTCCGTACGAAAATCTTGACGGGAGCGGCATTGTGGATCTCGGCGGCGGGAATGCTGGGTCTCGTACCGCCGATGGTTCCTCCCCCGCCACCGCGGCAGTGCCACCGTCAGACGCTTCCGACCCGCGCCCTTCGGCCGAGCAACTCGCCGCTGGGCTGCTGAGGCTGCACGCCGAACGTATGCAGGTCCTGGCGCGCGAGCGGCGCACCCGCGACCGCTTCACCGCACTCCATCCGGAGGTCCCGGTGGCGCAGGTCGCCGCGCTGTCCGGTGACGTCCACGACCTGGCCGGGCTACGGGAGATCGGCGAACGCCTCGCGGACCAGTCGCCCGAGCAGCCCGGCCTCGACGCGGCGACCTGACCAGGCGTCAAGGGCCGCACGGCAAACGCCACAAAGGCTGAACGTCAAAGTCTGGACGTCAAGGCTGGACGTCAAGGCTGGACGTCAAAAGCGCCAAAAGCCGAAGCCGACGCACGCCAAAGAGTCCGTCCGCCCGACGCCGAGCCGGTACCGCCGACACCGAGGGCGCGCTTGCCCGACGTCTCGCACACCTCGCGCGACGTCTCGCCCACCCCGCCCGGCACCCGACCTCGTACGCACGCGCGTACGAGGCCCCGGACCCGGGCCCGCCGTCAGCCGGCCGCGGCGTAGTTCTCGTAGGTCTCCTCGTCCTCACAGTCCACCGGCAATATGCCCGTACTGCGCTCGTACTCCGTACGCGCGGTTTCCAGCAGCCGGCGCCACGAGGTGACGGTCGGGCGACGACGCAGGAGTGCCCTGCGCTCGCGCTCGGTCATCCCGCCCCACACGCCGAACTCCACCCGGTTGTCCAGGGCGTCGGCCAGGCACTCCGTACGCACCGGGCAGCCGGTGCACACCGCCTTGGCGCGGTTCTGGGCCGCCCCTTGAACGAACAGTTCATCCGGATCGGTAGTGCGGCAGGCTGCCTGTGCACTCCAGTCGGTTACCCAGCTCATGCTGGCGCCGTCCTCTCCCGAATCGAGGCTCCCCCACGGCGGCAAACGGCATATTCACCGTTGCCAGTTGAGGACGTTACGGAAGGCAAGCAGGGCGCAACACCCCCTTCGGGCCCAATCTTGGATGGCCCGAACGGACTATGCGTACGCGGCAGATCACCCAACGGAGTGAGCGCAGGGCATACGTCTCTTTCCTGGCAGGTAGGGACAGTTCACCATGGCCATGCCGGGTTGGGGACGACACAAGCGGGCATTCCGCACAGGAGGCCCGTCCGAGGGAGGGGTTGACGGTGCCGGGGCGGAAGCTATCCGCTGTGACAGACGGGAACAGGGTAAGCGAACAGATGGACCCCTGTCCGGCGATTGAGAACGTAAGGTGCCCTCATGGGTAAGAAGCGCGACGGCGGGGGTCTGACCAAGACCCAGCAGGCCGCTAAATTCCTGGGCGTCAGCGTATTGGCGGGAGCCGTGCTGGCGGGCCTGGCCCTCCCCGCCGCCGGCGCCCTCGGCCTCGCGGCCAAGGGGTCGGTCGAGGGCTTCGACGAGATCCCGGCCAACCTCAAGACACCGCCGCTCAGCCAGCGGACGACGATCCTGGACGCGCACGGCGGCGAGATCGCCAAGGTCTACTCCCGCGACCGCACGGTGGTCGGCCTGGACGACATGTCCCCGTACATCCGTAAGGCGATCGTCGCGATCGAGGACGCCCGCTTCTATGAGCACGGCGCGATCGACCTGAAGGGCATCCTCCGCGCCCTCAACAAGAACGCCCGTTCCGGCGGCGTCTCCGAGGGTGCCTCGACCCTGACGCAGCAGTACGTGAAGAACGTCTTCATCGAGGAGGCCGGTGATGACCCGACCAAGGTCGCGCAGGCCACCCAGCAGACCATCGGCCGCAAGGTCAGGGAACTGAAGTACGCCATCCAGGTCGAGCAGGAGCTGGGCAAGCGCAAGATCCTGCAGAACTACCTCAACATCACCTTCTTCGGGCAGCAGGCGTACGGCGTCGAGGCCGCCTCCCAGCGGTACTTCAGCAAGCACGCCAAGGACCTGACCCTGGAGGAGTCCGCGCTGCTGGCCGGCATCGTCCAGTCACCGAGCCGGTACGACCCGGTCAACGACCCCAAAGAGGCGATGCGGCGCCGCAACACCGTCCTGCGGCGGATGGCCGAGCTGAAGGCCGTCCCCCGCGCCCAGGCGGACGCGGCGGCGAAGAAGCCGATCACGCTGCACGTCAGCCGCCCCAAGAACGGCTGCATCACCGCCGGCTCGGGCGCCGGCTTCTTCTGCGACTACGTACGCGAGGTCTTCCTCAACGACCCGGCCTTCGGCAAGACCCGCAAGGCCCGCGCCAAGCGCTGGAACCAGGGCGGGCTGACGATCCGTACGACACTGGACCCCAAGGCGCAGCGGTCGGTCCAGGCGGCGCTGAGCGAGCGCGTGTACGGAACCGACCCGGTGGCGGGCGCGGCGACCATCGTCGAGCCGGGCAGCGGCAAGATCCTGGCCATGGGGCAGTCGCGGTCCTACGGCTTCGGGCCGAACCAGACCCAGATGAACCTGTCGGTGGACCAGCGGATGGGCGGCGGCGTCGGCTACCAGCCCGGGTCGACCTTCAAGCCGATCATCGCGGCGGCGGCCCTGGAGCAGGGCACGAGCCCGTACCAGAGCTATTCGTCCCCGTACAAGATGCCCTACCCGAGCCCGGTGGACACCTGCACCGGGGAGTGGCACCGGCGCCGCAACGACTACGTCCGGAACGAGAACACCTCGGAGGTCGGCCCGTACGGCATGAAGGAGGCGACCGCCAAGTCGGTCAACACCTACTTCGTGCAGCTCATCAGCGACATCGGCATCTGCCCGGTCAGCAAGATGGCCGCCGCGATGGGCGTGCAGCGGGCCAACGGCACGAAGCTGGAGCAGAGCCCCGCCATCGCGCTCGGCTCGGCCGAGATGTCCCCGCTGACCATGGCGAACGCGTACGCCACCTTCGCCAACGGCGGCATGTACTGCACCCCGGTCGCCATCGAGTCGATCACCACCGCCGCGGGCAAGTCCCTCCCGGTCCCCCGGTCCACCTGCCACCGTGCGATGTCCCAGAAGACGGCCCGGACGATCAACGCGCTGCTCAAGGGCGTGGTCGAGGACGGTACGGGCAAGGAGGCCGGGCTCAGCGGCCGGGACAGCGCCGGCAAGACCGGCACCAGCGACAGCCGCCTCGCCGCCTGGTTCGTGGGCTACACCCCGAACATGGCGGGCGCGGTCTGGGTCGGTGACCCGGCACACCGGCGCAAGATGTTCGACATCAGCATCGGGGGCCGCTACCACGCCAAGGTGTACGGGGCCGACACCCCGGGCCCGATCTGGCGCGAGGCGATGACGGGCGCGCTGGCCGACAAGCCCGCGCCGTCGCTGCCCGTCGTGCCGGTCGGCGCTCCTGATGACGGCAGGAACGGCGACAAGGGGAAGGGGCACGGCCACGGGAACGGCGGGGGCGGCAACGGCGGCGGCAACGGCAACGGAGGCGCCGGGAACGGGGGCGGCGGCAACGGCGGCGGTGGCGGGAACGGCGGGTGGCACTGGCCCGGCGGCGGTCACGGTGACGACAAGCCGGGCAACGGCAACGGTGGAGGCAATGGCGGCTGGGACTTCCCGGACTTTCCCGACATCCTCGGAGGCGCCTACGGAGGCTGGTGACGGATCCCGGTAACGGGTGACGAGCACAGCCTCGGCCCCACAAACACCCGAAAACCACAAAAGGGGCGCCCCGCACTCGGGAGCGCCCCTTTCCTTACCTTCCCGCCTTCCCGGCGGCGTCAGCCCGCGAGCAGCTTCTTCACCATCGCGGACACCCGTCCGCCGTCGGCCCGGCCCGCCACCTTCGGGTTCACGATCTTCATGACCGCACCCATGGCGCGCGGCCCCTCGGCGCCGCCCTCCTTGGCCTGTGCCACGGCCTCGGCCACCAGGCCCTCCAGCTCCTCGTCCGTGAGCGGCTTGGGCAGGTAGTCGGCGAGCACCTCGCCCTCCGCACGCTCGCGCTCGGCCTGATCGGCCCGGCCGCCCTTCTCGAACGCCTCGGCGGCCTCGCGGCGCTTCTTGGCCTCCCGCGCGATGATCTTCTGGACCTCGCCGTCCGACAGCTCGCGCGCCTCGGTGCCCGCGACCTCTTCCTTCTGGATGGCGGTCAGGGTGAGGCGGAGGGTGGAGGAGCGCAGCTCGTCGCGCGACTTGATCGCGGTGGTGAGGTCGTCCTTGAGCTTGGCCTTGAGCGTGGTCATGAGATCGAGTATGCCCCTACCCACCGACAATCGCCGCGCGATTTCCTGCCGGTGAACAGCGCCGGTGACCTCTCTGCCACGATGGGAACCATGCGCGCGCGATACGGAGTCCCCCTGTCCATCACCGCGGTCGGCGCGGCCGGCCTCGCCTACGCCGCCGGCTTCGAGCCCCGGTTCTTCAGACTGCGACGGGTCACCGTGCCCGTACTGCCGCCCGGCATGCGGCCGTTGCGCGTGCTGCAGGTCTCCGACATCCACATGGTCAGCGGCCAGCACAAGAAGCGCCGCTGGCTCCAGTCCCTGGCCGGCCTGCGCCCGGACTTCGTCATCAACACGGGCGACAACCTCTCGGACCCCGAGGGAGTCCCGGAAGTCCTGGACGCGCTGGGTCCGCTGATGGAGTTCCCCGGCGCGTACGTCTTCGGCTCCAACGACTACTACGGACCGAGGCTGCGCAATCCCGCCCGCTACCTGATCGAAAAGGTCCAGGGCCGCCACGGCCTGAACGGAAACCCGCCCGTCGTCGGCGCCATCCACAACCCGTGGGAAGACCTGCGCGACGCCTTCGACACGGCCGGCTGGATCGGCCTGTCGAACACCCGCGGCCGGCTGAAGCTGGACGGCTCCGCGGGCGGCGTGGAGATCGCCCTGACCGGCCTGGACGACCCGCACATCAAGCGCGACCGCTACGCCCAGGTCGCCGGCGGCCCGGAATCCGGCGCCGACCTCTCCCTGGCCGTCGTCCACGCGCCCTACCTGCGGACCCTGGACGCCTTCACCACCGACGGCTACCCGCTGATACTGGCCGGCCACACCCATGGCGGCCAGTTGTGCATCCCCTTCTACGGGGCCCTGGTCACCAACTGCGACATCGACACCGACCGGGTCAAGGGCCTGTCCACCCATACCGCGGGCGGCCGTACCTCCTTCCTCCACGTCTCCGCCGGCTGCGGCGCCAACCGCTACACCCCCGTCCGCTTCGCCTGTCCCCCCGAAGCCACCCTCCTAACCCTCACCCCCACCCCCTAACTCCCCCTTCCCCCTCCCCACCCTTCTCCCCTCCCTCCCTTCCCCCTCCCCCCACACCATTAGCGTGGGGGGATGTTCGATCCCACCCGCTCCTCGCAGTCCACCCACTACGCCACCGGCCCGGCCGACGCCTCCGCCCACACCCCGGCAGCCGCGGTCGTCCCCCGGTGCGCCGCCCCCTGGCCGCCCTCATACGCCTGCTGATATCCGCGGCGGCCGTCGCGGGCGTGGCACTGGACATCGCCCAGTCCGACGACCTGCCCCGCCTCTTCAGCTACTTCACCGTCCAGTCGAACATCGCCGTAGCGATCTGCTTCGCCTGGTCCGCCGTCCGCGCCTGGACCGCCCGCCCGCCGGTCTCCCCCCGGATCACCGGCGCCGTCGTCCTGTTCATCGCCATCACCGGCCTCGTCTACCACTTCGTCCTGGCCAACAAGTCCAGCGGCTTCACCATGACCGGCGCCGACGAGCAGACCGGCCTGCGCGCGGTCTCCAACCACCTCCTGCACACCGTCACCCCATCGGCGCCGCCCTGGACTGGCTCCTGCTCACCACCCCCCGCGGTTTCCGCTGGTCCTACGCCTGGCAGTGGCTGGCCTACCCCCTGCTCTACCTCCCCTTCGCCCTGGTCCGCGGCGCCCTGATCACCCCCGGCACCGAAGGCCGCTACCCCTACCCCTTCCTGGACGTCGACCTCCACGGCTACGCAGGCGTCCTGGCCAACGCCGTGATCTTCGGCCTCGCCTTCTACGCCCTGGCCCTGGCAGCCGTCACGATCGACCAGCTCAGGCCCCACCTCCGCCGCCCCGATAACCGGATTTCGCCTACGGGGATCGGTCCGCTAAAGTAGAGCTCGTTGCTTCGGGGTGTGGCGCAGCTTGGCAGCGCGCTTCGTTCGGGACGAAGAGGTCGTGGGTTCAAATCCCGCCACCCCGACTGAGAAGTAGCAGGTCAGGCCCGGTGCTGAGAGATCAGCGCCGGGCCTGATTCGTTGTGAGTGACTAACTGCGTGACTACCGCTTCGGAAGGGCGCCGAAGATGCCGTCCATGGCGGTCGCTCCGGTCTGGATCACAGGGCGGATCTGCTTCCGGTAGACCTCTTCGGTGACGGCCGTACTGGAGTGGCCGACCAACCGGGAGATCTCCTCAAGCGGGATCCCCCTGTCCGACAGGATCGAGACGAAGCTCTGCCGGAGTTCCCGCGGCGTCCACTCCTCTGGGACGATCCCGTCGACACCCTTGATGGCTCGACGGAACTCGCGACGCACGTTCGCTGAGTCCAGCTCCGTGCCCACGGCCGAGGTGAAGACCAGACCGTTCTCCTGCCACTTGTCGCCTGCCGCGAGCCGCATCCACCCCTGCCGCTCCCACTGGATCCTGAGCGCGTCGATGGCTCGGCCGGGCAGCGCGAGCGTCCGCCGAGACTTCCGCGTCTTCGTGTCGTCGGACGCTCGGATCGAGCGCCATACCGCGATGTGCGGCGGGATTTCAGGGCGCGCGTCCGGATCGCCGTCGAGGTCGACATGATCCCACCGCAAGGGGCGGATCTCCTCTGTACGGCCACCCGTGAGCAGCGACACGACGATGTACGCGTACAGCGGGGAGTCTGCGGCAGCGGTCAGCACGCCTTCCGCCTGTGTCACGGTCAGGGACTTCGAGGGACGTCCAGGCTGGCCGGTGGGGACCGAGCACAGTTCGACGACGTTGCGCTTCACCTTGTCCCGCGCCATGGCCCGCTTCACCGCGCGGTTCAGGCACGAGCGGATCCCTTCCAGGGTGCGGGTGCTCAGCGTCTGCGCCTTGTCGGCGAGCCACTTGTCCACGTCGTCGGCGCTGAGATCGCGGAGCTTCCTCGCCCCCAGGGCAGGGATGACGTGGTTGTTGCACAGGATCGTGTTGGTCGTGACCGTCTGAGGGTCCCGGCCGGCGAGCCCGTACGCGAGCCAGTCCGTCACCGCGTCCTTGACCGTGTAGCCGGTGGGCGCGATGGCGAGACCGTCCTCATAGTCCCGCAGCACCTCTTTCAGCTTGTCCTTGGCTGCCGTCTTGGTCTTGCCACTGGCCCGCTTCACGATCCGCTTGCCGCTCGGGTCGAAGCCGAGACTGGCCGTAGCGATCCAGCGTTGACGCTTGTCGTCCCAGTGAAGGCCGCCGTCTCCCCTACTGCGGCGCTTGGTCACTTCTGCTCTCCTGCCTCGCGCTCCAACAGCGCGATGTACTCGTTGATGGCGGATGCGGGGATGCGCCGGGCGCGTCCCTCGTTGACCGTGCGGAGACGGCCCGTACGGATCAGGTCGTAGATCACGGTTCGGCTCATGCTCAGGACGCGCATCGCGTCGGAGATTCGATAGAGCAGAGGCTCTGTCGGCATGGCCCGTTCCGGTGCGGCGAGGGTCACGGCTTCCTCCTGAGCTGTTGAGCTGAGCTACGGGAGTCGGACAGGTGGGACAGTTCCGCTCCGGGCTGTCCCACCTCTTCTCGCAGGTCATCGGGTGTACTGGGACAGTCGGACACCTGGGACACCCCCGGTGTGCCCTCGGTCCGGGTCTCGGTGTCCGGGTAGTAGCGGCCGGTGCCGTCCTTGGTGAGCTGTCCGTCCGCGGCCATGCGCGAGCAGGTGCGGCGGACGTTTTCGGCATCGAGCTGCGGCAGCGCGGCGGCGATGTCCTTGGGCCGGGCGCCAGGGTGGGCCCGGACGCGGCGCAGGATCGCGGCGCGGGTGTCGCCGATGGTGTGGTCGGTTACCGGGCCATCGAGCATCTGCCAGGCACCGGATGCAGCTTGGAACCGAAGCGCGTACTCGGCTTCGTCGACGTCGCGTCCGGTGACGTGCAGGATGCCGTCTGCCTGCCCGCGCGCCCGCTTGAGCACGAGCGTGGCGTCTGCGGCTCCGGCGATGCCGTTGGTACCGGACACCTCCGTCAGGAAGTCGTCCGAGCCTGCCTTGCGGACGTGGTGGACGAGCACCACGGCGATGCCGTAGTGGTCGGCGATCCGCTTGGCGTAGCCGACAGCCACGTAATCCGCGTCGTAGGCGGACACGCCCTGCGGGGCGGCGCCGCGCATCTTGGCGAACACGTCGATGACGACCATGCGGGCGTCCGGGTTGCGGTCCAGCCATCCGGCGATGGCGTCGCTGCCGCCCTGGGGAAAGGGCGGGCATTCGGTGACCAGGGTCAGCCCGGCCGGGGCCGCCTGCCCTCCCAGCATCTTGCCCATGCGGGTCTGGAGACGGCGCGGGGTGTCCTCCAAAGCGAGGTAGAGCACCGGGCCGCCGTCGACAGGCAGCGAGTCGAACGCATGGCCCCCGGAAGCGACCGCGAGCGCCAGACCGAGGGAAAGCCACGACTTGCCCACCTTGGGCGGTCCGGCGAGCAGGTTCACACCCTCGGCGAGGATGCCGGGAATGGCCCACTTCGGCTCCGGGAAGTCCGCAGCCATGAGCTGATCCGCGGTCCATGCGGTGCGCGGGCGCTCCCGCTTCGGCAACTCTCGCGGAGTTGCCTCGGGGTCGCTGGGCACGGAGTACAGGTGCAGCGGGGGAATCGGGTTGGTGCTCATGCTGCGACCTGCCGGGGGCGGTTGGCTCCGGCGCGCAGGCCAGAGGCGATGGTGCGGCGCGCTTCGCGCTCGCCCTGGCCGACGCTGAGCGCTGCCTCGGTGAGCTTCTCGGTCACCTCGTACGCGTCCAGCTCTCCCCCGGCGACCAACTGACCGAGGGCGACGGAGGCGATGTAGAGCGCGTTGTTGTGCTGGTGGGCAGCCGAGCCGGTGACGCGCGCCAACTCGCCGTTGACCGCGGCGTTCAGGAACCTGCCGCGCCGGTCGCGGGCCGTGAGTGGGACCGTGACCGGCCTCTGCGGGGGCAGAGGCGCCGGGCGCAGCAGCTCAGCGAGCCAGCCGGGCAACGGGGCCACGGGGGCGTTGTGAGCCACCGTGTACGCCTCTCCGGCGAAGGTGCTGCCCGCACCGACCACGAGCCCGCCGACAGCGCGGGTGTCGACCTTCCAGCCCAGCCCGCGCGCGCTGTCCCCGGCGGTGTTGCGCAGCGGCTCGCCCTCGGGTGCGGCGAAGTACAGGTGCGTGCCGCCGCTCCAGGTGCGGACCGTGTACGTGTCGGCGGGGAAGGGCTGGCGGTGGCGCTCGCAGAGCAGGGCGAGCACGTCGACGCCGTCGGTGACGCCGGGGGCGGCCCATTCGGCCGGCGGGGTGTCGTCCGGGCCTTTGGGGGTGTCGAGGTCGACGACGATGAGCCCGGAGGGGCCGGTGGCGATGCCGACGTTGTAGGGGGCGTGCGTCCAGCACCGGGTGATGCGCTCTTGGTCGGTGGTGGCGCGGGTCTCCCAGTCGCGGATGGCGGGGCGCTTGGCGCCGGGGATGAGGGGGAAGACGTGCCAGCCGCGCGACGCGGCGTCCAGCGCCGCGGTGAGCTGGGCAGGGCCGTCCAGGTGAGGCATGCTGGAGGTTCTCCTGTTCTGTCGAAGGGACAAGGGAGCCGGGGCGGGCGCGGTCTTGTGGTGAGAGGCGCCCGCTCCGGGCGTGTCTAGAACGGGGGTTCGTCGCTGAACCCCGAACCGGAGCCCTTAGCGGCTCCGGCCGTGGTGGGGGCGGCGGTGCTCCACGCGTCGGTGGCCGGACCGGATGCGGCGCCATTGCGCTGGACGCGTTCGACCTTGGCCGTGGCGAAGCGCAGCGAGGGGCCGATGTCGTCGACTTCCAGCGCGAGCATGGAACGGTTCTCGCCCTGCTCGTTCTGCCAGTTGTGCTGACGCAGGCGGCCGGTGACGACCACGCGCATGACCTTGGTCAGGCTCTCGGCGACGTGGTTGGCCAGGTCGCGCCAGGCGGTGCAGCGCAGGAACATCGCGGTGCCGTCGCGCCACTGGCCGGTGGCCTTGTCGTAGGTGCGCGGGGTGGAGGCGACGGAGAACCGGGCGATGGCGTCGCCCCCGGTGGTGAAGCGCAGTTCGGGGTCAGCGGCGAGGTTGCCGACGATGGTGATGGGGGTCTCTCCCACGGACATATGGATCACTCGCTTTCGGTGTGGGTGGGGTTGGTGCCGATGCTGCGGTGGTCGGCCGTGAAGTACAGCCGGATGCGCTTGCCGTCGCGGGTCGGGTACTGGCGTGCCGGGCTGGTGGCGAACGCGGCGGCCAGAGCGGTGCCGACGCGGTCGGCGTCGTCCGGCGTGCAGATGACGCGGATCTCGAACACGGCTCAGTGCTCCTTGCTCGTGTCGAGGGCGGGCAGTTCGGGCAGTCCCGCGCGCTCCAAGGCAGCCGGGTCGAAGCCGGGCAGCGCGGCGCGGGTGACGAGCGCCTGCGCGAGCTGTTCGGCGTAGGCGGCGCCGGTGCGGGCCACCTCGATCTGTGTCGTGCCGCGGATGGTCTCGACGCGCTCGATGTGGGCGTGTTCCTCGCGCCGGTCGCTCACGTGCCGCTCGTAGGCGACGCGCTCGCGCCGGTCGGTGCGCCAGTAGCGCGCGGCGAGCCCGTAGGCGACGGCGGTGGCCAGCGCCCACAGCAGCAGCGGCAGCGGCCACCCGTCGGCGTATCCGGCGACCCCCGCGAGGGCGAGCCCGCCGGAGGCGGCGAACGCGGTCCCGGCAAGCACGGGGCCGCCGCTGCGGCCAACGCTCGCGCACGCGCCGGCCGCAGCGGCGGCCAGAGACAGTGCGGTCATGAGCACGGCGTTGCCGACGGAGTGTTCGGCGCCGTTGGCGTTCCAGATCCGGGCCAGCGCGAGCACGGTCGTGGTGGCGAGCGCGGGCGCGGCCTTCGGTGCAGCGACGGCGAGCCAGTGCCGGGCGACGATGGGTTCGTTCACGGCCCTACTCCTCACAGGCCCGGGAGCGCGTTGACGACGGCGCTCATGAGCTGGTTGACGGTGTCGGCGGCGCCGGTGGAGGCGAGGTAGAAGCCGAACATCACGGCCACGAATGCGCTGCCGGGGCCGAGGGTCTTGGAGCGCAGCAGCATGAAGAGCACGAAGCCGAAGAACAGGGCGAGGGAGATGGTCACGGCCATGCCGCAACCTCCTTTCGGCGAGGCGGGGTTGGGATCAGCGGGTGCCTGCGCGGTAGGTGCGGGCGGCGCGGTTGTAGAGCCAGCGGCCGACGCGTATCCGCTTGCCGTGGCCCTTGCAGCGGCGGCACGTCTTGCCGCGCTTGGGCCGTCCCTTGCGGTCGGTGGTCATGGCGAAGCCGAAGCCGTTGCACTTGCGGCAGTTGCCGAACGGGCTCGCCGCACACACCGAGGCGTAACCGAACGTGACGAACAGCAGGAGTGCGATAGCGAGCAGGGTCGGGGTCACGAGAGCCCTCCCAGGGCCGGTTTCAGGGGGTTCCGCAGGTGGGGGGCCTATCGCCTAGTGTGCTGATCAGGCCCCGTATGGGGCGCTAGCGGGACCTCTAGCGCTAGAGGGTTGAACCCCTAGCGCTAGAGGCTCATCGGCGTCAGCCCGCGTCCCGGTTTCGGTCACGCTCCGCAATCGCCGTGACGATGTGGGCGCGCTCGAAGCCGGTCCGGTTGACGGTCTTGCCGTTGATCCGCCGAGCCACCTGCCCCGTGGTCACGCCGTACGGCTTGAGCGCGGTGGTGAGCTGCCGCGCCTTGTCCGCCGGGGCCATCTCGCCCCACGGCCCGTACTTCTCCGGCCGCAGCTCGGCGAGCCGGTCGACGGTGACGTCGTTCCACGGCTTGGCCTCATCCGCCGGGACGACGGCGAGGATGTCCTCAAGCAGCGGATCCGTGGCTTCACGCCGCTCCGGCGTCTCGCCTGCGGCGATGCCGCGCAACGTGCCCGCGTCGATACGCGCCTTGCGGGCGCGCGCGCAGATGGCGTCCGCGGCCGGGTTGTCGAGGTAGTAGCCGCGCACGATCTGCGGATCGTCGGCGGCACCGACGAGGTAGCCGATGCCCTTGTCGGACTTGGTGAACGAGGTGGCGCGGATGCCGTTGCGGTACATCGACGTGCCAAGGATCATGTCGTTCTCGATCTGGCCCATGACCCGCAGGCAGAACCGGGTGCCCACGTTCGCGCTGATCGCGGGCGGGAGCGAGTCCTTGTCCGGGCGCTGCGTGGCCAGCAACAGGATCACCCCCAGCGCCCGGCCGCGCTTGATGATGGCCGTGCACAGGGAGCCCGCTTCCTTGCCGTACTTGTCGTGGCTGAACAGCTCCTGGCACTCGTCAATGGCGAGCACGAGCGGGTGCAGACCCAGGGAGCGGTTCGCGGCCAGGGACGGGATGACCTTGTTCTCCGGGCACTTGTCCTTGGGCAGGGAGCTGATCACCTTCGCCCGCCGCTCCAGGTCCCTGTAGACGTAGCGGATTGAATCCAGCGTGGCCGCGCACGTGTCGTCGTCCGGGCCGGAGCCGTAGTCGGCCGCCACCTTCTTCAGCGGGTCCAGGTCGCCGGTGCCCTTCAGCTCCCAGATCAGCAGCTCAGCCGTCACGTCCAGCGCCGCGGCGAGCAGCGGCGTGCGCAGGCTGAACGTCTTGCCCATGCCG
Source organism: Streptomyces sp. MST-110588 (assembly GCF_022695595.1). Classification (NCBI taxonomy): domain Bacteria; kingdom Bacillati; phylum Actinomycetota; class Actinomycetes; order Kitasatosporales; family Streptomycetaceae; genus Streptomyces; species Streptomyces sp. MST-110588. The sequence continues at coordinate 3,565,345 of NZ_CP074380.1, forward strand.
GGCATGGCGCCGATCAGGACGTTGTCGTACATCAGCGTCAGGTCGACGTTCCGGCCGCGCTGGTCGGTGCCGAACGGTAGCGGCTTGAATAGCGACGCAGCGCCCGACTTCGCGAGCGGCCACGGCGGGGCGGGCACCTTGTTCAGCGCACGGTCGCCGACCCACAGCATCATGCGGCCGGCGTGCTCATCGGCGACCGGCTCGGGCCACACGCAGCCCAGCGGGCGGCGCAGGCCGGAGGCGAGCTTTTCGCGCCGGTCGAGGATGTCCGGCACGGTCACGCCGTAGGGCAGGTCGACATCCGCGCGCCAGCCGGGGCCGTCTCGGGTGATCGGGGCAGGGAACTTGATGCCCTCCCCGCCCTTGCCGAGCGCCTTGTTGATCTCGGCAATACCGAGCGCACCCAGGGCACGTTCCACGATGCCGCTCGTCAACCGCTCGACTTCGGTCGTGACGACCGCGCGGGAGATGACGGGCTTGTCGGACGGCGCACCCAGGAAGCCGAACCCGGCCGTCAGCAGCGCCAGCGCCATGACCTCCAGCCAGGCCGGGGCCAGCACGAACAGCACGATGGCCAACACCGGACCGAGGATCAGACCGAGCAGCATCACGATGCCGCGCAGCTTGACCCGGTTGTCACGCTGCCGCGACAGCTTCAGGTACTCCTCGACGTTCTCGCGCCGCGCGGCGACCTGCCGCAGCGGCTCGCCCTCGGTGTCGGCGACCCAGCGCATCGCGCCGCCGACGAACTTCGCGACCCCGGCCGGGGCCTGGAAGGCGAGCCGGAGCGAGTACCAGGGCAGCCGCACCGCATGGAAGGCGGTGGTGTGCCAGACATAGCCCCCGAGCCAGCCGAGCGCGGTGACGAACTCCGGCTTGGACTTCGCCCAGACCGGGAACACCTCCCGCCGCTGACCCGACCGGAGCCGGTCCATCAGGCCCGGACCGGCCGGGACCGGACCGTCGACCAGCACGGTCGACCGGTCGTTGGTGTCGTCATCGATCGAGTCGGCCGACCGGTCGACCCTCGGGTCGGCCGACTCACCGCGCGCCGATCGAGCCTTGTTGAGGTCGACTACCTCGGCGCCGGAGTCGGCCGCCATCTCCGCTTCGAGTCGGTTGAAGAGTTCGTTGTCGTCGGGGTGGTTCACTGAGATTCCTTCCACAGGGAGGGATGACGGGGCCCGGCCGCTGTCTTGGCGGGCAAGGCCGGGCCCCGTCGGCTACAGGTCAAACAGGCCGCACTGTTCCTCGGGCGCCGCGGGCAGCCGCTTGCGGGCGAGCCGGGCGGCGACGCCGTGGCAGTCGGAGCACCAGGCGCGCAGCGCGCTCGCCGGGAGTCGTGCGGCTTCGACGTCGGTGGCGAGCGGGTCGGCGTGTGCGGCCATCAGCCGGATTCGGCGCCCGTACTTGCTGGTGTAGTGGTCATGCTCGTGCGGGCACCGGCCGTCACCCTTGGTGTGGGGGTTGCCGCACTCGCCGCTGCACTGGCAGCGGTAGCCGGCCGCCTCCATCACGGCGGTGAAGACGGCGGCGCCGACGATGGGCTGAGACTTCATGCCGCGGCCCTCCCCCACGCGTCCGGCTCGTATCGGCTGAGCAGGATGCGCAGGGCGGCGACGGCCTGCGGCCAGACCACCCCGTTGCCGAGCGCCTTGAGCTGAGCGGTGCGCGACAGGCCGGGCACGGCGGTCACGTGGCCGTCGTCAAGGGCCATCAGCCATTCGACGAACGGCGGGTTCAATCGTCCCAGAGCGTCAGTTGGCCCGGGAGCGGGTCGGCCGATGACCGTTTCCCACCTGCGGATCGCGGGCTCATACTCACCCCAATCCGGTGCGCTGTCGACGGCAGCGTCAGGTCCCCTTTGCTGCCGCGCTGGTTCGGTCCGCCCTTGGTCCCGTCCGTCGCCCTGTGCGTCGGCAGGAGCATCGTTGCGTCCGTCAGTGTCCTGCCGTGCCCGCTGGCGTACGGCGACCCGTCCGCCCGATGGTTCCGGGTCCCGTTCGAGTCGGCCACGGTCGGCGTCGGCAGCAGCGATCCCACCTCGGCGGCCAGGCTCTTGCCGTGTGTCCCGGCTTCCTGCGAGGGACTGCGTTTGGTCTGCCGGTTCTCGCTCGCCGACGCGCGCGGAGTGGGCAGCAGGGCGACCCTTGCCCTCAGCGTGTCGTTGCGGTTTCCGTCCGGCCTGCCCGCTCCGGTCGCCTCCGAGGTTGACGGCGTGGGCAGCAGGGAGACCGTGGCCGGAAGTCCGTCCGGGTAGCCCTTGCCCTTGGCGTCCCTCGCCCTCGGGGTCGGCAAGGCGGGCGAGGACGAACAACCGCTTGCGCTGGTGTGCGCCTCCGACGTCCGACGCGCGAACAGTGCACCACTCCGCATCGAACCCGAGGCCGGCAAGGTCGGCGAGCACGGCGTCGAATCCGAGAGAAAGGTGCCCTGCGACGTTCTCAAAGAACGCGTAGCGGGGTCGTAGAACGCCAAGGGCGCGGGCGATGTACGGCCAGATGTGCCGGGCATCCTTGGTTCCCTTCCGCTTGCCCGCAGTGCTGAACGGCTGGCATGGATAGCCGCCGGTGAGGATGTCGACCGGCTCAACGTCGTACCAGTCGAAGGCGGTGATGTCCCCGAGGTTGGGCGCCGCGGGGCAGTGGTGGGCGAGGATGCGCGCGGCGCCAGGATCGTTGTCCGCCACCCACGCCAACTCGCCTCCCAACACGGCCTGTACAGCAATGTCCAAGCCGCCGTATCCGGTGCACACCGAGCCGATCCGCGGGGCGTTCATGCCGCCACCCCCACCACGGGCGCATCGGTGCGGGCGCCGGTCCGGCCGGCGCGGCGTCCGGTGACGGTGGCGAACAGCCAGCCAAGCCCGGCGCGGCGGGTTCCGGCGCGAGCCTGTTTGGCCGCGTACATCGCCTCATCCGCCCTGCGCAGCAGACCGGACAGGTCGTCGGCGGGGAAGTCGGCAGCGCGCACCCAGCCGAGTGAGACCGTGGTGTGTACGGCCGGGTTCTGGCCGTCGACCGGCCGGGCGAGCACGCCGTGCAGGACGGCGAGCAGGTCCCCGGCGGTGCCGTGGTCGTCGATGAGGACGGCGGCGAACTCATCGCCCCCGAGTCGTCCGGCGACCCCGGTACGGCCGACGTGGTGGGCGAGCCGGTCGGCGGTCGCCTTCAACAGCGCATCCCCGGCCGCATGCCCATAGGTGTCGTTGACGTGCTTGAACCTGTCGACGTCGGCCAGCACCACAACCGAACGCGGGTCCTTCAGCAGGGCCGTGGCGCGGCGGGTGAAGCCGTCGCGGGTGCGTAACCCGGTAAGCGGGTCGCGCCGGGCGGTGTTCAGGCAGCCTCGCAGCCACCACACATGGACGGCCCACCCCGCAGCGAGGGGCAGCGCGGACAGCAGGACACTGGCCAGGCTGTTCACGCGGCCACCCCCTCGGCGCCGTCGCCGGACGCGTCGTCGTCGGGAGCATCCACGGGGCGCAGGGCGCGTCCGTCGGCCCGTTCGGCGAGCAGGGCGTCACGCACCTGCCGGGCGGGGCCGGAACCGCAGTGCAGTTCCTTGCGCAGCGCCTCGGCGTTGATCTGGCTGTCCTTCCAGTCGGCCGTGATCGTGCGCGCCTCGGCGAGCAGTTCGGCCGTCGTGCGCTGCGCCGCCTTGGCCTTGCCCTTGACGGGCCGCTTGCGCGGCGGCTTGGTCGCCTCGTGCTTCGGCTCCTCCGGGGCCTGCGGCGGCTCCGGGGCAGCGGGTACGTCGGCGCCGGCGGGGGCGAGTTCGCCCATGCGCAGCATCACGCGCTCACGCCGCGGGGTCCTCCAGCGCCAGGCGATGACGCCGTACCGCTCGTGCAGGTCCGCGCGGACCAACAGGCGCTCACGCTCGCAGGCGAGGGCGTCGGTGTAGGAGGTGACCTCCCACAGCGTCATGCGCCGCCACAGCGCGAACGTGGACAGCGGAGCCAGCAGCCAGCGCGACCACCGGATCTTGTCCATGCGGCGGCCGGTGACGGCACCGATCCGGACGGCGTAGATGTGCGCGCCGATCTCGGAGAACACCACCCACAGCAGCGGCATCGTGCCGTGCGCCACCTTCGCGGACAGGACGTGCCCGGCCGCCACGTTCAGCCAGCACGTGACCAGGGTCAGCACCCAGGGCACGAACCGCACCCACGCCAACGCCATGTCCAGCCGGATCAACAGCAGGTTACCCAGGGTGAACACCGGGATGGCGATGTCGATCGCGATGGGCAGGATGTGCGGGTTGCTGAAGCCCCACCGGGCCGCGGCCAGTGAGACGGCGTCGAATGACGAGTACAACCCCAGGGCACCGACCGCAGCGGCGGCGAGCGCGCCGACTCCGGCCAGGCCCATTTCCGGCTTGGTCAGCGGCGGCACGGCCGGACGCTCAATGGTCTGCGTCGTCATCCCGCACCCCCTGCGTCGCAGGCACGTCGGTGTAGCCGTGCAGGTGCACCTTCGCGCCCGCGTAGTCGGCCGTCACCTTCAGCACGCGCGTGATGCCGTCGCCCTGCACTCCGTGCGTCACCTTCTCCGGCGGCACGGCCAGGGCCTCCCGCCATGCCTCGAACGCGTCCAGACCCTCGTGGAACCGCAGGGTCAGCCAGTCGGGGTAGATACGGGTCAGGTCGACGTCCGGGGCGGGCAAGTACCCAAAGTCGGCAGCCAGCAGCCGCAGTACCCGCAGCGGCGTGGACAGGCCGTCCAGCGTGAGCAGCTCGCTCATGCCGCCGCTCCCTTCCGGGAGGGCCGACGGCGCCGGGCCGGGCGGGTCAGCGGGACCACGTTGAACAGTTCCGGGGCGTGCGCCTCGATCACCTCGGCGGCGATGCGGGCCACGTCGTCCGGGAGCTCCGGGTTGTCGGCGAGGATGTCGCGCGCCGCGTCCTTGCGGGCGGCACGCTCTTCCTCGGTCTCCCCCTCCTCCCCGAGCCACAGCCCAACCGGAGTACCGAGAGCCAGTTCGATGAAGTCGTCGATGGAGACGGCCTGATGACCGCCGATATAGGCACGCATGCAGCGCTCCTGATGTCGAAGGGGTAAGGCGTGCCGGGCGGTCGTGGCCTGGTGGTGAGAGGCGACCGTCCGGGTTGTGCAACCCCCTGCCACTGTTACGGCGAGGGTGGTGCCCCGGCCGGGAGTCGAACCCGGCCTTGCGACCATCGGGGCGGTTAGGTGCGGCGTCTCAGGAGGTTGGCTCCACAGCCGCGTCGATGATGTCGGCGTGGTCGAACGCGAGCGGCGGCAGGTCACTGAGGGGCCACCACTGGGCGTTGGTCGCGTCATCGCCAGCGTCGATGATCGTTCCGGGGATGACGGCCAGGTGGTAGGCAACGGTGACGTACCTGCCGCGCGGGTCGCGGTCGGGCTGGTCGAACGTGCCGATCTGGTGCAGCTCTTCCGGTGCTGCGTGCACGCCGGCCTCTTCGGCGAGTTCGCGGGCGGCGGCGGCGCGGCTCGTCTCGCCGGGGTCGACGTGCCCGCCGGGCAGCGCCCACTGGCCCTTGAACGGGTCCCAGCCACGTTCGATCAGCAGAACGTACCCGTCGGCCGTGGTGACGACGACGTCGGCGGCGTAGCGGATGGTCTCGAAGGTCTCGGTGTAAGTCATACCTGCTCCTGATCAGTTGTGAGGAAGCGGGTCGTCCTTGGATCGCGCTTTATGTGAAGGGACAGGGCGGCCGTGGTCATGAAGTGGCGAGAGACGGCCGCCCTCAGCGCCCCGGCCAGGAGTCAAACCCGGCCTGTGACCACCAGGGCGATTGCGCTGTTCAGCACACGGATCAGAGCCCGCGTGCGCCGCCTACTTGGCCGAGGAGAGGCGGCATGATCCCCATTGAATTGTCAAAGGTCAGACACTCCCGACGGGCGCGGCAACCCCCGGAGGGGCTCCCGTTTTCACGGGACCCGTCGGCGCGTGACTACAGATTGACCTAGGTCAATCTCACTGTCAAGGGGGTTCGGGCGAAGAGCAGAGATTGACCTAGGTCCGGCTACTCTCGAACTCATGGAGCAGAGCCCAGAAGCGCCCAAGCAGACGCCCACAGCCAAGGAGATCGCTGCGGAGTTCCGCAAGAAGATCACGGGCCCCAACCGCGAGTACGGCCCGGGAGACCGGCTCCCTGCGGCTCGTAAGCTCGCCAAAGACCTTGGCGTGCAGCTCATGACCGTGCAGAGCGCATACGGCCAGCTCCGCGACGAGGGATTGGTTCTCACCCAACAAGGCCGCGGGACGTTCGTCCGTGACCCCTCGATGCCGCTCGGCACCGAGCCGGGCAGTAGCCCTGCCTTCGCCGCACTGGCCGCAGAACTCAGCTCGATTCATGACGCTCTTCGTCTGCTCGGTGAGCGACTGGACCGCCTTGAGCAGCTTGTCGGCGACGGGACTCCACCCTCGCCGTGAGTTCGTCCGCACGGCGCAGCAGTCGTTCAACCGTGGCGCGCGCCTCGCTCAAACTCGCTTCGATCAAGGCAAGTTCCGTGGGAGTCAGACCTCCCAAATCGCCGCTTCGCTCATTGATCCCTGACATGGCAATGAGCATGCGGCCGGGAATGGAAGAGGACCCGGACAGACTGTCCGGGTCCTATTTCCTTGTAGGTCAGGCAGGTTGACATATCGTCATTGCGTGGCTTCCTCCACGGCATCGAGCACTGCGGCCCACGGAAGTTCCCGCCCCGCCGGCGCTTCCCTCGGCTCGTACAGCGGCCAGACGTCGGGGCCGTAGACGACGCGCACTCCCCCAGCCCGAAGAGCGTCGATGTGACCTTTCCACGCGGGGTGGCGAGCATGCGCCGCGTTCACCCGCGGGAAGACGACGACCGGCAGACCGAAGGTGCCGATAGCCTCGCCAACCTGGGTCAGCGCCTGGTTGTCCATCAGGCCAGTCGCGAGCTTGGCGACCATGTTGGCGGAGGCGGGAGCGACCACGTAGCAATCAACCGGCGGATGCGGCCGGGCCTCACCAGGCAGGCGCGGTTCGTCGCGTACGGGTAGGCCGGTGAGCCGCTCCAGCCGCTCAACCTCCCCGCTCATCCGCAGCCACTGACCTGCGGTCGGCGTTAGCGTGACGGCCACCTGCCATCCGCGGTCCATCGCGGGTTCGACCAGACCGGTACGCAGTGCCTCTACACCCCCGGCCGCCGACCCGACGACCCCGAGCACGCCGCGCTTACCTGAACTCACTGCACCGCCCTGCACCGTTGCGCCATCACGAACACCTCGGACGAACGCGATCCGCCGGTCACGGGAGACTGCTTGATCAGGCCCCGCAACGTCTCGCGCACCCTCGGATTGTTGCGTACAAGCTGCGGCGACGTGCGCTCAGCAGTACGCAGCTCCGCAAACGCCTCGTCTCCCTGGCCAGCGAGCGACAGAGCCCGCGCGTAGTCGATGCGGTGGGAAACGCTGCGCTCCTGCGGCATGTGGTCGACGTTGATCCGGCCGTGTTCCACCACGTACGAGACGTTGTCCAGGTCCAGCTCAACGGACAGGCGATGGAGCAGGACGTTCGTCGGCCCGAATCCGGTCTGCCAGTAGTTCTCATCCGACCCAAGGTCGTCCGCGAGTTCTTCGGCACGGTCCAACAGCCCCGTTGCGGTGGGCCGGTCCTGATGCCTCGCTGCCGCGACTGCGGCACGCAGGTGGATCATCCCGAGCAAGCTGAGCGCGGCCGGGTCGTTCTCTGTCACCCGGGATGACAGCCACCTTGCCGCAGCGTTGCCCAGCTCGAGAGCATCGTCGTAGCGCCCATTGGCAAGCAGAGCATGCGTGCCGGACCGGGCCGCGGATGCCAGCACGAGCGGATCGTCCGACTCATCAGCGGCTCGCATCGCGCGCTCGGCAGCGAGCCATGAGATGTCAGACTCACCGATCTTCGCGAGCGTCGTAGCGGCGAGATGGTGCGTACGGGCCGACACTGCCCAACAATCGCTACGGTCGTCGCCGCGCCGCGCCGCGCGATCTTCCAACTCCTGTGCGGTCTGAAGCAGTGCGGGAAGAGCGGCGATGACACTGCCGAGCCGTCCGCCCTGGTAGTCGTTCCATGCCTGCTCCACCCGTACGGCCACGGGGGCGGGTGTCGGTAGCTGAGTCTCAGCCTGGGGGCCGAAGAGCAGACGCGAGAGGCGGCGTGGGGTCATGAGAGCGTCTCGTACGGCGGGGACGTCGTCCTGTTGGCGCTCGTCTTCCATGAGGACGGTCTGTCCGAGCAGGTCCCCGAGGGGCACGCGCAGGATGCGTGATAGCTCCGCGAGCATGTCGATGCGGGGCGGCTTCCGGCGCCCGGTCTCGATCTTCGCGAGCCAGTCAGTGCTACGACCGACCAGACCGGCCAGCACCTCTTGCGTGTAGCCGCGGCGCTTCCGGTAGAACGCGATGCGCTCGCCGATGCTTAGGTGATCTCCAAGACCACGCATTGCGTGATGCCTCCTGGTTGTAGGGGCCCGCTTCACGGTACCGAGCCGGTCGTCGCGCTGGACAGATGGTCTTTCCCGTCCGCCCAGCCGAGCGTCAAGCACCCAACAGCAGAGGGCCCGGACGAAGTGTCCGGGACCCGGTTCGTATGATCGTGATCCGAGATGGTGGACAAGAGGTGTCCCACCTGTCCGACTGTCCCAGTAGTCGGTTTGAGCTGCGAAAACAGGTGGGACAGGGAGAAACCGAGCTGTCCCACCTGTCCGGCGAGCGGGGCTGTAACACCCAGGGGGGCGCTAGCCTCCGGCCGTGAGCCCATCGACACTTCAGCTTCTGCTCGCGGCTCTCGGCGTGGGCGGAACCCTGGCAGCAGCGATCTTGACGCAAGTCCTTCAGAAGAGGGCTGAGCGCGAGAGGAGAGCTGCCGAAGACCTCCGCAGGTGGCACGCGGAACGCTTCCGCGCCGCCAAAGAGCTGCTCTACAAGATCAAGGAGACCGAACGCATCCTCTGGAGTGCGTGTGCCTCCCTGCCCAACGAAGAGGAGTATGCGCGGCTCCGGCGGGCCGGATACATGACGCTACTCACCGTCCGCGAAACCGATGTGCCTCAGCCCACCGACGATGTGATGGTCTTCGATACGGTGCACCTGGAGATCATCCAGGACGCACTACAGCAAGTGCACGGGCTCCTTGAAGAGGCGGAGCATCTGACTGCCGAGATCTCCATCCTGTCCGAGGGAACTACGCCAGATGCCGCGGCGGCTATGTTCGAGGCCGCATGGGACGCAGCCGGCGCCTTGGAGACAACGCGCGGCACACGTGACGAAGCGTCCCACGCAGTCTTGGCCATGCAAGATCCGATAGCCGCCTTCCAGGCGTCCGTGCGGGCAGAACTCGGCGTGGCGGCACCCCCATCCCCCGGGGTGTTACAGCCATCGGAGGGCGACTCCGGAGGGCCGACCAGAGGAATCCGCCGTAAGGGCTGCGTGTCTAACTGCGTGACAACGGAGGCGAACACTCACGTACGCCCACGGACGCTCAGGGACTGTTCGCGCAGCTCAGCGCCACCCGGGTGCCTGCCCCATCAGGCACCAAGATTGCTTCGGGACGAAGAGGTCGTGGGTTCAAATCCCGCCACCCCGACTGAAGGAACACCAGGTCAGGGGCCTGATCCGCGAAAGCGGGTCGGGCCCCTGACCTGTTATCGCTGCCTCTTGGGAGCCGGTCTCGGAATCCGCCTCCCAGAAGGCTCCTATCCCACGTCACACCCTCCGAGAATGCGCTTCAGCAATCCGCGGGTGACGCCCAGTGATCCACGCCACGTCACCACTGGGACCAAGGGGCGCCTCTTTCTGTCACTTGGGTCACAACGCCTCATCGCTCCGGCTGACTCGAGCAGACCTGCGGTACACGGAAGGCGCCAGACGGAGCGCCCGGCCGTCCTCGGCACAGCGCCGAGGACGGCCATCTGTTGACAGTGGTGCCGCCTACGCTGGGTATCACTGAACGCGACGGGCTGAGCATGGCCGAATTCAAGATCAACACGCGTGCCGTCGAGCGGGTACAACGGGACCAGACGCGGTCGATTCCGTTCGGAATACTGCGGAAGGTGCGACTGGGCGATCACGCGCGGACCTGGAGGGGGGCCAAGGTGGCGGGCAGGAGCGGGGCGGGCAGCAGCGACCCGTACGCACGGGAACTGGCACGACTGGCCAAGGAGGAAGAGCGGGCCCGGAAGGCGGCTGAGGCCGAGGCCAAGCGGCGGGCGCGCGAAGAGAAGCTGGCGTATGAGGCTGCCCGCGCCCAGCAAGCCATCGACCGAACGAGCGTGATCGAGCACGACGTCGAGCAGCTTTCGACGCTGCTGCGCGCGGCGGTGCTGGACCACCGCCCCCTGTCATTCGACGCGCTCCGGCAGGAATTCACGCCATCGGCATTCGCCCCCAAGACGGGCATGTCGACACATAGGCCCTTGCCGTGCTGGGAAGAGTACGAGCCCGAGCCTCCACAAAGATGGCTTGGGGCACTCGGCTTTGGCCGTAAACGGTATGACGCGGAGATGGAGGCGGCCCGTCAACGGTTCGACAGGGCTCTGCAAGACCACTCACGTGACGAACAGAAGCGTCTGGAGAAGCTCCGAGAGGCGCGCGCCCGGCACGAAGAGCGCATGCGGCAGAAGACGGCCCGGGTCGAGGAATGGAACGCCGCTGTCGAGGAGCGCCGCAACGCCTACCGGGACAGGGATGTCGATGCTGTCGAGTGGTTCATCGACCAGGTGTTGGCTGCTTCCGCATACCCGCACGACTTCCCGAGAGCCCATCAGGTGCGGTACCAGGCCGACACCGGTGACCTGCTCGTCCAGATCGATCTGCCGCTGGAGGATGTGGTTCCCACAGCTCGTGCATACCGGTACGTGAAGACGCGCGACGAGTTCACGCCGGTCCCGCGTCCGGAAAAGGAACGTAAGGAGCTGTACGCGTCGGTCCTGGCACAGACCGCCCTGCGAACCGTGTACGAGCTCTTCTCCGCCGACACCGAGGGGGTGGTGCGGTCCATTGCGTTGAACGGTCATGTGGCCACCATCGACCGAGCCACCGGGCGCGAAGTACATCCATGCCTGGTCACGCTTCAAGCGGATCGGGAAGAGTTCAACCAGCTAGTGCTGACACAGGTGGACCCTCGGGCCTGTCTCAAACGGCTCCGCTCCATTATCTCGCCGAACCCATACGAGTTGGAACCGGTGCGCCCACTGGTCACATTCGACCTGTCCAAGTTCCGGCTCATGGACAGCATGGACGTCGTCGCGGGCCTGGACAGCCGGCCTGTACTGACCGACCTGACGCCCACGGAATTCGAGCACCTCGTCCGGCAGTTGTTCGAAGCCATCGGGCTGGACAGCGTCAACACGCAGCCGTCACAGGACGAGGGGGTCGACGCGGTCGCCATGAACACCGACCCCGTCATGAAAGGGCTATGCATCATCCAGGCAAAACGCACTGCCAAAGTGGTGCCGTTCGAGACGGTGTCCGCACTCGCCGGCGTGGTGGAACACAAGCGGGCAGCCAAAGGCATACTCGTGACGACCTCTTGGTTCGGCCGTGCCAGCGAGGCATTCGCCAGCGAACACGGGCGCCTAGAACTCCTCGACGGAGCGAACCTGGTGCACCTTTTCAAGGAACACATGGGCCTGGACGTCATCCCCGGCCCGGTACCACCGAAGCGCCGTCCCCGCTAAGCATCTGCATCGGACTAGGGCACAACGTCCCTACCCACTACCGACGAGCGGCCATTCGTACCAGAACACATCTCCAGCCGACATCGAGCGCTGCCCGACGAGAAGTCACTCGCGAGCCATGAGCTGGGCGAGTACGGCCACCACCGTGGTGGCTGCCACTACGGCCGCCCCGGCTTCGGGAGCGTGCAGGGTCAGGACGCCGACGAGAGCACCAATCAACAGGAGAAGGACGAGGCGCACGCTGATCTGTTCCATGAGGACCTGCTTTCAGTGCGAAACGGGTTGTGCAACCAGCGTGACCGCCTCATCTGCGGCCTTGACGCCCCCAAGACAACCGTTGACAACATCGACCAGGAACAGCCAACGTCTGACCAAGCGCGACGGATTCCGGCGCTCATGTGTACAGATGTTGGCGCGTCTGGCTTACAAGAGATGACACAGAACCATCGGAGGGGGGAAGATCATGGCCGCCCAGCCGTGGAAGAGGCCCGAGCTGGCTGATCAGCCCGATCTGAAGAAGCTGAACGATGAGCTTCACGCCCTGAGACTGGACGCAGGACTCCCATCGGCGCGGACCATTCGCGACCGCATCGGGAAGGACGCGCAGGACTACTGGATAGTGAACCACCAAGCAGTGCTGGACACCTTCCAAAAACCTGACCTCCCTCCACGGGGCCGCCTCGACGTCATCGTCGCCGCCTTGGCCGAAGACGCTGGACGCCATGATGTGAACAGCGAGGTAGACCGCTTCAGGGGCCTGTGGAAGCAGGTTTTCAGAGAAACGGTTACACAAGCATCAGTACACTCTCCGGGAGTTACCACTGCATCTGCCGGTGACGATGCCGTAGGTGACATTGCTGCCCCCTTCGAAGCCTTGCGGGAGTGGGCGCAGGGCATCAAGGACACAAGCAGGCCGACAGGGGAAGAGCCTTCGGCCAGCCCCGAGGCTCCTGACAATAAGGACCAGGCCACTGCGCGGTTCAATTACGCGGAGGAGTCCTTGAAGGGCCTGATCATCAATGCATCACAGGCCCTGTGGCACGACAAGGACGCACTGAGGATCTTCCTCGGTGTAGTCCGCCGCAGTGAGGGCTTTGTGAAGATGGCTGACGCGGTGGAGGAGCGACGGCCGGCGAACGCAACGTTCTACGGCGTGGAGAGCAGAGAGTTCGAAGTGGACTACTCTCCGGCTCGATCAGAGTTGCGCACGCTGCACCGCGTTCTGGACCAGCACAGACTTAAGCGGCAGTGGTCATTCACCGCCATGGAGGAGCAGACAGGCGTCTCTGCTGATGCATGGATCCGCTGGTACACGCATGACGAATTGCCCGATCGCGAGGCGCTCGTCGCGTTCTCTCACATGGCGCATCTGGTACCAGAAGATCACGTCCTGCTGCTCGGCCTCTGGGATGCAGCCCGCGATGCGTTGGATGCACAGAAACACTCTGCCGCGCTGCCGTCCAGTATCAGCTTCGATGAGGCATGGACGATGCGTGCACCGGCGGCATCAGCGTTGTGGGCGCTCGCCGGGGTCGGAGGCGACGACCTGACCGCGTACGGCCCCGATCTGTCCTGCGGCACAGCTCCGGCGTTCGTTGTGGCCGGACCGGCCAGGTCGGGGCGCTCCACGACACTGGTAACCATCGCACGCTCTCTTCTCGCAGCCGGTACCCGGCTCGTGCTGGTCACGCCCAGGCCGTCACCCTTGAGGGAGTTGGCCAACCGAGATGAAGTGGTGGCTCACCTCATAGGGGACGACATCGGTTACGACGAACTCGACGAGGTTTTGTCGGTGGCCTCTACTGACGACCCGACCGTTATCGTGATGGACGATGCGGAGATCTTGGATAGGTGTGATGCCTGGCGCCTGCTGAAAAACCTAATCCGGCACGGATTCGATGACGGTTTGGCACTGGCCCTGGGCGGCGATGAAAGCAAACTCCAGCACAGCCACTACTGGCTGCGGGAGGCCCAGAAAGCCCACCGCGGCCTCCTGCTGTCCCCGCAGGATCGGAATTCCGGCGACTTGATCGGCATCAAGATTGGAAACTCCGTCATTGCCAGCCCTGCTACTCCTGGCCGGGGCTGGCTCCATCTCGGGGACGGCAGACTATTGGCGGTAACCGTGCCACGGTGAAAGTCGTCACCACTCGCATCCCCTGGCTGTGGCCTCACCAGTGAGCGACAGCAACACGGCGTGTCGCGTTCGTGAATCGGCATCACCGTACAGCAGTAGACGACTACGGACGCCGACGTGCCACCACAGCAGGTGAGAGGGACACCGTCCCAGATCAGGACCAGGCCCCCATCCAAGCCACTTCTAGGTGCATCGGATTCTGACAGCACCCGTCGGCTTCCCCGTACACACTGCCGTTAGCGCACAACACGCACTTGGATTTGTACGTCACTGGCGGCGGTGCGCGCCGAGGAACAGGCGACGATGCCAGGAATGAGCGGCGCCGGTGTTCCCCGCACCCGACGTCGCGATCAACTCACTCGGCGATGCTTCGGCTTCAGGGGCGGGGGCCTTTCTGGGAATGCCTGAGGGGAATGCGGAGTGGTCGGCGGGCCGGCGGAGCCGGTTTGAGTTCTTCGGTGATCGGGTGGGCCGCCGGGGGCACGAGTGAGGCGGCGGTTTCGGTCCAGGGGGTGCATGGAAGCCGACGCAGCGATCCGATGCCCGTATGCCCGATGTGGCACTGGAGGTGCATCAGGGTCTTGCCGATGATGTTCGCGACTTCCCGCAGGCTCGGAGTCGGGGGTCACGTCGCGACAGCGCGGGAAGCCCTTCCGGTCGACGTACTCACTGGCGGCATGGATCGGGAGGCGCTCGTCCCACATGCGCGGCTGGCCCTGCGCCGGTCCGCAGAACCGCTGTTCAGCGGCGTGTGGAGGAAGTTATCCACAGGTCGACGGCCGCGCCGACGGATTTTCGGCGGCCGGAGCAGAATGGGCCCATGACTGACGAGACGACGGGCATGGCAGGCATGGCGCGTACGACGGGCGCCACCGACACGACCGGCACGAGCGAATCCATGCCGGACTGGGAGAAGCGGTTCCGGGCGCCGCGGGTCGGGCTGCCCGACTGGGCCCGGGACGCGCCGGACCGTTCGCTGTTCGTCTCGAACGCGACGGGAACCTTCGAGCTGTACGCGTGGGACCGGGCGAGCGGCGAGCAGCGGCAGGCGACGGACCGGCCGAACGGTACGACGGACGGGACGCTGACGCCGGACGGCGAGTGGATCTGGTGGTTCTCCGACACCGACGGGGACGAGTTCGGGGTGTGGATGCGCCAGCCCTTCGGTGGCGGTGCGGACGAGCCGGCGGCTCCCGGGCTGGAGCCCTCCTACCCTGCCGGGCTGGCGCTCGGGCGGGACGGGACGGCGGTCGTCGGCCGATCGACGGACGAAGAGGGCTCGACCATTCATGTCGTACGGCCGGGGCAGCAGCCGGTGGAGATCTACCGGCACCGCGAGTCGGCGGGGGTCGGCGATCTCTCGCACGACGGCTCGCTGATCGCGATAGAGCACACCGAGCACGGTGATGCGATGCACTCGGCGATCCGCGTCGTACGGCCGGACGGCACCACGGTCGCCGAGCTGGACGACACCAGGGGCGGCACCGAGGAGCTGGGCCTGTCGGTGATGGGCTTTGCGCCGGTGGACGGGGATGCGCGGCTGCTCGTGGGGCATCAGCGCCGTGGCCGCTGGGAGCCGATGATCTGGAATCCGCTGACGGGTGAGGAGAGCGCCCTGGCCATCGATCTGCCGGGTGATGTCAGCGCGGACTGGTATCCGGACGGGTCGGCGCTGCTGGTGGAGCACGAGTACCAGGCGCGCGGTGAGCTGTGGCGCTACGAAACGGCGACGGGTGCGCTGTCCCGGGTGGAGACGCCGACGGGCACGGTCTCGGGGGCCGGCGCCCGGCCGGACGGTTCGGTGGAATTCCTGTGGTCCTCGGCCGCTCAGCCACCGGCGGTCCGCTCCACCAGCGGGCAGGTCGTGCTCGACCCGCCCGGGATGAAGGCGCCGGGTTCGGTGCCGGTGACGGACGCATGGGTCGAGGGGCCGGGCGGCCGGGTCCACGCGCTCGTACAGAAGCCGGCCGGTGAGGGCCCGTTCCCGACCGTCTTCGACATCCATGGCGGCCCGACGTGGCACGACAGCGATGCCTTCGCCTCCGCGCCCGCCGCGTGGGTGGATCACGGCTTCGCGGTCGTACGGGTCAATTACCGCGGTTCGACCGGGTACGGCCGGGAGTGGACGGACGCGCTCAAGCACCGGGTGGGGCTGATCGAGCTGGAGGACATCGCGGCGGTGCGGGAATGGGCCGTCTCTTCCGGGCTCGCGGACCCGGAGCGGCTGGTGCTGGCGGGCGGCTCGTGGGGCGGTTACCTGACGCTGCT
The DNA here is from genome assembly GCF_022695595.1 of Streptomyces sp. MST-110588. Classification (NCBI taxonomy): domain Bacteria; kingdom Bacillati; phylum Actinomycetota; class Actinomycetes; order Kitasatosporales; family Streptomycetaceae; genus Streptomyces; species Streptomyces sp. MST-110588. The sequence continues at coordinate 3,581,419 of NZ_CP074380.1, forward strand.
CGGTCTCGGTACGCAGCCGGACTCCTGGTCGCTGGGCCTGGCGGCAGTACCGGTCGCGGACTACGTCACGGCCTACAACGACGAGATGGAGGCCCTCAAGGCGATGGACCGCACCTTGCTGGGCGGGACTCCCGAGGAGGTGCCGGAGCGCTTCGAGGCGTCTTCGCCGCTGACGTACGTCGACGCGGTACGGGCGCCGGTCTACATCTCGGCGGGGGTCAACGACCCGCGCTGCCCGATCCGCCAGGTGGAGAACTACGTCCGGCGCCTGGAGGAGCGCGGCCATCCGCACGAGGTCTATCGTTACGACGCGGGTCACGGCTCGCTGGTCGTGGAAGAACGCATCAAGCAGATCCGTCTGGAACTGGACTTCGCCCGCCGTCACCTTGGTATGAGCGGCGGTCCGGAGGCCACGGCGTAGGCGGGGAGGGGGAGGAGGAAGGAGGACGGGCGACGGGGACGGGGCTTCGTAGGAGCAGTGACGGCAGGCGCGGGCTCGGGGCGAAGCCGGACAGGGCGGGGCGGGGCGGGGCGAGCGGAACGGGGGTGGTGCGCGGTGGGAGCCGTGAGCTTGTGGGCGAGGGAAGTCCTGGGCCGGGGCGGGTCAGGACTGCGGGACGGGCTTGTTCTCGTCCTTGGGCTTGTTCTCGGCGTTGGCCTCGGCCTTGCCTTCAGCCTTGGCTTTGTCCTCGGCCTTGGGCGTTGCCGTTCCGCCGCTGGACGGAGCAGGCGTCTCGGGGAGGATGCCGAGGGCGGCGTCCTTGGCGGCCTCCACCTCGCGGCGGAAGAGCCGGAACCACATGAACAGGGCAAAGCCCACGAAGACGAACCACTCACCGGTGTAGCCGAGGTTCTGGAACGCCTTGAGATCCAGCCCGCTGCCCTCTGCGGCGACGGGCGGGACGGCCCGCAGCGGGGCCGGGGCATCGGCGACGGTCACCCACGCGTCATAGACCCCGTACGGAACGATGTTGACCAGCGACGCCGCGCTGATCATGCCGAGCTGGCCCTTGGGCAGGCCGCCTTCGGCCCGCACCCCCTTGGTGCCCTGGTTCTCGGACGCCTGAAGGGCGCCGGTGACCGTCACCCGGCCGCGCGGCGGGGCGGGTACCTTCGCCGTGTCGGCCCGCGCGTCCGCGTCTCCGGGCAGCCAGCCCCGTACGACCGGGAGGGCCTTGCCGCTCTCCGTACGCAGCAGCGTCAGGACGTAGAAACCACGCTTGTCGTCCAGGTCGCGGTCCGGTACGAGCATCTGGTGCCCGGCGTCATAGCGACCGGTCGCGCGGACCTGGCGGCCGGAGGTGACCTTGTCGACGGGCAGCAGCTCGTCCAGGGGGCGGGCCGGCGCGGTATGGGCGGCGGAGGTGCGGTTCTCCTGCTGCTGATGGGTATCGACACGGTCCTCGAAACGGCCGAGCTGCCAGGTCCCCATGAAGATGCAGAAGGGGATCGCCAGCACGACGAAGACGTTGATTCCCCACCACCGCGGGGTCAGCAGGAATCGATACACGCCTTCAACGGTACGGGGCGCGGCGCGGAGCCCGGACGGCGGGGCCGCACCGTCCCCTCCACGGCGCGGCCCCGGCCGTCGGGACCTGGGCTGCCCGCGTCAGTGGGCCGGCAGCGCCTGGGTGCGGTACACCGTGCCGGCGCACGCATCCGGGATCCTGGTGTCCGCCGCCGCGGGCTCGCCGGCCTCGGGCGTGTGGCTGAGCACCACGCCCGCGGGGAGCTGCCCGCCGGAGGGTACGCCGTCGTTGCCCCCCGCCTGGCTGCCGGTTCCGCTGTCGGGCGCGCTGCCGGCTCCGTTGCCGGCCCCGCCACCGCCACCACCACTGGCGTCGGCCGAGTTCGGGCTGCCCGGGGTCCCGCCGCCCGTGCTCGGCGAGGGAACCGGGGTGGGCGAGGTGCCGGGAGTGGCGCACCCGGACGTACCGCCGCCGGCCGCCGGGATCCACGCGAACTTGATCTCGTACGCCGCGCCGGGCTCCAGAACGAGCTTGTCGGGGGTGGTGACCGGATTGGGCAGGCCGGGGGCGTCGTCGCCCGCGGTGTGGTCGACGACATGGATACGGGACATCTCGGCGGCGCCCTGCACGGTCACCCCCACAGCTCCGCCCCCCTCGACCGAGCAGGTGCTCTTGGAGGTGTTGACCACCCGGAAGGTTCCGTAGATCCGGCCGGCCGAGTCCGCCGGACCGACCGTGCCGGAGCCCCGGCCGAGCTGCGCCCGCGTGCAGACCGGCGAGGTGGCGTCCATGGTCTCGGACGGGTCGGGGGTGCCGGCTCCGGGACCGGACACCGTGCCGTTCTTCGGCTTGCCCGCGTCCTTGCCGCCCGGCTTGCCCGGCCCCTCCTTCTTGCTGCCAGGGCCTACGGGCGGCTGGTTACGGTGCTCCGTGCCCTCGCCGTGCGAGCCGCCGGGGATTCCCGGGGTGCGCTGGCTGCTGGCGGCGTTGGCGGGACGGTCCTCGGGACCGTCGTCGAAGCTGGCGACGCGCACCATCGCGGGGATCGAGGTGCCACCGAGGAGCAACGCGGCGGCCATGCCCACGACGGCGTGCCGACGGCGTCGGCGGCGTGCGGGGACCGCGCGGCGCAGGTGCTCCAGCGAGTCCGGTGCGGGCTGAAGGTCGCCGACGACGGCGTGCAGCAGCCGCCTGAGCTGCTGCTCATCGACCCCGTCCGCGTCTCCGCCGGCCCCGTCACCGCCACCGCTGCCACCGCCCCTGCGGCCGTCACCGCCGTCCCCGGTGCCACCGTCTCCGCCGCTCCCCTCGGAGCCCGTACGACCCACAGCACCCGTACGGCCCACAGCACCCGTACGGTCCTCGACTCTCGTACGGTCCTCGGAATCCCTGCGGTCCTCGGCGCGGTCCTCTGCTCGGCCCTCCCACGCAGGATCGCTGCGCTCCTGCTTCTCGGGACGGCTGGGGCACGCGGGATCACGGTGCCGTTCAGGGGTGTTCCGGCGCTCGGAAGTGCCGTACATTCCCGTGCTGTGCGGACGCTTCGCGCCATCGGGACGTCCATCGCCGGATGTCGCACGGCCGGAACCCGGCGCACGGCTGGAGCCGGACGTCTGTCCGGAGCCGAAAGGGTGCCCGGTGCCGTTCGGGTGCGGGGAGCCGTGCGGCTTTTCGGGATGGTGCGAGTCGTACGGGTCGTACGGGCCGAACTGCTTGCCAGTCATGCCGGAGCCTCCATGGCGACGCGCAGCGCCGCGATACCCCGGGAGCCGTACGCCTTCACCGAGCCGAGCGATATACCCAGCGTTTCGGCGACCTGTGCCTCGGTCATATCGGCGAAGTACCGCAGCACGAGCACCTCGCGCTGCCGCCGTTGCAGCCCACGCATCGCCTTGATCAATTGGTCGCGCTCCAGCAGGTCGTACGCGCCCTCCTCCGCACTGGCCATGTCGGGCATCGGCTTGGAGAGCAGCTTCAGGCCGAGAATGCGTCGGCGCAGGGCGGAACGGGAGAGGTTGACGACCGTCTGCCGCAGATAGGCGAGGGTCTTCTCGGGGTCGCGCACCCGCCCGCGCGCGGAGTGCACCCGTATGAACGCCTCCTGGACGACGTCCTCGCACGAGGCGGTGTCGTCCAGGAGCAGCGCGGCGAGACCCAGCAGCGAGCGGTAGTGCGCGCGATAGGTCTCGGTGAGATGGTCGACTGTCGTGCCCACTGCCATCGCGTCGTCAGCGTCCCCACGCTGGGACGGCATCTGCGCGGGCTGCGCGGCAGGCCACGGGGCGATCACCGGCATGCCTCCGGGCGTACGGGCATGCCCCGGCCGCACCATCGTGCTGCCGGTGCCCCCCGGGGCGATCGCGATACCGAGTACCTCTGCCACGCTTGTTGGACACGCTTCCCCCCATCAGGGTTGTACGCGCAAGGCACCGTCTTTGACGGCGGGTCACCTGCCCTCATGCGTACCAGCTCTTCCCCAATGCCCCAGTTTTCGTCAGCGCCCTTGTGGGGCGGCGACAAAGACGCTCCCCGCCCAACTGCCGGTTGCAGTAAGGCGGGGAGCGAATAGTCGAACACCCCGGCGGCCCAGTTCAAGTGATTCGGACCAACGATTCGCTCACGGGTCCTTCACAGGTCCCTCAAAGTATGTCCTAACCGTTCAGCTCCGCCGCCACCGCCTCGGCGATCTGCACGGTGTTCAGTGCCGCGCCCTTGCGCAGGTTGTCCCCGCACACGAACAGCTCCAGCGCTTTCGGGTCGTCCAGCGACCTGCGTACGCGGCCGACCCAGGTCGGATCGGTGCCCACGACGTCCGCGGGCGTGGGGAACTCACCCTGCGCCGGGTCGTCACTGAGGACGACACCGGGCGCCGTCGCCAGGATCTGGTGCGCCCCGGCGACCGTGACCTCGTTCTCGAACCGCGCGTGCACGCTCAGCGAGTGGGCGGTGATCACCGGCACCCGTACGCAGGTGGCGGTGACCTTCAGGTTCGGCAGCCCCAGGACCTTGCGGGACTCCTCGCGGATCTTGAGCTCCTCGGAGGACCAGCCGTCCTCACGCAAGGACCCGGCCCACGGTACGACGTTCAGCGCGATCGGCGCCGGGAACGGCCCGAGGGTGTCACCCACCGCCCGCCGTACGTCACCGGGCGCCGTCCCCAACTCCATGCCGCAGACCGCCGAGAGCTGCGCCCGCAAGGTGTCGACACCCTCGTTGCCCGCCCCGGGGACGGCCGAGACGGCTTGGTAGGTGGAGACGATCAGCTCGCTGAGTCCGTACTCCGCGTGCAGCGCACCCAGCGCCACGATCATCGACAGCGTGGTGCAGTGGGGGTTGGCGATGATGCCGCGCGGACGGACCCGCGCCGCGGAGGCGTTGACCTCGGGGACGACCAGCGGCACATCCGGATCCATCCGGAAAGCGCCTGAATTGTCCACTACCACCGCGCCCTTGGAGACGGCGATCGGCGCCCACCGCGCGGCGACTTCGTCCGGGACGTCGAACATCGCGATGTCGATCCCGTCGAAGACGTCCTCGTCCAGCGCGCGGACCTCGACCTCCTCGCCCCGTACGGCCAGCTTGCGGCCGGCTGCCGGAGCGGAGGAGGAAACCAGCCGGATCTCGCCCCAGACGTCGGCCCGCTCGGAGAGGATGCCGAGCATCACGGAGCCGACCGCGCCGGTGGCCCCGACGACGGCGAGATGCGGCTTACGGGCCGTACGGTCCTGGTGTCCCGTACGGCCCGCGAAGGCCGAGGTCATCGGCCGGTGCCGCCATACACCACGGCCTCGTCGTTCTCGCTGTCCAGGCCGAAGGCGGTGTGCACGGCCCGCACGGCTTCCTTGACGTCATCGGCGCGGGTGACGACCGAGATGCGGATCTCGGATGTCGAGATGAGCTCGATGTTCACACCGGCGTTGGACAGCGCCTCGAAGAACGTCGCCGTCACCCCGGGGTTGGTCTTCATCCCCGCGCCGACCAGCGAGATCTTGGCGATCTGGTCGTCGTAACGCAGCGAGTCGAAGCCGACCGTGGCCCGGGTCTTCTCCAGGGCGGCGACGGCCTTGCGGCCCTCGTCCTTGGGGAGGGTGAAGGAGATGTCGGTCAGACCCGTGGACGCGGCCGACACGTTCTGGACGACCATGTCGATGTTGACCTCGGAGTCCGCGATGGCGCGGAAGATCGTCGCGGCCTCGCCCGGCTTGTCCGGAACTCCGACGACCGTGACCTTCGCCTCGGAGGTGTCGTGCGCGACGCCCGAGATGATTGCCTGCTCCATCGGCTGGTCCCCTTGCGGTTCGTTGCTGACCCAGGTGCCGCGCAGCCCCGAGAAGGACGAGCGGACGTGAATCGGGATGTTGTAACGGCGTGCGTACTCCACACAGCGGTGCAGCAGCACCTTGGAGCCGGAACTCGCCAGCTCCAGCATGTCCTCGAAGGAGATCCAGTCGATCTTCCGGGCCTTCTTCACGACCCGCGGGTCGGCGGTGAAGACACCGTCCACATCGGTGTAGATCTCACAGACATCGGCGTCCAGGGCCGCCGCGAGCGCGACGGCGGTCGTGTCCGACCCGCCCCGCCCCAGCGTCGTGATGTCCTTCTTGTCCTGGGAGACACCCTGGAAGCCGGCGACGATGGCGATGTTGCCCTCGTCGACGGAGGTCTTGATCCGGCCCGGCGTGACATCGATGATCCGCGCCTTGTTGTGCACGGAGTCGGTGATCACACCGGCCTGGCTCCCGGTGAAGGACTGCGCCTCGTGACCGAGGTTTTTGATCGCCATCGCCAGCAGCGCCATGGAGATCCGCTCTCCGGCGGTCAGCAGCATGTCGAACTCGCGCCCCGACGGCATCGGGGACACTTCCTGAGCGAGATCGATCAGCTCGTCCGTCGTGTCGCCCATCGCCGAAACCACGACGACCACCTGATGGCCGTTCTTCTTGGCTTCGACGACTCGCTTGGCAACGCGCTTGATGCCCTCGGCATCCGCAACGGATGAGCCGCCGTACTTCTGCACGACAAGGCCCACGTGCGCTCCTCGCAACTGTCTCTTCGGGAGTTTCCCCCCGGACCCCCGGAGATGGGGGTACTGCGGTCGGCTCAGTTTAGCGAGCAGGCGGAATCCGCCTCGCCAATACCACATGGTGAGACATTGCGCTCACTCCATGATCACGGCAGCTCCGTGATCACAGCGGTCGCCCGTATGTCGTACACCGTACGTCTCGCACGGTACGCCGCACGTTTCGTTGCGCGTACGCCGTACGCCGTACGTCTCGCACAGCACGCCGTACGCGTGCACCGCCGTGGACCGGCGTGGCGCACCGTTGCGCCCGCTCGGCCACTCCCTGCCCGCTCGCGGACGGAGCACACGGAAACGTAAGTCAGGTCACACGCGGAACACGCGGCATCACGCGGAACACACGGCATCATGCGGCACGGCAGCCCGCGGGCGTCACACTTGCCGCAGCCCCAGCGGCCCCGCGATCTCCGCCGCCATGACCTTCCCGGCCTCCTCGGCGAGCGCCTCCTCGCCGTCGGTATTGCTGTCGGTGTCCAGCCCGTCCAGCTCGTCCAGCGGCTGGTCCAGGCGTACGTGGGCGACCAGCGACTGCAGCGCGCGCAGCGCGGCGGAGGCGGTCGGCCCCCAGTTGGAGAGGTAGGAGAACTGCCACCACCACAGGGCCTCACTGACCCGGCCCGCCCGATAGTGCGCCAGGCCGTGCCGCAGGTCCGTGATGATGTCGGCGAGGTCGTCGGAGATCCGGCAGGCCACGGGCGCGCTGCGCGGGACGTACGGGTCGAAGACCTCGGAGTAGACGTCCACCGGGTCCAGCATGGCCGCGAAGCGCTCGCGCAGGTCGTCCACGTCCGGTTCGGGGCCGACGTCCGGCTCGTAGCGCTCGTCCGGGACGATGTCCTCGTGGGCGCCCAGCCGACCGCCGGTGAGCAGCAGTTGCGAGACCTCCAGCAGCAGGAACGGCACCGCGCTGTCCGGCTCGTCGCCCTTGGCGACCTCCGTGACCGCGACGATGAAGCTCTCGATCGAGTCGGAGATCTGAACGGCGAAATCGTCCGGGTCCTGCGAAGCGTTGTGCAGCATGGCATCAGACATCGAGAAGTCTCCTCCCTTCGAAGGCCCGCCCGAGCGTGACCTCGTCCGCGTACTCCAGATCGCCTCCGACCGGCAGGCCGCTGGCCAGCCGCGTCACTCTCAGGCCCATGGGCTTGATCATGCGCGCGAGGTACGTGGCCGTGGCCTCGCCCTCCAGGTTCGGGTCGGTGGCCAGAATCAGCTCGGTGACCGTGCCGTCCGCGAGCCGCCCCAGCAGCTCCCGTATCCGCAGGTCATCGGGGCCGACGCCCTCGATCGGGCTGATCGCCCCGCCCAGGACGTGGTACCGGCCGCGGAACTCCCTGGTCCGCTCGATCGCCACGACGTCCTTGGGCTCCTCCACGACGCAGATGACCGCCGGGTCGCGGCGCGGGTCCTGGCAGACCCGGCACTGCTCGTCCTGCGCGACATTGCCGCACACACTGCAGAACCGGACCTTCGCCTTGACCTCCATCAGCGCGTTCGCGAGCCGGCGGACATCGGTGGGCTCGGCCTGAAGAATGTGGAAGGCGATCCGCTGCGCGCTCTTGGGACCGACGCCGGGCAGCCTGCCCAGCTCGTCGATCAGATCCTGGACCACGCCTTCATACACGGAACGTCTTCTCTCTCTTCTGCCGTATTGCGTACGCTAGTTGGCTCCTCCTCAGAAGGGGAGACCGGGAATCCCGCTGCCGCCGCCCAGGCCCTGGGCCAGCGGACCGAGCTTTTGCTGCTGCAACTTCTGGGCACTGGCGTTGGCGTCCCGCACCGCGGCCAGGACCAGGTCCGCGAGGGTCTCGGCGGTCTCCTCGGGGGTCGCCGCCTCCGGGTCCACCGCCCTGGGGTCGATGACCAGCCCCTGGAGCTCACCGGAACCGGTCACGGTCGCCTTGACCAGACCGCCTCCCGACGAGCCCTCGACGGGCGTCTCGGCGAGCTCCTGCTGGGCCGCAGCCAGATCCTGCTGCATCTTCTGGGCCTGCTGGAGGAGCTGCTGCATATTGGGCTGACCACCGGGGATCACGACGTGACTCCTGCCATACGACAACGATTGTGCGGTAGCCCGAGCCTACGTGTTCCGAGGGCGGTGCGCCCTACGCCGTACGGAGGAGCACGGGTGTACGCCCGGACCCCTGCCGCATGCCCGGTTCCCACCCGTTCACGCGCCGGTCACGGCACCTCACCGCCCGTCGCCGCCGCGCCGGCCGAGCGACCCCGGACTGTGCCGGGCCGTACGGAACCGGGCTCAGCCGTACGGAACCAAGCCCAGCCGCGCGGAACCGGGCCGCACCCGACGGACCGACGGACCAGCCAACCGGCCAACCGGCCAACCGGCCAACCGGCCAACCGCGAAAACAACCCCGACCACCGGTTTGTTTTGTCGCCCTCCCGATCGCCTTGTCGCCCCTCCCCCTCACTCGTTGTTGTACTCCTCCACCACCGTCGCCCCCAGCTCGCGCACGATCAGCTCGTGCCCGCTCAGCGCGGAGTCGACCAGATCCGGGTCGTCCTCGGCCGGCATGTCGTCCTCGATCGACACCGGCGGGGCCTCCGGCTCGCGATACGCGGAGTCCGCCGGCGCACCCCCCGTCGTACGAGCCCCACCGGCACCACTGATCCCGCCGGCACCACCAGCCCCGGGCCCCGAGGACGCCACGGCCTGCCGCGCCGCCTGCGCGCCCTGTCCACCGCCCGCGGATCCGCTTCCGCCGTGCTCGTACGGGGACCCTGACCCGGCCGGACCGCCCGGCGAAGGCGCCGCGGGCGCGGACTGCTGCGGCGCCCCGGCCACCGGCCCGCCGTAACCGCCACCACCGCCGGCCCCGGCACCGAAGCCGCCGCCGTTGCCTCCGCCGCCGAAGCCACCACCGGCGCGGGGTGCCCCGCCCGGGGCACCGCCCGGAGGATTCGTACCGCCCGACGGGTCGACGATCGCCTCGACCCGCCACTGCACATGGAATTTCTCGGCCAGTGCCTCCCTCAGCACGTCCTCGCTGCCGCCGTTGGCAAAGCTGTCGCGGGCCCCGGCGTTGGGGAAGCCGATCTGCAGCGTGGTTCCGTCGAACCCGCTGACCTGAGCGTTCTGGCTCAGAAGGATCCACGTGAAACGTCGCCGGCCCTTGACGGCCTCCAGGATCTCCGGCCACATCTGCCGCACCTGCGCCGCACCCTGCGCCATCCCGGCAGCACCGCCCCCGGCCTGCGGCTGCTGCGGCTGTACGGGCGCGGACGGCACCGACTCGGACGACTCGTACGCCCCGGCAGCACCACCCGAAGCACCACTCCAGGCACCCTGAGCGCTTTGGCCACCCTGGCTGCTCTGCCCGCCTTGCCCGCCTTGCCCCGGCGCGACCGCCGACGGCCACCCGCCGGGCTGCCGCCCCGTACTCCCTGGCCCGGCCCCGGCACTACCGGGCCAAGCCCCCGGCCGCCCCCCAGTGCCACCACCGGCCTGCACGCCCCCCTGCTCCTGCCCCTGAGCCGGAGCCGGAGCGGAAGCCTGAGCAGGACCGGACGCGACCCCGCCACCACCGGCCGGCGCCGCCGGCCCCTGACCGCCTTCACCACCCATCGGTACGGGCGGCGCCGCCCCGGCCCCGCGCACCGCCGCACGAGCCGCCGCGGGCCCGGACGGCCCGGCAGACGGCGGCATCACCGCGTGCCCCTCGGGACCCGGCACGTACCCGGCCGCCGGTCCGCCCCCGGCCGCCACCGGTGGCCCGCCCGGCAGGCCGGCCCCGGCCCCGGCGCCGCCCGCCGCCCCCAGCGCGGCCACACTCATGCCGCGCTCCAGCCGGTCCAGCCGCGCCTGCACCGAACGCTCGTCGTCGTATGCGGCGGGCAGCAGCACCCGCGCACAGATCAGTTCGAGCTGAAGCCGCGGCGAGGTCGCGCCGCGCATCTCCGTCAGCCCCGCATTGACCAGGTCCGCCGCCCGGGCCAGCTCCGCGCCGCCGAACACGGACGCCTGCGCCTGCATCCGCTCCACGACGTCGGCCGGTGCGTCGATCAGGCCCTTCTCCCCCGCGTCCGGCACCGCCGCCAGGATCACCAGGTCCCGCAGCCGCTCCAGCAGGTCGGCCACGAACCGCCGCGGGTCGTTCCCGCCCTCGATCACCCGGTCCACGACCTCGAAGGCCGCCGCCCCGTCCCCCGCCGCGAACGCCTCCACGATCGAGTCCAGCAGCGACCCGTCCGTGTACCCGAGCAGGGACGTGGCCATGGCGTACGTCACACCGGCCGCACCCGCCCCGGCCAGCAGTTGGTCCATGACGGACATCGAATCCCGTACGGACCCCGCCCCGGCCCGTACGACCAGCGGCAGCACCCCGTCCTCGACCGGAATGCCCTCCCGCTCGCACACCTCGCCCAGGTACTCCCGCAGCGTCCCCGGAGGGACCAGCCGGAACGGATAGTGATGCGTACGCGACCGGATCGTCCCGATGACCTTCTCGGGCTCCGTCGTCGCGAAGATGAACTTCAGGTGCTCCGGGGGTTCCTCGACGACCTTCAGCAGGGCGTTGAAGCCCGCCGAGGTGACCATATGGGCCTCGTCGATGATGTAGATCTTGTACCGGCTGCTGGCCGGCCCGAAGAACGCCTTCTCCCGCAGCTCACGGGCGTCGTCCACGCCTCCGTGCGACGCCGCGTCGATCTCGATCACGTCGATCGACCCGCGCCCGTTACGCGCGAGGTCCACGCAACTATGACAAACGCCACACGGCGTGGGCGTCGGCCCCTGCTCACAGTTCAGGCAGCGCGCCAGGATGCGCGCACTGGTCGTCTTGCCGCACCCGCGCGGCCCACTGAACAGGTACGCGTGGTTGACCCGGTTGTTCCGCAGCGCCTGCTGCAGCGGGTCGGTCACGTGCTCTTGCCCGATGACCTCGGCGAAGGACTCGGGGCGATAGCGGCGGTACAGCGCAAGGGACGACACGCATACGACGATATCGGCCCCCACTGACAACCGGCCGCCCGCAAACGCAAGCGCCCCTCACGCACCCGCCAGAGCCCACTTACCCTTGCTGCCTTCCGGCCCTGGGGGAGTTAGGTGAGATAGCGCCACGTGAGGGGCTGCGCACCACCCTAGCGGATCCCCCTCCAATCCCACGACCCCACCCCCTCGCCCGCCCCCCGCCACCCTCCCTCTCGACTCCCTCCCCCGGATCATGTTCGCGAGCACCCCCCAACGTCTTGTATTGTTTGCGGCGGAGGATTCGCCTAGTGGCCTAGGGCGCACGCTTGGAAAGCGTGTTGGGGGCAACCCCTCACGAGTTCGAATCTCGTATCCTCCGCCAGTGCCTCACCGGGCACTACGTCGAAGGCCCCCATCGTTCGCGATGGGGGCCTTCGTCGCGTTCTCACCCCTCGTTGTCCTGGTTTTTGTCCACAAGGGGTGTCTCCTGGGGGCCCCAGATGGCTTCGGCGATCTTCCGGGCCACGTCCTTGAGCATGGCGTCCGGCACATGGAGGTAGCGCGCCCTCATGCTCGCGGAGGTGCCCGGCTCCCAACCCATGATCTGGTCGATGACGCGGTCCGGGACACCGAGCAGCATGAGCACGGTGGCGGCCGTGTGACGGGCGTCATGAAAGCGGGCGTCACGGACGCCGGCGTCTTCCAGCAGACGCTTCCAGTCGCGATAGTCCGTGTTCGGGCTCAGCGGGCCACCCAACGGCTTGGTGAACACATAGTCCGACTCAGCCCGCAGGTCGCCGGCCGCCTTGCGTTGGTTCTCCTGCTCCCCAGCGTGCAGGCGCAGAATCTCGACCAGAGGCCCCGGCAGGGGCGCCGCACGGCGCCCCGCCCTTGACTTGATGTTCTTGGTCTCGCGCCGCACCTGTTGCCTCTGCGGGCAACATCCGGTCTTCCGGCCGCAGGGCGCAGCCTCCTGAACGGAGGGCGATTGCGAGCTGGACACGGCCTTGGAGGCGCCGACTGATCGCGCACTCGTCTGGCCGGACGACGAACGGCTTTGCACATGGCGGCGCCGTCACGGCAGGCGTGGGACTCGCCGCTGGGGCTGGATGCACCGCTTGCCCGACTCCTTGCAGACGCGGCCTCCGAGGAACTGCGCCGCATGCCGGCGGCTCTGGGCATCCCATCAGCCGGCACCACCAAGGAGGAGCGACTGACCACCCTGCACCACAGTGATCCGGAGCGAGTGGCCGCGGTCGTCGCTTCGGCGCCTGCGACCGACCGGCAATTGCTTGAGCGGCGAGCCCGTCACCAGGGTGAACAGCCGCAGGCGCAGGCGGAGTTCATCATGATCGCGGCCCCGTCGGCCGACCCCGGGCCGAGTGCGCGCTGGGCACTGGAGCGGGATTTGCTGGTCCAGTGCAGGTACTCCGGGTACGGGCCTGCGCGTCGCCCCCGCGGCCTGCGTGATCCACAGCGAAGAACCCGCCCTCCTCGCCGAACTCGTCGCCCACAGAAAGCTCGATGACCTCGGCCTGCGCCTGCCGGCATCGACCGTGCTGGTCAGCCGGACCCCGCTCGACAAGACCCTCGCCGCACTCAGGGCCGCGGGCTACGCCCCCATCGCCGAGAGTGCCGACGGGACCGTACGCCTCGAAAAGGCCCAGCGCCCTCCTCACCTGTATGCCTGATGCCATCTGCGCGCGACGGCGAACGGGTCTTCACCCTCTCCCGCATCCTCGGCGTCATGCCCGGGTGGCCCGGCCCAAGGCTGCGAGGAGCCTCGACTACGATCGCCGATCGTGGACTGGGTCGAGCGCACCGCACAGCTGAGGCAGTGGACGAGGGGTGGGGCACGGGCTCCGCACAAGCCGTTGCTGTTCCTGTACGCGCTCAGCCGGTTTCAGCAGAACGCCGAGGGCGAGCTGCGGTACAGCGCGGTGGAAGAGGATCTGCGGAGGCTGCTCACCGAGTACGGGCCGGGTAACCGGACGACGCCCGCCTACCCCTTCCACCACCTGGTGAGTGACGGGGTGTGGGAGGTGCGCACCGAGCGCGGGCCGGGCAGCCCCGGGACCGGGGTCAGGGAGCTGCGGGAGACCGGGGCCGCCGGGCGGCTGACGCCGGAACTGCGGGCGGCGTTGCGGCGGGAGCCGTCCCTGCTCGGCCGGATGACGCGGGTGCTGCTCGACCTGAACTTCCCGCCCTCCCTCCACAGCGAGCTGTGCGAAGCCGTCGGCCTTGAGCTGGAGGAGGCCGAAACCGGACAGCTCTCGGCCGCGCGCAGGCAACGGGACCGGCGGATGCGGGAGATGGTTCTGACGGCCTACGAGTACCAGTGCGCTTTCTGCGGGTACGACGGCAGGATCGGCGCGGTGCCGGTCGGGCTGGAAGCCGCCCACGTGCGCTGGTGGGCGTTCGACGGACCGGACGACGTCGACAACGGGCTGTGCCTGTGCTCGCTGCACCACAAGCTCTTCGACAAGGGCGTACTCGGTCTCGATGACAACCATCGCATCCTGGTCTCGCAAAGCTTCGTCGGCCGCAGCACCGCCGCCCGCGAGCACGTCATCACGTTGGCCGGCCGTCCGGTCATAGGCCCCCAGCCGGGCGCTCGCCCCATCGCCGCCACCTACCGCTCCTGGCACACCAGCCAGGTCTTCCACGGCAGCCCACGTCCCGCCACGACCACCTGATCGCTGTTCCGGCGGTCACGGAAATGCGCGGGTAAGCAGCGCGGTACCAAGAGGATGGTCTCTTGTATGGCGACAAAGAAGGTAACGGTGACGATTCCCGAGGATCTCCTGGACGAGATCCGCGCGAAGGCGGCGGAGCGGGGCCTGTCGGCGTACGTCGCCGAGGCGCTGCGCTCCCAGCGCGACCGGGACCGGCTGCGGGAACTGGCCGACTGGCTGCAGGAGGAGCATGGTCCGCTCGCCGAGGACGAACGCGCCGCAGCGTTGGGAGAACTGGAGGAGCTCGACGCCGAGCACGAGCGCCGCCGCGCCGCCGGAACGCGCAGCAGCGGAGAGGCCGCGTGAGGAAGCAAGCCGGTGAACGAGGGCAACGGCCACTGCGCGTCTTCGTACGCGACCGCGAAGCCCTGTCCCTGGCCGTGCGCGGCGGCCGGAAGGTGATCGCGTGGCTCGACCTCGCGGCCGGAGGGGAAGCCGGGGTTGGTGACGTCTCCGATGACGCTGGTCGAGGCGTACGACGGTAGAACCACCGAGCAGCGCTGGGACTGGGTGCTCTCCCGAATCAAGGGCGCGGACATCGGCAAGGACGAGGCACGCCAGGCACGCCGCCTGCCGGCCGAAGTCAAGCTGCACGGCCACACGTACGCGATTGACGCGGTGCTCGCCGTCATCGCGTGGGCGCCGAAGCGGTGCTCCGACTGCGGGCCGTGTTCGGCACCGGCGGCTTCGACGCCTATGGGCACCGACGCCACCACGGCCACCTCGGCCAGGACGGATACGCACTCGCCGCCTGATCAGCCGCCCCCGTCAGACCTCCCGAGACCCTTCACCATGATCAGACACGGGTTCCCCGGCCACAGGTCGTTCCTCTCCTCCAACGGCAGGAAACCCACAGACCGATAGAACGCCCGGGTGCCGGCATAGCCACGATCCGGATGCGACGCACCCAACGTCTTCACCTGCAAAAGCCGGCAACCGTCGCGCTCAAGAGCCGACTCGACCGCACCCA
Source organism: Streptomyces sp. MST-110588 (assembly GCF_022695595.1). Taxonomy (NCBI): domain Bacteria; kingdom Bacillati; phylum Actinomycetota; class Actinomycetes; order Kitasatosporales; family Streptomycetaceae; genus Streptomyces; species Streptomyces sp. MST-110588. The sequence goes on from NZ_CP074380.1 coordinate 3,596,600, forward strand.
CCAGCGCCCGGCCCACGCCACGCCGATGCCAGGACCGCGCAACAGCCATCAGATGGATCTCAGCCGATTCCGGAAAGTGCTGCTGCAACACCAGCACCCCCACAGGCTCCGCACCGACGCGGGCGACCAGCCCCGGCAGACGCCCGGATGCCTCGACATAAGCCGCGTTCGCCTCCGGGATACCGAACCACGTCGGCAGCTCAGCCAGCAGCCTCGCGGTGACCTCCGCCAGTTCGGCGGAACCGTCCATCCGACAGATCTCGAACATCGACACCTCGGCCACACACCGAGCCTGCCACCAGCTTCAGGAACATCGCATCCCGATTTCCCCGAACTCGGAACCACCGGATCCCTCACGAAAAGCCGCACCCAACCGCATTCACGGTGTCACGCCCGCATGGCCGAGGTGCCACTACGAAAGCCGGTCGGGCTCATCAAGTGACGGCCTGGGTGATGCTTTGTGTGATCTGGCCTACGACTTTCAGGATTCCTTGGCCTAAGCCTGTCTGGGCGATGAGTAGGCCGAACACCAGGACGATGGTCACGGTCAGCCACTGGTCGGCGCGGCTTCGGGCCTCCACGTGTCGCCGTATGCGCCAGATGATGATGATGGCCAGCAGGACCGCCACGTTGAGCGTCACAATCACTGGGCCGGTCCTCCCGTCAGGTACGACGCCAGGTCTGTGTGCCGGCTTCCTGTGTAACCCGGGGCGGGGAGTGGGGTAAGGCGGTTGGCCGGGGATGGCGTCAAAGGTCCTGTGTGAGGCCGGATTTGCCGAGGCGTGGGCAGGGCGCCTACGGCGAGCGTCTCGTGCGCTGTCCGACGGGGCGGCGGGTCACGGTCTGGTCGTGGAGTGCTGTCCGGCCCAGGTGGTGGCGGCCAGTACCTGGTGCGCGATGTCCAGGACAGTCCGTCCGTCCGTCGCCACGCGCACGGTCTCCGCGGGGGCCTGTCGGTCCAGTAGGCGGGCCTTGCGAGCGCTGTTCTTCAGTTCCTGGTCCAGCTCTGAGCCGAGTTCCCGGCGCACCAGTCGCTCATGGGTGGTGGCGTCGGAGGCGGTGAGCAGGACCCGTATGATCCGCGCCCCCGGGCCCATGGCGCGCTCGAACATCCCGGTCGCCTCGGGCAGTACGCTCAAAGTGTTCGTATAGATCAATCGCCGGTAGCCGCGCCGGGCGTAGTTGGCCCATACGGCAGTCAAGTTGCTTTCTGTGATGTCCCATCGGTGCGGGTCTCCGTCCGGGGCCGGATGCACCTGGCCCATGAAGTCCCCGTCGATGACCGCGTGCGGGACCGACGCGGCCCGAAGCAGCGCCGACACCTCCCAGCCCACCGTTGTCTTGCCGACTCCGGCCCGGCCTCCGATGAGCAGTATTTCTGCGTGATCCATGGAGGCAGCCTGCCAGTTCGCATCCGTCTCAGGCGAGAGAATATGTGGCTGTGCGCGGTTGGTAGCCAGCCGTTCAGGTGGAGATCTTGAACGGTGGTGATCACTGCTGGTGAATGTCAGGTCGGAGTGCGCGCCTGTGATTGCGGCCTTGATGCGGCATTGTTCGTGAGCCGTCAGTTTTACGTCTTCCGTTACCGGAGTTGCCAGCGACGCATCGAGACGCGTTCGACGGCCAGGAATCTTTCGGGTGCGGGACGACGGGCCGAAGGCCCCCATCGTTTGTGATGGGGGCCTTCGGGGGTTTTGGGGTCAGTTGGGGGTGGGGTGGGAGTGCGGGCGGAGGGGTGGGAGGTGAGGAGGTGGAGGAGGGTGCGGATGGTGGGTTGGGTGAAGAGGGCCGAGCGGGGGAGGTCGGTGTTGAAGGCGGCTTCCAGGCGGGTGTGGAGACGGAGGAGCTGGATCGAGCTGAGGCCCAGTTCTTGGGGGCAGTCGTCGGGGGTGACGGGGTGGTCGGTGAAGTCGGCGATGACTGTGGCGAGGGTGTGGAGTGCCTCGGTGTCCTCGGGGGGCTGAGGGGATTGGGCGGATTGGGTGGGGTGGTGTCGGGGGTTTGGGCGGGGTGGGTGGTGGGGTGGGTTGAGGGCAGCAGCAGGTTGTGGGGGTGGTCAGGCGGGCTCGGATGTGGGGTGCGGTGGGGTTCAGGCCGATGTAGTAGGTGCCGGGCGGCTCGGGGAGGAGGAGATGGGTGAGGGCTCGGGCTCGCTCGGGGGCAGGGAGAGGATGCCCCGGCGGATCACGGCCGCCTTGTAGGGGTTGTCGGCGTTGAGGCCCAGGTCGTCCCACAGGCCCCAGGAGAGGCTCTGGATGTGGGGTCCGGGTGCTTCGGAGCCGGGGAACCGGTTTGCCGCGACTGCCAGGGCTTCGGCGAAGGCGTTGGAGGCGGCGTAGGCGGAGCAGCCGGCGAAGGTCATGGAGGAGATCAGGGACGAGAAGATGACCAGTCGGGCGCCCGGCCGCGCGCGGACGGTGGCCAGGACGTTGAGCAGGCCGCCGACCTTGGCGTTGATCGCTGGGTCCCAGTCGCGGAAGTCCTCTTCGGCCAGGGGGCGGACGTGGAAGGAGTCGGCGAGGTGGAAGGCGCCGTCCAGGGGCGCGCCCCATTCGGCTTCCGCTTCGGCGACCGCCTGCTCCAGTGCGGCGGCGTCGCACACGTCGACTTGTCGGTGGATGACGTGGTCTGTCGGTGGCTCGGTGGGCGGCCGTCGGCCTACCACCAGGACCTGGGCCCCGTAGCGGTCCACCAGATCGGTGACCAGTCCGGTGCCGACTCCGCCCGCGCCGCCTGTCACCAGGTAGCGGCTGCCCGGGAGGAGGGCGGGGCAGGCGGCGGGGTCGGTTCTACCGGGTCGGTCAGGGCTGTTGAGCCGGTCGAGGTTGTTGAGTCGGTATGACCTGTTGAGTCGGTCGGGGCCAGGGGGGCGAATTCTCGTATGTGGGGGAGGCCGTTTCGCCAGGCGACCTCGCCGTGCCGGACGGAGCGGTCGGTCAGGGCCGTGAGCAGTGTCTGTGCGTCGGCCTCGGCGCGGTCGCCCTCCAGGTCGATGTGGATGCCGGTGACCTCGCGGTTCTCGGCGGCCACGGCGGCGGTGATGACGGGGGTTTGCGCTGCCGGGTAGCAGATGTCGCCGTGCGGGGCTCCGGGGATGTGGCGCAGTCGGCGGCTGACCGTCACCAGGCGGTACGGGCCGGGGCCGGCCAGGAACGTACGGCAGGCCGCGACCAGGTGCGCACCACAGCGGGTGGCGGCGTCATGGGCGGCGTCGCGGTCGGCTACCGGGTCGGGGGCGGGAAGGTAGCTCCACAAGTAGCCGAGGGTCGTGGGGTGGATGCCCTCGGCGTCCAGTTCGGCACGCAGTCGCTGCCAGTCACCGGGTACGTCGGGGTTCAGGGCGTAGCCGCCGCCGGTACGGGCGAAACGCGGCCCCCGTCGTACGGTGACGATCTGCCCGGCCAGCCCGTGCGCGGTGAGCGCCGTGCCCAGTCCCAGCTCGTCGGTGAAGAGGAGGGTCGTGGCGCCGGGGGCGGATGATTCGAGAGGCTGGGGCTGGGGCTGTGCTTCATGCTGCGGCTGTGCCTCATGCTGCGGCTGCGGCTGCGGTTCCAGGGCCGTCCAGTGTGGGCGCAGGACGGTGTCCCGTAGCCGGGCCGTCTCGATCGCCTCGGCCGTACCGGCGAACTCACCGGCGGCCATCCGGGCGACCAGTGCCGCCCGCTGCACCTTGCCGCTGGTGGTGCGCGGAAAGTCCGCCTCCGCCACGGGCAGGACATGGGCGGGAACCAGGCGGACGCGTGTGGTGACCGTGGCGCGGATGCGGTCGATCGTCGCCGGGGAGACCGGCGCGGGTGTCCCGCCCGGTGCGGGGACGTAGAAGATCGCCAGCGCCTCGCTCCCGGTGGCCGGGTCGGGCACCCCGCAGGCCGCGACCAGCCCGGTGGCGACCTCCTCCAGTGCGCCGACGGCCTCCTCGATTTCGTGGCAGAGGTACTTCTCCCCGTTGATGACCAGCAGTTCCTTGGCCCGCCCGGTGATCACGACCTCGCCGTCGAGCAGGAAGGCCAGGTCGCCGGTGTCGAACCAGCCGTCGGCGGTGAACGCCTCCGCGTTGGCCTTGGGGTTGTCGAGGTAGCCGGGGGTGACCCGGGGGGAACGGACCTGGAAGCGGCCGATGACCGCCTCCGGCAGCACCCGGCCGTTCGCGTCGGCGATCCGGACGGCGCAGCCGGGGACGACCGGCCCCATGCTCATGAACTCGATGCAGTCGGCGTCGGGCGCTTCCGGCCCGGCCTCCTGGATCCGGCCGTCCAACGACGACTTCAGGACCCGGCGTACGCTGCCGGGCCTGGCGAAGTACGAGCAGGTGGCGCCGGTGGCGGTCTCCGCCATGCCCCACATGTGGACGACGGCGGTCTCGTCGATGCCGTACGGCGCCACGGCGCGGAGGAAGTCCCTGATGACGGCCGGGCTGCACTGCTCACCGGCGTTCAGGACGGTTCGTACGGCCGACAGGTCCCAGGAGCCGGAAGCCGGGGCGGAGGCCGGGCCGGAAGCCGGGGCGGAGGTTTCCGCGAGCGCGTCGGCCAGCATGCGGTACGCGAAGTTCGCCGACCAGGTGTGGTGCACACCGTACCGTTCGAGCACATCCAGCCAGCGCAGCGGCTGTTCGACGATGTACGCGGTCGGGGCGTGGATGCCCTCGCAGCCGAGTATCACGTCCCGCAGGAGGTACATCACCACCGGGGCGACGTGGTCGAAGGGCAGCCAGTTGAAGCTGGTCTCACCGGGCCGTACGAGATCGACCTGGCGGGCCGACAGCGCGTTCCGCACGATCGCCCGGTGCGTGACCTGGATGACCTTGGACTTGCCGGTGCTGCCGGAGGACAGTGCGAGCACCGCGACGTCCTCGGGCCGGGCCGGGTGCACGTCGTGGGACTCCGGCGAGCGGCGCAATGAGGACACGGTCCAGCAGGCCGGTCCCTCCGCCTCGTCGTAGAGCGCGCCCATCCCGGACAGCCCGGCCGCCACGGTCTCGTCGCAGATGACGGGCGGGCGGCCGAGGTCGCGCCAGGCGTTGACCAGCTTGTCCAGTACGGGGCCGGTACGGTCGAACACAGGCGGCGCGCTGACCGTCACGCAGGGGATGCCGCCCAGCACACAGGCCCACACGGCGGGGAAGTAGTCGGCGAGTTGGGAGATCACCAGGATCGCGGGGCTCCCGGCGGCCAGCCCTCGCCGGCGCAGCCCGCCGAGCACGCGACGTCCGTCGGCGAGCAGTTCGGGGTAGGTGACGCGGATGTCGTCCTGCCAGGACACGGCCCGGACGCCGAGGTCGGGGAAACGGTCCGGCGACCGGAGGATCGCCTGGGTGACGGTCGTCGGATCGGATGGCCGGATGTCCGCTTCGGGACCGTGGGAGAGGGCCGGCGGGACCGCTGCTCCGCCGTCGGGTACCTGTGCGGTGCCGGGTACCTGTGCGGTGCCGGGTGCCTGTGCGGTGTCCGGTGCCTGTGCGGTGACCGGTGTCTGTGCGGTGCCGGGTGCCTGTTCGCCGTCGGCCGGCCGGGCTTCGGCGGGCTTCCGCGGTGTCTCGTACGGGACCTCGTACGGCATCCCGTACGGGCTCGCACCGGACGTCTCGTGCGGCAGGCTCAGCAGCGCGTCCAGGTCCGGGCCGCCGTCCGCCAGCCGGGGCACCCGGTGGATCAGCACCGTCTCGACCGGCCCCTGGGTCGCCTCGTCCACCAGCCCACGGACCTGCGCGCGGATCCGGTCCCGGGCCGTCTCCGCGGCGGGTACCAGATAGACGACGGTCCGGTGGTGGCCGTCACGGGAGACCACGACGCAGTCCTGTACGCCGGGGAGGTCGGCCAGGGCGAGTTCGAGGTCGCCCAGCCGGTGGGTGATGGTCTGGGTCATGTCACGTCTCCATCGTCCGTACGGTGTTCCGGGCCGCCGCCCTCACTGCCATGCGAGCCGTGTGTGCCATGCGAGTCCGGAGCGCCGTGTGCGTCCTGCGCGCCATGCGAGTCCGGAGCGCCGTGTGCGTCCTGCGCGCCGTGTGCGTCCTGCACGCCTCGCCCGTCCTGCGCGCCGTTCCCGTCCCGGGCACCCCGCCCGAGCCCGAACGCGTGCCGGAAGTCCTCCTCGGCCCAGTTCTCGCGGAACCGCTCCCACATCGCCTGTCTGCGGTCGGGCGGCATCGTCGGCAGGTCCATGCCGAACACCTCGGCGAGCAGCGTGAAGTAGTCCTCGGGGGTGTCGATCGCCCGGCTGGTACGCCCGTCCGGCCCGACGGTGCTGAACCGGCAGCCGATGATCTCGTCGTAGCCGTCGGCGCGGTGCCGTTTGACCCAGCCGAAGCGGAAGAAGACCGACATCTCGCCGTCGGCCATCCGGTCGTAGATCGCCGCGAACTCGCTCTCGTCGGCCGGCTCGGGGGCGAAGTCGACGCCCTGGCAGGACTCCCGCGGGTCGTAGTCCACCCGCCAGCCCTGTCGGGTGGCGCGCACGGTGTAGGTGAACGCGCCCTGCTCGTAGGTCCCGGGGCGCAGCGGCAGCGGCCGTACGAAGCCCTCGCCCGACCCGACGTCCAGGATCCAGCGGCCTTCGGGGTTGCCCGATGCCGGCAGCCCGCCGACGGTCAGGACCAGGTGGGTGCCGTTGGCGCCGACGGGCTGGGGATTGAAGCCGCTCTGCACCCCGGCCGCGTGCACGGTGACGTGGTAGCCCAGCTCCCTGAGCAGCAGGGTGAAGGCGCCGTTGAGGTGGTAGCAGACGCCGCCGCGGTGCTCGCGGACGATCCGGTCCAGCGCCTCGTGCGGGTCGATGCCGGGCAGGCGGTCGAGTGTTTCGAAGGGGATACGGGCCACGTGCGCGGCGTGCAGGCGGGCCAGGTGGTCCGCGGACGGGGGTGCCGCGGCCACGCCCAGCCGTTCGAGGTAGTCCGCGGTCCAGCCGGCACGGTCCATCGGGTCCGTACCGTCGGTCGAGTCGGCGCGGTCCATCGGGTCCGTACGGCCGGTCGAGCCGGCGCCGTCCACCGGGTCCGTACGGTCTGCGGTCACGGTCACACCAGCCCCCGCAGGATGTCCACGACCTCGGCCGGCGAGGGCTGGGCGAGCATGTCCGCACGCAGTTCACCGGCCCGCTGCCGGTATCCCGGCGAGTCGAGCAGCTCCAGGACGCCGGCCCGCAGCGCCTCGACGCTCGCTTCGGCGCCGGGCAGGTTCAGCCCGCTGCCGCCCTTCTCCATCTGCTGTCCGTGGAAGAGTTCGTCGGGCAGTTGCGGGACGACCAACTGCGGTACCCCGTTGATCAGTCCGGTCATCGTGCCGCCCGCCCCGCCCTGCTGGACCAGGACGTCACAGGTCCCCAGCAGCGGATGGAGCGGCACCCTGCCGAGCCAGGACACATTGGGCGGCAGCGTGCCGAACGCCTCCCGCTGGCTGTCCAGGACCGCGACCACGACGTCGGCGTCCACGTCGGCCAGGGCCTCGACGACGCGGGGCGCCAGCACCATGTCGTCGAATCCGAGCCGGTGCTGCGAGGTGCCCCAGGTGACGCACACCCGGGGGCGGTCCGGGCGCCGGACCGTCCAGGCCGGGAGGGCCGAGGGGCCGTTGTAGGGGACGTACCGGAAGCGCTGCCGCTCCAGCTCGTAGGGGAATTGCAGGTCGGGCGGGCACGGGTCGAGGGTGAGGTCGCCGTTGACGCCCAGCGCGTCCAGGCCGTACCGCGCGGCCAGTTCGCCGACCACATCGTTTTCGAACTCGGCGAGCGAGGCGGTGAAGTCCACGCTCCACAGCACCCGTACGGCAGGGACACCCAGCAGCCTGGCGACGAGCGGGCCGAGGAATCCGGCGGGCTCGTACAGGACGAGGTCGGGCCGCCAGTCGCGGGCGAAGGCGAGGGTGTCCTCGGCCTGGGCGGCGGCCGACTCGGCGGCGATGCGCAGCCCGTTCAGCCGGCGCCTGCGAGTGCGTTCGACCTGGTCGTGGTCGGCGCGGTCGACCGGCTGCGTCGGCTTCCACCTCCGCTGGGCGAGCCGCTCGCGCAGCACCGCGTAGGAGTCGAAGTCCGGCCGGCCGGCGGCCAGCGCCGGCAGGCCGGAGTTGCTGATGGCCGGGGCCAGCCCGGGGTTGCTGACTACCGTCACCTCGTGCCCGGCCGCCCGCAGCGCCCAGCACAGCGGTACGAGCGGATGGAAATGGCCGGGGAGGTCCCACGTCGCGGCGAGGACCCGCATGTCCTGTCCCTCCTAGAAGTCCCACAGGTGGATGGTCGAACCCTGGGGGGACTTCTCGGTGAATCCGTCGAGGGAGGGCGGTGCGGACGGCGCACCGGTGATCCTCGAAGCGCGCCGCGCAGCATGGGCCGCCACCGGTCGCCACAAGGAGTCGCCGGTCACCAGAAGGAGTCAAGGAGTCGCTGATGCAGCTTGGGATCTTCCTCAACCGCGAGGGCGCGCTCGCGATGGCCGTCGAGGCCGAACGCTGCGGCTTCGGCCACGCGCTGGTCCCCGAGGGCTTCCGGTCGGACGCGGTCAGTGTCCTGGGCGCGGTCGCCGCCGTCACCGAACGGATCCGGCTCGCTCCGGGTGTCATGCAGATTCCGGCCCGTACGCCCGTGATGACCGCGCTGACCGCCGCGACCCTGGACAACCTCTCCGGTGGCCGCTTCTCCCTCGCTCTGGGCGTCTCCAACCCCGATGTCTCGCAAGGGTGGTACGGCGTCCCGTTCGACGCGCCGCTGGCCCGGGCCCGCGAGTACGTCGAGGTGGTACGGCTGGCGCTCAGCGGCGCCCCGGTGCGCTACGAGGGTGAGCACTTCCGGCTGCCGCCGTCCGGCCAGGGCACCCCCGCGCATCTGCACGCGGCCGCCGCACGCGCTGATCTGCCGGTCTTCCTGGCCGGGGTACGGCCCGGCAGCCTGCGGCTGGCCGGAGAGGTGGCCGACGGCTGGATCGGGGTCTTCTGCCCACCGGACCGGCTGGCCGCGTCGGTGGCGACGATCGCCGCGAGCCGGGCCGCGACCGGCCGGGACATGGCGGGCTTCGAGGTCATGCCGTCGGTGCCGATCGGGGTGGGCCAGGACGTCGAGCGCGCCGCCGGGCCGCTGCGCCCGTACTTCGCGCACTTCCTGGGCCTGGGCAGCAAGGAGCGCAGCATCTACTTCGCGCTCGCCGTCAGCATGGGCTTCGGTGCCGCCGCCGAGAAGGTCCATGAGCTGTGCGCGGCGGGCGACCGGGCGGGGGCGGCGCGGGCGGTCCCGATGGAGTTCATGGACCAGGTCTCGCTCATCGGCGATGCCCGCCGGATCGCCGCGCGGATGGCCGAGTACGCCGCCGCCGGTGTGACGACGCTGGGGCTGACGTCCCTGGCGGACTCGGTGGAGGGGCATCTGACCAACATCCGGGTCGCCGCCGAGGCCCACGGGCTGCTGCCGGCGGCCGTCTGAGCGGGGTGCCGGGGGACCACCGAAAGGAGCGGCCGAGAGGGGTCACGCGGTGTCGCGTGACCCCTCTCGCGTGTCGTACGTGGACCGTCGCTCGCGCGTCGTGCGTGGACCGTCGCTCTGTCGTACGTGGGCCGTCTCCTCCGGCGTACGGGAAAGTTTCTCCTCTCGTACGTGTGCAGTCAGGCGGCCGTACGCGTGCGGTCAGGCGGCGCCGGTGACCCACCGGCCCCCGGACATGACCGTACGGCCGGGCATCTCGCCCATGTGGCGCCAGGCCAGGACGCGTTCCGGGCGCAGCCGCAGGGCGATCACGCCCGGGACCCGCTCGGGGTTCAGCGGCAACCGGGCGAACAGGGCCCGGACCTCGGGCGCGGCCTCGCCGGGTTCGACGCACTCCACCTCGCCGTCCACCAGCACGACGTCACGGGTGGAGCCGAGCGAGGCGCGGGCCCGCGGCGTACGGCGCAGATTCGTCACCGTACGGCTGCCGCGTTTGGTCATCATGTGGAGGAACGTGCCGTCCCAGGCGAAGGCCAGCGGCACCAGGTGCGGCCCGTCCGGTCCGGCGGTGGCCAGCCACAGGTGGTTCTCCTCGGTGAGCATGCGCTCCACGTCGGCACGGCGGGCGGCGGGCGTCCGGGGCGGGGGGAAGCCCGCCGGAGGCGCGGACGGGGGCCCGGACTGGGGCCCGGACGGAGGCGCGGACGGGGGCGAAGGCAGGGTCATGTCACTCCTCGGGTGGGGGCCGGTACGGCGGCGGCCAGCCGTTCCAGGGCGGGGACCAGGTCGGCCGGGCTCGGCTGCGCCCGCATCTCCCGGCTCAGCGACAGCGCCGCCGCACGGTGGCCGGGTGCGTGCAGAAGGTCTTCCACCCGGGTCCGTACGGCCTCGGCGGAGAACTCCGCACGGGTCAGCACGGACCCGGCGCCGGCGGCGGCCAGCCGCTGCGCGGCGAAGACCTGGTCGGGCAGTTGGGCCAGTACGAGCTGCGGCACCCCGTAGTGGAGCCCGGTCAGGGTGCTGCCGAAGCCGCCCTGGTGGATCAGGGCGGAGCAGGACGGCAGCAGGTGGTGCAGCGCCACCCCGCTCACCACCCGTACGTTGTCGGGGACGGGGCCGAACCGTTCCCGGTCCCGGGCGCCGACCGCGACCACGATCTCCGCGTCGAGGCCGTCCAGCGCGGCGACGGCCCGGGGCGGCAGGAACGATTCCTTGCCGCCCAGGTCGCTGGTGGTCGCGCCCCAGGTCAGGCAGATCCGTGGCCGGCCCGATGGCGTACGCGCCCAGGGCCCGCCGTCCGAACGCGTCCAGTCGGGGAGCACCGCGGGCCCGTTGTAGGGCACGTACCGTACGGGCAGCCTGTTCACTTCGGCGGGGATCTGGAGGCCGGGCGGGCACGGGTCGACCGTCGCGTCGCCCAGGATGTCCACGCCGTCCAGCCCGAGCCGCCGCGCCGTCGGGGCGAGCAGCGCGGGCACGAGTTCACGTGCCTGGTAGGTCAGGTCGACGCCGTGGATGTGCCGTACCGCGGGCACGCCCAGGGCCGCCGCGGTCAGCGGTCCCGCGTAACTGGTCGGCTCGTACATCACCAGGTCCGGGCGCCAGGAACGGGCGAAGTCCAGCGTCGCGTCGGCCATCAGGTCGGCGCGCGCGGCGAACACCCCGAACACCCGGGCGACCTTTTCCCGCTGTTCACGGCTCCAGTGCGTGGCCGAGGCGCCGGGGGGCGGGGCCTCGGGCACGTCCACATGCGCCAGCCCGTTCATGTACCGCCGCCGCAGACCGGCGTGGTCCACGTCCTGGCCCGCCTGGACGAACACCGCCCCGGCGTCGGTGACGGCCCGGCGCAGCGCCGGCTGGCTGGCCACGTACACCTCGTGTCCCTGCGACCGCAGCGCCCACAGCATCGGCACCAGCGGCAGGTGGTGGGAGGACCACGCCCAGGCGGTCACCAGTACGCGCATCGCGCTGCTCCTTCCGCCGTGCTCACCAGGTGACCGGCAGTTCGACGAAACCTTCCAGCAGCGCCCCTTCCTGGCGGCGCAGCTCGTCCGGCGCGACCGTGAGCCGCAGTCCGGGGAAGCGCCGGAACAGCCGCTCGGTGGCGACCTCCAGCTCCAGCCTGGCCAGGTTCGCGCCGATGCAGAAGTGCGGGCCCGCGCTGAAGGAGAGCTGCTTGGAGGCGTCGCGGGTGATGTCGAAGACCTCCGGGCGGGGGAAGACGGTCTCGTCCTGGTTGGCCGAGTCGACCGCCGGGATCACGCTGGTGCCCTGCGGAATCGTGTAGCCGTCCATGGGGATGTCGGCGACCGCGTAGCGCAGCATCGACACCGAGGAGCCGACCAGCTTCCACCGCAGCATCTCCTCGATGGCGCCCGGCAGCAGTGACCGGTCGGCCTTGAGGGCGGCCAGTTGCTCCGGGTGGGCCAGCAGCAGCGCCACGCCGCCGCCGAGCTGGGTGGCGGTCGTCTCGTAGCCGACCAGGAGCAGCAGCCGGCACCACCACTGGAGCTCGTACTCGGCCAGTTGGCCGTCCTCCTCGTCCCGGACCCGGGTCATGGCGCTGACCAGGTCCTCACCCGGCTCGCGCCGCTTGGCCTCGATCAGCTCGGCGATGTAGGCGTTCAGCTCGCGCATCGCCGCACCGATCTGCGGGCCGGTGTACCGGCTGACCGACAGGAAGTGGTCGGTCCACGACCGGAACCGCTCCATGTCGGCGTCGGGCACCCCGAGCAGCTCGCACATCACCCGGATGGGCAGCGGGAAGGCCAGTGTCTCGTTGAGGTCGACCGGACCGCCGCGCCGCTCCATCTCGTCCAGCAGCTCGTCCACGACGCGCTCGACGAACGGGCGCATCGCCTCCACCCGGGCGGGGGTGAACGCCCGCATCACCAGGCGTCGTACGCGGGTGTGCTCCGGCGGGTCGGGGTTGATGCGCGGGTCCTGGAACATCCTGTTGTTCCTGGAGATCCGGGCCGCGCCGGGCCGGTCGATGTTGCGGCTGAGCCGGTCGTCGGTCAGCAGCCGCCGTACGTCGGCGTACCGGGTGACCAGCACCGCCTCGTCACCACTGGGCAGCGTCACCGGGACCAGCGGCTCCGCGCGCAGCCCGGCCAGCTCCTCGGGCGGATCGAGCGGGCCCGGGCGCGGGAACGGGTAGGGGCACCGGGCCCGGGCAGATGCCTGCCCCGGCTCCCGGTCCTGCTCCGGCTCCTGCACTCGCATGCTGTACGCACCTTTCTGTCACCAGGTGACGGGAACTTCGGTGAACCCCTGGAAGAACAGGTCCTCTTGACGGCTCAGCTCGGCACTGGGCACCGCCAGGCGCAGCCCGGGGAAGCGACGCAGCAGCGAGGACAGGGCGATCTGGAGCTCGGCGCGGGCCAGGGGCGCACCCACGCAGTAGTGCTGGCCGGTGCTGAAGGTGAGCTGCGGCCGTTCCGTACGGCCGAGTTCGACCTTGTGCGGGCAGCCGAACGCGGCCGGGTCGTGGTTGCCGACCTCCAGCGCGGGGATGACGCTCGTGCCCGCCGGCACGGTCTCCCCGGCGATCTCGATGTCCTCGGTGACGTAGCGGAGCATCGACAGCGACGAGCCGACCACCTGGCAGCGCAGCAGCTCCTCGACCGCGGCGGCCACGTCCGTGCCCTCGGCCAGGAACCGCTCCCGCAGCTCGGGGCGCTCCAGCAGCATGACCGTACAGCCGGTGACCTGGCTGGCGGTGGTCTCGTACCCGGCGAGCAGCAGCAGTGTGGACCACCAGTGCAGCTCCTCCTCGGCCAGCCGGCCGTCGTCGGCGTCGCTGACCTCGATGAGGGCGCTGATCAGCGCGTCGTCCGGCTCGGCCCGCTTGCGTTCGATCAGCTCGCGCATGTACTCCCACGGCGGTGCGCTGGTGTCACCGAACCGCGCCTGCTCCGCCTCGGGCACCCCGAGCAGTTCGCAGATGATCCGGATGGTCAGCGGCCGGGAGAACGCGCGGTGCAGATCGACCGGAGCCCGGCCGTCGGCCGCGGCCGGGCCGTCGGCCAGCTCCGCCAGCAGGCTGTCGACGATCTCCTGGATACGGGGCCGGAAGCGCTCGACGCGGTGCGCGGTGAACGCCTTGCCGATCAGCCGCCGCATCCGGGTGTGGCCGGGCGGGTCCATGTCGACCTGGCGGTGGAAGACCTTGGTCTTCTCGGTGGTCATCCGGGCCACGCCCGGCCGGTTGCGGTTCTTGCTCACCCGGGGGTCGGCCAGTACGGCGCGGATGTCCTCGTACCGGGTGATCAGCAGGGCCTGGTCGCCGCTGGGCAGGGTGACCGGTACGAGCGGCTCGGCGTGCACGCCGGCCAGTTCCGCGGGCTGTGCGGTGGCCCCCTGCCAGGCGAAGGGGTAGCGCAGCGTCTTCACTGGATGCCTCCGATCAGACCGGGCGGGCCTCGATGATGTGGTGCGGCGGTACGGTCGGCGTGGTGCCGACCAGCTCGAACCCGGCCTCGGCCAGCAGCCGCGTCCACTCCTTGCGGTTGCGCTCCTTGCTGCCGAGGCTGACGCCCATGGCGATGTCCATCGCCTTGCTGAAGTGCCAGTCGTTGCCGTCGGGCACCACGGCCTCGATGACGAACACCCGGCCCTCGGGCTTGCCCTCCAGTGCCTTCTTGATGTTCTTGAGGATCTTCACGCAGTTCTCGTCGTCCCAGTCGTGCATGATCGCCTTGAGCAGGTAGGCGTCCGGGCCCTGGGGGATCGAGGCGAAGAAGTCCCCGACCACGCACTCGACGCGGTCCGCCACGCCCTGTGCCTCCAGCACCGGGGCGGCACCCTGGATCGCCGACGCCTGGTCGAACAGCACACCGCGGGCCTGCGGGTTCTTGGTGAGGACCGCCGAGAGCAACCGCCCCTGGCCGCCCGCGATGTCGGCGATCGTGGTGAACCGGCCGAAGTCGTACGCCTCGGCGATGGCGGCGGAGATGTCGCTGGTGCCGGTCATCGCCTTGTGGAAGACCTCGGCGTACTCCGGCCGCTCCTCCATGTACTCGAACCAGCCCTTGCCGCCACGGACCTTGGGCCCGGTGGGGCGGCCGGTGCGCAGGGTCTCCACCGCGTAGCCGAAGCAGTTCCAGATGCTCTCCTCGCCGTAGAGGTAGGCGAGGTAGCGCAGCGATCCGGGGATGTCGCTGCGCATGTACTGGCCGGTCTCCGTGAGGGTGAAGCGGCCGTCGGGCAGCTCCTCGTACAGGCCCACCGAGGCCGCGGCCCGCAGGAAGCGGTAGAGCATGCCGGGGTCGGTGCCGGTCGCGGCGGCGAGGTCGGCGACCTCGCGTGGGCCCTCGGTGAGGTGGTCGGCGACGCCCACCTGGGCGAGCACGCAGATCACCGACGAGATCATCTTTCCGGCCAGCAGCTTGAGTACCTGCTGCTGCGGGCTGCCCTCGGGGCCGGTCGCCTGGCCGGTCGCCTGGCCGGCAGGGGCCGGGGTGCTCGTCGTCATGGTTCTGGTTCTCCTCAAGGTCGGATGCGCCGCCAAGGCGCCGCGGTACGGGCTCTTGGGCGAGCAGCGTCGGCGGACCCTTTGGAGCGGCGATCAAGCCCGCGTCGACCCGGTGTCCTCCTCCGTGGCGGCCCGGTGCCCCGGACCGCACCGGCCCGGTGTCACGTCCGCGTCCGCCCGGTGTCCCGCCAGCGGATCTCGAACCCGGCTCCAACGCACGGCCCGAGGTTGCTCCCATGACACCTCTGATCAGCATCGCCGTCCTGGTCGGCTGCGGCGTCGTGGCCGGAGTGCTGTTCGCGGTCGCGCTCAGCGTCGTCCCGGCCTTCCTCGCCATGCCGCCCGCGGACTACGTACGGACGCATCAACTGGTGGGCCGGCACTTCGACAAGGTCATGCCGCCGCTGGTCCTGTGCAGCGTGGCCGCCGACATCGCCCTGGCCGTGCAGGACGCCGGGACGCGGGGCCTGTACCTGGCCGGCGCGCTGCTGCTGGCCGGGGTGTCGGTGGTCTCCCAGTTCGGCAACGTACCGATCAACCGCAAGGTCAAGGCGCTGACGCCCACCCGTCTGCCCGACGACTGGCAGGACCCGCGCCCGCGCTGGCGCGGCCTCCACCTCCTGCGCACCGCACTGGCCGTACTGGCCGCACTGGCCAACGCCTGTGCGGTCGTCCTCTAGGCGCCGACAGGACCGGCCGACCTCCTCCACCCACCCAAGAGACAGGGGCACACATGGACTCGACCACCGGCACGGCGCTCACCGCCTCCGCGACGGACGTCAAGCGGCTGAGCAACGCCTTCTGCCACGCCAAACTGCTGCTCACCGCCGGTGAGCTGGGGCTTTTCGAAGACCTTGAGCAGCACGGGCCCTCCACCCAGGAGGAGCTGTCCGCCCGCGTGGGCCTGCATGCCCGTGCCGCCCGGGACTTCCTGCACGGCCTGGTCCTGCTCGGCCTCCTGGACCTGGAGGGGGACCGCTACCGCAACAGCCGGGCCGCCTCGGCGACGCTGGTGCCGGGCGCCCCCGACTACATCGGCGGCTTCCTGCACCGCGCCAACCACATGCTCTACCCGGCCTGGGCCAAGCTCACCGACGCCGTGACCAGCGGCCGGCCGCAGACCGCGGGCGCCAAGGACGCCGGCGCGTTCCTGCGCATGCTCGGTGACCCGGCCCAGCGCGGGCAGTACCTCCAGATGATGGACTCCGCCAACGGCCTGGTCGCCCCGCACCTGGCCGAGGCGTACGACTGGCGACAGGTCGGCGACGTCCTGGACGTCGGGGGCTGCCGGGGCAACCTCGTCTCCCAGCTCCTGCTCCGCTTCCCCGGCCTGAAGGCATCGGTGTACGACCTGGCGCCGCTGGCCGGGGCGTTCGCGGAGCACACCGAGCGCCTGGGCGTGGCCGACCGGGCCACTTTCCACGCCGGGGACTTCTTCGCCGAGACGCCGCTGCCGGTCACCGCCGACGTCGTGGTCATGGGACACGTACTGCACAACTGGTCCCCGGAGCAGCGCGCCTACCTGGTGAAGAAGGCGTACGCGGCCGTCCGCCCCGGTGGCGCGCTGCTGATCTACGACGCCGTCCTGCCCGAAGAGCCCGCGGACCTGGCGCGGACCCTGGTCAGCCTCAACATGCTGCTGGTCACCGAGGGCGGCTCGGAGTACACCGCCGCCGAGTGCGGCCGGTGGCTGTCCGAGGCGGGGTGCCAGGACGTCTCCACCCGCCCGCTCGGCCCCACCGACACCCTGATCATCGGCCGCCGCTGACACCGAGCCGGCTCACGCCCGGCTCCCGGAACCGACGAGGAAACCAAGTGCCCACTCACATACGCGCGTTCTCCCCCAATCGCCGCCAGGCGCTGGCCGGTATCGGCGCGGCCGTCCTGGGGCTCGCCGTCGGCGCCGCCCCGGCCGCGCGGGCCGCCCGGCGCCCGGCCACCGCCGCGTTCCCGCCGGACGACCCGCGCGCGCGGTTCGTCGACGTGGACGGCGCCTTCAACGTCCGGGACGTCGGCGGCTGGAAGGCCGCCTGCGGCGGCACGATCCACCAGCGCACGTTCTTCCGCGGCAGCACGCTCAGCCGGCTCAGTGACACCGGCGTCACCCAGCTCGCCGCCCTCAAGCTGTCCGTGGACGTCAACTTCCTCAGCCGCGCCGAAGTGGACAAGGGCAAGCCCGACCGGCTGCCCGCGGGCGTACGGACGGTACCGGCGCCGGTCGAGGACCCGGGTGGCGGTCACACCGGCGGCTTCGACACCACCAAGCCCGACGCGGGGGTGCTGGAGGAGTTCCGCGGCTACGTGACCTCCGCGCAGGCGCGCGGCTCCTTCGGACTCGCGGTGCGCGAGGTCGCGGCGCTGGACGGCAAGCCGTTCTACCTGCACTGCAACTCCGGTACGTACCGCACCGGCTGGGCCACCGCCGTGCTGATGACGGCCCTCGGCGTGGACCGCGCCCAGGTCGACCAGGAATTCCTGCTCAGCAACCTCACCTTCGGCACCACCTACGCCTGGACGGAGTACCTGGACGCCGCCTTCCAGCAGGCCGATACCTCCTTCGGCTCCTTCGGCGGCTACCTCAGCCGTGGCCTGGGGGTGCGCGACGCCGACCTGCGGCGACTGCGCCGGTCGCTGCTGGGCTGACCGCCGCCGCAGGACAAGCTGCCGCCGTACGGCAGAGGGGGGAAGGAGCACCGGCGGTGCTCCTTCCCCCCTCTGTGTCCCGCGCTCCAGGCCGGCCCGCGCCCGCGCTGCGCCCGGGTCCGTCGTTCAGACCCCGGCCGGTGCCCGCAGCCCGGCGGCCCAGAGGTCGGCCAGGGCGCCGGACAGCGTGCGCCTCGCCGCCCAGCCCAGCAGCTCACGGGCGGTGGCCGGGTCGACCCGCAGCCACTCGGCGGCGGCGCCGGGAGCGACCGGCCCGCCCGCCCCGGGTTCCCGCTCGGTGATCCGGGCCGGTACGCCGCTCAGCCGCACCAGGTCCCCGACCAGGTCACGGACCGGGTAGGCGTGTCCGGAGCCGATGTTCACCACGCCCCGAGCGGTGGCGGACGCGGCGGCCACCACGGCGTCACCGAGGTCGCGTACGTCCAGGTAGTCGCGCTCGGCACGCAGCGGCGCCAAGGTGATCTCGGCCCGGGTCCCCGCCTCGCGTGCCTGGTGGAGCGCCTGCGCCACCTTCCCGACCAGGCTCTGCCGGTGCACGCCCGGGCCGACCGAGTTGGTCAGCCGGAGCACCAGGGCGTCCAGGCCGCTGTCCAGCACGGCCCGCGTGGCGGCCAGTTTGGCACGCCCGTACGCACCGGTCGGGCCGAGCGGGGAGCGCTCGGTCAGCGCCTGGCCGCGGGGCGTCGGCGCGTGTTCCATGACGGTGCCGAGATGGACGAGGCGGGCCGGCGCCGGGCGGGCGGCCAGGGCGGCCAGCAGGCGCGCGGTGAGCGTGCCGAACGAGGCGCGCATCCCCTCCTCGTCCAGCCCCCAGTAGCTGCCCGCCGCGTTCACCACCACGTCCGGCCCGTGGTCCGCCAGCAGGCGGCCGACGTCCGCGGGCGCGGCACGTACCACGTCCAGGGCCACCGCCGTCCGGGCGCCGGACACTTGGGCCGGGCGGCGGGAGACGGCGACGACGTCCCAGCCGTGGTGCGCGAAGGCCGCGCAGATGTGCCTCCCTACGAAACCGGTTCCGCCGAACACCATGGCCCGGCCGGCGTTCTCCATCCGGTGCGCTCCTTTCCCTTCCCTCGCCCGGCCCCTGCGGGCCCGGTTCTCCTGCCCCACGCCCTGCGGTCCCTTCGCTGGTCCCGCGCCCCGTTCAGGCCTTGTGGGCGCGGGCGTCCTGCCTGATGTGGTCGATCAGCCGCGCCTGGGCCAGGCTCGCGGCCCGGTCCGCGTCACCGCGCACCGTCCCCGCGACCTCCGCGCGGAAGGCGGCCAGCACCGCCTGGAACTGGTCGTGCGGTGCCGTTTCGCTCTCCTCCGTACGGCCGTTGCGGGTGTGGCGCAGCACCGGCCTGTGGTCGGGGGGCGGGGTGAACGCCCGCTCGGCCCGCAGCTCACCGTCCGTACCGACGATCTCGTAGTGACAGCGGTACGGACGCCCGAAACCCCACTCCAACTGCGCCGTCACCCCCTGCGGGGACACCAGCAGGGCGCTTCCGCCGGTGTCCGTACCGTTCTCGTGACGCAGTACCGCCCCGGCCACCTCCAGGCCGTGGCCCAGGTGCAGCAGCGCGGCACGTACCGGATAGACCGCGGCGTCCAGCAGCGCTCCGCCGCCCAGGCCGGGGTCCAGGCGGATGTCCCCCTGGGGGCGGGCGGGCACGGTGAAGGCGGCGGAGAAGGACAGGGGTGTGCCGACGGCGCCTTCGGCGACCAGCCGCCGCACCTCAGCGTGCCGGCGGTGGTGCGCGAACATCATGCTCTCGCGCAGGACCAGGCCACG
Source organism: Streptomyces sp. MST-110588 (assembly GCF_022695595.1). Lineage (NCBI taxonomy): Bacteria > Bacillati > Actinomycetota > Actinomycetes > Kitasatosporales > Streptomycetaceae > Streptomyces > Streptomyces sp. MST-110588. Next base: position 3,615,919 of record NZ_CP074380.1, read on the forward strand.
GCGGCGGGCCAGCTCCTGGAGCCGGACGACCGTGGCGGCGTCGGTGGCCAGGGGCTTTTCGACGAGTACGTGTTTCCCGGCGGCCAGCGCCCGTTCGGCCCAGGGCGCGTGCAGGGCGTTGGGCAGCGGGATGTAGACGGCGTCAACGCCGGGGCGGGCCAGCGCCGTTTCGTAATCCGGTGCGGTGTCCGCGCCGAAGCGCTCGGCGAACCGGGCGGCCCGCTGAGGGCTCCTGCTGGCCACCACGGCGATCTCCGTACCGGCGAACGCCTCCATGGCCGGCAGCATGCGGCGCCAGGCGATGTCGGCGGCGCCCAGGACCGCGAAGCGCAGCGCGACGTCCGGCGACGGTGACGCAGCACGCCGTGCGATGTGGGGTACGGGGCCGCTCATGCCAGCGACAGGAGGGCGGCGAACAGGCTGCGGGCCTGGACGTTCAGGTAGTAGCCGTGCCGCAGCAGGCCCGTCATCTGCCGGGGCGTCACCCACATGAAGTCCTCGGGCACCTCCAGCTCGTGCCCCTCCCCCAGCTCGGCGATGCGGTAGCGGTTCTGGGCGTTCATGAACCGGCCGCCCTCCTCCGACTGCAGGGCGTCATAGACCAGGCGATCGCCCGCGGCGGCCTCGCGGCTGAAGCGCGGCGGGCGGCCCGGGTGGTTGCACGGCTGGTACTGCACCGTCGGGGCGAGTTCCAGCACGTCCGTACAGCCCGCCTCCGGCCGGGCGTGCAGCAGGACGTGCAGTACGCCGTTGACGCGGCGGGTGAGGAAGGCCACGACGCCCGGCCCGGCCGGTTCGACCAGGGGCTGGGTCCAGCCGGGGACCTCCCGGTTGCCGGCGGTGACCTCGGCCGCGATCACCCGGAAGTAGCGGCCCGTCGGATGGGAGATCGTCGCATGGTCCCGCCGCCACGGCGCGACCTCGCTCAATGGGATGCGCTCCTGCGTGAGTTGACGCCGCGCCTTCTGCCCCGTGATCCAGTGCAGTATCTCGGCGTCGCTGTGCAACGACCACGACCCCGGCCGCAGGCCCTGGTGGAGGGCGTGGCCGAAGGCGCCCGGGGACGGCTCGTCGGGCAGCCGCGGGAGGCAGGCCAGGACGGACCTGGCGTCCATGTTGACCACGTTGTCCCGGTGCAGCAGCCGGTCCACTTGACCGAGCGTCAGCCAGCGGAAGTCCGGGTGCGCCGGCACGTCCTCGTCCTGGTCCACCTCGACCAGCATGTTGCGGTTGCGCTTGCGCAGGAACCACGCGCCCTGCTCGGACTGGAGCACGTCCGCGATCACCCGCGTACGGGAACGTGCAAGCGCGCGGGAGCCGGACCCGTCACCAGAACCGTCATCGGAACCGGAACCGGTCCGATCGGTGAAGTACTCCAGATACGGAACGGCGCGCCCGCCGTGCACCCCGCTGTGGTTGCTCCTGGTGGCCTGCACGGTCGGTGACAACTGGACGGTGTTGACGTTGCCCGGCTCCATCTTGGCCTGCATCAGCAGATGCGGTACGCCGTCGAACTCCTTGACCAGGATGCCCAGGACGCCGATCTCCCGCTGGTTGATGACCGGCTGGGACCACTCGCCGAGGTCGCCGGTGACCCGCAGCCCCTCGATCCGGAAGAACCCTCCGCTGTCGTGGGCCAGATCGCCGGTGTCGGTCCGGAACCGCCAGCCGCGCAGCCGGCTGAACGGGACCGGGGTGACCTCGAACCGGTTGGCCAGGCGCTGCCGCGCGAACCAGGCGTCGAACTCGGCGTTGGTGCACAGCACTCCGTCACGGGCGCGCCCCGACCGGGCGAACCGGCGGGCGGTGTCGGAATCGGAGGCGGAGTGCGGCACGGACGTGGCGATGCTCATACACGGAAACCTGGCCGCAGCGGTTCAAGAACCGATCGCAGGCGTTTGGTCGCCCCCGCCGGGTCGCACGCGCCGCGCGCCCTCGTCGCACCCCCGCGATCGCCTGCCCTCCCACCAACCCGGCTCGACCGCGCCCGGCCATGGTGGCGGCATGGAACTCGTCAGCACGCGAAGCATGCAGGTCAGGTCCTTGGGCATCCCGGACGTCCTGCTGGTCACCTCGACGTCCTTCGACGACGAACGGGGGCAGTTCTTCGAGACGTACCGGGAAGACGCCTTGTCGGAGGCGGTGGGCCGTCCGGTCCGGATCGTACAGACCAATGTCTCGGTGTCCCGGCGGGGCGTCCTGCGGGGCATCCACGGTACGGCGGTGCCGCCCGGCCAGGCCAAGCTGGTGAGCTGTCTGCGCGGGGCCGTCCTGGACTTCGCGGTCGATCTGCGCGTCGGCTCGCCCACCTTCGGCGCGTACGAGATGACCGTACTGGACGCCCGGTCCGCCGCGGCGGTGTACCTGGGCGAGGGCCTGGGCCACGCCTTCTACGCCATGGAGGACGACACCTGCGTCCAGTACCAGTGCACGGCGGGGTACGTGCCGCAGGACGTCATCACCGTGGACGCCTTCGACCCCGACATCGGCCTGCCGCTGCGGCTGCCCCGTCCGCCGGTCATGTCACCGGGCGACACCGACGCCCCGTCGCTGCGCGCCCTGCTCGACGCCGGCCGGCTCCCCTCGTACGAGGACTGCCGCCCCCCTGCCCGCTGAGGCCCGGGGCCGCGCGTACAGTGACGTGGCCCCGAGGCGTGAGAGAGGTCCCTGACGTGGGAGCTGGTGCGGTATTCATCCCCATCCTGGCGTTCGTGCTGTTCATCCCGCTGGGGCTGCTGTCCTACGCCGTCGGCAAAAGGACCTCGTCGCGGATGGGCTGGTCGTTTGCCGCACTCCTGATCGGCCTGCCTGCCGCCTTGCTCGTCGTCGAGTTCGGCCCCTTCGGCGGGCCGGATGCCCCGGAGCCCACGACCAGGATCGTGCACGGCAATCCGTACCAGCACGGCTCGGCCGAACACGCCCAGTTCAACCGCGGCAAGGACCTCGCCGCTGCTCTCGTCGATCAAGGCAAAGGCCCTGGCCCCGGCATGGCGGACGATTTCTACCTACGGTGGTGCAGGGACCGGCTGACCCCAGCCGTGGGCAGCAGGGACAGGATTCCCCATGCGATGACGGAAGGGTGCATCAACGGGGCCAGGTAACCAGGTAGCTGTTCGCCGAGCCCCGGCGCGGCCACGGCTACCTCGGCACAGCGACCGGGGCGCCCGGCACGCTGCGGACGCCCCCTTCGTGATGCCTGGGACTCGATCGTCTAGTGGACGGGCGAGCCCCACAGTTCGGCGTACGGGCCGTTGGCGGCCAGGAGTTCTTCGTGGCGGCCGGTTTCGGCGAGGCGGCCGTCGGCCAGTACGGCGACCCGGTCGGCGTGGGCGGCGTCGGACGGGCGGTGGGTGATCATGATGGTGGTACGGCCCCGGGCGGCGCGCAGCACGGCTTCCAGGAGGGTCGCGTCCCCGTGCGAGGTGGCCTCGTCGAGCAGCAGCAGGGCCGGGTCGGCGAGCAGTGCGCGGGCCAGGCACAGCAGTTGGCGGCGGCCCGCGGAGAGCGTGGAGGTCCGCTCGTCCAGGACGTGGCCGTAGCCGCCGGGGAGGGCGATGACGGCCTCGTGGACGCCGGCGAGTGCGGCGGCGGCCTCGATCTCCTCGTCGGTGGCGTCCGGTCGGCCGTAGGCGATGTTCTCCCTGATGCTGACGGGCAGCAGGAACGGCTCCTGGGGTACGTAGCCCACGAGCGCCCGGCCGTCCGCGGGCCACGCCGAGCGCAGTTCGATGCCGTCCAGCAGGACCCGGCCCTCGGTGGGCGGGTGGAGTCCGGCGATCAGCTTGACCAGGGTGGACTTGCCCGCTCCCGAGGCGCCGACCACTGCCAGCGTCTCCCCCGGTGCCACTTCCAGGTCCACGCCGCGCAGGATCTGCGGGCCGTCCTGGTAGCGGAAACCGACTTCCTCCAGTCGCAGGCGCGCTCCGGACGGGTGGGACGGTGTCCACGTCGTCGTGGTGCGGGCGCCGGTGCCGGTGTCGGTGTCGGGCCTGGCCGCGAAGACCCGGCCCACGCGGTCCATGGAGACCCGCAGTTGCTGCCAGGAGTCGAAGAGCCCGAACATCTGCTGGAGCGCCGGGTACATCAGGCCCAGGCACAGCACGCACACGACCAGCCCGGACGGGGCGATCCGGTGACCTTGGACCAGTACGGCGCCGACGCCGAGCAGTGCCACCGTCCCGAGGTCGAAGACCAGGTCGATGAGCGGGAAGTAGGTCGCCACCAGGCGCTGGGTGCGCATCCTGGCCTCGGCGTAGCCGCGGGCCGCGGCGCGGAAGACTTCCTGGCGCTGCCCGTCCGCCCCGTACGCCTGGGACTCCCGGGCCCCCGAAAGGCTCTCCTCCAGGCTGCCGGTCAGCTCCGTGACCCGCTGCCGGGTGAGCCGGTACTGCCGGGCGGAGAGCCGTTGGCAGACCAGTGCGAGCACGGCCAGCGGCACCAGTGTCGCCAGCACCACGCCCGCCAGTGCCACGCTGACGCCGGTGATCACGACCAGTGCCACCAGGAACGCGCAGAGCGCCACCACGATGCTCGCCGGCCCGGAGGAGAGCATCTCGGACACCGCGTCGGCGTCGGTCGCCACGACCGTGAGCAGGTCGCCACCCCGGTGGCGCTCGATGCGGTCCACAGGCAGCCGCAGCAGGTGGGACCACACCCGGGTCCGCAGTTCGTGCACGACGCGCTGGCCCATGGTGTTCGCCAGCACCGCCAGCGCCCGCAGGCCCGCGTACTGGAGGGCGACCACCGCGGCGAACGCCAGGCCGTACCCGGCCAGCGCCCATCGGTCACCGCCCGGGCCCAGGTCGATCACTCCTTGGGCGAGCACCGGGCGGACGGCGCCGCCCACGGCGTCGAGCAGTACGAGCAGGGCCACGCCCAGCAGGGCCCGGCGGTGCGCCCGCAGCAGCTCCGGCCAGCGGAACCGGCCGCCGTCCTCGGAGGGCGGGGCGGGCAGCGGCCGGGGGCCGGAGTTCTTGACGGGGTGCTTCGCGGGGTGCTTCGTGAGGCCCGGGGCGGAGTTCTGGACGAGGTCGCGGGTGGCGTTCCCGGCGGGGTGCGGTACGGCTTTCCGGCCTACCGTTCCCGCAGGTGGCGCGGGCTTTACCGGCGGTACGGCAGCGGACAGCAGCGCCCGGTAGGCGGGGTGGCCGCGCCACAGCTCCTCGTGGGTGCCCTCCGCCGCGACGGCCCCGTCGGCGAGCAGTACGACCCGGTCGGCCAGGGCGATCAGGGCCGGCCGGTTGCCGACGATCAGGGTGGTGCGGCCGGCCACCGCCTCCCGGAGGGTGTCGGCGATCTCCTGTTCCAGCGCGGGGTGCACCGAGCTGGTGACGTCGTCCAGGACCAGTACGCGCGGGTCGCCCAGCAGCGCGCGGGCCAGCGCGATCCGCTGCCGCTGGCCGCCGGACAGGCCCAGGCCCCGCGGCCCCACTGTGGTGTCGTACCCGTCGGGCAGACCGGCGACGAACCGGGCCAGGCCCGCGCGGGCCGCGGCGCCCTCGACCTGTGCGTCGGTGGCGTCCGGGCGGCCGTAGGTGATGTTGTCGCGGATCGTGCCGGAGAACAGGAAAGGGTCCTCGAACGCCACGGTGGCCTGCGCGCGCAGGGAAGCCGGCGTCACCGAGGCCACGTCGGCCCCGTCGAGCAGCACCCGCCCGCGCGTGGGGTCGTGGAAGCGCGCGGGCAGCATCGCCGCCGTGGTCTTGCCCGAGCCGGACGCGCCGACCAGGGCCACCGTCTCGCCGGGCGCGACACGCAGGGTGAAGCCGTCGAGCACCGGGCGGTCCGGGTGGTACGCGAAGGACACCCCTTCGAAGATCAGCTCGCCGGGGCCGTCCGGGAGCGGCCGGGCGTCCGGGCGCTCGGCCACGGCGGGTGCGGCGTCCAGCACTTCGAAGACGCGGTCCGCCGAGGCCCGGGCCCGGTTGAGTGTGGTGACGGTGGTGGCCAGGACGGCGGTCGGGCCGACCAGCATGGCCAGGAAGCCCGTCGCCGCCAGGAAGGCGCCGACACCGACCTCACCGCGCAGCGCCAGCCAGCCGCCGGCCAGCAGCACGACGAGCTGCCCGGCCGCGGGCGCCGTGGTCAGCAGCGCCTCTTTGCGTGCCTGGAGCCGTGCCGCGCCCAGCCGGGCCCGCAGCAGCCCGGCCGACTCGTCCTGGACGCGCCGGGCCTCGCGGTGTTCCTGCCGGTACGCCTTGACCACGCGGATCCCGGCGAGTGCCTGGGAGACGGTCTGGGTCAGCTCGCCCTGCCGCTGCTGCGCGTACGTGGTGGCCTGACTCAGCTCCCGGCCGCCCCGGTGGGCGAGGTAGATCATGACCGGGATCAGCAGGGCGGTGCAGCCCGCCAGCGGTGGGCTGATCAGCACCATCGTGCCCAGGCCCGCGACCGTGAAGAGCAGCGCGCCGAAGGCGCCCGGCAGTTTGGCCAGGGCCCGTACCAGCGTGCCGGTGTCCGAGGTGACGCGGGAGATGATCTGCCCGGTCGACAGGTCGTGCCGGGCCGGGCCGTCCAGCCGCTGGCCGTGCCGGTGCAGCAGGTCGCGCATCTGGTACTGCGCCTCGGTGACGATCTTCGCCTGGCGGTACAGGCAGCTCCGCTTGGCCACCAGGACGACCACCGCGACCGCGACGAACAGCGCCACCCAGCGCGCCGCCTGCCCGGGCTGTCCCCGGACCGCGGCGTCGACGATCCGCTGCTGGGCCAGCGGCACGACCGCCGAGAGCAGGGAGCCCGTACAGGCGCCCACGAACGCCAGCACCAGGTCCAGGCGGTTGCGGCCCAGGAACCGCCACAGCCGCCGCACCCACCAGACGCGCGGTCCCGTGCCCCGGTCAGCCACCGACCGCGACCTCCGCCCTGAGCGGGGCCCGCCCGGCCCGGACGGCGGCGCGGGCCCGTACGGTGGCGCGGGCGCGGGCGGCGGCCCGGGCACGGGCGCGCATCGTGGCCAGCAGCGGCTTGCCGAGCACCTTGCTGGCCAGGGCGAGGCCGGCCAGCGCGACCAGGGTCGGCAGCGGGGAGACCACGACCGCCACGCTCAGCGGCGTGGTGTAGACGATCACCACCCGCAGCGCTGCCGCGACGATGAAGCCGGCCCCCCACAGCACGTTGAGCAGCCGGAACCGGCGTACGAACGCCGGGTCCTGCGCCCATGCGGCGTCCCAGGCGGCGGTCAGCCGCGGGTCGCCCTTGGTGATGAAGGGGGTCACCACGTCGTTGATGACGGTCCGTCCGAGGAACGTGGTGACCAGGCCGTAGACGCCGCCCAGCGCGGGCACCACGGCCGACTTGGCCAGCACCAGCCGGGCGTCGCCCGTGACGAAGGTCAGGACCAGGCTGCCGGCCAGCGTGACCAGCATCATCAGCGGGAAGGCGTTGAGCCGGCGCGAGCGCACGGCGCCGATGACGGTACGCACCCCGGCCGCGGCGGCCCCGACGCTCAGCGCGAGCACCGGCCCGGCGCCGAAGAGGAAGTGCAGGACGAAGAAACTGGCGGCGGGCGCCGCCATGTCGAGCAGCAGCGGGTAGACGGTACGCGCGGCGGGGCCGCGCAGCACGGACAAGCGCGTCGACAAGGACATCGACAGGGACATCAGGGGTTCTTCCTTCCAGGCGGTGCCGCCCGCTCGGTCCCGGCGGGGGTTCAGACCCCGGCGAGCCGGCGGGCGCGGAATACGGTCTCGGCGCCGCGCAGCGAGCCCTGCACCGCTTGGTGGGCGTAGCCGCGCATGGCGTCCTCGTACGCGGCGATCGCCGCCACGGGGTGGGTGCCGCGCTCCGCGGCGGTGGCCAGGTGGGAGGACAGCAGGGCGGCGTCGCGCAGCGCCGTGTTGGCTCCCACGCCGCCCACCGGGGTCGTGGCGTGGATGCAGTCGCCGAGCAGGGTGATCCGGCTCGGCTCCCAGCGTTCGGGCAGGGGGACGGCCCGGATCGACAGGGCGAAGGTGCTCTCGCGGTGGGCCCGCGCCACCATCCGGCGCAGGACCGGGTGCCAGCCCTCGGTCATCTCCGTGGCCAGGGCGTGCAGTTGGAGCGGCCCGGCGGCGAACAGCTCGTCCTCCGGCACCGGGTAGCCCTCGGCCGGGGCGACCAGGGTCCACTTGAGGTAGTCGCCGACGGGGTCCAGTTCGGCCTCGGGCGCGTGGCGGCGTACCGCCTCGGGGATGGGCGTACGCGGCCGGAAGACGCCCAGCGCCAGGGTGCGGCGGTCGGGGCCGAGGACCGGCCGGGAGCCGCCGAGCAGCTCCGGCGGGATCCACGACAGCGCCTCGGCGTCCAGGGCCATGTGCCCGTAGACGCCGCGCAGTCCGGTGTCCAGCACCTGCGCGTGCGGCAGCCGCTGCTGCCGGGCCAGGGAGTTGATGCCGTCGGCGATGACGAACACCTCGGCGGCCTCGCTCGCCCCGTCCGCGAAGCGTACGTGCACCGTGTCGCCGGCCGCCTCGTAGCCGACGACCGTACGGCCGAAGTGCACCACCTCGCGCAGGCCCGTCAGCAGGACCTGCCGCAGGGTGCGCCGGTTGACCACCATGCTGGCCCGGGCCGGGTCGAGCGGCGTGCCGGCGGGCCGGTGGGCGCCCAGTTCGTTGAGCTGTTCGTCGTAGGTGACCCCGCGCGGCATGTACAGCCGGTTGGAGGTCGCTTCCAGGAGCGCGTAGAGGCGCTCGGGCAGGCAGGCGGCGAGCGCCGCGCGGCCGAACTCGTCGATCCGCAGCCGGTAGCCCTGCAACCGCGAGTCCGCGGTGCGGTCGGCCTCGTACACCGCCACGTCGATGCCATGGGCGCGCAGGCCCTGGGCCAGGCACAGGCCGCCGACCCCGGCGCCCGAGATCACCACGCGCGGCGCTCTGGTGGGCTTGTTCATCCGTCCTCCGTGCGTTCTCCGTCGGTCCTCATCGAGGTCTCAGCTCACCGGCGCGGCGGTCGCGGCTCCGGCCCCGGCCCGGGTTCCGGCTCCGGCTCCGGTTCCGGCGAAGCGGGGGAAGAGCGCCAGCGCGTTCTCGCGGTCGATCAGGCGCCGCTGGTCTTCGGTGAGCGGTGCGGCGTCCAGGCCGCGTACGCAGTCGGTCACGGCGTCGGCGGGCGCGGCACACCAGTCGGTGCCGAACAGGATCCGCTGCGGCGGTACGGCCTTCAGCAGGCTCGGCAGCGCGTTGGGGCCGGTCAGCGCCGTGTCGTAGTAGAGCCGGTGCAGGCCCTCGGCGATCCGCTTCGGGTCGTGGCCGAAGAAGGCCGGGCCCAGCCAGCGCACCCGGTCGGCGGCGTACGGCAGGAAGCCGCCGCCGTGCGACAGGATGAACCTGATGTCCGGGTACTTCTCCAGCGCGCCGGACAGGATCAGGCTCAGCCCGCCGCGAGTGGTGTCGAGCAGGAAGTCGGCCAGGACGTACGGAACGTTCATCGGCGCGGTGTCCGGCAGGGCCATGGGGTGCACCAGCACCACCGCGGCGCGCCGGTTCAGCTCCTCCAGCAGCGGCTCGTAGAGCGCGTCGCCCAGGTAGGCGCGGCCGGCGTGCGGGATCAGCACCACCCCGTCGGCCTTCAACTCCTCGTACGCGTACGCCACTTCCTCCAGCGCGGCGTCCACGTGCGGCATCGGCAGCCCGGCCAGCAGGCCGAAGGTATCCCGGCGGTCCGCGGCGAACTGCGCGACGCACTCGTTGGCGGCCCGGTTGAACCGGGCGGCGGTGGCGGCGTCGGTGAAGAAGTCCCCGGGGATCGCGTTGGAGATCAGCGCGGCCCCGATGCCGTTCGCCGCCATCAGCCGCTCGGTCCCGGCGAGCGACCAGGGGATCTTGAAGGGGGCGCCCACCTCCCGCATCAGCTCGGCGATCCCCGGGAGGATGGCGTGGTGGTGGACGTCGATCCGGCGTGCGGTCATGTTCCTCTCCTGGAGTCGGCGGGCGGCGGCCCGGCGCTGTCGGCGGACCGGCGTACGGGGCTGTCGGCGGCCCGGCGTACGGTGCCCCGGGAGCCGTCCACCACGAGCCGGTCGCCGTCGCGGAAGTCCCGCGTCGCGGTGCCGGTGGCCACCACCGCGGGCACCCCGTACTCACGGGCGAGGGTCGCCGGGTGGGACAGCAGGCTGCCCCGGTCGGTGACCAGCGCGCCCACCGACGGGAACAGCACGGCCCACTGGGCGGTGGTGTGCGGGCACACGAGTACGTCTCCGGCGCGCAGCCGGCCGAATCCGGCCGCGTCCGTGATCACCCGCGCGGTGCCGGTGTACCGGCCGGGGGACGCGGCCACGCCGTGCAGCGTCTCCCGCGCGTCCGCGCGGCCCGCCACGGCTCCCGCGCCGAAGACGCCCATCGTCCAGCGGGCGGCGTCCATGACGGCGCGGGCAGCGGGGGACGGTTCGGGGTCCCCGGGCTCCGGTTCGGCCGGGCGCGGGGGCGGGCCGTACACGGGCGGGCCGGGGTGGGCCAGGGCCCAGGCGTGCCCGCCGCGGCGGGGCGCCACCACGCCCACGGCGGGCGGTGTTCCTTCCAGGGCCGCCAGGACCTCCTCGTACTCCAGGAAGAGCACGTCGTCAGGGGTGGCCAGGGCTCCGCGGGCCGCGAGGCGGGAGCCTGCCTCCAGCACCGCGTAGCGCATGAGCGCCCACAGCGACACCGCGTGGAAGGACTTCTCGTCCCGGACCGGGCTGCTGAGGTCGGAGTCGGCCAGCGCCGTCTCGAACCGTTCGCGGTCGGCGGCGGGGCGGGCGGCGAGCGCCGCGCGGGCCCTGGCCACCGCGGCGGCACGGCGGGCGGCGAGCCGCTCCCGCTCGGCGTCGACGTCGTACGGCTCCGCCACCTGCGCGCGGACCAGCCCGAGCACCACCTCGGGCTGCTCGGCCAGGGTCGGCTCGGTCAGGGTGAAGCCGGGCGTACGGTGCCCGTACTCGGCGAGGTACGCGGTCAGGGCCGCCTGGAAGCCGGGGTCCGCGGGTTGTTCACCCGCCTCCAGCGCCTGCCGTACCCCCGGCGTGGCGGCGGCGAGCCGGGCCAGGTCGCCGATGCGCGCGGTGGCCGGTACGTGGTCACCGGCCAGGCCACCGCGCAGTTCCAGGGTCTGGGCGGGCTCCCAGCCCAGCAGCTCGGAGCAGATGTGGCCGAGCCGCCCGAGCAGGAAGGACGAGGCGCCGCTGAGCCGGAAGTAGCGGTCGTGCAGGACGGTGAACGCCTCGCGCAGCGCGTCCAGATGCCCGGCGAGGGCCTGGTCGCTCAGCGGAGGCAGGGCGACGGACCGCAGGCCGGCGATCCGCCCGGCGGTCTCGGCCTTCCACTGGCCGTGCCAGCGCTCGACCACCCGCCGCGGCTCGCCGTCGGCGACCCGCACAGCGATCTCCTCGATCCGCCGGAGGAGCTCGGCGGCGGTGTCGGGCCGGTAGTTGGCGTACGGCCAGCCGCCGATCTCCACGGGGCGGGGCCGCAGGCCCGTACTGAAGGCGAACAGGTGCGGCGAGGCCGCGGTGAGGACCGGCAGCAGCAGCGAGCGGACGAACGGCACCCAGGGCCGGTCGAAGCTGGGGTCGCGCATGGAAGTGCCCGGGGGCGCCTCTATGGGCACGGGGAGGTGGGGGACCAGCGCGTCCGGTACGCCGGTGACGGGCCGGGCCTGCAACAGCCACAGCCGCCCGCCGCCAAAGGCCCACTCGACGTCCTGGGGGCGGCCGAACCGCGCGGCGACCGACCGGGCCAGCTCGGCGACCTGCCGGATCTGCTCGGGCGTGGCGATCCCGTCGGCGCCGTCCGTGCTGTCCGTACCGTCCCCACTGCCCGTGCTGTCCGTGCCGTTCGGACCGTCCACGTCGTGCGTGGCGTGTGCGCCGGAGGTACGGCGGGGCCGCCCGTCGCGGACCGCCCATTCCTCGGCGGTGACCTCCCCGGCCAGCAGCCGCTCGCCGAGGCCGCGCACCACGCTCACCACGGCTTCCTCGGGGTCGAGGGTGACGACGTTGACGGTGAAGGCGGCGCCGGCCAGTTCGGCGTCCACCATGACCTGGATCAGTACGCCGACCCCGCCGCCCTGCGCGTCGGCTTCCCGGGCGTCCCGGGCGTCCGTGCCCCCGGCGCCCTTCGCCGTACCGCGGTAGGCGCGGACGCGCTCGCCGGACCCCGAGGACCAGCAGGCACGGACCGCCTCGAACACCGCGTCCGTCCCGCGCACGTTCAGGAACGACTCGTACTGTCCCGCGTACGACAGCCCCGTAAGGTCTTCGGCGACGCCGGAGGAGCGCACCGCCACGGCGCGGTCGCCGAGGGCGGCCAGCACCTCGCGGAGCCGTTCGAGCAGCTCATCCCCCTGGTACGGCCCGGCGTCCCGGCCGAACACCGCGTCCAGCGTCCGCGCGCCGATGACCCAGCCTTCCGGCACCTCGTAGCCGGCGCCGCGCAGCTCACCGAGCACGGCCGCCTTGCGGCCGACGCGTGGTGCGTCGTCGAGCCCGACCTCGGACAGGGACAGGACGTCCATTCTTCGTGCGCTCCTCAGAAGTGCGTACGGGCGTAATCGCCCGGACCGAGTCCATCCGGCGGTGATCCGGTTTCGTTCGACCCGCGTTCAAGGGGGCACCCGGCGCGACCCGTCATTCCGGCCCGCGCGCCCCCGCCGTGGACGTCACTCGATGCCGATGGCGCGCACCGGGCAGCCCTCGGCGGCGGCCCGCACGGCAGCCGCCAGGTGCGAGGCGGGGTTCTCCTCGATCAGCACCACGAAGCCCTCCTCGTCGTCCTGGCGGAACACCCCGGGCTGGACCAGGACGCATTCGCCGGACCCGATGCACCGGCTCTGGTCAACGGACACCCGCACCGGGGGCCTCCTCCCGCTCCACGACGTCACCCGGGACGTCGGCGTCGGCGTCGGCGCAGGCATCGGCGTCGGCGTCGGCATCCCAGGTGACGGGCAGCCGGTCCGCCCCGAACAGCACCGACTCGTGCCGCAGCGGAATCTCCTGCGGCGGCACCGCCGTCCGCAGCCCCGGGAACCGCCTCAGCAGGGCGGTGAAGACCACCTCCAGCTCCAGCCGGGCCAGATGCGCGCCCAGGCACTGGTGCGGCCCGTGGCCGAACGCCAGGTGGCGCGGGCCCTTGCGGAACGGGTCGAACCGGTCCGGGTCGGGGAAGGCCGCCGGGTCGCGGTCCGCCGCGGCGGCCAGCGGGATGACTCCTTCCCCGGCGCGGATCACCACCCCGCCGATCTCGATGTCCTCGCGCGCGGTGCGGCAGGTGGCCAGCTCGGCGACGGTGAGGTAGCGGAACATCTCCTCCACGACCTGGGGCATCAGCGACGGGTCGGCGCTCACCCGCTCCCGTACCTCGTCCTCGCGCAGCAGCAGCAACGTGCCCAGCGAGATCATGTTCGCGGTGGTCTCGTACCCGGCCAGCAGCAGGAGCAGCGAGATCAGCGTCAGTTCGTGTGCGGGCATCTCCCCGGACGCCACCTGGGAGCCGGCGACCCGGCCCAGGAGGTCGGGGGTGGGCCGGGCGGTCTTCTCGGCGACCAGGGTCCGCATGAAGCCGACCAGTTCACGGAAGGTGTTCTCGCCGGACGCCTCGCCGGGGTGCATCAGGTCCGCGGTCAGCTCGTGGAAGCGCTCCATGCGCTGCGCCGGTACGCCCAGCAGCTCGCCGATCGCCCGGGTCGGCACCGGCAGCGCCAGTTCGGTGACCAGGTCCACGACGCCGTCGGCCGCGTGCACCGCCGCCATCCGGTCCAGGCACTCCTCGACGTACGCCTCGATGGCCGGACGCAGCCGCCGGATGCGGGCGGCGGTGAACTCCGGGACGAACACCCGGCGGTGCGGGCCGTGTTCCGGCGGGTCCATGCCGACGAAGACCTTGACGTGCCGCAGGTACTCCAGCTCCTCGGAGAGGAAGGGGTATCCGGGCCGGGAGCGGTCGGAGCTGATGCGCGGGTCGCCGAGGAGGGCTCGTACGTCCTCGTAGCGGGAGACGACCCAGGCGCTCTGCCCGGAGGGCAGCCGTACCCGCGCCACCGGCTCCTCCTCGCGCAGCCTGGCGTACTGCGGGGGCGGGTCGTACGGGCAGGTGCGGCGCATCGGGAACGCCGGGAGGCCGGGCTCTGCGGCGGACGGCGGGTGCGCCCCGGTCGAAGGCTCGTCGGCGGGACGGCGCTCGCCGGTGGTGGTCGTGGTCGTGCCGGTCGTGGTCATGGTGGGCCCTTCGTCCTCACTCCGCCGTGCACGCGGGCACCGCGGCCCGCACGATCCGGCAGATCTCGCTGATTCCGGCCTCGCCGACCTGCGTCCCGGTGGGCAGCGCCAGCACCCGGGCCGCGAGCCGCTCGGCGTGCGGCAGGCGGGCCGGACCGCGGTAGGGGGTCATCTGGTGGCAGGCCGGGTGGAAGTACTTGCGGGCCAGTACGTTCTCGCTCCTCAGTACGGCGAGCAGCTCGTCCCGGCCGGTCCCGGCCACCGTCTCGTCCACTTCGAGGATCACGTACTGGTAGTTGTGGCGCTCCCCCTCGGGGAAGGGCAGCAGCCGCAGCCCGGGCACCCCCGCCAGACCGCGTTCGTAGGCGCGCAGGTTCGCCAGGTTGCGGGCGACGAAGCGGTCCAGGGAGTCCAGGGAGGTCAGCCCCATGGCGGCGGCGGCCTCGCTCATCTTGGCGTTGATCCCGACGTCCTCGACCAGGTCCTCACCGGCGATGCCGAAGTTGCGCATCCGCAGCGCCCGTTCGGCCAGCGCGTCGTCGTCGGTGACCAGCGCCCCGCCCTCGAAGGCGTTGACGAACTTCGTGGAGTGGAAGCTGAAGATCTCGCCGTTGCCAGCCCGGCCGACCGGCTGTCCGGCGTGGGTGCAGGCGTAGGCGTGCGAGGCGTCGAAGAACAGCGCCAGGCCGTGGGCCGCGGCCAGCTTCTCCAGTTGTTCCACGGGCGCGGTCCGGCCCCACAGGTGGACGGCCAGGATGCCGCTGGTCGCCGGGCCGATGAGGGATTCGGCGTGCGCCGGGTCGAGCTGGCCGGTGTCCGGGTCGACGTCGCAGAAGACCGGGGTCAGGCCGATCCAGGCGACCGCGTGGGCGGTGGCGGCGAACGTCAGGGCCGGCACGATCACCTCGCCGGTCAGCCCGGCGGCCCGCAGGGCGAGCTGGAGCGCCGCGGTGGCGTTGCAGGTGGCCACGGCGTGCCGGGTCCCGGACTGCTCCGCGATGCGCTGTTCGAACTCCCGCATCAGCGGGCCGCCGTTGGACAGCCAGCCGCGGTCCAGCGCGCCGTTCAGCCGGGCCCAGAACCGCTCCCGGTCGCCGATGTTCGGGGTGCCCACCCGCAGCGGTGTGGCGAAGGCGGGGGGCCGCCCGGTCCCGGTCGTGGGCTTCATCGTCCGGCCCCCGCGACGAACTCCCGGATGGAGGCGACCATGTAGTCGGTCATCTCTTCCGTGATGCCGGGGTAGACACCGATCCAGAAGGTCTGTTCGGTGATGATGTCGCTGTTGGTGAGGTCGCCGACGACCCGGTAGTTCTGGTCCTGGTAGGCGGGCTGGCGGGCCAGGTTGCCCGCGAACAGCAGCCGGGTGGCGATCTTCCGGCCCTCCAGGAAGGCGACCAGCTCCCGCCGGGTGAAGGGCGCGTCGGGCTCGACGGTGATGACGAACCCGAACCAGCTCGGGTCGCTGCCCGGCGTGGGCCGGGGCAGCAGCAGCCCGGGGACGCCCTCCAGGCCGTCGTGCAGCCGCTGCCAGTTGCGGCGCCGGGCCGCCACGAACCGGTCGATCTTGGCGAGCTGGGTCAGGCCCAGCGCGGCGGCGACGTCGGTGGTCTTCAGGTTGTAACCGACGTGGGAGAAGATGTACTTGTGGTCGTAGCCGGCTGGCAGCGACCCCATCGAGTGGGTGAAGCGGCGCAGGCACTTGTTGTCCTCGCCCGGCTCGCACCAGCAGTCCCGGCCCCAGTCGCGCAGCGACTCCACGATCCGCGCCAGCGCCAGGTTGTCGGTCAGGACACAGCCGCCCTCGCCCATCGCGATGTGGTGGGCCGGGTAGAAGCTGACGGTCGCCAGGTCCCCGAAGGTCCCGGTGGTGCGCCCCTGATAGGTGGAGAGTACCGCGTCGCAGTTGTCCTCCACCAGGAACAGGCCGCGCTCCTGGGCGAACTCGGCGATCTCGGCGGCCGGGAAGGGGTTGCCGAGCGTGTGGGCCATCATGATCGCCCGGGTTCTGGGGGTGACCGCGGCGGCGATCCGCTCCAGCGTGGTGTTGTACGTCCCCAGGTCCACGTCGACGAAGACGGGGACCAGCCCGTGCTGGAGCAGCGGGTTGACGGTGGTCGGGAAGCTGGCGGCGACCGTGATGACCTCGTCGCCGGGCTGCAGCCGGCGCTCCTCCAGCTCCGGCTGGCACAGGGCGGCCACGGCCAGCAGGTTGGCCGACGATCCGGAGTTGGTCAGATGGGCCTTGCGCAGCCCCAGCTTCCGGGCGAAGAGGCGTTCGAAGCGGATCGCCGACGGGCCCGAGGCGATCCGCATCGACAGGGCCTGCTCCACCAGTGCCGCGCAGTCGTCCTCGTCCAGCACGGCGCCGGACGTCTGGATCATCGTTTGGCCCGGGACGAAGCCGGCGTCCGCTTCACGGTCGCGATGGAGCTTGCGGGCCTGCTCCAGGATGAGTTGCTTGACCGGCTCGGTCACGGTCGCGGCCTTTCGTTCGGCTGACGGTGCTCACGGGGTGCTGACGGACTCACAGGGTGCTGACGGGGGTCAGAGCAGCGATGGGACCTCGTTGGAGCCCTCCCAGAGGGCGGCCAGGGAGTCGTGGAGGGTGCGGCGGGGCGTCCAGCCCAGAGCGCGCCGGGCGGCCTCGATGCCGATCGGCCGGCTGTCACCGCCGGGGCCGCGGCGCGGTGCCCGGCGCGGCTGCGGCACGCACTCCACCGGGACCCCGCTGATCCGCACCAGGTCCCGGACCGCCCGCTCCAGCGGTACGAGGCGGCCGGCGGCGATGTTCAGGACGGGCGTACGGTCGCGGGTGCGGGCGGCGGCCAGCACCGCGTCGACGACGTCCCGCAGGTCCACCAGGTCCCGCCGGCCCTCCAGTTCCGGGACGCCCAGCACGTCGGGCCGGGCGCGCAGGCGCGCCGCGAGCATCCCGAACAGGCTGCCGCGCGGGGCGTGCGGCCCGATCACCGTGGACAGGCGCAGTACGCGGGCGTCGATCCGGCCCGCCGCGACGGCTTCCGTCACGATGCGGGTCCCGGCCAGTTTGGTCCTGCCGTACGGAGTCGTGGGGCGTTCCGGGGTGTTCTCGTCCACGGCCGCGCGGCCCGCGTCCGGTGTCCCGTACTCGTACACCGTGCCGAGGTGGACCAGGCGCGGCCGGCGGCCGGGCACCTCCCCCAGCGCGCCGACCAGGCGCCGGACCGCCTCGGTGTTGGCCCGCTCCATGTCGCGGTCGGTGACCTCCCACAGCGCCCCGGCGGCATTGACCACCAGCGACGGCCGGAACCGGGCCAGCAGCCCGCGCAGTTCAGGGGTGGTGGCCGCCGACAGGTCGACCGGTACGGCCGTACAGTCGGCGGGCACCGGGCCGGCGCGGCGGGCGAGGGCCACGACCCGGTGGCCCGTGTCCCGCAGCCCGGCGCAGACCGCCCGGCCCAGGTAGCCGGTGCCGCCCAGGACCAGGGCCGCCGGCCCGCCGGGGCCGGGGCCGCTCACGCCGCGGCCCCCCGCGCCTCCCCGGATTCCCGCGCCTCCTCGGCTTCCTGCGCCTCCCCGGCGTTTCCGCCCGGCCCGTCGCCGTACGCGGCGATGACCTCGTAGATCCCGAACGCCCCGTCGGCAGCGCTCTGGTAGGGCCGCAGCGGCGCGGTCGCCGTACGGTGCCCGGCGCCCTCCTCCCACGCCCGGAACTCCCGGGCGCCGGACCAGTAGCTCACCACCGCGTACTCGCGCGGCCGGGCGAGGCTGCGCAGCAGCTCGTTGCCGAGCAGTCCCGGGGTGCCCGCCAGTTCACCGCTGATCCGGTGGTAGGCGGCCGTGACGGCCGCCGGATCGCTCTCCGGAGCCGAGGCGTACAGCACCACCCGGAGCTGTCCCCGCGCGCCCATCAGGCGCCCGCCGCAGCGCCGGTCATCGAGCGGATCACGGTCATCACCGACATCGAGCCGCTCTTGCGGTAGGGGTGCAGCCGCTTGCGGTGCTCCAGGTGGGTCTCGCTCAGCTCGTACTCCCGGAAGCCCGCCTCGTCGGTCCAGTCGCTGACGATGTAGTAGACCGACGGCTCCTCGGTGCTCGCGGCGAGCCACTGGCCGAGGTTGGCGGGCTGGGAGGTGATGACGTCCGCGCCGGCCGTCCACGCCTCCTCGAACTCCTTCTCCCGGCCCGGGTGCAGCTCCATGCGCAGCAGCACCCGGAAGCAGGTGCCGGTCGTGTTCCCGGTGGTGGTGGTCATCAGATTCCTCCGTCGACGTGCAGGGTCTCGCCGGTGATGTACGACGAGAGATCGCTGAGCAGGAACGCGGCGGCGTGCGCGATCTCCTCGGTACGGCCCAGCCGGCCGACCGCCGTGAGGCCGCTGTACTTGTCCACGACCGCCTGCGGCAGCTCCGCCTCGGTCGCAATCACGCCGGGGGCCACCACGTTGACCCGTACGCCCCGGCCGCCCAGCTCCTTGGCCAGCGAGCGGGTCAGCCCGATCAGTCCGGCCTTGGCCGCGGTGTAGTGGCCGCGCAGCGGGATGCCGACGGTGGCGGCCCGGGAGCCGATGTTCACCACCGAGGCGCGCTCGCCGAACAGCGGCAGCGCCTGCTGGGTGAGCCGGAAGACCGCGCCCAGGTTGGTGTCCAGGACCCGGCTCCACTCCTCGTAGGGCAGCTCCTCGAACGGGATGTGGCTGATCACACCGGCGTTGTTGACCAGTCCGTCGAGGCCGCCGAAGCGCGTACGGGCCTCCTCCAGGAGCCGCTGGACGTCCTCGGCGTCGGTGACGTCGGCCTGGATCAGGTGGTGGTCCCCGGGGGTCTCCTTCAGCCGTACGGCGAGCGAGTCGATGTGCTCGCCGCCGCCGCGGTAGCAGGCCAGCACGTGCGCGCCGGAGGCGGCGAGCGTCAGGGCGAGGCCGCGGCCGATGCCCCGGCCGGCGCCGGTGACCAGGACGCGTTTGCCGCCCAGGGGGATCAGGTCGGTCATGTCTTTTCCTCTCGTTGTGGGGTGGGGCGTTGAGGCGTGGGGCGTTGCTGCGTTGGGCGTTGAGGCGTGGAACGTTGCTCCGTGCCGCGTTGTGGCGTAGGAGCACTGCTCCGTGCCGCGTTGCGCCGTGGTGACGTTGTCCCGTGACGCGTCGCGCCGTGGGGCGTCATGCCGTCGCGGTGACCACGACGTTCACGGCGAAGGCGGTCAGGGCGAGCAGGGTGCGGACCAGGTTCCAGTTCCGCCAGCGGCGGCGCGGGTCGATACGGGCCCAGTCGGCGGGCTCCTGTGCGGCGTCCAGCGCCATCACCATGCGGTTCACCGGGACGTTGCGGCTGACCGAGATCCCCATCACCGTTGCCTGGAGCACCGCGGCCAGGGCGTACCCGGCGGCGGCCGTCCCCTGGGCCGGGCCGGCCGCCAGCACCACGTCCAGCACCAGCGCCAGCCCGTTGGTGACCGGCATCACCGGGTCGAACCTCGGCCGCAGGAACTGCACCGTCTCGACGTACCGGCCGTAGGGAAGGGCGAGGAACATCGGCACGATGCCGATCACCGTGGCGAGCATGATGCCCGCGGCGGTGCCGTTGGCCAGCGCCGCCAGGGCGGCCAGGGCCTGCCCGTACCCGGTCATCCGGCCCCGACCCCCGCCCTCGCCCGCTCCTCCACCAGGGACTTGATCCGGCCCATCTCGCGGACGGAGTTGCGGTTGATCCGCGCGGTCATCGCGGCGTCGTCCAGCGGGGCGTCCGGCTTCATGGCGAACTCCTGGCGCCAGCGCATCTCCACCCCGCCCGGCACCTCCCGGTAGTCCCAGCGGATGCGCATGTACGCGAACGGCCCGGTCTCCACCCGGCGCGCCACCACGGTCCGCGTGGCCGGGTCGGGGGTGCGTTCGGAGACCCAGCTCCACACCCGGCCGTTCTCGTCGGGCCGCATGGTGAGCCGGAAGCGGACCGTCGCGCCGGTGGTGTCGAGGATGTCGACCGCCGCGTACTCGGAGAACAGCTCCGGCCAGGACTCCAGGTCGTTGGTCATGGACCACACCAGGTCCATCGGCGCGTCGACCGTGACGCGGTTGTCGGTGCTGCCGCCGCTCATGCCGCCGCTCCCACCAGGAGGTTCTCGATGTAGGACAGCGCCTTGCGCGGGGTGGCCATCGTCTCTTCGAGGCCGTCCTCGGGGATGCGGACCCCGTGCTCGCGCTCCACGATGTCGGCGACGTCCATCAGCGCCAGCGAGTCGAAGCCCAGGTCACCCATCGGGGTGTCCAGGATGTCGCGGTCCAGGTCGATCGACGCGTCACCGCCGACCGCGGCGAGCATGGCCTTCTTCAGGTCGGCCAGGGTGAAGACGGCCTGGGAGGTGGTGGATTCAGTGGTTACGGACACAGCGTGTCTCCTCTCAGATGTTTCGTCCGGTGGTGCCGGGGACCGGGGGTCGGGGGCCAGGGACCGGAAGCCGTGCGGGCCGGGAGCGGTGCGGGCCGGGAGCCGGGGCCGGGTCAGACGGCCTGGACGACCAGGGCCGAGGTGAACCCGCCGGCACCGCGCGCGACCACGACCGCGGTCCGCACCCGGGCCTCCCGCGGCTGCCCGCACACCAGGTCCAGGCGGTGGGCCGGGTCGGGCTCGACGGCCGCGGCGGTCGGCGGGATGACGGAGTCCCGTACCGCCAGCAGGGCCGCGGCCGTGTCGACGGCGCCGCCGCCCGCGTACAGCCGGCCGATCAGCGTCTTGGGGGCGGTCACCGGCACGCCGTACGGGCCGAAGACCCCCGCCAGCGCGGTGGCCTCCTGACGGTCCAGTTCGGGGACCCCGGCGGCGTCGGCGAAGACCACGTCCACCTCCTCCGGCGCCACCCCGGCGTCGGTGAGGGCGGTGGTGATCACCCGGGCCAGCGCGGGCGGCCGGCCGCTGCCGGGGCGGGGGTCGAAGCCCGCCGCGTACCCGGTGATCCGGCCGTACGGGGTGACGCCACGGGCCGCCGCGGACCCGGCCGTCTCCGTCACGAGCATCGCGCCGCCCTCCCCCGGCACATGTCCCGCGGCGCGGGCGTCGAAGGGCAGGTACGCGGTGTCCGGGTCCTCGCCGGCGGACAGCCGGCCGCCGGCGATCTGGCAGACCAGCGCGTACGGGCTCAAGGGAGCCTCCGTACCGCCGCTGATCACGATGCCGCCGTCCTCCCGCAGGGTGCGCCGGGCCTGGCCGAGCGCGTCCAGGGCGCCCGCCTGCTCGGCGACCAGGACCCCGCACCGGCCGCGGGCGCGCTGGGCGATGGACACCTGGCCCGTGGTGGCGGCGTAGAACCAGGCCACCGACTGGTACACCCCGACCGCCTCGGGGCCCTTGGACCAGAGCTGTTCGATCTCGCGCTGGCCGAACGCGTTGCCGCCGGAGGAACTGGCGGTGATCACGCCCAGCCCGTACTCGGGCAGCTCGGACGGGTCCACCTGTGCGTCGCGCAGCGCCCAGTCCGCCACCGCGAGACCGAGCTGCGTCCAGCGGTCGGTCTGCACCATCAGCTTGCCGCGTACGTGCTCGGCGGCCACGAACCCCTCGGCCGCCCCGGCCAGCTTCACCGAGTAGCCGCTCGGGTCGAAGGACCGGATCCGGTCGATGCCGTTCTTCCCGGCCAGGGTGGCCGCCCAGTACTCCTCGGTGCCCACGCCGTTGGCGGCCACCACGCCCAGCCCGGTCACCACCGGGGCGTTGTCGGTCGACTCACTCATTTCGGCTCCGGTCGCTTGAGCAACATCGCTGATTGGAAGCCCCCGAAGCCGCTGCCCACCGTCAGCGCCACGTCCACCGGCGTGCGGCGGGCGACCCGCGGCACGTAGTCCAGGTCGCAGTCGGGGTCGCTCTCGGTCAGGTTGGCCGTCGGGGGGACGACGCCGTGCTCGATGGCCAGCGCGCACGCGGCGATCTCGATCGAGCCGATGGCGCCGAGGGAGTGGCCGACCATCGACTTGATGGAGCTGACCGGGACCTCGTGGGCCCGCTGCCCCAGCGCCCGCTTGAACGCGGCGGTCTCGTGCCGGTCGTTCTGCTTGGTGCCCGAGCCGTGGGCGTTGATGTAGTCGACGTCCTCGGGGCGCAGCCCGGACCGGTCCAGCGCCACGGTGATCGCCTCGGCCATCTCCTTGCCGTCCAGCCGCAGGCCCGTCATGTGGTAGGCGTTGCCGCGGTTGGCGTAGCCGGCGATCTCCGCGTAGCGGTGCGCGCCACGCCGCGCCGCGGCCCCGGCCTCCTCCAGGACGAACACCGCCGCGCCCTCGCCCATGACGAATCCGTCACGGCGCCGGTCGAACGGGCGGGAGGCGGTGGCGGCCTCGTCGTTGTTGCGGGAGGTCGCCTTGATCGCGTCGAAGCAGGCCATGGAGATCGGGGAGATCGGGGCGTCGGTGGCGCCCGCGATGACGATGTCCGCGCTGCCCTCCTCGATGAGCCGGGCCGCGTGGCCGACCGCGTCGATCCCGGACGTACAGCCCGTGGAGATCATCACGACCGGGCCCTCGGCGCCCCAGCGCCAGGCGACGTCGCGCGGGATGCTGCTGGGGACCAGGTGGTCGTACAGCTCCGGTACGGCCTCGGACTCGTCGATCACCCAGCCGCGCTCACCGCCGTGGCTGACCTTGAGGTAGCCCTCCTCCAGCCGGGTGGTGCAGCCCACCGCGCTGCCGATCACCACACCGGTCCGTTCGGGGACCAGGGCGTTTTCGTCCAGGCCGCTGTCGGCGACCGCCTGGCCCGCCGCGGCCAGCGCGAACTGGGCGGCGCGGTCCAGGACTTCGCCCTCGCGCTCGGTGAGCCCGGCCGCGGCCGGGTCGAAGTCGGCCTCGGCCGCGATCCGCGACTTGAAGCCGGAGACGTCGAAGTGGGTCACCCCGCGCGTGGCGGTGGTGCCGGAGGTGAGCGCCGACCAGAACGCCTCGGTGGTGGTGCCGCCGGGGGCGACCACCCCGATGCCGGTGATCGCCGCGGTACGGTTGCGGGTGCCCATCACCGGGCCGCAATCTCGGGGTGCGGGGCGTCTATCTCGGGGTGCGGGGCGTCCGGGTGCGGCAGCTCCTCGGTGTCCACGTGGCCCAGGCGCGGTTCGGGCGCCAGCGGGCTCAGGTGGAAGACGGCGGTGGCCGGGGCGTCCGAGTTGTTGACCACCCGGTGCCGGGCCTTGACCGGCACCAGTACGCCCTCCTCGGCTGCCACCTCCACCGGCTCCCCGTCGACGGTGACCGTCATCGAGCCGGAGGTGACGTACAAGAACTCCTCGGAGTACGGGTGGTAGTGCTCGGAGACGTACTCACCGGGCGCCAGCGTCAGCACGCCGAGGAACCCGGAGGTCGCCCCGGCCGTCTTCGGGCCCAGCACGACCCGGATGTCGCCGCCGCGGCGCCGGTTGGCCGCCACGTCCTTCAGCGCGACCCTGCGCGCCACGGCCTGACAGGTCTCGTTCATCAACACTCCTCGCTGGGGACGGGCACCCTCAGGCACGACGCCACTGGTAGAACGGCGCGGCCAGGGCGTCCTTGGGCTCACGCCAGGACGGGTGGTAGGGCTTGACGTAGGGGGCGAGGCCCTCGTCGATCTCGCGGAACAAGGGGTGCTTGCGCACTTCGGAGAGCTGCGGCTGCAAGTCCTCGTCGGTCTCCACCAGATGGAAGTAGAGATCGTGGAAGGTGAACAGCGTGCGGCGCCGCACCCCCAGCATCTCGGGCAGCTCCGACTCGTCGGACCTGGCGAACAGCTCGGCCACACGGTCGCGGTGGCCTGCGTCCAGCCGGGCGACGATCAGGTTTCGGGTGGTCATGTGGCAAGCGTCGTCCCGCCGGGTAGAGACGGCTTCAAGAATCGATCATCGGCCGGCGGCTCCCCCGCCGGCTCCCCCGCCGGCGAGGTCAGGGCGCTCAGTTCGGCCCGCCACAGCCCGGCCAGTTCGCGCGCCGAGCGCTCCGTGAGGACGTCGGTGCGGTACCACAGGCGGGCGGTGGGCGCGGCCCGGCCCGGCGTGAGTTCCAAGGTGATCTCGAAGCTGGACCGGGTACGGGCCCGGCGCCGCTCGGCCGCCCGCACCCCGGGCAGGTCCAGCACGGCGGCCCGGTTGTTCTGTACGACGAAACCGGCCTGGCAGAACGGGTTACGGGTACGGTCGCGGGGGACCTCGGAGCGCAGCACCAGCTCGGTCGGCATGAACTGGAATCTCAGCGCAAGGCCCAACTCCCGCTGGGCCGCGGCCAGGTCCGTCTCGGGGCGCTGTCCGGGGCCGCCCGGGAACCGGCAGGCCACCGCGTTGGCGAAACAGCCCACCACCTGCTCGGACTCCGGCAGGGTGCGCCCGGCGACGGGGATGCCGATCGCCAGGTCCTGGCTGCCGGTGTGCCGGCGCAGGGCCCGCGCCCACGCCGCCAGCAGGACGGCCTGCGCGGTGCCGCCGCGCCCGGCCGCCACCGCCTCGGCGGCGGCGTACAGCGGCGCCGGCAGCTCGACGTCCAGCTCCTGGACCGGGGCGTACGGCGCCAGTTCCCCCTTCCCGGCCACCGGCAGGTCCGGTACGCCGAGCAGGGCGTGCCCCCACTCCGTCAGCCCCGCCCGGTCCGCCGCGCTCTCCGCGAGGTCCTGCCGCAGCCAGCTCTCGGCATAGCGGGTCGGCGCGGTCCACGGCAGGGGCCTGCCCGAGGCGATCGCCCGGTAGGCGTCCGACAGATCGCGGCACAGCAGATCGGCCGACCAGCCGTCGAACGCGGTGTGGTGGATGTTCAGGGCCAGGGTGTGCCGGGTGGGCGAGAGGGAAACCAGTACGGCCCGGACCGGGATCTGCCGCGCCAGGTCGAAGGGCTCGGCCAGCAGGTCCGCGACGGTCCTTTCGGCCTCCTGCGCGTCGGACGCCGTGCGCAGCCGCAGGACGTCCGGGACGTCGTCGGCGGCCAGTACCTCGGTCCGTACGCCGCGCCGGCCTTCCCGGTGCAGCAGCGTCCGCAGCGCCTCGTGGCGGCCGGTGACCGCCCGGAGCGCGGCGGCCAGCACCGGGCCGTCGACGGCGCCGTCGAGATGGAACTCCAGCGGGCAGTGCGCGTCACCGCTGCCGGGGTTGGTGACCGCCAGGTACCAGAACCGCCACTGCGGCACCGGGAGGCCCGCCAGCCAGCGGTGCCCGGACGGCTCCGATGACAGGGCTGCGGGCAGTACTGCGGGGTGTTCTGCGGGGTGTTCTGCGGCTTTGCCGGCGGCGGGCCCGTCCAGCAGGGCCGCGATCGCACGCGGCGTCTGAGAGGCCATGACCTGCGCGGCGGTGACCGCGCCGCCGGTCCGTTCCGTCAGCCAGTGCGCGATCCGGATCGCCGTGATGGACGTACCGCCCGACGCGAAGATGTCCTCGTCGGGCCCGACCGGGGCGTCCAGCAGCCCGGTCACCAGGGACATCACCTCCCGTACGGCCTCCGGCAGCGCTTGGACGCGAGCCGCCCCGGCGCGCTCGGCGGCCCCCGCGGCACGGTGCTGTGCCACGAGCGCGGCCAGCGCCGCCGCGTCGACCTTGCCGTTGGCGTTCAGCGGCAGGTCCGCCACGGCGACCACGAAGTCGGGGACGAACGCCGACGGCAGCGCGCGGCGGACCGCCTCCTTGACCGCCGCCGCCAGGCCGGGCCCGACCGGGCCGGCGGGCACCACACACGCGGCCAGGTGGGTCTTGACCGGCGCGCCGTGCGGCAGCGCCACTACGGCGGCCCGCCGCACCTCCGGCAGCGCCGTGACGGCGGCCTCCACCTCGGCGGGCTCCACCCGCATTCCGCGGATCTTCACCTGGCGGTCCCGGCGGCCCAGCATGACCAGCCCGTCCGCCGGGTCGATCCGGCCGATGTCCCCGGTGAGGTAGACGCGGACCGGGCCGCCGCCGGGCTCGGGCTCCAGTACGGGGAAGGCGCGGGCGGTCAGCTCCGGGGCGCCCGCGTAACGCAGGGCCAGGCCCTCCCCGGCCACGGCGATCTCGCCCGTCTCCCCCTCGTCCAGGACGCCGCGGTCCGGGCCCAGGACGTAGACCGTGGTGTCGGCCAGCGGCCGGCCGACCGGGACGTCCTCGGGGATGCCGGTGGCGGGCACCTCGTAGGCGTTGGTGTAGACGCAGCTCTCCACCGGGCCGTAGACGTGCAGGACGCGCACCCCGGGGACGGCGGCGCGTACGCGTGCGAAGTGGCGGGCGCAGGCCCGCTCGCCGCCGGTCATCAGGACGTCCAGTCCGGCGAACGCGCCCGGGTCGGTCTCGGCGACCACCCCGAACAGCGCGGTGGTCAGGAAGAGGTGGCTGACCCCGGACGCCACGGCGGCACGTACGTCGTGCGGCTGTACGTGGCCGTGCCCACCCGGCCGGTGCACCACGACCGTGCCGCCGTGCACCAGCGGCGACCACAGCTCCATCGCGAAGGCGTCCCAGGGGCTGGGCGCCGCCTGCAGCATGCGCAGGGCGGAGCCGGCCCGGCCGAAACCGAGCAGCGGGTCGCGGGCGACGCGCAGCACCGAGCGGTGCCGTACCAGCGCGGCCTTGGGCGTGCCGCTGCTGCCGGAGGTGAAGAAGACGCACGCCGGGGTCTCGAAGTCACCGTCGAACGGGTGGAATTCCGCCTCGCAGGAGCGCAGCGCCTCGAAGTCCAGCGGGCGGGTGCCCGCGACGGGCCCGTCCGGCTCCGCGCCGGGGCCGCCGCCGGCTACGGCACCGCGCCCGTCTCCGCCGCCG
Organism: Streptomyces sp. MST-110588; assembly: GCF_022695595.1. Taxonomy (NCBI): domain Bacteria; kingdom Bacillati; phylum Actinomycetota; class Actinomycetes; order Kitasatosporales; family Streptomycetaceae; genus Streptomyces; species Streptomyces sp. MST-110588. Next base: position 3,642,779 of record NZ_CP074380.1, read on the forward strand.
ACCGACCAGCGGGCCCCGGTGTACGCGGCGAGCTGGGCGCAGCGGGCGGCGGGCCAGGACGGCTCGGGAGCGGCGTAGACCGCGCCGCACTTCAGGACGGCCAGCAGCGCCTGGTACAGCTCCGGGCCGCGGGGCATCCGCACCACCACCACGTCACCGGGCCGTACCCCCGCGGCACTCAGTCCGGCCGCCACCCGGGTCGCCCCGTGGACCAGTTCCCGGTAGTCCGTCACCGTGCCGTCGTGCCGGACCGCCGGGGCGTCGGGGGTGGTGGCGGCCCAGTGGTCCAGGAGCTGGTCGATGCGACGGCGGTCGTCCTCGCCGAGCGCCGGTCCGCGCAGGATCGAAGTCATGGCACCTTCCGCTTGTGTGACTGCTGGTACGCGTCGTGCACGTGTACGTGGCTGCTTGTACGCGGCGGGCCGCTCGCGCACGGCTTTTCACAGATGGGGGTTGGCGGGCACGGCCAGCGTCTGGAGCCGTGCCAGGTCCGGCCGGCCGTACGGCGTCAGCGGGATCTCCTCCACCACCGCCCACAGTTCGGGCATCATCGGGCGCCGCAGCCCCTCGCCGGCGAACCGCCGGAGCTCGTCCAGCGGGTCCGCCAGCGGCCTGCGCAGCACCACGGCGGCCAGCAGCCGGCGGGCCCGCGGCCCGGGACCGACCGCCGCCACCACCACGTCCGCCACGGCCGGGTGGGCCGCGATCCGGGCGCGTACCTCCTGCGGATCCACCCGGTATCCGCCCACCGTGACCTGGGCGTCCAGGCGTCCCAGGAAGCGCAGCCGCCCCTCGCCGTCCCAGCGCGCCAGGTCTCCCGTCCGGTGGTACCGCTCGCCCTCGAACGTGCCGAAAGCGTGCCGGGCGTGGTGCTCGTCCCCGTTCTCGTCCCGGTCCTCGGCGCGGTTCTCGTCCCGGTCCTCGGCGCGGACCGTACCTCCGCCCAGGTATCCGGCCACCGCGCCGTCCCCCAGGACACACAGCTCCCCGGCCCCGCCCGGCGGGACCGCGCCGCCCCGTTCGTCCAGCACGAGCAGCCGCGTCCCGGCGACCGGGCGGCCCAGCGGCAGCGGGCCACCGGCCTCGCACGCGTCGCTCAGGTCGTGCCGGGCGACGGCCGTGCCGCCGGCGGTGGGGAGGTGGACGTGGGAGACGGTCAGGCCGGGGTGGCGCCGCAGCAGGGCCCGTACCGGCTCCGGGGCCGGTTCGCCGTCGCCGACCAGCACCCGCCGTACGGCCGTGAACGCATCGGGCCGGTGCTCGACCAGCGTGCGGAAGACCGCGGACGGCAGGACCGCGACGCTGGTGCCGTACGTCTGGAAGAACGCCGCCAGCGCCCGGGGGCGCGGCGGGCCGTCGGGAAAGACGTCCACCGTGCCGCCGTTGAGCAGCGGGCCGAACAGCTCCAGTACGGACAGGCCGGAGCCCAGCGGGGCCAGCCGGGGCACCCGGTCACCGGCGCGGTGTCCGGCGATCCCGCCGTCCAGGGCGAGCCGGAGCAGTGCGCGCTGCCGTATCAGCACGCCCTCCGGCCGGCCCGGCGCCACGTGGTCCCCGGGGGCGGGCAGGACGCAGGCGAGGCGGTCGGAGTCGTCGGGCACCGGCGGGACCAGGGCCGGTATCCGCGGCGCCGCTCCCCGGGGCAGCAGCGGTACGCATCCCGGGGGCAGCAGCGGGCGGACCGTACGCAGGCTCTCCCCGGTGCCGACGAGTGCGACCGGCCGGGCCGCGCCGAGGATCCGGCCGAGCCGCCCGGGCGGGCTCTGCGGGTCCAGCGGCAGGTAGGCCGCGCCCAGCCGCAGGGCCGCCAGTACGGTGATCACCTCGTCGGCGGAGCGGGGCAGCGCGACCGCCACGGTGTCACCCTCGCCGACGCCGCCGGCCGCCAGGACGCCGGCCTGGCCGGCGGCGGCCTGGACCAGCTCGCCGTAGGTGAGGGTCAGGTCGCGCGCGGGGTCGTTGACGGCGGGCTGGTCCCACTGCTCGAGGGCGCGGCGTTCCAGGTGGTGCCAGATCCCCGGCAGGCCGGCCGGCGGCACGGGCTCTGCCGGTGCGTCGCAGCCGCCCAGCTCCGTCAGCCGCTGCCGCTGCCTGGGGGACATCCCCCGTACGCGCCCCAGCGGTTCGCCGTAGTGGGCGTCCAGTTCCAGCAGGGTCGCCTCGACGGCCTCGGCCAGAGCGGCGGCCTCACGCGCCGTCATGACCCCGGTGGCGTACTCGACGGCCAGCTCCGGCTCGGTCCCCCAGCGCAGGACGAGGAGGGTCACATCGGCCCCGGTGTGGCCGTTGAAGACCTGCCGCACCCTGACGCGCAGCCCCCCGGCGTCCAGTTCCCCGGGCAGGGCGCCGTCCTGTCCGCTGAAGGCGACCTGGATCAGCGGCATCCGGCGTCCGTCGGCGTGGGCGCGCAGCCCCCGGCTCAGCGCGCCGAAGGGCACCGAGGCGGCGCTGACGCCCTCGGCGACGGCGGCGGAGGTGCCGCGCAGATGGTCCTCGACGGTCCGGGTGTCCTCCAGGTCGCAGCGGACCGGGACCAGGGCCGCGCAGGGGCCGACCAGGCGCCGGGTGGCGGCCCCGGCCCGCCGGGCGATGTGCACGCCGACCAGGAACCGGTTCAGCGCGGCCCGCCGCGCGATGACCACCTGCCAGGCGGCCAGCAGGACGGAATGCGGGGTGATGCAGGCCCGCGCGGCGAGGCGCTCGGCCGCCTCGCGGGCGCGCGGTGTGAGCCCGAAGGGGATACGGGCGCCCTGGAAGTCGAACCGGGCCGGGCGGGGCACGTCGGAGGGCAGCTCCACGACCGTGGGGCAGTCGCCCAGTTCGGCGATCCGCCGCCGTCCCAGCTCCTCCAGCCGCCCGGCGTCCCGGTCGTGCCGCTCCTGGAGCACGTCGGGGGTGGGCGCGGGCGGCAGGCCGGCCGCGGTCCCGGCGCGCTCGGCGGCGTAGCAGGCGGCCAGTTCCTCCCAGAGCACGCCCGCCGAGCGCAGGTCGGCGACCGCGGAGTGGCAGATCAGCGTCAGCAGGTGGTGCGTGGCGCCGAAGCGGGTCAGTACGAAGGCGTGGGCGGGGCGGCCGAGGGCGGACACCAGGTGGGCGGCGTCCTTGACCAGCGCGCTCTGTACGGTACGGACCGGGTCGGCGCCGGGGGCGGGGCGCAGCTCCTGGCGGACCAGGCCGGGCCGCCAGGTGGGCAGCACCCGGCGGCGGTACCCCTCGGGGGTCTCCTCGAATACCGTACGCAGCGCCTCGTGCCGGTCGGTCAGCCGCTCCACGGCCGCCGTGAGCGCCTGCTCGTCCAGGGGGCCGTGCAGCTCGCCGCCGACGATCTGGTGCTGGGCGGTGCCGCCGGTCAGCCGGGCCGCGTTGAGGTAGCCGTCCTGTTCGGGGACCACCGGGCGGCTCGGCTCCAGCAGCGGCCCGTCGCCCGCCGGGGCGGGGTCCGCGGCGCCGGGGAGGGCGTCGGCCAGCACGTTGGCCAGCGGCGCCAGGCCGATGAGCCGGCCCACGTCGATGATCTGCCCGAACTCCTCCTCCATGGTGGCGGAGAAGTCCATGGCGGACACCGAGTCACCGCCCAGGCCCAGGAACGATTCCTCGGCGGCCCGCTCGGCGATCTCCTCCGGCGGGAGACCGAGTACGGACGCCAGCACCTCCCAGACCGGCCCGGTGGTGGTGTCAACGTTCATCGTTTGCCTCCCCATCCCTGGTCACCCCCGCAGGGTGCGGGCCGTGCTTCGAATGCGGCTCAAGGCGCCGTCGGCGGGCGGCGGGCCCGGGACGGGGCGCGGCACGGGGGCTTGGCGGGGCGCGGTACGGGGACTTGGCGGGGTCCTGTCCGGGCGAACCGTTCTGGATCGCGGCTCGATGGGGCGGCCCGACGGTGACGCAGAAGATTGGGAGGTCGCGATGCGTGTCTTGTTCGTCACGTGGGCCTGGCCGTCGCACTTCTTCCCGTGCGTTCAGCTCGGCTGGGCGCTGCGGGCAGGCGGGCACGAGGTCCTGGTCGCCAGTCAGCCGTCGCTCACCGACGGCATCACCCGGGCGGGGCTGCCCGCCGCCGCCGTGGGCGAGGACGTGGACGTGGGCGCCCTGGCCGGCCGGTACTTCTCCTGGCTGGTACGGCAGGAGCGGCCGGTGGAGTGGGAGGAGATGCGGGCCTGGGGCGCCGGCAACGTCATCACCTACAAGCGGATCGCCGAGGCGATGTTGGAGGACACCCTGTCCCTGGCCCGGGACTGGCGGCCCGACCTGGTCGTCTTCGACCCGACGACGTACGCGGGTCCGCTGGTCGCGGCCCGGCTGGGGGTACCGGCGGTCCGCCACATCTGGGGCATGGACTACACCCTGCGCACCCGCGAGTTCGAGCCGGAGGCACTGGCCGACCTGTGCGGGCGTCTGGGGATACCCGGGGTGGAGACCCTCGGTGACCTCACCGTGGACCCCTGCCCGCCGTCCTTGCAGGTCCAGGCGCCCGTCGACCGGCTCACCATGCGCTTCGTGCCGTACAACGGCCCGGCGGTGGTGCCGGACTGGCTGGTACGGCCCCCCGAGCGGCCCCGGATCTGTGTGGTGGAGAGCAGTGCGGTCACGCAGTGGGGCGGGCCCGAGGCCGCCCTGTCGCCCGTCGCGCTGGAGGCGCTCGCCGGCACCGACGCCGAGGTCGTCGTGGTGGGCGCCACGGCTCTGCCGGACGGGCCGCTGCCGCCCCGTACCCGCGTGGCCGGCCGGATCGCGCTGCACCTGCTGCTGCCCACCTGTGACCTGCTCGTCCACCAGGGCGGGGGCGGCGCGGTGATGACGGCGTTGGCGGCCGGGGTGCCGCAGCTCGTCCTGCCGCGCTTCGCCGACCACCTCTTCAACGGGCGCCGGATAGCGCAGGCGGGCGCCGGCCGCGAGGTGTTCGCGGGCCGGGCCACCGCCGAGCTGGTCCGCGCCGAGGCCGAGCTGCTCCGGAAGGACGACAAGTACCGCGTGCGCGCACAGGAGTTGAGGGACGAGATGGCGCAGCAGCCGTCGGCGGCCGAGGTGACCGGCCGACTGGCCGGGCTCGTGGCGGAGCGGGGGCGGCGGTCATGAGCCGGATCCTGTTCACCACCCAGCCCGCCGGCGGGCATCTGCGCCCGCTGGTGCCGATCGCGCAGGCAGCCCTGCTGCGCGGCCACACCGTGGCCGTCTCGGCCCCCGCCTGCATGGCCGAGGAGCTGGCCGGGTACCGGCTGCCGCACCTGGTCGGCGGCTACGACTGGCGCTACGACGTCTACCGCATGCTGCCCAAGGGGTACGACCGGCAGGACTTCGCGGCGGCGGCCGACACCTTCCGCGCGCTGGGCGAGCCCCTGACCCGGGCCTTCGCCGGCCATGTCGCCCGGCGCACCGCCGCCGACATCCTGGGCCACGACTGGCGGCCCGACCTGGTCGTACGGGAACTGGACGAGTTCGGCGGCTACCTGGCCGCCGAGGCGCTCGGTGTCCCGCACGCGGCGGTCATCTCCTTCGGCGGGCTCGACGGCGTCACCGGCCCCGTACTGGGCCCGGTCCTGGACGAGGGCCGCCGGGAGCTGGGCCTGCCCGCCGACCCCCGGGGCGAACGGCTCTACCGGCATCTGACGGCCGGGTTCCTGCCGCCCGAGCTGGGCGCCTCGGAGCTGATGCTGCCCGCCACCCGCTGCTACCGGCACATCAACGCCGAGCGGGCCGCCGACCGGCTGCCGTCCTGGCTGGCCGGCCTGGACCTGTCCCGGCCGCTGGTCTTCGCCGCCTTCGGCACGGTGGTCTACGGGCTGCCCGGCTCGTCCCGGTTCGTCGAGGAGGCCATCGCCGCGCTCGGGGACGTGGACTGCACCGCCGTACTGGCCCTGGGCGCCGGCGCCGACACCCACGACGCCGCCCGGAAGGTCCCCGGCAACGTCCGCCTCGTCGACTTCGTCGACCAGGCGCTGATGCTGGAGGGCTGCGATCTCTTCGTCACCCATGGAGGACTCAACAGCATGAAGGAAGCCCTGCGCCTGGGGGTGCCCATGGTGACGGTCCCGGTGCTGGACGACCACCGGCACAACGCCGGCCTGTTCGCCGCGGCCGGCCTCTCCCGTACGGTCCCGCTCGCCACCGCCAACCGGCGGACGATGGCGCACGAGATCGGGCGGGCGCTCGCGGACCCGGCCTTGCGGACCGCCGCCCGCCGGGCGCAGCGGCACCTCCACGCGCTGCCCGCCCTGGACACGCTCGTCGATGACCTGGAAGCGCTGATCACACGATGACCACCTCGGCCGTGCCGGCCCCGGCCCCCGTGCGCTGTGAGGTGTGGTGGGCGCGCCTGGACCACCAGCACGAACGGCTGCTGTCCCTGCTGGACGCCGTGGAGCTGTGGCGGCGCGCCAACTACCGGCGCAGCCAGGACCGGGCGCGCTTCACCGTGGGCGCCGCCCTGCTGCGGCTGGCGTCCGCGCGGATGCTGGGCCGGGCCCCGCACCTGCTCACGTTCGGCCGTGAGTGCCCCGACTGCAAGCTCCCGCACGGCCGCCCGCGGCTGCGCGACGGGCACCTGCACGTGTCGGTGTCGCACTCGGGGGACCTGATCGCGGTCGCGGTGTCCACCGGCGCCGAGATGGGCGTGGACGTGGAGACGGTGGACGAGTCCAAGCCCGCGCGGCTGGCCAGGCGGGTGCTGGACCCGGCGGAACTGGCCCGGTTCCAGGAGCTGCCCGAAAGCGAGCGGGCCCAGGACTTCTTCCGCGTGTGGACCCGTAAGGAAGCGGTGCTCAAGGCCACCGGTGAGGGCCTGCGGCTGCCGATGAACGCGGTCGGCTTCGACCGCGGGGGCCGGCTGACCGCCTACCCCGGGCGGCCCGACCTGCCGGGCGCCACCCACATGTTCGACCTCCATCCCCGCCCGTGCCTGGACGACGTCCCGGACGGCGAGTACCGGGCCGCGCTCGCCGTCCTGTCGCCGTCCGAGGTACGGGTCGAGCAGTTCAACGCCCGCGGGCTCCTGCACACCTGGTAGGCCCCCGGAGCACCCCGGGCCCAAGGACACATCCGACGACATGGAAGGTAGGACCATGAAAGCTCTGGTTCTGGCAGGCGGTTCCGGAACGCGCCTGCGCCCGCTGAGCCACACCATGGCCAAGCAGCTCATCCCGGTGGCCGGGCGCCCGGTGCTCATGCACTGCCTGGCCGACCTCGCGGAGATCGGCGTCACCGAGGTCGGCATGATCATCGGTGCCCGGGGCGAGGAGACGAAGAAGGCGGTCGGCGACGGCGCCGACTTCGGCCTGAAGGTCACCTACATACCGCAGCCCGCCCCGCTCGGCCTGGCCCACTGCGTGAAGCTGGCCCGCGGCTTCCTGGGCGAGGACGACTTCGTGATGTACCTCGGCGACAACATCCTCGCCGACGGCATCGCCGACGCCGCCGCCGAGTTCGCCCGGAACCGGCCCGACGCGCAGATCGTGCTCACCCGGGTCGCCAACCCGCGCGAGTTCGGCGTCGCCGAACTCGACGCCGACGGCAGGATCGTCGCACTGGCCGAGAAGCCCGACCGGCCGCGCAGCGACCTGGCCATGACCGGCGTCTACTTCTTCACCCCGGCCGTCCACGAGGCGGTCGAGGCCATCCGGCCCAGCGCCCGCGGCGAGCTGGAGATCACCGACGCGCTGTCGTGGATGCTCGACCACGGCCGGGACGTGCGGGCCACGGAGTTCCTGGGCTACTGGAAGGACACCGGGCGCGTCGATGACGTACTGGAGGTCAACCGGGTCCTGATGGAACGGCTCAAGGGCAGCGTCCGGGGCGAGGTCGACGCGGCCAGCACCCTGCGCGGCGAGGTGGTGGTGGAACCCGGCGCGCGCATCACCGCCTCCACCGTGGTCGGCCCGGCGGTGATCGGCGCGGGCACCCAGGTCAGCGGCAGCCACATCGGCCCGTACACCACGCTCGGCCGCGACTGCACCCTGCTCGGCGCCGGCATCGAGTACTCGATCGTGCTGGACGGGGTGTCGGTACGGCACGTCGAGGGCCTGCACGGATCGATGATCGGCCGGGAGGCGGACATCACCGCCGCCACGGCCCGTACCCGCCGGCTCGTCATCGGCGACCACGCCAAGGTGGAGGTGCTGTGAAACTCCTGGTGACCGGGGGAGCCGGCTTCATCGGATCGCACTACGTACGGACCCTGCTGGAGGACGGGTACCCCGGCTGGGAGGGCGCCCACGTCACCGTGCTGGACGCCCTCACCTACGCGGGCAACCGCGCCAACCTGCCGGCGAGCCATCCGAGGCTGGAGTTCGTCCACGGTGACATCCGCGACCGGGCGCTGCTGGCGGAGCTGCTGCCGGGGCACGACGCCGTGGTGCACTTCGCCGCCGAGTCGCACGTGGACCGCTCGGTGTGCGGCGGTCCGGAGTTCGTGGAGACCAACGTGGTCGGCACCCACGCCCTGCTGGAGGCCGTACGGCAGGCGAAGGTGGAGCGGATCGTGTGCGTGTCGACCGACGAGGTGTACGGCACCATCGACGAGGGCTCGTGGACCGAGGACTTCCCGCTGCTGCCCAACTCGCCCTACGCCGCCGCCAAGGCCGGCTCCGACCTGATCGCCCGGGCGTACTGGCGCACCCACGGTCTGGACGTCGTCATCACCCGCTGCTGCAACAACTACGGGCCCTACCAGCACACGGAGAAGCTCATCCCGCGCTTCGTGACCACGTTGCTGTCGGGCGGCAGGGTCCCGCTCTACGGTGACGGCGGCAACGTACGCGAATGGCTGCACGTCGAGGACCACTGCCGGGCCGTGCACAGCGCCCTGGCGCACGGGCGCTCCGGGGAGATCTACAACATCGGCAGCACGGAGGAGCTGACCAACCTCGAACTGACCCGCCGCCTGCTGGAGTTGTGCGGCGCGGACGAGCGCAGCGTGGAGCGGGTCGCCGACCGGCCCGGCCACGACCGCCGCTACTCCCTGGACGCCGGCAAGATCCGTACGGAACTGGGCTGGCAGCCCCGCGTCTCCCTGGAACAGGGGCTGGCCGACACCGTCGACTGGTACCGGAAGGAGACCTGGTGGTGGCAGCGGCCGACGAACCGGGACTAGGACCCCGCACCGCCGTCAGTGGCGCGGTACGGACGGGCCGGACGGGATCAGCCGCAGCTCCTTGGCCCGGTTGACGGCGTCGAGCCGGGAGGAGGCGCCGAGCTTGCCGAAGACGTTGTGCAGATGGCGCTTGACCGTCGCCTCCGTCAGCCCCAGCTTGTTGCCGATCTGGATGTTGCTCAGCCCGACCGCCGTCAGCATGAGGATCTCGGTCTCCCGCTTGGAGAGCGCGCCGCTCTTCGGGGCGGCGGCCAGCTCGGCGTACTCCATCAGGCTGCGGCGGGAGATGGACAGCATCAGCCGGTCGTCGTGGCCGCGCGGCATCCGTACGGCGGTCAGCAGCTCCTCCCAGCTCGCGCTCTTCAGCAGATAGCCGGAGATGCCCAGCGCGATCAGCTCGGTGACCAGCCGGGCGTCGTCCTGCATGCTCAGCACCACGATCCGGGTCTGCGGCGAGATCCTGCGGACCGCCGCCACGGTCTCGGTGACCGGCGCGCCGACGATGGAGACGTCCAGCAGCAGGACGTTGGGCCGGGTCTCGCCCACGATAGCCAGCGCCGACGTGCTGTCCCCGGCGGTGCCGACGACCTCGATGTCCTTCTGGGCCTCGAACATGCCCCGCAGGCCGTCCAGCAGCAGGACGTGGTCGTCGACGAGCACCAGGCGGATCACCGCTGTGCCCCCGCGGCCAGCGGGAGACGCAGCGTCACCCGCGTGCCTTCGCCGGGGCGGGAGACGAGGGACAGGCTGCCGCCCAGCAGGGCCGCGCGCTCGTGCATCCCGGTGATCCCGTAACCGCCGGGCCCGGCCCGGCCGTTGTGCGGACCGCGCCGGTCCTGGCGGCCGATCCGGCCCCGCCGGCGGGACGCACCGATGCCGCGCCCGTCGTCGTCGACCGTCGCGGTGAGCCAGTGCGGACCCACGTCGACCAGCACGTCGATCGAGGTGGCCGCGGCGTGCCGTACGGCGTTGAGCACGGCCTCGCGCAGGATCAGGAACACCTCGGTGCGCTCCTCTTCCGGCAGCAGGCTCTGGTCGCCGCCGACCTCGACGCCGACCGCGATCTCCTCCGGCACCCAGTCGGCGGCCAGCGCGTGCAGCGCCTGGCGCAGGTCGGGCACCTGCGACCGCAGGTCCGCGATCAGGTCCCGGATCACCGCGAGCGAGGTGTCCAGCATCTCCCCGACCCGGGCGATCTCGCCTTCCGCCCGGCCGGGGTCGCTCTCGCGCAGCGCCAGGTAGGAGCCGAGCCGCAGCTTGCTTTCGAGCACGCCGTGGCTGACCCGGTCGTGCAGGTCACCGGCCAGCCGCGCCCGTTCGTTGCGCTGGGCGTGGGTGATCTCGTTGCGCAGATAGCCCGCGTACCAGGTCTGCGCCTCGGTCACCCGGGTGATGACCGAGGTGTTCAGTTCGGTGAAGAACCCGCTCAGGGAGTGGCCGTGCAGCCGCTCGTCCTCGGCGGCCTGCCGCATCGCCCAGTCGGTCACGGTACGGAACAGCAGCCGGGCGGCGGCCAGCGACTCGGCCTGCGGGATCTGCTGCCGGGCCCGGTCCAGGCCGATCTCCCAGCTCAGCTCGATCCCGGGCGGCTGCGTGCGAAGCCGTCCCTCCAGTACGTCGGCGGTGTCGCCGACGGCCTGTATGAGCTGTCCCTGTGCCTGTCGCCGGGCTTCTTCGGAGGAGGCGAACACGCCTCCCAGGCCATGGATCGCCCGCCCGAACTCCTCGGACAGTTCCCCGGTCGCCTCGCGCAGCAGGGAAGCGAGCAGCGCGTCCCGGTGATCCGGCCCCGGGCCGAAGTGCTCTAACGTCATACGTCCGGTCGCCACCGATTAGCCCCCCGTTTCGGCTAAGGCGTCAAATGCTACTCCCGTTCGGATCGTAGATCACCAGTTGGCGGCTGTCGAAAGGTCATGCTTTTCCCAAGCGGAAACCAAGGGTTTTCCTGCCGGGTCATCCATCGGCGCCCCCGGACCCGGAAATAACGGCGGGAGCCGCGGAATTGGCACCACCCGGCGAATCGGCCCGGCCCCGGCCGCTGCCGGGCACCCCGTGCACCTCGGCCCGGTCCTCGTTACCGGCGAGCCAGGTACGCACCGCCTGGGAACGGTGGACGGGGTGCCGGCCGGTGATCACATGCACCTTCCGCCCGGCCTGACGGGCGAGCCGGTCCAGGAAGGTGGTGAACACCTCCGCGGTGAGACGGCCTTCGTAGACCATGAACCACAGGGCTCCGCGCGGGGCGACGGCGCAAAGGACGTTCAGACGTGCCGGCCTGCCCTCCTGCCCCGCCTTCAAGGCGCGGTCTCCCGGCTCCCCGGTGCGTACGTACGCGGACCGGTCCGCGCGCAGCCCGTACCGGTCCGTCCACACCACCACGGCCCGCTCCGCCTTCGCCCGGGCGGCCAGGGCCGGGTACTCCCGCCGGAACCACACGGCCGCCTCGCCGCCCTCCCGCTCATGCGTCCGGCGGTCGGCACGCGGCGTGATCACCCCGTGCCGGTGCAGCCACTTGCCCACCCCCTGCTCGGTCATGACCACCCCGAGGACCACCCGGAACAGCTCGGCGACCTGGCCCCGGGTCCACAGCGGAGTGCCGTTGAGCAGTTCCTCGGGGGTGTGGTCGGCCATGATCCGGCACAGCAGCGCCCGGTCCGCCGCGCCGATCGCCTCCCGGGCACCGGTCCGGGAACCGGCCGGCGCCGCCAGGGCCGCGCGCCCCAGCGCCCGGTGTTTGCGCCACCAGGTGCCCACCGACCGCTCCGATACCCCGAACATCCCGGCCGCCTGCCGGTAGGTCCGGGCCCGCCCCGACTCCAGCGCGGCCACCACCCGCAGCCGCACCGCCTCTTGGGCCGCGGGCGGCAGCCGCCGCGCGTCCGCCGGCCGGTTCACCCGGCCTCGATGACGGTCGCGGGCACCCAGACCACAAGGAGCAGACAGAGGTGTACGGCGTACTGGGTCACCATGAAGACCCGGTACGGAAGGCGGCGCAGCGTACGCGGGTCCAGGTGCGGCAGCCGCCCGGCGGTCCAGCGGGTCAGGCCGGGCACCAGGCAGTACAGGGCGACCACCACGCCCCCGGCGCAGGCCAGGGCGGCGGCCGGCCACACCTCGGGGGCCAGGGCGAGGGCGGCGGCCAGGAAGCCGGCGCCCACCGCCGTCGCGCCCACCGCGCCGGCCCGGCGGGCCGAACGTCCCGAACCGCGCGCGTACATGGTGCGGCGCCCGTCGGCCAGGTCGCCGGCCAGGTCACCGAAGTCCTTGACCACCGCTCCGACCAGACCCATCCACAGCGACATCGACACCGCCACGATCACCAGCGGCCACGACACGTGCCCGTCCGCGACGCAGAAGCAGCCGTCGGTGTAGGCCAGCAGGCCCATGAGGAAGACGCAGGTTCCGGCGCCGCGGGTGGTGTTCTTCCACGCGATGCCCCGGGCCGAGTAGAGCCAGCCGAGCAGCAGCATCCCGGCGGTCGCCAACGTGCAGACCGGCCCGTCGAACGCCGCCAGGACGAGCGCCGCGCCACCGTAGGCGGCGACGAGCCGGCGGGCGGTACCCACCGCCAGAAGCCCCCGGGCGATGGGCCGGGGCGAGCCGTTGACCCGGTCGCCGTCGACGTCGCAGACGCCGTTGTAGACGTAGGCGCTGACCGTCGCCAGGTGCCAGGACAGGGCACCGGCCATGATCCGGAGCACTCCGCCCGCCCCGCCCGCCAGGAGCACGCCCGTCGAGAAGCGCAGCATGAAGATCAGTTGGACCAGGGGCCGCGACTCGGTGTGGGCCAGCAGGACCGGACGCAGACCGGCACCGAAGGCGGAACGGGCACGTATGGCGGTGGGCTGAGCTGTGGACATGTCCGAGAACCCAAGCAGTCGGGCGGACCCCTGGGAACAGAACTACATCTAAAGTGCGCCTCGGCTACATCCAACGGCCGGTCCGTTGATCCATCAACCGTGACATCCCACGGGTACGACGGCCCGCCGCGCGCCGCGCCCGGTACCCGCCAACACCGCGGCTCGCAGGGGCCGCTGCTCAACGGCGTACGGGAGTACGCGGCGCCCTACAACCTTCGGTGCACCCGGCATATCGATGGAATTATTCATCTGGAAACAGCCGGAGTTCCGCGCATAGTTTTATGGCCGGTTCCCGACCCAGGAACAACCGGCCGGGAGGGAAAAGCCGGAAATAAAACTTGGAGAGACAATGCCGGAATACAAGGTGCTCGGGACCACTCAGGTCCGCTCTGCTGGCCGCGACCGCACCCCGACGCCCGCCAAGGTGCGCCAGGTACTCGCCCTGCTCCTGCTCCGCGGCAATCAGGTCGTGCACATCGACGCGTTCATCGACGAGCTGTGGGGGGACGACTCGCCGCGCACCGCGGTCACCACCGCTCAGACGTACATCTACCAACTGCGCAAGTCCTTCGCCCGGGACGGGGTGATGAAGCCGGGACAGCGCTGGCTGCTCACCCGCCCGCCGGGCTACATGCTCCTGCTGGAGCCCGGCGAACTGGACGCCGAGGTCTTCGAGTCGACCGTCCACAGCGCCCGGAAGCTGATGGACGACGGCCGGGCGGCCCAGGCCGAGCCGATGCTCCGCCGGGCGCTGGAGATGTGGACCGGCCCGGCCCTGGCCGATGTCACCAAGGGCCGGCAGCTCAGCGCCCACGCCGTCCACCTGGAGGAACAGCGGATGCGCGCGCTGGAGCTGTGCGTCCAGGCCGGCTTCGCGCTCGGCCGTACCAGGGAACTGGTCGGCGAGCTGCGGTCGCTGACGGTCCGCTACCCGCTCAACGAGTGGTTCCACGGACAGCTCATGGCGGCGCTGGCCGACTGTGGACGGCGCAGCGAGGCCCTGGGCGTCTACCACAACCTGCGCATGATGCTGGACGAGGAACTCGGCCTGACCCCCTCGGAAGAGATCAAGCGCATGCAGCACCGCATCCTCAACGAGCAGCCAGTGCTGGCCTGAGCGGCCCCGCGCGGACACGGGCGAGCCGGAACGGCCCGATCAGGCCGGCCGGGCTTGAACGAGACTCCAAGTGGAACCCAACGTACGGATGTGGGCTGAATCCCCACACAAGACACACGACACACAGCACACGACACACAGCACACGACACACAGCACACGTCACCGCTGCGGAGGAGCGAGCGATCCATGGGTGTTCCGGATCTGTCACAGATCGGCCTGGCGGACGCACCGGCCGCCGGACGCAAGGCCGCCGTACTGGGCGAGCTGGCCCGGGCCGGGTTCGACGTCCCGGCCGGCTGGGTCCTGAGCACGGACCTGATGGCCGGGGCGTTCGGCCCGGGCGGTGACCTCACCAGGCTGCGGGAGAGCGTCGCCGCGATCCTCGCCGAGGCGGGCGACGTCCCGCTCGCGGTGCGCTCCTCCGGCGTCGCCGAGGACCTGGAGGGCATGTCCTACGCGGGCCAGTACGAGTCGGTGCTCAACTGCCGCGGCGCGCAGGAGGTGCTCGACGCGGTCCGTACGTGCTGGGAGTCCGGGTCCAGCGAACGGCTGGCCGCCTACCAGGGCGACGCCCCGGCCGGCGGGGTGGCGGTCCTGGTCCAGGAGATGGTGGACGCCGATGTCGCCGGGGTCGCCTTCAGCGTCAACGCGCTGACCGCCGACCCCGACGAGGTCGTGGTCAGCGCCGTGCGCGGGCTCGGCGATCGGCTGATGTCCGGTGAGGCGACGGCCGAGGAATGGGCCGTACGCGACGGTGCCGCGCGCCGCACCTCCGGCGAGGAGCAGGTGGCCGACGAGGCGCTGGTCCTGCGGGTGGCCGAGCTGGCCCGCGCGGTCGCCGACCGGTTCGGCGCGCCCCAGGACGTCGAGTGGGCCGTGTCCGGCGGCCGGCTGCGGCTGCTCCAGGCCCGTCCGGTCACCGGGCTCCCGGACGAGCTGGTGCCGCATGTACCCGTCCCGGTGGATGTGCCGCCGGGCACCTCGATGCGCGACCCGAACTTCGACCGGCCTTGGACCCCGTTCGTACGGTCGGTGTTCCTGCCGGTCTTCACCCGGGCCGCACCGCACGTGTTCGCCTTCACCACCGGCGCCACCCCGCGCCCCACGGTCATCGGCGGCTGGCCGTACGTCAACGTCCTGCCCGACACCATGCCCGAGCTGGTCGCCAGGCTGGAGAAGATCGCCGAGCGGTTCGCCGCGGGCGACCCCCTGGAGCTGGTGCGCCGCTGGGAGGGCGGCTGGAAGGCCGAGACCGCCGCGGCCGTCGCCGAGCTGCGCGCGGTCGACCCGGCGGCCCTGGACGACTCCGCGCTGACCGCCCACCTCGAACGTCTCCTGGACGCCTTCGCCACCCTGCACGACCGCTATTTCCAGCTCAGCGGCGCCTCGGCGGGCCTGCTGGGGCGGCTCGGCGCGACCTGCGCCGAACTCCTCGGCTGGGACGCCGCCAAGACGCTGCTGCTGCGCGGCGGCCTGGTCGGCGACCACGTACCGGCCACCGCCGGGGTCGGGGACATGGCGCGCTACGCCGCCGGCCGCCCGGAGGTACGGGCCGCGCTGGAGGCGGGCGAGCGCCCCGCCGACCCGGGCTTCACGGCCCTGCTGACCGCCTATCTCGCCGACTACGGCCACCGCACCGCCGGGTTCACCCTGACCGAACCGACCCTGGCCGAGCAGCCCGAGGTGGTGCTCGGGATGGTCCGCGCCCAGCTCGACGCGCCCTACGACCTGGACGCCGAACGGGCCAGGCTGGAGGAGCGCCGCGCCGCCACGGCCGCCGAGGCCCGCGCCGCGCTCGCCGACCGCCCCGAGGCCGACCGGGAGCGCTTCGAGCGCGCCCTGCTCGGCTCCGACCTCAGCGCACCGATCCGCGACGAGAAGTCCTTCTACGCCGTGTCGCTGTGGGCACTGCTGCGCTACGCCGCGCTGGAGGCCGGGGCCCGGCTGGCCGCCGCCGGAACGCTCACCGCCCGCGAGGACGTGCTGTTCCTGGAGTACGAGGAGGTGACCGCCGCCCTCGCCGGACGGACCCCCGCCGAGGGCCTGGTGCGCCACCGCCGTGGCGAGCACGCCTGGGCGCTGGCCCACCCCGGCCCGCCGGTGCTCGGCGAGCCGCCCGCACCGCCGCGGCCCGTACCGGACATGACACCGCCGTCCCCGGCCGCCCAGGAGGTCATGCGGGGCGCCGAGTGGTCGATGGGCGTCTTCGGCGCGGGCGCCGCCGCGGCCCGCCAGGAGGAGGACACCCTGCACGGCGTCGCCGCCTCCCCCGGCCGCCGCACCGGCACCGTACGCGTCATCAACGGCGTCGCCGAGTTCGGGCGGCTGCGCGCCGGCGAGGTGCTGGTCTGCCCGGAGACGACCGCGCAGTGGGCGATCCTCTTCCCGGCGGTCGGCGCCCTGGTCACCGACCGCGGCAGCCTGCTCTCGCACCCGGCGATCATCGCCCGCGAGTACGGCGTCCCGGCGGTCGTCGCCACCCGTACCGCCACCGCGTTCCTGCGCGACGGCGACCTGGTCACCGTGGACGGCAGCACCGGCACCGTACGCCGTGAACGCGCGGGCGGCCCGACGTGACCAGCCGTCCCGGCGCGGCACTCCTCCAGCCTGGCCCGTTCGGCGTCCAGGTCGTAGGGAGCGGCGCATGAGCGCGCTGCGTGTCGCGGTGTCCGGCGCCGGCATCGGCGGTCTGGCCCTGGCCCAGGGCCTGCGCCGGCGCGGCGTGGAGGTGACGGTCTATGAGAGCGACGGCTCCGCCCTCTCCCGGGATCAGGGGTTCCGGCTGCGGATCGACGCGCAGGGCCGCGCCGCCCTGGCCGACTGCCTGCCCGCCCGGCTCCACCGGCTGGCCGAGGACACCGCCGGCCGGCCCTACACCTCGCGCGGCCTGTGCTTCGACCACCGGCTGACCCGGCTCGGCGCGCACCGGCCGGCCGCGGCGCCGGATGGCACCGACGGCCGGGACAACCGGGACAACCTGGACGACCGGAAGGGCCGGACCGACCCGAACGACCCGAACGACCGGGCCGGCCTGGACGATCCGGGCGCCGCCAGCATGGTCGCCGACCGCCGGGTCCTGCGGCAGATCCTGCTGACCGGGCTCGGCGACGCGGTGCGGTTCGGCCACCGGGTCACCGGCTACCGGCCCGCCGGCGAGGGCGTGTTCCTCGACTTCGCCGACGGCACCGCCGCCGCGGCGGACGTCCTGGTCCTCGCCGACGGCATCAACTCCCGGGCCCGGCGCCACCTCCTGCCCCGCGCCCAGGTCCTGGACACCGGCCTGCGCGCCGTCCAAGGGCACATGCCGCTGGACGCCGAGGCTTTGGACTGGGTACCGCCGGAGCTGCTCGGCGGGTCACGCCCGGTGCTCGGCCCCCACCGGACGACCCTGGTGGTCGGGGCGTACCAGCCGCGCCGGCCGGTGGCCGAGGCCGTCGCCGAGCACGCTCCCGGCGCGGACATCGAGGCGGTCCGCGCCTACTTCAAGTGGACCCTGGTCGCCCCGGCCGGCCAATTCCCGTACGCCGGAGCAGGCTTGAGCGCTGCCGGTCCGCTCGGCCTGCATGCCGCCGCCACGCGTATGACGAAGGGCTGGCACCCGCTGCTGCGCCGCGTACTCGCACGCTCCGACCGCGCCGCCACCTTCGCGCTGTCCATCAGGGCCGTACCCGTGCCGGACGCCTGGCCGCCCGGCCGGGTCACGGCGCTGGGCGACTGCGTGCACGCCCCCACCCCGGTCGGCGGCCTCGGCGCCAACACGGCGCTGCGCGACGCAGCCCTGCTGTCCGGGCGGCTGGCCGACGCCCGCGCCGGACGCCTGGACGTGACCGGGGCCATCGGCCTCTACGAGGAGGAGATGCGCGGGTACGCCCGCGCGGCGGTGGACGGCTCGTTACGGGGTGCCGAGACCGTCTTCCGCGCCGACCCCCTCCCCGTCTGATCCCCCCATACAAAGGAGTGACCATGCAGAAGACCGGCCCCCTCACCCGTGTGCGGCCGTTTGTTCCCATCCTGCTCGACATCGTCGTCCCGGCGGTGCTGTACCTGGGCCTCAAACGGCTGGGGGTGTCGGACTTCTGGGCGCTGACCGTCGCCGGTGTCTCCACCGGCGTCACCACCCTGATCAACACGATCCGCCGGCGCCGGATGGACTTCGTCGGCATCCTGGTCGTGCTGGAGATCGCCCTGACGGTGGCCCTGCTGTTCGTCACCGACGACCCGCGGGTGGTGGCGGTCAAGCCGTCCTTCTACACCGCCTTCACCGGTGTCTTCCTGTGGGTCACCTGCTTCGTCGGCCGGCCCGTCGTCTACCAGGCCGCCGCCCCGATGGCGACCAAGGGCGACCCGGCTCGCGAGATCGCATACGACCGCGCGTGGGTGGAGTCCAGGGAATTCCGCTCCCGGGAACGGGTGATGACCGCCGCGTTCGGCGCGATGCTGATCGCCGAGGCCGCGCTGCGCGTGTTCGTGGTCTACCGCTACTCGGTGCAGGACCTGGAGAAGTCCTTCCTGCTGTCCCAGCTCCCCGGCATCGTGCTGCTCGTGGCGGTGCTCGGCTTCTTCCGTATGAACGTGCCCGCCCTGACCCGCATCGTCGACGGCATCCAGGAGCGGGTCACCGCCTCGGAGCTGAGCGAGTACCGGACCGCGGGGAAGGGCCGGTGACGCGGTGCCGTCCGGCGGGCCGCACCCCGCGGCCCGCCGTACCGCCGTCCCCGCGCCCCGCGCCATAAGGGGCGGCCGATGGCCCACCTGACCACCACCGGCACGGGCCGGCCGCGGCTGTCCTCCCAGGCGCTGGACCTGCTGTTCCGGCAGGCCCGTACCCCCGGCGGATTCACCGACGAGCCCGTCGGCCCCGAGGACCTGCGCGCCCTGTACGAGCTGATCCGCCACGGCCCGACGTCCTTCAACCAGCAGCCGCTGCGCGTCCTGGAGATCCGCAGCACCGGGGCCCGGCAGCGGCTGCTGCGCCATCTGACCGACCGCAACCGCGACAAGGCCCGCGGCGCGCCGCTGACCCTGCTGCTGGCGGTGGACCTGAACTACCACGAGCATCTGCCCGTGGTCTTCCCGCACGCCCCGCACCTGTACGAGTGGCTGGCAAACGCCCCGGAGGTACGCCGGGAGCGGGGCCGCTTCGACGCCCTGCTCCAGACCGGCTACCTCATCGTGGCGGCCCGCGCCCTGGGCCTGGCCGCCCTGCCCATGCTCGGCTTCGACGAGGCGGGCCTGAACGCCGAGTTCTTCCCCGCCGGGGACCGGGAGGCGCTGCTGGTGCTGAACCTGGGGCGGCCGGCGCCCGTACGGCGGGAACGGCTGCCCCGCCTGACGTACGACCAGGTCGTCACCACCCTGTGAGTCGGCGACTCCCCGATCCACCCCCTGTCCTGGCCCCCCTTGATGAGTCACCACCCTCCGAGGAGCACCCGTGTTCGCCGTCTACGCCGCCGCCCCCGACTTCGACGATCCGCTGTCGGGGCTGGTGACCGGGGAGCGGCCCGAGCCGCAGGTACCGCCCGGGTGGGCGGCGGTCTCGGTGCGCGCCGCCAGCCTGAACATGCACGACATCTCCACCCTGCGCGGCTGGGGCATGCCACCCGAGCGCTATCCGATGATCCTGGGCTGTGACGGGGCGGGCGTGCTGGCCGACGGCACGGAGGTGGTGGTGCACGCCCTGATCGGCTCGCCCGGCTGGACCGGCCCCGAGACCCTCGATCCGGGCCGCACCGTGCTCAGCGAGCAGCACCAGGGCAGCTTCGCCGACACCGTCGTGGTGCCGGCGCGCAACCTGGTGCCCAAACCGGCCGGGATCTCCTTCAGTGAGGCCGCCTGTCTGCCGACCGCCTGGCTGACCGCCTACCGCATGCTGTTCAACGGTGCGGGGGTGCGGCCCGGCCAGACCGTACTGGTGCAGGGCCGCGAGCGGATCGGCAGCATCGCGACCGCCGCGATCGCGCTGGCGGTGACCGCCGGGCTGGAGGTGTGGGTCACCGCCGAGGGCCGTGGCCGCGACCTGGCCGCCGAACTCGGCGCACACCGGGTCCTGGGCCCCGGGGAGAAGGCGCCCGGCCTGGTCGACGCGGTCCTGGACGGCGGCGTGGATGAGACCGGCTGGGCCCGCTCGCTGGAACTGCTGCGGCCGGGCGGCGCGGTCGTGTGCGCCGGCTACCGGGCGGGCCGCCCCGCAGAACCGGCCCCGGCGCACGCCCTGCACCGACTGATCTTCGGCGAGCGGCGACTGGTCGGCTCGGCCATGGGCACCGCCGGGGAGCTGGCCGATCTGCTGGCCTTCCTCGACCGCACCGGTCTGCGCCCGCGTATCGCCCGCGAACTGCCGCTGCGCGAGGCGGCGGAGGGCTTCCGGGCGATGCTCACCGGCGAGACCGACGGCAAGATCGTCTTCAGCCATGGTCCGGCGGCCGGTGACGGCTGCGGGTAACGGGTCGGGATACGGCCGTTCGGGTTTCGTATCCAGGGTGGTGAGGGACAGAAGGGGTGAGGTTAAAGTCAGGGGCAACGGGTGGAGTCGCGAGGGGAGCGGGGCCGGTGGTGCCGGATGAAGCGGTGATCGGCTGTGTGGGAGAGCTGGTCATCGGCACCCGCGGTACCGGCGGTCCCGGGGAGGTACTGGTCCGGGTCCGAGGGGGTTCGGAGACCTTCCTCGCCTGGTCGGAGGAGCCCTTGCCGCACCGGGCGACCGTGCTCGTAGTGGAATCCCGGGGCCCGCGCGAGGTCGAGGTCATCGACTGGACCGGGCCGTCGGACCGTTGACCGGCGAGGCCGGCGACGCAGCTTGAGGAGACTGGAAATGTTCGGTTACCGCGTTCCCGCCCCCGACGAGGCGATGCTGATCTCCGGTGGCAGACGGGGGCTGGGTGGTGCGCCGTTCCGCGTCGTGACCGGGCACGGCAAGTTCGTCCTGCCGGTCTTCCGCAAGACCCGCTTCCTGACGCTGGCGATGTGTGAGGCGGAGGTCGTCGAGACCTGCGTGACCCGGCAGGGCATCGCGCTGACGGTGCGTGCCGTCATCGCCTTCAAGGTCGGCAACGACACCGAGAGCATCATCAACGCCGGTCAGCGCTTCCTCTCCGACCAGGACCAGATGTCGGTACTGACCGGCCGGATATTCGCCGGCCATCTGCGGTCCATCATCGGCTCCATGACGGTCGAGGAGATCGTCACCGAGCGGCAGAAGCTCGCCACCGAGGTACTGGACACCTCCAAGACCGAGATGGCGAAGATCGGTCTGCATGTGGACTCGCTCCAGATCCAGTCCATAGACGACGGGGACA
Organism: Streptomyces sp. MST-110588; assembly: GCF_022695595.1. NCBI lineage: Bacteria > Bacillati > Actinomycetota > Actinomycetes > Kitasatosporales > Streptomycetaceae > Streptomyces > Streptomyces sp. MST-110588. Next base: position 3,664,138 of record NZ_CP074380.1, read on the forward strand.
CCGGCTACATCGAGGCGATGTCCGCGCCCCACAAGGCGGCCATCCAGCGGCAGGCCCAGATCGCCCAGGCGCAGGCCACCCAGGCCGCGGCCGAGGCCGAGCAGGAGGCGGAGCGCAAGAAGGCCGAGTACGCCCGGCAGACCGCCGTGGTGCAGGCGCAGTACACCGCCGAGGTCGACCGCGCCCAGGCCCAGGCCGCGCAGGCGGGTCCGCTGGCGGAGGCGCACGCCCAGCAGGAGGTCCTCGCCGCCCAGACCGAGCTGGCCGAACGCGCGGCCCGGCTGCGGCAGCAGCAGTTGGTGGCCGAGGTCGTCAAGCCCGCCGAGGCCGACGCCGAGCGCATCCGGGTCCTGGCGACGGCCGAGGCCGAGCGGATGAAGATCCAGGCCGAGGCCGCCGCCTCGTACGACCGGGTGGCGCTGGACCGGATGCTCATCGACCAGCTCCCGCTGATCGTCAAGGAGGCCGCGTCCGGCCTGTCGGGCGCCAACGTCAATGTGCTCAACGGTGCGGACGGGCTGGGCGAGATCGCCGCGGGTCTCGTCGGCCAGGGCCTGACGATCCTGGACTCGGTACGGCGCAACCTCGGTACGCCGGAGGGCGGGAGCGAGAACGGGAGCGCAAACGGGAGCGCGGGCAAGGGCTCCGGGAGCAAGGACTCCGGGAACGCGGACAACAGCGGCGCGGTGGGCGAGTTCCAGCGGCTGCTGGGCGTGCCGTCGGGCCGTACAGGCAGCCCGGTCGAGATCGAGTAGGTGCCGCGCACGCGCCGTTCAGAGGGCCGGTGCCGAGGTGTCACGGTTGCCGCTGCGGTCGCAGTCGCGGTCACCGTCCCGGTACCGGTCGTGGGCGAGCCTGCCCGCCACGTACGTGGCCCGGACGGCGCGGTCGTCCCCCAGCAGGGCCAGGGCGAAGAGCAGGTCCTCGACGCCCTGCGCACGTGACGCGCGCCGGGACAGGAGCGGGGTGGCCTTCGGGTCCAGGACGACGAAGTCCGCCTCGTGTCCCGGCTCCAGAGAGCCGATCCTGTCCTGGAGGCCCATCGCCTGCGCGCCGCCACGGGTCGCGAGGTGGAAGGCCCGCACGCCGTCGAGCGGGTAGCCGGTCAGCCGTGCGACCTTGTGCGCCTCGTTCATGGTGCGCAGCAGGGAGAAGCTGGTGCCCGCGCCGATGTCGGTGCCCAGCCCCACCTTCAGCGGGTCCGTACGTTCCTTGGCGTCGGCCAGGCGGAACAGGCCGCTGCCGAGGAAGAGGTTCGAGGACGGGCAGTGGGCGAGCGCCGTACCCGTACGCGCACAGCGGTCCCGCTCGTCCGGTGTCAGATGCACGCCGTGCGCCAGGACGGCGCCGGGGCCCAGCAGACCGTAATGGCCGTAGACGTCGAGGTAGCCCCGCCGGCCGGGGAAGAGGGAGCGGACCCAGGGGATCTCGTCGGCCTGCTCCGAGACATGGGTGTGCAGGAGCGTCCCGGGGTGCTCGCGCCACAACGCGCCCGCCGCCTCGAGCTGTTCGGGCGTGCTGCTGGGGGCGAACCGCGGGGTGACGGCGTACAGATTGCGCCCCTTTCCGTGCCAGCGCTCGATGAGCGCCTTGGACTCCTCGTACCCGCGCTGCGCGGTGTCCAGGAGGTCGTCGGGCGCGTTGCGGTCCATCAGCACCTTCCCCGCCGCGATCCGCAGGTTCCGCGCCGACGCCTCCTCGAACAGCGCGTCGGCCGAGCCCGGGAACACGGCGGCGAAGGTCAGCGCGGTCGTGGTGCCGTTGCGCAGCAGCTCCTCGCAGAAGGAGGCGGCGACCCGGCGCGCGTACGGGGTGTCGCCAAAACGCCGCTCCTCGGCGAAGGTGTGGTGGCCGAGCCAGTCGGACATCTCCGACGCGAAGGTGGCGACCATGCCGCTTTGCACGTAGTGGGTGTGGGTGTCCACGAATCCGGCGCTGATGAGGTGGTCCGGGTAGTGCACCGGCTCGGTCCCGGCGGGCAGCCGGCCACGCAGGGACGTGTGGTCGCCCACCGCGGTGATCCGCCCGTCCTCACAGATCAGCAGGCCGTCGCTCTCGTACGCGAGGGCTTCTTCCGGGCCGGTGCGGAACGGGTCGTCCCGGAAGCGGAGGAGGGGCCCGCGCACCGCGGAGACGGCGTGCGGCCGGTGTCCGCGGGGGCGTTCGGAGGGGGGTTCAGGGGAGCGTTCGGAGGGGGGTTCGGGGGAGCGTTCGCGGGGGTGCGTCATGGCGGGGTGGCTCTCCTCCCGGGGCTATGTGCTGTGCGTCCTTCTCCCGGCGCCTTCCTCCCCGGTGAACGACAAAACCGCCCCTGTGTGACGGATGGGTAGGGTGCGCAGGATGACGGAGCACGCACGGCTGTGGACGGCACCGGGCAGCCCGCAGGTGGAGCTGTTCAAGGCGCGCTTCGAGCACTTCTCCTTCGACCGGCACAGCCACGAGCAGCTCTCCGTCGGCGTGATCGAGAGCGGTGCCGAGGGGCTGCACCTGGGCGGGGGCCGGGTGGTGATCCCGGCGGGGCACCTGGTGGTCCTCAATCCCGGTGAGGTGCACACCGGTTTCGCCGCCGACGAGGCAGGCTGGCGCTACCGGATGTTCTATTTCGACACCGCGCTGGTCGACGAGATCGTCCGTGATCAGCTCGGTGCGTCCGGCGCCTGGTTCACCGAGCACTCCGTACGCGATCCGGCGCTCTTCAGGCTGCTGCGCCACGTCCACCGTACGCAGGAGCAGGCGCAGGGACTGGGGCAGGCGCCCGAGCAGGTGCAGAGGCAGCCGCCGCAGGGACCGGAGCGGAAACGGTTCACCGATCCGCTCACCGCCGAGTCCGCCCTGCTGACGGGCCTCGGCGCGGTCGTACGGCGCCATGCCCGTACCCACGGCGTACGCGGCGTACGCGGTGTGCCCGGTATACCGGGAAGCACCGGGACGCGCCGGACCGCACCGGAGCTGGCCCGTCAGATGCTCCACGACCGCTGGGACGAGCCGGTGACCCTCGCGGACCTCACCACGGCCACCGGCTGGAACCGCTCCACACTCATCAGCGCGTTCCGCCGCGCCTATGGGCTGCCGCCGCACGCCTATCTGATGCGGCTGCGCGCCAACCGGGCCCGTCGGCTGCTGCTGTCCGGTCAGGCGCCCGCCGAGGTCGCCGCCGCCACCGGCTTCGCCGACCAGGCCCACCTCACCCGCGTCTGCAAGCGCTATTTCGGGGTCACACCCGCCGCCATGCGGCCCTGACCGGCCACGACGCGACTTTTGTTCAAGACCGGCAGCCCGGCCCACGGCCACGCTGCCCATGTCCGTACGCAGAACGCGACACGCAACGCGCGGCACACAACGCACGGCACGCGACAAGCCACGCGCAGCACGCGACAAGCAACGCGCAACGCATGACATGGGAGGCGGCCCCGAATGGTGTGGGCAGTGGCGGTGTCACCGCTGGTCATGGTGCTGGGTCTGATCACGGGCCTGCGGCGCCCCGCGCACTGGGCGGCGGCGGCCGGCACACTGACGGCCGCCCTCCTGGTCTGGTGGCTCCCCGACTTCTCGCTGAGCGGCGCCGAGGTGGCCGCGGGCGCCGGCGCCGGCGGGCTGCTCGTACTGAACGCCGCCGCGGTGATGCTCCCCGGCGTCTATCTGAGTCAGGTCCTCACCCGCCGCGAAGTGCACCGCTCGCTCCAGGAGTGGGTACGTCAACTCCCGCTCTCCCGGCCGGTGAAGACCGCCCTGGTGGTCGTAGGAATCGGTCCCACGGTCGAGTCGCTGACCGGTTTCGGGGTCTCGCTGCTGGTCACCGTGCCGGTGCTGCTCGCTTTGGCGCCGCCGGCCACCGCCCTGCGGCAGTCCCTGCTCGGCATGAACATCATGCCGTGGGGCACCCTCGGCCTGGCCACCGTGGTCGGCGGCTCGCTCGCGGGGGCCGGCACCGCCGCGCTCGGCGCGACCACCGCCGTCACCAGCGCCCTGGTCTTCCCCGTACTGGCGGTGGGCGCGGCGCTGCTGTGCCGGCCCGCGCGGCGGCTGCGGGCGGCCGGTGCCGCCGCGGCGCTGGGCGCGGTGCTCTCCCTGGCCCTGATCGCCCTGAACCGGCTGGGTGTGGTGGAGGTGGCCGGCGTCGTGGCCGGGCTGTGCACCGCGCTCCTGGGCGTGCTCGCCTTCGCCGCCCGGCGCGACCGGGCCCTGCTGCCGCCCCGGCCCGTACTCCTCGCGTACGGAACGGTCCTCGGCCTCGTCGCCCTCATCCGCGTCGCCTGCGCCCTCGGCCTGCCCGACTTCACCTGGCAGGCGGGCGGCGCGAGTTTCCACCCGCTGACCTCCCCCGGCCTCCCGCTGCTGCTCACCGCGCTGATCCTGGACCGCGGACGGGTGCACGGCACCGACGCGCGGGCGGCCCTGCGGCGGGTGGCCCGTCCGCTGCTCGCCCTGACGGGCTTTGTCGCCCTGGGCCAGGTGATGGCGCGCGGCGGCATGATCGACGCCCTCGGTACGGCCGTGTCCGGGGCCCACCCGCTGCTGCTCGCACCGGCCGTCGCCGCGCTCGGGATGCTGGGCGGCTTCATCACCGGCTCGAACGTCGGCGGCAACGCCCTGCTGATGCAACTCCAGGCCGGATCGGCGCCGGACGCACATCTGGAGCTGTGGTTCGCCGCGCTCCAGAACAGCGCCGCCGGGCACGCCGTCTTCACCTCCCTGCCCATGATCATGCTGACCCTGGCGGTGGCCGGCCCCGCCGCCAAGGTCTCCGAACACGGGCTGCTGCGCTTCGGCCTGCGCATGGCCTCACTGGTCTACGCGGCACTCGCCGTGGTGGCCGTGGCGGGCGTACTGATCCTGTGAGCACCGCGGCCGGGCGGGACGGGGACGCCTGTCGCCACGGCCGGCGACGGATCGGACGAACCAACCGGACGAACCAACCGGACGAGCCGACCGGAGGACCCAACCGGACGAACCAACCGGTTGAACTAATCAGCCGAACTAGACGACGGCCTTTGCTGTGGTGAAGTGGGCGGCGGACCCACGTGTCCACAGCAGTGCCACCGCAGCCAGGCCGGCAAGGCTCGGCAGCATACCGGCCAGGCTCATCGGGAGGGGGTGCGGCTGAGTGAAGTTGTAGCCGCAGATCAGGGTTGCGACGGCGAAGACGCCCGTGGCCACGGTGCGGGCCCATCGCTTCCCCGCCTTGACCGCCCGCGACACCCCCAGCCACAAGACGAGGCCGGTCGCGGCCAGCGTGAAGAGGTACGTGAGGATGCCGGCCTGAGCCATCTCGGCCCTGCCGGGGGCGGAGGCGTACAGCACCCGGAGCCGGCTGCCGAGATCCGCGCGGGTGGCGATGGTGACGACCACGGTGACGAGGGTCAACGCCGCCCCCGCGTACATCGCCCGGACCGCGTGACGGACCGGGGCCGGCGGCGCCGCTCGCCACCCCCTCCGACGGCCTCCCAGGCCCTCATCGGTTCCCTGAATTCCCCGGTCCCCCTGAGCCGCCGGGTGACCGTACTGCCGCTGTGCTGACACGGATGTCTCCCTAGGTGTGCGCTGCGCCGCCTTCGCACCTGTGACGGCCACCGGTTCCGTACCGGGCCGTACAGGCGGAGTAATCTGACGCCACGGTAACAGACATGAAACTTGAAACATCATGTCCCATAGTTTTCGTCCAAGGACGACGCCGCGCCCCAGGAAAGCGAGAGAACAAGGTGAAGGACACCCCGCAGGCCCCCACCGGGCTCGCCAGACGCCGCCGTCGGCTGTCCGACGAGGAGACCGGGCAGCGGATGCTGGCAGCCGCCCTGGCCATGGTCAACGCGACCGGACTGACGGTGAGCCTGGATCACATCAGCTTCGAGGACGTCATCCGGGACGCCGGAGTCTCCCGTAGCGCGGTCTACCGCCGCTGGCCGTACAAGGACCTGTTCTTCAGCGATCTGCTGCGCGAGCTGGCCGGGGCCGCCGCCCCCGCCGCCATCGCGGACGAGGCCGCGACCGAGCAGCTCAGGCGCTTCGCGCTGGAGCACCTGGACGGGTTCGAAACACCCGAGGCACGGCACGACCTCTTCGTCGAACTGCTGCGCCGGGGCGCACAGCAGGACTTCGAGACGATCTACCGCTCCAAGGAATGGCGTACCTACCTGGCGCTGCACGCCACCTTCCTCGGACTGCCGGACGGCGAGCTGCGTACCGACGTACAGCACGGCCTCGCCGCGTCCGAGCGCGCCTTCATCCACCGGATCGCCAGGTCGTACGAGGAGCTGGCGGCCCTTCTGGGCTACCGGCTGCGCCCCGGGGCGGGCGCCACATTCGAGACCCTTGCCGGGCTGGTCAGCGCCACCATGCGCGGACTGGTGCTCACGGCGCTGTCCACACCCGACGTCGCGACCCGGACCACACCGGCCGGCCCCTTCGGCGCCCGGCACACGGACCGGTGGTCACAGCCCGCGCTGGGCATCGCCGGCCTCGCCTGCGCGTTCCTGGAGCCCGATCTCACGATCGAGTGGAACCAGGAGCGGTTCGCGAAGGTCCGCGCCGCGCTGGAGGGCGGAAGCCGGCCGGCGACCGGGGCGGGACGCAGGCGCGCAGCCGACGGCTGACGGCGGCGGCGTGGACGCTCGCCACGACCAGGCACACGACGGTGACGGCCACGGCCGCGCCGATCGCCACGGCGGTCCGCGCGGGGCTCGCCGGGCCCCCGGCCAGCAGCACAGTCACCGCCGTACCGCCTGCCAGGGCGACCCCGCACAGCACCCAGAGGAGGAAGACGTACTGCGCACGGCGGGGGCCCGGACCCGCGCCCGGTACGTGTCCTTGTACGGGACCGGCTCCCCGTACCACCGGGCCGCGGGCGGGGGCGCGGGCGGGGTCAGGGGCCGGCGCCTTGCCGTACAGCGCCGCCCAGCGCCGCTCCTCCTCCCGCTGTTCGCGCACGCGGCGGTCCAGGGCCAGTACGAGCAGTACCCCGGCCGCCACCGCGCCCGCCCCCGCCACGGCGCCGACGGCACTCCAGGGCACCGGCAGGAGCAGCACCACGGCGACCAGCGCGAGCGTTCCCCAGCCGGTCAGACAGGCAAGGGCCGTCAGCCGCCGGGAGAGGGGCCGGTCGGCCCCGGCGCGTACGTCCAGTGCCGCGGGCAGGTACCAGACACAGCCGGACGCGCACAGCACCCCGGCCCCCAGGGCGAAGACCGCGTGGGACATGGCTTCCTCCTCGTACTTCTCGTGCTTCTCGTACTCCCCGTGCTTCCCGTGCTCCTGGTCTCAGCGGTCCGTCGCCGCCGCGAGCTCCCGGTCGGCCGGGCCCGCCGGCGCCGCCTCGATGGCGGCGATCTCCGGGTAGTGCAGGTCGAAGGCCGGGGATTCGCTGCGTATACGGGGCAGCGAGACGAAGTTGTGCCGGGGCGGCGGGCAGGAGGTAGCCCACTCCAGCGATCGCCCGTACCCCCACGGGTCGTCGGCCTGGACGGTCTCGCCGTACTTGGCGGTCTTCCAGACGTTGTAGAAGAACGGCAGGAAGGACATGCCCAGGAGGAATGAGCCCATGGTGGAGAGGGTGTTGAGCGTGGTGAAGCCGTCGGCGGCCAGATAGTCGGGGATGCGCCGGACCATGCCCTGCGCACCCAGCCAGTGCTGTACGAGGAAGGTCAGGTGGAAACCGACTGTCAGCGTCCAGAACGTGATCTTGCCGAGCCGTTCGTCCAGCATCTTGCCGGTGAACTTCGGCCACCAGAAGTGGAAGCCGGCGAACATCGCGTAAACGACCGTACCGAAGAGCGTGTAGTGGAAGTGCGCGACGACGAAGTAGGAATCGGAGGTGTGGAAGTCCATCGGCGGCGAGGCCAGGATCACGCCGGTCAGACCGCCGAAGACGAAGGTGACCAGGAAGCCGGTGGCCCACAGCATCGGCGTCTCGAAGGACAGCGAGCCCTTCCACATCGTGCCGATCCAGTTGAAGAACTTCACGCCCGTCGGCACCGCGATCAGGAAGGTCATGAAGGAGAAGAACGGCAGCAGGACGCCGCCCGTGACGTACATGTGGTGCGCCCACACCGTCACCGACAGACCCGCGATGGAGATCGTCGCGGCGATCAGTCCCCAGTAACCGAACAGCGGCTTGCGGGAGAAGACCGGGATGACCTCGGAGACGATCCCGAAGAACGGCAGCGCCAGGACGTACACCTCGGGGTGGCCGAAGAACCAGAACAGGTGCTGCCACAGCAGCGCGCCGCCGTTGGCCGGATCGAAGATCTGCGAGCCGAATTTGCGGTCGCACTCCAGCGCCAGCAGCGCGGCGGCCAGCACCGGGAAGACCAGCAGGATGAGCAGCGCGGTCAGCAGCACGTTCCAGGTGAAGATCGGCATCCGGAACATCGTCATGCCGGGCGCGCGCATGCAGATGATGGTGGTGATGAAGTTGACGGCACCCAGGATGGAGCCGAAACCGGAGAGCGCCACACCCATGATCCACATGTCGGCGCCGACGCCGGGTGAATGCACGGCGTCCGACAGCGGCGCGTACGCGAACCAGCCGAAGTCGGCCGCCCCTTGGGGCGTGAGGAAGCCCGCCGCGGCGATCAGCGAGCCGAACAGGAACAGCCAGTAGGACAGCATGTTCAGCCGCGGGAAGGCCACGTCCGGCGCGCCGATCTGCAACGGCATCAGCCAGTTCGCGAAGCCGGTGAACAGCGGCATGGCGAACAGCAGCAGCATCACCGAGCCATGCATGGTGAACGCCTGGTTGAACTGCTCGTTCGACATGATCTGCAGTCCCGGGCGGGCCAGTTCGGCGCGCATCAGGAGCGCCATCAGGCCGCCGACGAGGAAGAAGACGAACGCGGTGACGAGATAGAGCGTCCCGATCTTCTTGTGGTCGGTGGTCGTCAGCCAGTCCACGGGGAGACGGCGGCTGGTGGGGCGGGGGGCCGCGTCCTCGCCGTTCCGATCGATCCGACCGACGCGATCGGCGGTGCCGTCAGCCCCACCGGACCCACCGACCTTACCGACCCCACTGGTCCCGCCGACTCCACCAACCTCACCGGTTCCACGATCTCCCGACACCGCGCTCGACCGTTCGGGTTCCGGGCCCGCTCCCGGGCCTTCGGCCCGCCTGCCTTCCGTGTTCGTACCCAATCCGTCCACCGGGCCGCGCCCTCCACCTCTGTACGTGTTCCGCAGGGCCGGGAAGAGCCTTGAGACCACGGGGGAGGTGTACCGGCTCTTCCCGGCGGCCCCAGCATCAGCGGTGGACCACACCGGAAACAGGGCCGAACAGTCCCTGCCCTGGACCCCGTCCTGGCCCCTGCCCGGGACCAGAGGTCCCGGCGGGGACGGCAGGGGCTTGTGCCCCCCGTCGTACCCTCCTGACCAGCTATCAGGCCCGGGAGCAGGAGCAGTCAGCCATCCATGTCCAGCACAGCCAATGACCGAAGTTCGGCCCACCGGCCGCCGTTACAGGTCCCCGACCCGGACCGGACGCACAGCGCCCTCGACGCCGTCACGGCCCCCGGCCACGGCCTCGAATCCCCACAACCCCCACGACCTCCACAACCACCACGACCTGACAACCAACGACTCTCCTCCCTCGACATGACGCTGCAGAGCGCGGCACAGCTCATCGACCGCACCGAGGCGGTGACGGCGTGATCCCCCTTACGGCCCGGACCATCGGCACCAGACGGCTGGACCTGCTGCCGCTGCACGTCGAGCACGCCGAGGAGATGGCTGCCGTGCTGTCCGACCCGGCTCTGCACACCTTCATCGGCGGTACTCCGGACACCCCGCAAGCCCTGCGCTCGCGCTACCGGCGCATCTCCGCGGGCTCTCCCGATCCGGCCGTCTCCTGGCTGAACTGGGTGATCAGCCTTCGTAACGAGTCCTGCCTGACAGGTACCGTGCAGGCGACGATCAGCCCCTCCGGCCATGGCCCCGTGGCCGAGGTCGCCTGGGTGGTGGGTTCCCCGTGGCAGGGGAGAGGCAACGCCACCGAAGCGGCCCGAGGACTCGTCGACTGGCTCAGCCGACAGCCGGTGCACACCGTCATCGCCCACATCCACCCCGAACACCGGGCATCCGCCGCCGTCGCCACCGCCGCCGGACTCACACCCACCGCCGAATGCCACGACGGCGAACTCCGATGGCACCGACACATCAGCCGATAGCCCCAACGACCCCCAGCCCTTGACCACCACTCCCCACGCCGCGAGCACCGCTCCACACCGCGAGCACCGCCCCATGCCGTGAGCACCGCTCTCATCCCGAACTCCGGGTCTCATGGAGGAACGGCGCTCCGCACGGTGAGCACTGCTCCGAACGGTGAGCACCACAACGGCGCGTGGCGCGTGGTGCTTCGTACGGTGAGCACCGCCCCGTATGGAGAGCAGTGCTCGCCATCGAGAGCACTGCTCACAACCGAGAGCAGCGCACAGAACAGGAAGCGGTGCTCAGAACAGCGAACGGTGCTCATCTCGGAGAGCGGCGCTCAGCACGGAGAGCAGTCATAAGGTTGGCGTTCAGCGCTCCGTATTGTGAGCACTGCTCCATATCGTGAGCGTCGCTCTGTAACGCGAACCCCGCTCCGCGCGGAGAGCACTGCTCCAGTCCGCGAACGCCGCTCCGTACCGCGAGCCCCGCTCCGCCCGGAGAGCGCTGCTCCGTGCCGCGAACACCGCTCCATACCGTGAACGCCGCTCCGCGCGGAGAGCACTGCTCTGCGGCGGCGTCAGGCCAGGCCGCGGCGGGGCTTTTGGTCTCGTACTCGGCCGGCGATTACTGCGGCCTGGACGCGGCGGCCTACGCCCAGTTTGGAGAGGATCGAGGAGATACGATTTTTCACCGTCTTCTCCGCCAGGAACAGTCGGTCGGCGATCTGACGGTTAGTCAGGCCTTCGCCGATCAGGTCCAGGATCTGCCGTTCGCGGGGTGAGAGGCGTTCGAGTTGCGATTCCTCGGAGTCCGGTGCGGCGTCCGGACGCTGCGCGTCCTGGGGGCCGCGCAGGCGGGCCATGACCCGTGCGGCCGTACGCGGGTCCAGGGTCGACTTGCCGGTGGCGACCGTGCGGACGGCGGTCACCAGGTCCGAGCCGTTGATCTGCTTGAGCACATAGCCCGCCGCGCCCGCCATGATGGCGTCGAAGAGTGCTTCGTCGTCGTCGAAGGACGTCAGCATCAGACAGGCCAGTTCCGGCATGCGGGCCCGCAGTTCGCGGCATACCCCGATGCCCTCGTGGTCGCCGCCGCCTCCATGGTCCCCGAGGCGTACGTCGAGGACCGCCACGTGCGGCCGGGTGGCCGGCACCCGCGACAGGGCTTCCCGCGCCGTCGACGCCTCACCCACCACTTCGATGTCCTCTTCCGCTTCGAGGAGGTCGCGTATCCCACGGCGTACCACTTCGTGGTCGTCGAGGATGAAGACCCGTAGCGGTGCGTCCGGCCCGGCGGCGGGCGACGCGGGCACGGTGTGCACGGCGGTGGCGGGTCCCGTACGGACGGGGTCGGAGCCTGGACGGACGCCGGACCCCGTACCGATCCCGGATCCCGTACGGATGCCGGGCCCCCCGCAAGCGCCTGGCCCCGTACGAGCGCCGGGTCCCGTCTGTGATCCGGGCCGCGCCGCGCGGACGGCCGGGCCGGCAGGCGCCGGGGGCACTGGGGGTACCCCCGGGCCCGCGGGCACGCCCCGCGCCGGCGGGCCGGCGGGTACGCGGGCCCCGGTGGACGCGGAGGCGCGGAAGGGTGGGGACGGGACGCGGTTGTCCATTCGGTGCTCGCTCTGTCTGGGCGGTACTCACTTCGCCGGGCCGGGTGTGCGCGGTACCGGTCCGCCGGAGGAAGCCGCCGGCGGCGGAACCCTTCAGCGGCGAATGCCGCCGGCCCTCCGGCGGAGGGAGTGTGTCCGGGAAACGTACGCGCCGTGACGCGTTGGTGCGGCCCGGACCGGGCCGTTTCGTGGGCCCTGCCACGTGTCGCCGATCGTCGCAGGGCCGGGCTTTCGCCGGGCCGCGAACCTAACCAACACCCGTCGGCCGACGCCCCGGAAGGGCCGAACGGCCCTGCTGGACAGGGCCGGACGGGCAACGGCACCGAGTGCCATACTCGCCCTCCCTGCCGTTGTCGGGGCGGCGGTACCGGCTCACGAGGCCGTTGCCGCCACCTCCCCGTATGAGGAGCCGCTGACCATGAATGTTGTGGACGGGAAGTACCACGCGCTACTGGCTCGGCACGACGCGATGCGGCTGCGCCGGCAACTCCTGAACCCGAGCCAGGGGCCCGCACAGAACCCCGCACAGAACTCCGTGCAGAGCTCCGGACAGGGCCCGGTGCAGAGTCCGGGGGAGGATACGAACGGCCCCGGCGCACCGGCCGGTTACCGCGCCGCGCCCAACACCCTCGCCACAGGTGCGGCCACGGCCTTCTACAAGGGGGCCGCGACCGACCAGCTCCTGATCACCCAGTCCCTCGATCTGGTCACCCCCTTCGAGGACTTGATCAGCCACCTCTACGACGCCATGTTCGAGCAGTGGCCCTACCTGCGGTCACTGTTCCCGGAGTCGATGGAGTTCCAGCGCAAGCACCTCGCCGCCATCTTCTGGTACCTGATCGAAAACCTGCACCGCCCGGACGAGATCGCCACGGTCTTCTCCCGGCTCGGCCGGGACCACCGCAAGCTCGGTGTGCGGCCGGTGCACTACGAGGCGTTCGAGATGTCGCTGTGCCAGGCGCTGCGCCGCACCGCCGGCCCGCGCTGGCAGGACGCCACCGAGCAGGCATGGCTGCGGATGCTGCGGTTCGCCGTGGCCGCCATGGTCCAGGGCGCGGAAGCCTCCCTCGGCGAGCCCGCCGACTGGCAGGCCACGGTCACCTCGCACGAGCTGCGCCGCCCCGACCTGGCCGTGCTGCGCGTACAGCCTCACGAGCCCTACCCCTACCGGGCCGGGCAGTACACCTCGGTCGCCTCCCCGCTCCTCCCCCAGACCTGGCGGCAGTACTCGCTGGCCTGCGCGCCACGGCCGGACGGCGAGCTGGAGCTCCACGTACGGCGGGCCGGCCGGGGCGGGCTGAGCGAGGCCCTGGTGACCCGTACGCAGCCCGGCGACACGCTGCGCCTGGGCCCGGCCGGCGGCACGATGACACTCGACGAGGACGTCACGCGCGACCTGCTGCTGGTGGCGGGCGACACCGGCTGGGCCGCCGCCAAGGCCCTGCTGGAAGAGCTGTTCACCCATGGGGCGTACGGCCGCAGCGTGCACCTCTTCCTCGGTACGCGGGACACCTCCGGCCCGTACGACGCCGAGGTGCTGGCCGAACTGGAGCGCCGCCGCCCCTGGTTGCGGGTGGTGCCGGTGATCGGTACGGGCCCCGGGGCGGCCGGCTACCGGGCGCTGGCCGAGGCCGTGTCCCAGCACGGCGACTGGTCCGAACACCTGGCGTACGTCAGCGGGCCGCCCGCACTGGTCGGCCCCACCGTGGCTCGTCTGGCCGCCACCCAGTTGCCCGCCGAGCGCATCCGTCACGACCCGCTGCCGGACGACCTCGCACCGGCGGTCCCGGTGTGAGGCCCCCGACCCGGCCCCGGCCCGTACACGGGACAGGCGCGCCGGAACAAGGGCATGCAGGGATAATCAGTGGCAAAACCACCGGGCCACTGAGACCATCGCCGCATGTCACGCAGTTTCGAGGACCTGGTGGAAGAGGCCGAGACCGTCTCCGTGGAGGGCTGGGACTTCTCCTGGCTCGACGGCCGCGCCACCGAGCAGCGCCCTTCCTGGGGCTACCAGCGTCTTATGAGCGACCGCCTGGCGCAGGCGTCCGCCGCGCTGGACATCCAGACGGGCGGTGGTGAGGTTCTCGCCGGCGCGCCGAAGCTGCCCCCGGTGATGGTGGCCACGGAATCCTGGCCACCCAATGTGGCCAAGGCCACCCGGCTGCTGCACCCGCGCGGCGCGGCCGTTGTCGCGGACGCCGACGAACCGCCGCTGCCGTTCGCCGACGGGGCCTTCGACCTGGTGACCAGCCGGCACCCGGCGACCGTCTGGTGGCAGGAGATCACCCGGGTGCTCCAGGGCGGCGGAACGTATCTCTCCCAGCAGGTCGGGCACTCCAGCGTCTTCGAGCTGGTCGAGTACTTCCTCGGGCCGCAGCCCGAACACGTACGGCGTTCACGTCACCCCGACGACGCCCGCGCACAGGCCGAGGCCGCCGGGCTGGAGGTCCTTGACCTGCGTTTCGAGTCCCTGCGTACGGAGTTCTTCGACATCGGCGCGGTGATCTACTTCCTGCGGAAGGTGATCTGGATGGTGCCCGGCTTCACCGTCGAGGAGTACCGGGGCCCACTGCGGGAGCTGCATGAACGGATCCAGGACGAGGGCCCCTTCGTCGCCCACGCGACGCGCTACCTGATCGAGGCCCGCAAACCCGCCTGACTCTGTGCCCCGGCCGTTCCCCCGCGCCACCTCCGGCCGTTTCCGGCGCCGTCCGCGGCCGTTCCCGACGCCGCCCCCGGCCCCGTTCCCGGCCTACGCAGACGTGCCGGGCGCAACGGGCGCGTCCGGCGCGACCGGCGTGATCTCCACGAACGGGATGTGATCGCGTCCGACGAGGTAGTAGTCCTCCGCGGTCCCGTCCGTCTCGATGCCGCAGACACCCATGAGCCGACGGGCCGTACGCGGATGGCGCGGCGCGTACTCGGCCATCGCCCGGCCCGATTCCTCGGGCGTCATGGGGCGGGCGACGGCGGCGGTACGGCGCCCGCCGACCTGGATGGTGACCTCGGGGGTGTGGAGGATGTTGCGGTACCACTGGGAGGTGGGGCCGAGGCCGGAGGCGAGGCGGTAGGCGCCGGTGCCCGGGGTGCGCCCGGTCACTTCCAGTACGACCTGCCGGGGGCGCCCGCTCTTGCGCCCGGTGTGGGTGAGCAGCAGGACCCGGCCGCCCATCAGCCGCCCCAGGTGCCAGCGGTAGAGATGGATCGGCGCGCGGGCGAGCAGCCGACGCCACCCCGTAGGCGACGGAGTGGCTCTGACCTTACGGGGCATGTCCGACCAACCCTCCTCACCTTCCAGCCTGCCGGCCTACCGACCAGCCGACCTACCGATCAACCGGCCTACCGATCAGCCAGGCTACCGACCAGCCGGGCTGCTGACGTTCCCAGCCCCGTCGGCCCACCGGACCACCGCGTCGCCGCCGCCCCGCCGCGCGGACCCGTACCCGCCCCGCCCCGCGGGTACGGACGCGCCCAGTGCCGCAGGTCGGCGTCTCCGTAGCGGTGGCACTGCCGGTGCCACAGCAGGATCCCCGACATCCAGTTCTCCAGCTCCCGAACGTACCCGTCCAGGACCGTACGCGTCTCCTCCGGGAGATCGAAGTCATCGTACAGAACCGGTAGTTCGTGCCCGGCGACGTGTTGGAACTCCCGCATACGGGAGGTCATCAGGTCCTGGACGATGCGCACGGCGGCCGGGTAGTCACAGCCGAAGAAGTTCTGGATGACGAGTACGGCGTTGTGCACCTCGCCCTCGTACTCGATCTCCTTCTGGTAGGAGAAGACGTCGTTTGTCAGGCACGCGTAGTCGGCGGCGGCGTGTTCGAGCGACTGCACGGGCCCGCTCCGGTAGATCTCCGGCGGCACCCGCCGCCCGTGTCCCAGCCGGCACAGGCTCATCGTGAGATCCGATCCGAACGTCCTGCGGCGCATCTCGATGTAGTCGACCGGGTCGGGAATCCGGTTCTGCGCCTGGTTGTCCAGTTCCCACAGCCAGCTCGTCGTCATGGACTCGATGGCGGTACGGAACGCCCGGCGCGCCTCGGGTGTCATCGGCCCGGCCGT
Source organism: Streptomyces sp. MST-110588 (assembly GCF_022695595.1). NCBI lineage: Bacteria > Bacillati > Actinomycetota > Actinomycetes > Kitasatosporales > Streptomycetaceae > Streptomyces > Streptomyces sp. MST-110588. The sequence continues at coordinate 3,679,952 of NZ_CP074380.1, forward strand.
ACGGGCCCACAGGTCGGCAAGCCCCCGCTCCATGGCGTTCGCGGGCACGGGTACGTGTACGGACGCGGGCTCGGGTACGGGTACGGACACGGGCTCGGCAGCGGCTCCCGTGTCGCCGTCGCCGTAGCCGTCGCCGTCCCCCAGGGGCATGAAGGCCGACAGCCGGTCGGTGCACACCTTGGCGCCCGCGAGGTCCCGGGTACGGCCGAACACCTTCGGGTAGTAGTCGTCCCCGTACGTGCCCCAGGTCAGCCAGGCCGCCGACAGGTCCAGTTCCTCGGGTGTCGCGTCCGGGTGCAGCCCCGCTGAGCACAGAGGGAAGTCGAATCCGGCGACCATCTCCTCATCCCAGATGTCCGAGTGCGGGACGCCGGGCTGCGGCCCGAAGAAGCCCACGTGGCGCGCCCATTGGACCGTGTTCCGCCGGGAGGTCTCCAGGTGCGGACTGAGCGTGACCTCGAAGGGCATGAAGAATTCGGGGAGCCGGGAGGGGCCGACCTTCTCGTACGGGACATGGGTGTAGCGACGCAGCCCTTTGGCGCCGGCCGCCACCGTATCCGCGCCGGCCGCCACCGTGGCCGCCGCCTCGGCCAGTGCCTTGGGGAGATCCACCGCCGAAGTTCCCAGCCTGTTCAGGAAGAAGGGCGACCACCCGACAAGAGCCCCGGAATTCCCAGGCCCCAGGCCCCCCACACCACCCCCGGTCCTCCCTCCGGCCCCGGCCCCGCCCCCGGATACGGCCCCCGCCCCCGGCAGAGGCGCGGACCGTACGCCTTCCCCTCCCCCGCCCCCACCGTTCATATAGCGGCTGGAGCGCATATGCCATTCATGCCCGCCGGACTGCCAGTCCTGAAGGCCCTTGGCGTACGCGAGCACATCGGCGCAGGAGCGCGCGTCCAGGCCCTTCTCGGCGAAGAGCGCGGGCAGTTCGGTCAGGGTCGTGTGCTCGAACTGCTGAAGGCGTGAGGTCAGCAGGTCATTGACGGCGTCCGCGGCCTCCTGGGTCGTACAGTCCAAGAACGTCTCCAGGACCAGTACGCCATTGCTCAACTCCCCCTCGTCCCGCGTCTCACGCTCATAGGAGAACAGGTCGTTACGCAGGTGGACGGCGTCGGCGAAGGTGTCCCTGAGGACCCGCAGCGGGCGCGCATCCGCGACGGCGGCCGGAACCTCGGCGCCCGCCGCGTACTCCACCAGCCCGGCGGACCAGGGGGCGCCGCCCACCTTGCGGCGCATTTCGATGTACTCGACCGGATTGGGGACCCGGCCCGCGTTGATGTTGGACAGCTCCCACAGGGACTCGTTCAACAGGTTCTCGGTGCTCTCGGCGAACCGGGCGCGCCACTCGGGGGACATGGCGGGCACCGTACGGGCCCACAGGTCCGCGAGCCCCGCCTCTACCGGATTGCGCGGCTCGGGAACGGGGGTGTCCAGGTCCATGGGCATGAAGGCCGGCAGGCGGTCCAGGTATTCCTTACCGCCCTTCCGGTCCTGTGTGCGTTTGAAGGTCTCCAGGAAGTGGTCGTCGAAGAAGAAGACCCAGACGTACCAGTCCGTGACCAGCGACAGCGCGGGGCCGTCGCAGTCGGGGTGGGTGTAGGAGCAGAGCAGGGCGTAGTCATGGGCGTCCAGGTCCCGCTCGTCCCAGATGCCGGAGCCTTCCAGCATGCCCATCCCCCGCGCCCACTCCTTGGCGTGGGCGCGGGCCTCCTCCAAATGCGGGTTCAGCCGCGCCGGGTAGGGCATGTAGAAGCGGGGCAGTTGGAAGGGCTGTGTCGTCGTTCGCGCCTGCTGCGTCATGGGTCCCGGCCTTTCCCCGCGAGCGTCGAGACGTACGGAGTACGCCGGTCAGCACTACCCCGTACGGCGGTCCCCCACTCGGCTCCCGAAACAGTCATACAAACGCACCATCAGCGACTCCCCGGTGTCCCCTGGACCACCGCATCATGGCCCGGCGGCTGACCGTTCTCCGCCCAACTGTTCTCCGCCCGACCGTTCTCCGCCCGACCGCTCTCCGGTCGGTGGCCGAACAGCCGGCCCGCCCCACGCGACGGCCACCAGCTCCGCTCGCCCAGCAGCGTCAGCACCGACGGCAGGATCATGACGCGGACGACGAAGGCGTCCAGCAGAACGGCGACCGCCAGGCTGAACCCGATCTGTTTCATCTCGGTCAGGTGCAGGAAGACGAAGGCGGCGAACACCGACACCATCACGATCGCCGCGCTGGTCACGACCTTGGCCGAGTTGCCGATCCCGGCCGGCACCGCCTTCCGGGTGGGCACGCCGCGCAGTACGGCCTCCCTGATCCGGCTGACCACGAACACCTGGTAGTCCATCGACAGCCCGAAGAGGATCACCAGGAGGAACAGCGGGACACGTGCGGCGATCCCGCCGAGGGACCGGAAGCCGAGCAGGTCCTCGGCCCACGTCCCCTGGAAGACCAGGACCAGCAGGCCGAGGGCGGAGGCGGCGGACAGCAGGTTGAGCACCGCCCCGAGCAGCCCGATGACCACCGACCGGAACGCGAGGACCGTCATCACGAAGGTCAGCAGCAGCAGGAACCCGACGACCAGCGGCAACTTCCGGTTCTGGTGGTCCACGTAGTCCACGGAACGCGGTACGTCACCGGTGACCCCGGCCTGCACGCCGGGCACCTTGCCGACCGTGGCGGGCAGGTAGTCCTCCCGCAGGTGTGCCAGCGACCGCAGCGCCTCCTCGGAGCTCGCCCGGTACGGAACCGACAGCTCCAGCGCGCTGATCCGGCCGTCGTCCGAGGTCCGTATCGAGGTCCGTATCGAGGTCCGTATCGAAGGCCGTACCGCGTTCCGCTCCGCGGGCTTGATGTGCCCTGTGTTCCCGGTGAACAGCGGGTCGGCCTGCGCACGGGCCGCCAGCTCCCGCAGCGCGTCGCCCACCTGGGACGTACGGGAGGGGTCGGCGCGTACGACGACCTGATGCCGTACGCGCAGTTCGGGGAAGGCGGCGTGCAGCCGGTCGTACGTCCGCAGGGCCGCGATGTCACGCGAGAAGCTGTCCTTGCCGGGGTCGACCAGCTTCAGGCCGGCGACCGGCAGGGCAAGGACGATCATGACGAGCACCGAGACGCACAGGGTGATCCGGGGGTGTTCGCTCGCGGGCCGGAGCATGGCGCGCCATACGCGCCCGGTTCCGGCTTGCGCACCGTTGCGTACGCGGGGCGCGCGGCCCTTGGCGATCCGGCGCGCGGCCCGGCGCTCGGCGCGGCGTCCGAGCGTGACCAGCAGGGCGGGCAACGCGGTCAGCGAGCTGACGACGGAGACCGAGACGACCAGGACGGTACCGGTGGCCAGCGAGGAGAAGATGACGTCCGAGGCGAGGTAGAGGGTGGCGGTGGAGACGATCACCGCGAGCCCGGAGACCGCGATCGCCCGGCCGGCCGTGGCCGCGGCCAGCTCCACCAGGGCCTCCGGCGCGAGCCGGCCGCCGTGCCGGGCCCGTTCCTCCCGCTCGCGCTTGAGGTAGAAGAGCGCGTAGTCGACGCCGACGGCCAGGCCGATCAGCAGGATGACGTTGGTGCCGACGCCCGCGTCCGGCAGGAGGTGCGAGGCCACCATCGACAGCCCGACCGTGGCGGTGATCGAGGACAGCGCCAGCAGCAGCGGCACCCCGGCCATCAGCACCGAGCCGAAGACGAGCAGCAGGGTGATCAGCGTGACCGGCAGCGTGATCACTTCGGAGAGCAGGAGGTCGTCGCCGCGCTGCTGGTCCAGGCCCTTGCCGATCGAAGGGGTACCGGTCTGCTCCACCCGCAGACCGGGGTGACTCTTGCGCACCGCCGCTGTCTGGGCGAGCAGCGGATCGACGTGCTTCTTGGCGTCCAGCTCCGCGCCCTTCATGGTCACCGTGACCAGGACGGTACGGCCGTCGGCGGAGCGGACCGGCGCGTCCACGTGCGCCACCTCCGGCAACCGCGCCATCCGGGCCCGTACGTCCCGGGCCGCGGCGTCCATCCGTACGTCCATCCGTACATCTGCCCGCGCGTCTTTCGTCGCGCCGGACCGCGCGCCCGTCTCCGCGCCGGCGCGGGCCGCCGACGTTCCTGAATCGGCGGAGATGACGACCTGCTCCACCGGTCTGCGCTGGAGGCCGCCCTCGGCTGCCATCACCTCGGCACGGCCGGCCTCCCCGACGCGGTAGTCCTCGGTGGTGGCGCTGTGGGTGCCGACCGCCGAGCCGATGCCGACACAGAGCACGACGAAGACCAGCCACCCCACGATCGCGCGCCAGGGGTGGCGGGCGCTCCAGGTCGCCACCGGCACGGTGATCGGCCGCTCTTTCACTGACCCCAGCTCCTCACGTATTCAGCTCCTCGCACACCCACTGGTGCACATGTCAGTGAAGAGTTACAGGTGTCGCATCAGGCCGTCAACCGTCGAAATCGGGGGTGGCGGGCCGGGGAACCGCCGTCGAAGTGGCCACCACGCAGGTGCGACACGGGTTCGAGCCGCCTTGACAGCCCGTCCCGTCATGCGAAAACCTCCGCTGACAGGTGACGTCGGTGCCGGTGGGACGCCGGGCAGGAACGAGCGGGAAACGAGAAGGTGGGCCATGAACAGCGAGGAGCTGCTGGCCCTGCTCGCCGCCGTGGGCCATGCGCAGCGCCTGCGGATCATCGCCGAACTCGCCGACGGCCGGCTGTACGTCAGCGAGCTGGCCCGCCGCCTGGGCATGTCCCGGCCGCTGCTCTACATGCACTTGGACCGCCTGGAGAAGGCCGGCCTTCTGGTCGGACGGCTGGAACTGTCCGCGGACGGCAAGGCACTGAAGTACTTCGAACTCGCCCCGTTCGAGCTGCGCCTGAACGTGGAAACAGTCCTCGCCGCCGTCCGGGAGGACCGGTCGGACAGCGAGGAAGGCATGGATTCCTCCGGGAGCACGGACAAGGGTGCGTCCGGAGGTACGGAGGAATCCCGGCGTACGGAGGAATCTCGCCGTACGAGCGAATCCGGACGTACGGGCAAATCCAGGCATTCGGGCGAGCCCGCAAACACCGGTGGACCGGTGGGCGCAGCAGGACCGAACGACCTTAAGGGGGACGCGTAATGAGCGGTGGCATCATCATCCCGATAGCCATCTTCTTGATCGTCGGTGGTGCGATCACGGTGATCGTGGCTTCGTATTTCAAGCTCCAGCGGCACCGCGCCGACGCCGCGGCACTGGCCGAGTACCGCAAGCTCGCCGAGCGTGTCGTCGCCGGTCAGGAGGCGATGCGCGGGCGGCTGGACGACCTCGACGACCGGCTGAAGGCGATCGAAAAACTGCTGCACAGCGTGGGCTGAGCCTTCTCCGCGGCACTCTCACGCTTCTTCCGTCCCAGGCCCTCGGCCCCTGACCCGGCACCTGGTCCCGGCCACGGCCCCCTGCGATCGCTACGGATCCCCTCCGCGCGCGAAGTCGCTTCCGACCGCCGTCTTTTTCCCGGACGGCGGCAACCCCGGTCGTCGCCGCACGTCGTCACGGGTGAAGGCGCCATCAGGCGTCGCCCGCCGACCGTGGAGCAGCCACCGTGAATACGTGCCACACCTCCTCTGCCTCTCCCGCTACTCCTGCCTCCCCTGCCCCTGCCCCTGTCGCCTCCGACTCCGCCGTCCCCTCCATGCCCGGCGTCTCCCGCGCCGGCGCGAACCGGGGCGCGCGGGTCCTTGCACGCGCGGTGGCGACCGCCGGTCTGGTGGCGGCGCTCGCCGTGCCCGCCCTGGCACTGACGACGGCCGGCCCGGCACACGCCGACGACGCCCCGGCGAAGGCCCCGGCGCGCTCCGCGACACCGGTCCCGTCCGTGCCCCCGAAGCCGCAGCCGACCAGGTCCACCCCCGGCACCCCCGGCCACCGGCCCACAGCCCGCCCGAGCCTCCCGGGCCAGGAGCCCACCGCCGTGCCCAGCACCCCGGGTCGTAAGCCCACCGCGAGCACCAGCGCCCCGGGGCACAAGGCCACCCCGAGCCCCGGCCCGCCCGGCCGTCGGAGAGCGAGAAGGAACTGGCGCGCACCGGCGCTTCCACCGCCACCATCGCGTCACTGGCGGCCGGTGCCGTCGTACTGATCGCCGGCGGGGCCGGTGCCCGGTACGCCGTACGGCGGCGGAACCAGCCCTGATGCCCGACGTGTCCCCGTAGAGGCACCGCACATCACCACACACCACCCCACACTTCCCGGGCCCCGCCTCTCACATCTCCTTCACAGCGCCCACCCCACGCCCCGGAAGCCGGCACCGCGCGGACGCGCCCTCCCCCAGGAACCGATGGAGTACACCGCTGCCCCGCCCAGCGCCCCGGTACGGATCGCCGTGCCGGGGCCGTGGCGTGCTCTGTGGCGACGCCTGTCGCGCAGCGCCCGCCCGGCGTCCCACGACATGTACGAGCCGGCGTACGCGCCGGGGTCCACGATCCCGGACCCGCCCGCGCCCGCCGTTCCGTACGCCGCCACCACGCCCCCACGCGCCTCCGGACCTCACACCGCCCCCGCTCCTAGTCCCGGACCGCAGCCGACGATCAGCGAGCTGTACCACGCGCAACGCCTGAACATGGTGCGGCTGGCGGTCCTGCTCGTGGACGACCGCGCCACGGCCGAGGACGTCGTCCAGGACGCCTTCGCCGCCCTCTACAGACGCCACGGCGAGCGGCTCGGCGAGGTCGACAACGCGCCGGCCTATCTGCGGACCGCCGTTGTCAACGCCGCGCGTTCGGTACTGCGGCGTCGGCGCACGGCTCGCGCGTACACGCCCCCGTACGAGGTCGACGCGCCGTCCGCCGAGGAGCACATCGTCCTCGACGAGGAGCACCGCGAGGTGCTGGCCGCGCTGGGGCAGTTGACCGCCCGCCGCCGCGAGGTGCTCGTCCTGCGGTACTGGAGCGATCTGACCGAGGCACAGATCGCGGCGACACTCGGCATCAGCCGCGGTTCGGTGAAGTCGATCGCCAGCCGGGCACTGGACTCCCTGGAAAAGATCTTGGAGGCCCGGTCATGACCATGACTCCTCCCAAAGGCCCCGGCCACCACCTCGGGCCCGACGGTGAACGGCCCGTCGAGACCCGGCTGCGGCGGGCCTTCGAAGCACGCGCGGCACTGATCGACGTCCGCGACCTGCGGCCCGCCGACCCGCCCGGCCCGCATCCGCGCCGTGGCGGAATCCTGCGCCTGCTGCGCTCACGCCCCTACGGGCTGCCGCTGGCCGCGGCGGCCACCGTGGCGGCCGTGGTCGCCGGCTGCCTCACCCTCGCGCCCGACCGCACGCCGTCGCGCCCCTCCCCCGCCTCGTCCCCCAGTACGCCGGCCCCGTCCCTCTCCTCCCACCCGTCCAGCCCGCCCAGTACGCCCGATACGACCGGTACACCCGGTACATCCCGCACGCCCGGCACCCCGAGTGCCTCCCGTCCCGGCACGGTCCGGCCCTCACCCAGCGCCCCCTCCGCGCCACCGGCCGTCGGCACCCCCCGCCCCGGGAGGTCCGGCGGCTCCCCCGGAACACCCGGCGGCACGCCGACCGGCAGCCCGGTCCCGCCGACCGGTGCGCCCCGGAAGGCTCCGACCCGCAGCGCCCCGCCCCCCTCTATGCCACCCGGCGCCGCCACCGCCCACCCATAACCCACCCCCGTGACTCGCCCCCGTGACCTGCCCACCATGACCCGCTCCTCCACCTGCCCACCATCCACTTCCCCCCTCCCCTCCCGCCTCATCCCTCTCCGCCGTGCCCCCTTCGAGGGAATCAGCCGTACGATCCGGTGATCGCCCTCCCCGAGCCGGCCCCGTACTGATCCAGCACCGGCCCCGCACCGGCCCCGCACGCCCCCGATCCCGCCCCGCCGGCGCCGTTCACTCGGGCCTTCGCTCCCGATATGCAGCCATTTGCCACCTTCGCACTCCTGTGGCATGGCTGCGCCCGGAGCCGCTCGCCCGGTAGGCTTTCCGTGTGATCTTCAAGCGCATCGGAAATGGGCGGCCGTACCCTGACCACGGCCGGGAGAGCACCCGCCAGTGGGCGGATGTCGCCCCTCGCCCGGTACGCCTTGACCAGTTGGTGACCACCAAGCAGCAGCTCGACCTGGAGACGCTGCTCGCGGAGGACTCGACGTTCTACGGCGACCTGTTCGCCCACGTCGTGAAATGGCAGGGCGATCTCTACCTGGAGGACGGGCTGCACCGCGCCGTGCGTGCCGCGCTCCAGCAGCGCCAGGTCCTGCACGCCCGCGTGCTGGAACTCGGCTGACCCGGCGTCCCGGCGCTCCGTGCCCCCGAGGACCCATGCCCCCTACATGCCCGGGTGCCCGGCGCCACGGCACGCCCGGGACGTCGCGGCGCCGCAATCCGGCCCCTGTAACCCCGTAACCCCTGCGACTCCTGTAACCCCGTAACAGGGCTTGATTGCGCCTTTTGGGTTGGGTCTCGCGCCACGCGTTGATCATTTAGTAGGCACGGGCCCGGCCCAGCACTACGCTGCGCCCATGAGCATGCTGACGCCCCCTGGCATGGGCGGTAAGAAGTACCGCATCACGGGCGACAGGTATCCGCGGATGCGCCGTCCCCGACACCGCCGGCGGATCGTTCTCACGATCGTCGCCGCCGTCTGCGCCCTCGGCCTGGCCGGCTGGGGCACCCTGCAGCTCATCGATGTCTTCGGCGGCAAAGAGGACACCGCCCAGGCGGCCCATGCCAAGAAATGCCGGGAGGAGAAGGGGCGGGCCCAGGCCGCCCACGGCGGCGCCGGGCACGCCGCGGCCGGCGGAAAACCGCTCCCCCGGCCCGCCACCATCACCGTCAACGTCTTCAACGCCACCGCGCGCGGCGGTCTGGCCAAATCGACGGCGGACGAGCTGAAGAAGCGCGGGTTCAAGGTCGGCAAGGTGGGCAACGCGCCGCCCGCGTACGACAAGAAGGTCAAGGGCACCGGACTGCTGCTCGGGCCGCAGACCGCCGCCGAGGGCTCGCTGCGCGTCCTGGGCACCCAACTGGCCGGGGCCGAGCACAAGACCGACGGCCGTAAGACCGGCGATGTCGACCTGATCATCGGCGACACGTTCAAGCAACTGGCCAAGCGGCCGGACGCCGACGCGGCACTGGCCGCCCTGAGCCGCCCGTCACCCGCGCCGTCGGCCTCCGCCTGTTGAGAGGCCGGGTCGGCCGGGCCGCGGGCCCCCTCGCCGGCCAACCCGACGAGAAGACCCGCACACTCCTGGGACAGGCGTGAACTCTCGGGACGGACGTGAAATCCCGGGCCGGACGGTGCCCGTCAGCCTCGTCAGCCTCCCGCCGTGCCGTACATACGGTCGCCGGCGTCACCCAGACCCGGGACGATGTAGCGGTCCGCGTTGAGACGCTCGTCCACGGCCGCGGTGACGACCGTCACCGGCGCCCCGGCCAGCTCCCGCTCCATGACCTCGACGCCTTCCGGCGCGGCCAGCAGGCAGATCGCCGTGACGTCGTCCGCGCCGCGCCCGATCAGTTCGCGGATGGCCGCGACCAGCGTGCCGCCGGTGGCCAGCATCGGATCCACCACGTACACCTGGCGCCCGGAGAGGTCGTCGGGCATCCGCGTGGCGTACGTGTGCGCCTCGTACGTCTCCTCGTTGCGGACCATGCCCATGAAGCCGACCTCGGCGGTGGGCAGCAGCCGCACCATGCCGTCCAGCATGCCCAGACCCGCCCGCAGAATCGGTACGACCAGGGGGCGCGGGTGGGACAGCCGCACTCCGGTGGTCGCCGTCACCGGGGTCTCGATGTCGACCTGTTCGGTGCGCACATCACGGGTGGCCTCGTACGCGAGCAGGGTCACCAGCTCGTCGGCGAGACGCCGGAAGGTCGGGGAGTCGGTGCGCTTGTCGCGCAGTGTGGTGAGTTTGTGCGCCACCAGCGGGTGGTCGACGACATGGATCCGCATGACATCGACAGTAGCCGAGCCCAGGGGCCCCGGCTTCCGCCCACCGTCCGGCACCGACCACCGTCGCGTTGGCATCAAACCACCGGTTCGGGGGAAAGTGAGCACATACGCCCGGTCTGTCGCATGGGCTCCGGGCGAAGACCTCGGCCCGAGGTGGTGTGTGCAGCGTGCCCGACCGGAACGACCGGAACGACCGGAGCAACCGAAACAACCGGAGCGACCGGAACACCAGGACCGCCCGCAGTTCTCGTACCACTCACAACAAAAGCAGCAACCAGCCCACTGACCCCGCACAACCCGCCCAGCCGGCCCAACTCGCCCAATCCGCTCGGCGGAACCAGTCCGCCCGGCCGAACCAGCCCGCCCAGTCCGACCACCCCGGGCATGCCGCCGCCTCCGCCTCCACCCCGGAGCCCGAGAGCGATGCGGCACGCCGAAGGCGCCGCGCCCAGTTTCTCCGCGAGCTGAACGAGGCCAAGGAGTTGCGCGAGCGCGTACAGCCGCGCCGGGCGAGGGCCGCACGGATGCGTCAGGCCATGAGGATGCGTACGTTCCGCTGGTAGCCGGAGACCCCACCCGCACCCCCTGTCACACCAGACGTGACCGACATCTCTCGCAACGGTCGCACGACGCAACGCCGAAGACCCCGCGCAATCGCGTTGTTTCTGCCACGATTCCGATGGGCGGGGACCTTCGGCGCCACAACGCCGCCCCGCCCGACCCGGCACGCCTATGACCAGTGGGAGAGTCACGGTGTACTTCGCCGCACTGCTCGCGCGCACCGAAGACGGGTGGGAAGCGAGCGACACAGAGCTCGACGATGTGGAGACCCTGACCGATCTGGCCGACCTGGCCCGAGAGGCGGCGGTCGATGACGACACGGTGGTGGCGCTCATCGAGCAGGAGGGCACGTGGTTCGGAGTCGTCCGGGTGGACGGCGAGGACGATCCGCGGATCTTCATCTCGAATGCCGCCGCCGCCGCCCGCAGCTCGTACGGCGCGATGCTGACCGACGAACTGCTCGGCCGCGACGAGCCGGTCGCGGACGACCTGGACAGCCTCGACCTGGACGGTACGGAGGACGGCGAACCCGAGTCGGCGGGAGAGGAGGCGGAGGAGACGGATCCGGCCGGTGCCGACGATCCCGTCGTCCCGCACGGCCCGCTCGGTGACCCCGGACTCCTGGCCGACCTCGGAGTCGGCAGGAGCGCACTGCTGGCTCTGGACACCGACGCGCTGTCCGAGATCGCCGACGCCCTCGGCTGTACGGATGTCCTGGAGGCCGTGAGGTAAGCGCGCGTCACCCAGACTGGGAGGCATGAGAGCTCCCCTGCCCGACCCCCACCCGCCCATGGCGCCCGACCCGCTGCGCGACCCCTGGATCGCACCCATGCGACGGGCGCTGGACGAGGCTGCCCTCGCTCCCGGGACCGGCGACGTCCCGGTGGGCGCCGTCGTGCTGTCCGCGGACGGTACGGTGATCGGCACCGGCCGCAACGAACGCGAGGCCACCGGCGACCCGACCGCCCACGCCGAGGTCCTCGCCATCCGCGCCGCCGCCCGCACCCTGGGAGAACAGGCATCGCACGGCGTTTCCGCCGCAGACGGCGGCGGAAGGCGGCCGGGGGAGTGGCGCCTCACCGGCTGCACCCTCGTCGTGACGCTGGAACCCTGCACGATGTGCGCGGGTGCCATCGTCCTCTCCCGCCTGGACCGCCTCGTCTACGGCGCCCGCGACGAAAAAGCCGGCGCGGTCGGCTCCCTGTGGGACGTGGCCCGCGACCGCCGCCTCAACCACCGCCCCGAGGTCATCACCGACGTCCTCGCCCACGACTGCGCCCACCTCCTCACCACCTTCTTCCGCACCCCCTGACCCACCCCGTCCCCCAAGCCCGCGACCCCCCACCCGAAACCGATTTCGGCGCACAGCCCCCAGTGGGCTAAGCTCTCTCTCGGTAGCGTGTCCGAGCGGCCGAAGGAGCACGCCTCGAAAGCGTGTGAGGGGGCAACTCCTCCGTGGGTTCAAATCCCACCGCTACCGCTCGAAGAGAACCGCCCCTGACCTGCGAAAACAGGTCGGGGGCGGTTTTTCGTTGCCATCCCGTGCAGCACATTTGCAGCACGAGCCCCTCGCATGGTGGCGCATATGGCATCAATACGGGCGCGACAGAGCGCCAACGGTCGGCAGACGGAACTACCACGTGTTGCTCTGCGGCATCTTCCCGGCGGCCGTAGACGCCGATAAGCCGCTCCGGGTGTCGAACCCCTGCATCCACACAGGATGACCGCGCGGCGGATGCGTCCCGCATGCAGCAGGTGACGTGCGGAGGTCCTGGGCGCTGTGGGGTGCTCCGTGCCGGTCACGCACGGGAGGCGAGGGGCCGCCATTCGTTCCATGTGTCCAGCCGCTTGCGGTAGGCCGCCTCGACAATCGGATAGGGGTAGGTGCCGAGGAAGAGCCGCAGGGGTGGTGTGTCGGTGTCGACGAGTTCGAGGACGACGGCGGCGGTGGCTCGCGCGTCCTGAGGTGTACGGGCGGACGCGCCGGCCCGGCGCGCGGCGCGGACGGGTTCGTAGGCGGGGAGCGGTTCGGTGTGCACCGCGGAGGCGCCCGACCAGTCGGTGCCGTAGGGGCCGGGTTCGACCAGGGTCACGTTGATCCCGAACGGGGCGACCTCCTGGGCCAGGGCCTCGCTCATCCCTTCCAGGGCCCACTTGGAGGCGTTGTACAGCCCGAGCGTGGGGAAGGCGGCGAGGCCGCCGAGGCTGGAGACCTGCAGGATGTGGCCGCTGCCCTGGGCCCGCAGGTAGGGCAGGGCCGCCTGCGTCACCCACAGTGGGCCGAACAGGTTGGTGTCGAGCTGGGTGCGAGCCTGTTCCTCGGTGGTTTCCTCCACCATGCCGAACAGGCCGTAGCCCGCGTTGTTGACGACCACGTCGAGGCGGCCGAAGGTCTCGGCGGCCCGCTGCACCGCGGCAGTCGCGGCGGTGCGGTCGGTCACGTCGAGGCGGAGCGGGAGCACGTTGTTCCCGTGGGCGTCCACGAGGGGCCGCAGGGTCTCCAGATCACGGGCGGTGGCGGCGACGCGGTCGCCGCGGTCGAGAGCGGCCTCGGCCCAGATACGGCCGAAGCCGCGGGACGCGCCGGTGATGAACCAGGTCTTCATGGCATCGAGCCTGCGCCGTCTGCACCTGCGCAGCCAGCACCCCCACGGGGTTACCCTCGCACCATGGCGGCCGACAATCTTCTGGGAGAGTTCCTCAAGGCCCGGCGCGCACAGGTCGATCCGGCGGACGTGGCGGTGTCCGTCGGCGGACGTCGCCGGGTGGCAGGACTGCGCCGGGAGGAACTGGCCCGGCTCGCCGGAATCAGCGAGCCGTACCTGGTCCGGCTCGAACAGGGCGTCGACCGGCACCCCTCGCCCCAGGTGCTGCGCTCCCTCGCGCAGGCGCTGGAGCTGGACGCTGACGCCTCCGCTCACCTGCACGCCCTCGTCGCACCCGCCCCTGTGCCGCCGTCGCGGTCCGAGGTCTCCGCGGACGTGCACCGGCTGCTCGACTCGTGGGCGGACCGCCCTGCGTATGTACGCGACCGGTGCTTCGACGTGCTGGCGGCGAACAAGCGGGCCCGCGCGCTCGCCCCGATGTACGAGCCCGGGCGCAACCTGGTCCGGGCGGTGTTCCTCGATCCGGCGTCCCGCCGGCTCTTCCCCGACTGGGCGGAGGTAGCCGCGCAGACCGCAGCGGCCCTGCGCGCCGAAGCCGACCCACGCGACCCCAGGACCGTCCGCTTGGTCGCCGAGCTGGAGACGGACGAGGAGTTCCATCGTCTGTGGCTACGGCACGAGACACGGCCCGCCCGTGACGAACTCAAGCGCTTCGCGCACCCGGTCGTCGGCCGCCTCGCCCTGCGAAGGCAGGCGCTCACCGTCGGCGGCGCCGAGCAACAGGTGATCATCGTTTACCAGGCGACCGCCGGGAGTCCGTCCGAAGCGGCCCTGTCGCGTCTTCTGTGACGCCCGGACATCTGTGACGCCCAGACGCCTGCCGTCGGCCAGGCAGTCCGCTCGCCTCGGGTCGATGGCCGTGCTCTGCACGAGGAGGGGACAGACGAGGGCGCATGAGTGCTGCCGAAGCCCAAGGTGGCAAACCCGCAGAACGAGCACGACGCGATACGCGCCTCAGCGCACGGCTGCGGCTGCGGCTGCGGCTGCGGCTGCGCGTACTTCGGCGAGCGCTTGCCGCGCCAGCGGGCCGAAGTCCTCGCCGTTGTCGGTGTCGATCCACTGATCAAAGGCGATCTCCCAGGCAAGCGTGCCCAGTTTCGCGGCCACACGCGCAGCCAGGCCCGGGACTCCGCGGCGGTTGAGGGCCTCGATCATCGAGGCGGTGAGGTCGAGCCTTTTCAGGGCTTCGCGTTCCCGCAGTTCCGTATGGGCGTTCAGCACGGCCTGGCGCCGGCGGCTGAACTCGCGGCGGTCGGCGGTGAAGAACGTCCGGCCGAGCGCATCGAGGGCGTCCGCCACCACGTCGAGCGGCCCGGCCGCCGGCGGCGCCGAGGCGATCCCTTCGACGAGCAGACCGGTCACCGTGCCTCTGCCGAAGAGCACCTCGCGCTTGTCCGGGAAGTACCGGAAAAACGTGCTCTTGGTGAGCCCCGCGCGCTCCGCGATCTCGATCACGGTCGTGTTCTCGTAACCGCGCTCCTCGAAGAGGTCGAGGGCGGCGGCGGCGAGTCGTCCTGGTGCGTCGGGTTGCCAGCGAGCCATGCGAGCAGTGTACGGGACTTGGTCCCATCACTGATGTAGTGTCGATGAGACCAAGTCCCATCACTGGCCAGGAGAGGTCACGATGAGCAAAGCTGTCCGTTACCGGCGATTCGGCGGTCCCGAAGTACTCGAACTGCAGGAGATACCCGAGCCGCACGCCGCACCGGACGAGGTCCGCGTCCGGGTCACGGCCGCCGGGCTGAATCCGATGGACTGGCAGATCACCACACAGCCCGACATGGCGGCGCGGTTCGGCATCACCTTGCCGGCCGGGTTCGGCAGCGACTTCGCCGGAGTGGTGGACGAGGTGGGCGCCCAAGCCACGGGATTCGCGGCCGGGGACCGGGTGTACGGGGCTGCGATCGGCCGGTCCGTCGCCGATTTCGTACTGGTCAAGACGCCCGCGACGACGCTATGGCCCACCCCGGAGGGCATCGGCGACCAAGTGGCGGGCGTGCTACCGGTGTCCGGTCTGACGGCCTCCGCCGCGCTCGCCTCCATCGGGCTCCGCGCCGGGGACACCGTCCTGATCGGTGGGGCGGCGGGTGGCGTGGGCATCTTCGCCGTGCAGTTGGCGAAGCTTGCGGGTGCCCGGGTGCTCGGCACCGCCTCCGAGGGCACGTTCGGATTCCTGCGCGGGCTCGGCGCCGAACCCGTGGCGTACGGCCCCGGCCTGGCGGACCGGGTGCGGGCCCTGGCGCCCGAGGGGATCACCGCCGCGACCGACCTGTTCGGAAGGGAGGCGGCCGAGACCGCGCTCAAGCTCGGCGTGGCACCCGAGCGGATCTCCGTCGTGGCCGACGGCCCCGCCCCGCCGCCTGGCGTGCGCAAGGCGGGCGCCCTCGATGCGGGGCCCGGCGCCCTGGAACGGATCACCGACGCGATCCGTTCCGGCGAGATCACGGTGCCGATCGCGGCGACCTTCCCCGTCGAGCAGATCCGCGAAGCCGTGACGACGCAGGCAGAGAGGCATGTCCACGGCAAAATCGTGATCGCCCTGTGAACCGGCACAAGGGGAACTCGGCGACCAGGTTCAGGGCGCGTATCGCGACAGCGCGTACGGGAAGCCGCTGGGACAACGGCGGCCCCTGACCTGGCAGATCAGGTCAGGGGCGAGGTTTCGTTGCTGTCCCGTGCAGCTCGGATGCATGCGAACGGCAGGGAAACGGCAGGGACACGAGGGCACGCCACCGCAAAGGCGTCCCGTGCGAAGGCGTCCCGGTGGCGCCGTGTGCGGCGGTCTGTGTGCCGCCGGGCTCAGCGCACGTGCACCGTTGCCGGGCCGGAGACCCTCTGGCGTACGGGGTGCTTGTCGTTCGGGCTGAGCAGGCCGTAGACCACCGCGCGGTACTGCTGGGTGCCGCGGTGCGTGGCCTTGACGTGTCCGGTGGCCTTGGCCTCGGCTCCCCTCTCGGTGACGGTGCCGCAGGTCAGCCGGTGCCACGCCGACCCGCCACTGCGGTTCTCCAGGCATATCCGCAAAAAGCTGGAGGCGTCGTCGTCCCCGTGTGCCGCGACCGTGAAGGTCTTGCCGACCCGTGCGGTGTGCGGCGCCGTGATCTCCACGCCGCCCTTGGCGAACGCCGGTGCGGTGGCCAGCGCCACCGACGCCAGACCCAGCGCGCCGATCACCGCCATCCGGCCGCCGTGCGCCTTCATCCCGGTCTTTCCGATCCTGGTCATGGTCATGGTTTTCCCTCACACCTACGTGGCTCTTGACGGGGTTTGCACCTTCAAGGCGTGGCGTACGTACGGACTTTGGCCGGGGGTCAGCCGATGGGGTTGACGAAGGTGGCCGGGTGGGTGGCGCTCCTCTGGTCGACGAGCGGGCCCCAGGGCCACTTCAGGGTCAGGGAGGTGGTCTCGTTGGGCGGGGTGACGACCGCGTAGGCGGGCTGGTAGAAGCCCTCCTCGTTCCCCTTGGTCAGGGCGAGGTTGATGGTGAAGTCGGTGGAGTCGCCAGGGTTCAGGGTGATCGAGCCGTGCCGGGCCGAGGAACGGGCCAGCGACCAGCGCTGCCCCCCGTTCTCCGAGGTGAGATCCACACCGGCGAACCCGCCGATCGTGCAGGCACGGCTGCCCTTGTTGGTCAGCACGATGCTGGTGGTCGTCGCCCTGGACGCATGCGGATCCGGAACGGCGTCCCCGCCGGTGGCGAAGACCGCCTTCAGGCCCGAGGTGTGGCAGCGCTGGATGCCCGCGCCCGCCTTGCCGCCGCCCCGGGCAGCGTGCGACCGGGCCGACGGCTGGCCCGCGGCCCCCGCCTTGGCGCCGGAGTCCGCCTTGCCGCCGAGTTCCGCCTTGGCACCGGAACCCGTCTGAGGCTCGGACCCCGGCACGGCCGCGGACGAGTCCGCAGCGCCGGAGTCCGCGGCGGCCACTGCCGTACCGGCCTGGCCCGCGGCCTTCGTCCCGGCGGCGTCCGAACCGGAGCAGGCGGTCAAGGTGAGACCGGCGGCAGCGGTCAGGGCTGCGGCGGCGATGCGCAGGGTGCGGCGGCGAGCGGTACGGGCGGTACGTGCGGTACGTGCGGTACGGACGATGGTGCTGGAGCTCATTTCGGGTCCCCCGGGCAGTCGGTGACGTTGTCTCCTCGGTACGACACCCACTCTGTCCGGGCCCCTTAGCGCTGCACTGCCGTACCGCTAACGTCCGGCTAACGCCTACGCAGCGGGCCAAGGAGGTCATCGTGCCGCTCCGGCGTCAACCGGGGGTGGAGGCGTACTGGTGCTGGCCGGCATGGCGCTGCGGATGTGCTTCGCCTTGGCCGCCGATCACGGTGCCGGTGACGCCATCGCCCACTTCAGCCGTGACCACGGGGGCGGGCGGGCGTTCTCCCGGCTGGTGCCGCACCGCCCGCCCACAGGCGCCAGGAGGACGTCGTATGCGCGAGCTGCTGACTGACGCGGCCCGTACGCTCGTACCGCCCGAAGGGGACCGGCACGGCCCGCTGCCGCCGCTCCTGCTGGCCCTGACCGTGGTCACCGGCCTCGTCGACGCCGTGAGCTATCTGGCGCTCGGACACGTCTTCGTGGCCAACATGACCGGGAACGTGGTCTTCCTGGGCTTCGCCCTGGCAGGCGCCAAGGGCCTCTCGGCGCTCTCCTCCCTCGTCTCGATGGCCGCGTTCCTCGTGGGCGCGCTGGCCGGGGGCCGGCTCGGCACCCGGTTCGCGGCGCATCGCGGGCGGCTGCTCGCCACCGCGACGGCGCTCCAGGCGATCCTCGTCGCCGTAGCCGTGATCGTCGCCGCCGTCGCGCACGGAGCTCTCACGCCGGGCGTGCGGTACGCGCTGATCGCGCTCCTCGGCCTGGCCATGGGTCTGCAGAACGCGGTCGTACGGCGCCTGGGCGTCCCGGACCTCACCACGACCGTACTGACTCTGACCCTGACGGGGCTGGCCGCCGACTCCGCCCCGGCCGGCGGTACGGCACCGCGGCCCGGCCGCCGCGTCCTGTCCGTACTGGCCATGCTCGCCGGGGCACTCGCCGGAGCCCTGCTCCTGCTGCACACCGGGCTCGCCCCCGCGCCGGGCCTTGCCCTCACCCTGGGGCTCGCCCTGCTGCTGCTCATCGCGGCCTCGGTGACCACCCGCTGCCTGGCGCGCGCCGGGACCTCCGGGGCTCCCTGGACCCGGCCACCGTCCTGATATACGGCCCCGCCGCCACCGACGGCCTGACCCACGCCACCCGTACGCACATACGTACGGGCATACGGGCGGGCGCCCACAACTACCCAACCCCTGCGCCCACCCCACAACGATAATGTTCAATACGCAATCACCCCGTCACCGGAAGGCGCCGTAAATGAGCAACATCGAAGCGAAACCAGCCGAGTTGCGCTGCGCACCGGAGAGCGGGGACGGGGAGCCGGCGCCGGTGGTCGACATTCTCACCGCGCGCGACGTT
This sequence comes from Streptomyces sp. MST-110588, assembly GCF_022695595.1. Classification (NCBI taxonomy): domain Bacteria; kingdom Bacillati; phylum Actinomycetota; class Actinomycetes; order Kitasatosporales; family Streptomycetaceae; genus Streptomyces; species Streptomyces sp. MST-110588. Next base: position 3,698,542 of record NZ_CP074380.1, read on the forward strand.
CCGCTGGGCGGCCCGCGGGCCATGACCGTACGCCGTACGCTGCCCCAGCGCGCCCGTACGCTGATCGGCGCCTGGTGCTTCGCCGACCACTACGGCCCCGACGAGGTCACCGAAACCGGCGGCATGGTCGTCGCGCCCCATCCGCACACCGGCCTGCAGACGGTCAGTTGGCTGTTCAGCGGAGAGATCGAGCACCGCGACAGCCTGGGCAGCCACGCGTTCGTACGGCCGGGCGAACTGAACCTCATGACGGGCGGATACGGCATCAGCCACTCGGAGGTCTCCACCGCGCGCACCACCGTTCTGCACGGGGTGCAGTTGTGGGTGGCGCTGCCCGAGGAACACCGTTACACGGAACGGGACTTCCAGCACCACGTGCCCCGTCCCGTACGGGTCGACGGGGCGGAAATCAGGGTGTTCCTGGGGGCGCTCGCCGGTGACGTCTCTCCGGTACGTACGTTCACGCCGCTGCTCGGCGCCGAAATCACCCTCGAACCGGGCGCCACGACCACCCTCACCGTTGACCCCGCTTTCGAACACGGCCTCCTCGTCGACCACGGAAGCGTCCGCATGGCCGGCACCCTCCTGCGCCCCGCCGAACTGGGCTACCTCCCCACCGGCCCGGACACCCTGACCCTGACCAACGAATCGACGGACACCGCCCGTACGATCCTGCTCGGCGGCACCCCCTTCGAGGAGGAAATCCTCATGTGGTGGAACTTCATCGGCCGTACCCACGAGGACATCGTCCAGGCCCGGGAAGACTGGCAGAACGCCTCCACCCGCTTCGGCACGGTCCCCGGCTACAACGGCGACCGCCTGCCCGCCCCCACCCTCCCGAACATCACCATCAAGCCGCGCAGGAACCCGCCACGACAGTGACGCGCCGCGATATGTGGGTGGGGGACAACAGCGGCTACCGCCCGATGAGCATGGCCTGCGCGGGACCGCCCCCGCGCGTGCGGGGACCACCAGGAATTGACCTGCGGTTCTGTTCGTCGGGCAGGCTGTTTTTGCTTACTTTCGCGGAGGCCGGCATCGCGGTCAATCAGCGCGCATCACGCCCCTGGCCGGTCCGAGGCCGACGCTCGTGCTCGCCGCCGGGTGGCAGGAAGCAGCGGACGGCGGCTGGTGGTGGTAAAACGGGTGCGTTTCGGAAGTTTGGTTGTAAAGGTGGGGGCATGAGTACTTCGCAAGGTGCCGCTTTTGATCACGGGCCGGATTCCGTATCCGGGGCAGATTCCGATTTCGGCGCAGGGGCCGGCTCTCCAGGGGAGTGGGTAAGTACGCCCGTCACCGCGGACTTGGTCCGTGGGGCGTTGGAGTTGGAGCGTACGGAGCGCGGCGTGCTGCCGCACCGGTTGCCCGGGTGGGCGCGGGCGCAGTGTTCCGATGGTCAGTTGGCGATGGTGGAGTCGCAGCCGTCGGGCGTACGGCTGGTGTTCCGTACCCGGGCCACCGCCGTCGAACTGGACACGCTGCCCACCAAGCGGGTCTACGTGGGCGCCCCGCCCCTTCCGGACGGCGTGTACGACCTGCTCGTCGACGGCCGCCCGGCCGGGCAGGCGACTGTGCCGGGCGGGAACACCCTGGTCATCGACATGACCGCCGGGACCGCCGAGCACCGGGCCGGCCCGTCCGGTACCGTCCGCTTCGCCGGCCTGGCCGACGGCGTCAAGGACGTCGAGATCTGGCTGCCGCACAACGAGACGACCGAAATCCTCGCCCTGCGCACGGACGCTCCCATCGAGCCGGTGCCGCCCGGGGACCGCAGGGTGTGGCTGCACCACGGCAGTTCGATCAGCCACGGATCGGACGCCGCGAGCCCCACCACCACCTGGCCCGCACTGGCCGCCGGGCTCGGCGGCGTGGAGCTGATCAATCTGGGCCTGGGCGGCAGCGCCCTGCTCGACCCGTTCACCGCCCGTACGCTGCGGGACACCCCTGCCGACCTGATCAGTGTCAAGATCGGCATCAATCTCGTCAACGCCGACGTGATGCGGCTGCGCGCCTTCACCCCGGCGGTGCACGGTTTCCTCGACACCATCCGCGAGGGGCACCCGACCACCCCACTGCTGGTCGTCTCGCCCATCTACTGCGCCATCCACGAGGACACTCCGGGCCCCAGCGCTCCGGACTTCAGCACCATCGGTGAGGGAAGGCTCCAGTTCCGGGCGGCGGGCGACCCGGCGGAACGGGCCGCCGGGAAGCTGACGCTCAACGTCATCCGGGACGAGCTGAGCCGCCTGGTGAAGCAGCGGGCGACCGACGATCCGAACCTGCATCTCCTCGACGGCCGCGACCTCTACGGCGAGGCGGACTTCGCCGAGTTGCCGCTGCCCGATCAGCTCCACCCGGACGCCGCGACCCACCGCCGCATCGGCGAGCGCTTCGCCGCCCTGGCCTTTGGGCCGAGCGGGCCGTTCACCGACGGCCCGTTCACCGACGGCCCGTCCACCGACGAGCCTGCCTGATCGCTTCGAAAAAAAGCCGAAGCCCCAAATCCGGTTGGGGCTTCGGCTTTTTTCGAAGGCGGTCAGGCACTCAAACCGTCGGGCCGTCAGTGGTTGCGGCGGCGGAACGCTTTTCGAATGAAGTGGACGATCAGCCAGATGACCAGGATCACCAGGACCAGGACGACCACGAGCACGATGATCAGGAAGATGCCGAGCTTCTGGAAGAAGCCGCGCTTCTTCTTCTCCTTCTTCTTCGGCTTGGATTCCTCGGACTTCGACTTCGACTTCGAGTCGGCGCTCGTCCCGTAGTTCAGCGCCGAGGTGACGTGGGAGGCGGAGGCGGAGAGCCGCGATCCGGAGTGGTCGGACGCGGTAGTGGCAGCCGCGACGGCCTTTGAGGAGCTCTGGAGCGTCGCCGGGGCGGCCGTGGCCGGGGCCGCTGCCATGAGGCCCAGGACAAAGGCCAGGAGTACGGCCGCGGCACGGCGCGGAGAGCGCGGGGCGCGGCAGGCGCGCGTATCAGCGGTGCGCTGGTTCTGAGCGGCCACGGTTACGGCAGCGGTCGCAGTCGCAGCCCGAGTCGCAGTCGCGGCCCGAGTCGCAGTCGCGGCCCGAGTCGCAGTCGTGGTGCCCGCGGTGGTGGACGTGCTGGTGGTCATGGGTATCCCCCTTGGGTTTGATGCGTCACCCAGTATGGGGGGTGTCCGAGGTGGCCGAGTGGGGACGGGGGTCCGGCGCCGGGGACGGCAGCGGGGCCGGCGGCGCCGTGACCGGCGGCGTCGCGGACGTCGACGGAGCCTCAGGCTTCGGCGTGGCTTCGGAGTTCGCCGGGGCTTCGGACTTCATGGCGCGGGTCTCGCTCTTGAAGATCCGCAGCGATTTGCCCAGCGCGCGAGCGGTGTCCGGCAGCTTCTTGGAGCCGAACAGCAGGATCACCACCAGGACCACGATCAGCAGGTGCCAGGGCTCCAGCCCGTTGCGCAGCATGCCGGTACGTCCTCTCTCTCGTCTCTCGTCCTCGCCCTTGATCAAAGTTGCTACATTGCGCAACTATACAACCAAGGGTCGGTGCGAACCGTCTTCTTCTGTGAGAAGCCGCGCGGATGGGGTGCACGAATGTCAGCAAGCAGCCACAAAGCAGCGGACGGACACGGAGACGGACGCGGCGGACGGAACGGCCACGGCAACGGCAGCGGCAGCGGCAGCGGCAGCGGCGGGCGACGGCCCTGGAGGGTTCTGGGGGTCCTGGCCGCGGCTCTCCTCGTACTGATCGTCGCGGGCGCCGGCTGGGTCTACCTCAAACTCGACGGCAACATCTCCGTCTTCGACGCGGACGGGGTCAGCCCACAGCGCCCCGGCACGGGCGCGGGCGGCCAGAACATCCTGGTCATCGGCTCGGACTCGCGGTCGGGCGGCAACCGCGCACTCGGCGGCGGCAAGGAGGAGATCGGCCGCTCGGACACCGCGTTCCTGCTGCACATATACGGTGACAGCAAGCATGCCGTCGCCGTGTCGATACCCCGGGACGCCCTCGTCGCCCTGCCGCCGTGCCGGCTGCCCGACGGGCGGTGGACCGCGCCGCGCGCCCAGGCGATGTTCAACTCGGCCTTCTCGGTGGGCGGTACGGCCAAGGGCAACCCCGCCTGCACGCAGAACACCGTCGAGAAGATGGCCGGCGTACGGGTCGACCACACCGTGGTCGTCGACTTCGAGGGCTTCTCGAAGCTGACCTCCGCCGTCGGCGGCGTACCGGTGTGTCTGCCCAAGGACGTGTACGAGGGCGACCTCAACCCGCACCTCGGCTCGCCCGGCAAGCGCATCTTCGCCAAGGGGCCGCAGACCGTCTCGGGACAGCGGGCGCTGGATTACGTACGCATCCGGCACGGTATCGGCGACGGCTCCGACATCGGCCGCATCCGGCGCCAGCAGGCGTTCGTCGGCAGCCTGATCAAAAAGGTCAAGGAGCAGGGCCTGAACCCGGCCACCCTGCTGCCGCTCGCCGACGCGGCCACCAAGTCCATGACCGTGGACCCGGGCCTGGACTCGGCCGACAAGCTGCTGTCGTTCGCGATGTCGCTGAAGGACATCGATCTGCACAACACCAAGTTCGTGACGGTGCCCTGGCGTTACCAGGGGGAGCGGGTGGCCGTCGTGCAGTCGCAGGCGGACGAGCTGTGGGCGGCCATCAAGGCGGACCGGGCCATCGGCGGTTCCTCGTCCGCCGGCTCGTCCGCCGGCTCGGGCGGTGGTTCCGGCACCGGTCCGGCCGGTGACGCGACGTCCGGTACGGCTTCCGGCTCCGGCCCCGCCTCCGGGTCGGCTGCGGCTCCCGGCCACGGAGCCATGCCCGGCCGGGGCATCAGCGTCGCCGTCTACAACGGGACCACGACGACTGGTTTGGCGGCCCGCGCGGCCGACCGGCTGCGCGCCGACGGCTTCACCGTCACCACCGCCACGACCGCGCGCTCCCAGGACCACGCCACCACCGTGGTCGAGTACGGCGCGGGCGAGGAGGCCCGGGCGGCGGTCGTCGCCGGCAGCCTGGCCAGCGCGAAGATGGTCCGCGTCGGCCCTCCCGGCATCAGGGTCGTGCTCGGTCGTACGTACGTGGCCGAGGCCGGTGCTGGGGCCGAGGCCGGTGCTGGAGCCGGGGGCGGAGCCGATGCCGGGAGCCGGGCAGACGGTACGGCCACTGCCGCACCCGGAGCCGGCGCCTCCAAGGCGAACGGCGGCAAGGTGCGCTCGGCCGACGACGACATCTGTTCGGGCCTGTCCTACGGGTGAGGCACCCCTTACAGGTGCCTGCGGGTTACAGGTGCCTGCGGGCGCGGACGCCCCGGCGCGTCCCGGCCACCGCCAGCGCCAAGGCGGCACCGTACAGTCCCAGGACACCCGCCAGCAGCGGGTAATAGAGGAGCGGCGGTGCCGCCATGCCCAGGGCCGGGCCCAGTGGTGACAGCGGCAGCAGTACGCCGATGGCGGCGAGCGCGCAGGCGGCGGGGCGGACCGGCCCGTGTCCGAGCCAACGGGACGTACGGCCACGGTCTTCCATACGGCTACGGCCTGCCGTACGGCCACGGCCACAGTCCTCCGTACGGCCACGGCCTGCCGTACGCAGCAGATACATCACCAGCGCCTGCGTGAGCAGATTCTCGGTGAACCACCCGGCGTGGAAAGCCGCTTGGCCGCCCGGGGAACCGGTGTCACCCGCACCGTGCACCGCCGTCGCCAGGATGCCGAAGGTGGCGAGGTCGGCGGCGGCGTTGAGCAGGCCGAAGCCGGTGAGGAAGCGCAGCAGACGGGCGGGGCGCAGCGCCATGGGCCCGCGCAGCGCGGCGGGGTCCGGCCGGTCGAAGGCGAAGGCGAGCTGGACGGCGTCGAAGCACAGGTTCTGCACCAGGACCTGCGCCGGGAGCATCGGCAGGAAGGGCAGCAGCAGCCCCGCGGCGAGCATCGCGATGACGTTGCCGAGGTTGGAGGAGAGGGTGCCGCGCAGGTACGTGGTGATGTTGGCGGTGCTGTGCCGGCCGGCCTCGATCGCCCGGCCGATGGCGCTCAGGTCCTTGGAGGCGAGCACCACATCGGCCGTCTCGCGCGCCGTGTCGACGGCGTCGCGGGGGCAGATTCCCACGTCGGCGGCGTACAGCGCGGGCAGGTCGTTGACGCCGTCGCCCAGGAAGCCGACGGTGCTCCCTTCCGTACGCAGCACACCGACGATCCGCGCCTTGTGCTCGGGCGTACAGCGCGCGAACGCCGTGGTCCGGGCGGCGAGGCGGGCCAGTTCCTGATCGGTCAGGCCGTCGATCCGATCGGCGTTGACCACGGAGACCGGGACCGGGACCGGCCCTGAGCCCGAACCCACGCCCGGGCTCGAACCCACGTCCGAGCCCGGCCCCGGCTCCGCATCCGGCCCCGTTCCCAGGCCCAGGTCGCGGCAGACCCGTGCCACGGTCCCCGGGTGGTCGCCGGTGAGGACCTTCACCGCCACACCACGTCGGGCCAGTGCCGCCGACGCCTCGGCGGCGGTGGGCGCGAGGGCGTCCCGCAGTCCGATGAAACCGACGAGGGTCAGGCCGTACTCGTCGGCCGGGGTACAGGAGCGAGGGCGCGCGGGCTGCTCGGCCAGTGCCACGGCCAGCAGCCGCAGGCCGTCGGCGGCCCGCTCCTCGACGAGCCTGGTCAGCCGGGCGCGGGCGGCGTCGTCCAGTTCGCTGTCCGCCCACTCACCGTGCCACGGAACGCCGTGCTGCGACTCGCCGTGCTGCAACTCGTCGTGCTGCGACTCGTCGTCCTGGCCGGTGGCCCGTACGCGTACCCGTACACAGCGCGCGAGGACCTCCTCGGGGGCGCCTTTGACGACGAGGGTGTACGGGCGCGCGCGGGGGCGTGTACGCCGTTGCGTACGCCCGGAGGCCGTACTGACACCGGAATCGGAGCCGGAACCGCAGCCGGAGCCGGAACCTGGGCCGATCACCGCGTCCGCCCACACCCGGGCTCCCGGCTGTCGCGAGGCGCCCGGATGATCCAGGGGAACCGGGGAGTCCACGGGGTCCAGAGCAACAGGCCGTCGCACCACCGCCGAGGAGATACGGCGGACCGGGTCGAACGGCAGCGCGGCCACACCGTCGTACGCGGCCGGGTCCGGCCTGCCCCCGCCGGCCACCACCGCCTCCTCCCTTGCTTCCGCACCCGCTTCCGCTTCCACCTCCGCCTCCGCCTCCGCCGCGTCGAGGATCGCCTCGTCCAGGGCGTCCGGTACGGGCAGGTCGGCGAGCTGGAGCGTCCACAAGCTGTTGACCGCCGCCCAGTGCAGCGCGTCCGGGCCGGGCCGGCCGTCCGGGTCGAGGGAGCAGTCCAGGACGGGGCGGTCCTGGGTGAGGGTGCCGGTCTTGTCCGTACAGAGCACGTCGACCGCGCCGAGGTCGTGCAGTGCGGGCAGCCGCTTGACGATCACCTCGCCGCCGCGCGCCAGCCGCGCCGCGCCACGGGCCAGCGCGGCGGTGACGACGACCGGCAGCATCTCGGGCGTCAGCCCGACCGCCACCGCGACGGCGAACGGCAGCGTCTCCAGCCCGCGCCCGCGCAGCGCGGCGTCGGCCATCAGCACCAGCGGCGGGGTCAGCAGCATGAAGCGGATCAGGATCCAGGAGACGCCGTTCACGGAACGGTCGAACGCGCTCTCCCGGCGCCGCCGCGCGGGGCTGCCGGACGCCGCCCGGTGGCTGTCGGCCAGGGCGGTACGCGCGCCGGTCGCCAGCACCACTCCGGTACCGCTGCCGGACACCACACCGCTGCCCTGGAAACAGAGGTGCGGCTGTTCGAACAGGTTCGCGGCTGCCGGTGGCGCGTCGACCGCGCGTTTGGGCACCGGCGCGGACTCGCCGGTCAGCGCGGCCTGGCGCACGGTGAGGCCGGTCGCGCGGAGCAGCCGCAGGTCCGCAGGGATCACGTCACCTGGCGCGAGGCGGACCACATCACCCGGGACGAGCTGGTCGACGGGAATTTCCCGAAACGATTCCGCGGGCGGGACGGCCGAGGTGGGCGTATCCGGTGGACCGGCGGGGCGGCGCGCTACCGACGCCGTATCGGGCAGCAGCTCGCGCAGCGCTTCCGTGGCACGCTCGGCCCGGTACTCCCCGCCGGCCCGCAGCACACAGCTCACCACGACCAGGACGCCGATCACGCAGGCCGTGCCCCAGGAGGCGACGGCCGCCGAGACCAGGGCCAGACAGAGCAGCACCGTCGTGAACGGGTCGCGCAGACTGCGCAGGAACCGCCGGAGCCGGCCGGCGCGGCGCCGGGCCACGAGCGTGTTCTCGCCGTGGCGCGCGAGACGCTCCTCGGCCTGCGCCTCCGTCAGTCCGCGCGGCCCGCTCTCCAGCAGCCGCAGCACTTCCAGGGTCGTGAGCGCGGTGGACGATACGGGTGAGGTTGCGGTGGCAGGTGCGGTTGCGGGTGCAGTTGAGGTGGCGGGTGCGGTCGAAGCGGTGGATGTGGCTGAGGGGGCGAGGGAGGCGAATCCGGCGCCCGGCCCACGTACGTCATCGACCCGCTCCGTACGACCTCCGAAGCCGATGCCAGTGCCAGTGCCAGTGCCGGAGTCGGTGCCGGAGCCGGTCCCGGCCGCCGTGACCTCGTCAGGCGCCCAGACCACGGACTCGTCCCGGCACCGCGCGTCCGTCGCTACCGTCAAGGCGATCGACGCGATCGGCGAGCCGGCCGACCAGCATCCGTACCACCGACACCACGTCCGGATCGTCGACCAGGTACACCACCCGGCGCCCCTCCCGCCGGGACCGCACCAGACCCGCGAGCTTCAGCTTCGCCAGGTGCTGGCTCACCGCGGGCAGCGCGCCGCCCACCCGCGCGGCGAGGCCGGTCACATCGCTCTCGCCCTGGGCCAGTACCCATACGATGTGGAGCCGCGCGGGCGAGGCCAGCAGCCCGAAGGTCGCCGCCGCCTCCGTCAGTACCGCGGCGGAGGGATCCGTCAGTACCTCGGGGGACGGGTCCGTCACGTCCTCGACGCCTCTCGCCACTGCCGCTCTCCGTCCGCCCGGGCCGTCGCCCTCACCCCCGAAAAGGCCCAGTCTAGGGCGTTTCTGATGGATCTCCGTGGAAGACGGAGCGGTGTTCGGTGCGTGCGCTCGGCGTGCGGTGTGAAGGGTCATGTGGCGGAGCCACCTGTCCCTTTGCGCCGTGCGGCGAGGGTGCGTGCCGGGCGTCGCGAGGCCGCGGAGATCCGTCAGAAGCGCCCTAGGGGCCCGGGAGCCGCTTCCCGGGGCACTCCCGGCAGCAGGGGAAACAAGGAGCACAAGGAGAACGAGGAACACGAGGGGGCACGGAAAGAGGCTCAGGTCGGGGGAAGCGGCACCGGGGGAACAGGCCGCCTCCCCCGTTGAGGGCCGGACCTCACAGTCCACGCCGGGCTCGGGGGAAGCCGCGGCGTGGACCCCGCAGCGAGGTCCTGTTCCCGGGCCCTGCGCGGACTCCTGCCAGATCCCGCGGGGCACACATCCATGCTGGGCCCCGGACGCCCGTCCGCCGAGCGGCAAAGGGCCCCGTCGGGCGGGTCATTGGTCCTTAAAGAGCGCATCAGTGCGAACGGCGCGTGACACAGCACGTGACACGGTTCCTGACACAGCGCGTGAGAGCAGAGTCTCAAACGCGCTGGTGATACGTGAGGGCTTTTGTGAGGCAGGTGTGGTTAGACTCGCCCGTCCGTGCAGGGTGCCGGGGAGGCGCACGCATTGCCGTAGGGGAGACGGAGCAGATGGCGCAGGCGAAGAAGATCGGGCTGTACGTGATCGTCGTCTTCGTGCTCTACACGATCATCACGTCCCCGGCGCGTGCCGCCGATCTCGTCCAGATAGGGTTCGAGGGCATTTCGTCCGCCGCTCACGGCGTCGGGCAGTTCATGACCGCACTGATCGCGTAGGCGGCGGGAGCCCCTCCCGGGCGGCGGCGCCTCGTCCGTACGTACGGAGGGAAGTTCCGGTGATACGCCACCTGGTCCTTTTCAAGCTCAACGAGGGCGTCCGGCGGGACGAGCCGCGGGTCGTGGCCGGCGCCCGTGCCTTCCAGGAACTGAAGTCGCACATTCCGGAGCTGGAGTTCTGGGAGTGCGCCTGGAACATCACCGACCGGCCCATCGCGTACGACTTCGCCGTCAACTCGGCCGTGGCGGACGCCGACGCGCTCAAGCGCTACATCGAGCACCCGGCCCATCAGGCCGCCGCGGCCCAGTGGCGCGAGTTCGCCACCTGGGTGATCGCCGACTACGAGTTCTGAGTCCGCCCGGTCTGCCGGGAGGCGCGAGAGCTCCACGCCGGGGCCACGCCGGGGCCGCGCCAGGGCCGTACGGAGAAACCCGTACGGCCCTTTCGCATACCTGTTCCGCCTTGCTGAACAGCGCCCCGGTTCGTACGCATCGTGAGGCTATCGCCAAGGCTTGACATAAAGCGATCCACGCGGCTCACACCCGCCCGCGCACGCCCCCGCGCACCCCGTTCACGGCTCCGCCATGTGCTCAACTCTGCCCTCAACACGGTGTTATGCGGTGCTTGCACACAGTGCACATGTCTTGTGATGCTATGACCGCTTTTGCCGGATGAATGGACAGTGAAGGGTGGCGTGACCGTGACGTCTCGTACTGCGCCCAAGGCTCCATCCCGCGAGAGCCGGAGCGCGGACACGCGAGCGCTCACGCAAGTCCTCTTCGCCGAGCTGGCGGGCCTGGATCCGGGGACGCCCGAGCACACACGGGTCCGTGCCGCCCTGATCGAGGCCAATCTGCCGCTGGTGCGCTATGCGGCGGCACGTTTCCGCAGCCGCAACGAGCCGATGGAGGACGTCGTCCAGGTCGGCACGATCGGGCTGATCAACGCGATCGACCGGTTCGACCCCGACCGCGGGGTGCAGTTCCCGACGTTCGCGATGCCCACGGTGGTCGGCGAGATCAAACGTTACTTCCGCGACAACGTACGTACCGTCCACGTGCCGCGCCGGCTCCACGAGCTGTGGGTGCAGGTCAACGGCGCGACCGAGGACCTGACCGTGCTGCACGGCCGCTCACCCAGTACGGCGGAGATCGCCGAACGCCTCAAGATCGGCGAGGACGAGGTGCTGGCCTGCCTGGAGGCCGGGCGGTCGTATCACGCCACTTCTTTGGAGGCGGCGCAGGAGGGTGACGGGCTGCCCGGCCTGCTGGACCGCCTCGGTTACGAGGATCCGGAGCTGGCCGGCGTCGAGCACCGCGACCTCGTACGGCATCTGCTCGTACAACTGCCCGAGCGCGAACAGCGGATTCTGCTGCTGCGGTACTACAACAACTTGACGCAATCGCAAATCAGCGCGGAGCTGGGGGTGTCGCAGATGCATGTCTCGCGGCTACTGTCGCGGAGCTTCGCCCGGCTGCGGTCCGCAAACAGGATCGAGGCATAACCGGGAAGAGCGACCCGTTCCTGCACAGATATGTCGACTTGGCGCTACAGCGCGTTGCCGACATGTGACATTCTGCAGGAACTGCGTTTGCCACGGCGCCGCCTCCGGTATTCAGGTGGAGGCATACGTTCCCGGCCCGGCGAGGACCGGGGACGCCACAGCGACCCGACCGCGACCTCAAGGGGGTGGCATGTCCGTAGAACTGGGCAGCTCGAAGGTGCTTGCCGCGATTCCCGCACCGGCACCGCATGTGCACGACGACGACGCCATCAACACCCGCACGCTCTCCCGCTCCCTGTTCCTGCGGCTGGCCACGCTCGACAAGGACAGCGCGGAACGTACGTACGTCCGCGACACCTTGATCGAACTGAACCTGCCGCTCGTCCGCTACGCGGCGGCGCGTTTCCGCAGCCGCAACGAGCCGATGGAGGACATCGTCCAGGTCGGCACGATCGGACTGATCAAGGCCATCGACCGTTTCGACTGCGAACGCGGCGTGGAATTCCCCACGTTCGCGATGCCGACGGTGGTCGGCGAGATCAAACGCTTCTTCCGGGACACCTCCTGGTCCGTACGCGTACCGCGCCGGCTCCAGGAACTGCGGCTGGCCCTGACGAAGGCCAGCGACGAACTCGCCCAGAAGCTCGACCGCTCGCCGACCGTGACCGAACTGGCCGAGTGCCTGGGGGTGTCGGAGGAGGACGTGGTCGACGGGCTGGCGGTGGGCAACGCCTACACGGCCTCGTCGCTGGACTCCCCCTCGCCCGAGGACGACGGCGGCGAGGGTTCGCTCGCGGACCGGCTCGGGTACGAGGACAGCGCGCTGGAGGGGGTCGAGTACCGCGAGTCGCTCAAGCCGCTGCTGGCCAAACTCCCGCCGCGGGAGCGCCAGATCATCATGCTGCGCTTCTTCGCGAACATGACGCAGTCGCAGATCGGTGAGGAGGTCGGCATCTCGCAGATGCATGTCTCGCGCCTGCTCACCAGGACGCTTGCGCATCTGCGCGAAGGACTCATCTCCGACTGACGCCGGGCGCCGGTCCGCCGTCACGGGGCGGGGCGGCCGGCGCGGATGGCTCGTACGGGAAGGTTGTCGCCCTCATGGGAAGGCGATCGCCCGTAGGGGAAGCTGATCACCCGTACGGCAAGCTGATCGTTCCTGCGAGGTGAACCACCCGTACGGGATGGAGCGTTCGACGTACGGAACGTATGCGAGCCGTCCCGGACCGGTAAGTGCGGAACTCGTACGGGACCCGGACAAGGACCCGTACAAGCGCCGTACAGGCCGTACAGAAAGACACCCGCCGGGCATCCAACGCCCGCGCGCCCCCGCCCGCTTGAGGCAGCTTCCGCTTTCCGGCGGAAAGCGCCCGCCGGGGCGTCACCCCGCGAGCGCCGGCCCCTGGCGATGCTCCAGGGCTCCCCGAACGCCCAGGCCCCGGCCCCAGGCACCAGGCCCCGGGCAGCCCCGCTCCGAGCGCCCCAGGTCTTAGAAGAGGGCCAGCCACGCCGCCGCGGCCACGGCCGCGATCACGACCACGACGCCCACGATGAGCCCGATGCGCGGGCCGGCGGCAGCCTGCGGCGCCGCGGCCCGGCGCCCTCCGCCCTGCGGCGTGCCCTCGTCGACGAAGGCGCGGAACATCTGCGTGCTGCCGGCCGGGTCGTGGTTGCCGTCGGCCGGGTTCTGCGGGTAGTTCGCCATAGGGCAGGACCCTAGCGAACAAGGGCATCGAAGGCACCCCTGGGCCTCACTCATCACTGGCCGGCGGCTTTACGGGGCCCATCGCGCTCCTTGACCACGCCACGGCCCACTCTTTTCGCTCCTTTTACCCTTCTGGTCCGATATACGTTTGCCTTCAGCAACCAAATGACTCTATGGTTGCCCTAAGCAACAAATGAATGCGTGGAGGTGCCCATGGCCGCTCAGAGTCAGTACGAGGAGCTGGCCCGGCAGCTCAGTGCCATCGGTGCCGTCAAGCGCGAAATGGGACGCATCCTCCCCCACGACTGCCCGCCCGCCTCGGCCGGTGTGCTCACCCTGCTCGATCGTTACGGCGAGATGCGGATGAGCAGGCTCGCCGAACTGCTGGCGATCGACATGTCGGTCACAAGTCGACATGTCGCTCATGTCGCGGAGCGCGGCTGGATCGAGCGAGAGGCCGATCCACTGGACAAGAGGTCGCGGCTGCTGCGCCTGACGCCGAGCGGCCGGGAACTCCTGGCGGAGCTCTCCGAGCGCTACACGGAATCACTCGCCCGGTACCTGGACGACTGGTCCGACGCCGACGTCGGCCGTCTCAACGAGCTGCTCGCCAGGCTGCGTGACAGCTTCGGCGACTGCCGTCCCCGGGCGCACCACGACTCCACCACCCGTACACCCGCAGTATGAAAAGGAACCACATGGCTACGACCACACCGTCCGGTGTGCGGGGCGGCCACGCCAAGCGCGGGGGCCACCCGGCCCCCGACGGAGCCCCGATGTCGCACCGACAGATCATGGAGGCGCTGTCCGGGCTGCTGCTCGGCATGTTCGTCGCCATCCTCTCGTCGACGATCGTCTCCAACGCCCTGCCCGAGATCATCCACGACCTCAAGGGCGGCCAGAGCGCCTACACCTGGGTCGTGACGGCATCGCTGCTGGCGATGACCGCCGCCACCCCGCTGTGGGGCAAGCTCTCCGACCTGTTCAGCAAGAAGCTGCTGGTGCAGGTCGCCCTGATCATCTACGTACTGGGCTCGGCCGCGGCCGGACTCTCGCAGAACGCCGGCATGCTCATCGCCTGCCGTGTCATCCAGGGCATAGGCGTGGGCGGTCTGTCCGCCCTGGCCCAGATCGTCATGGCCGCCATGATCTCCCCGCGTGAGCGTGGGCGGTACAGCGGCTACCTCGGCGCCACCTTCGCCGTCGCCACCGTCGGCGGCCCGCTGCTGGGCGGCGTCATCACCGACACCAGTTGGCTCGGCTGGCGCTGGTGCTTCTACGTCGGCGTGCCCTTCGCGGTGATCGCGCTGATCGTGCTCCAGAAGACCCTCAAGCTCCCGGTCGTCAAGCGGCAGGTCAAGGTCGACTGGGCGGGCGCCTTCTTCATCAGCGCGGCGGTCTCGCTGCTGCTGGTGTGGGTGACGCTGGCCGGTGACAAGTACGACTGGATCTCCTGGCAGACCTTCGTGATGGTCGGCGGCGCGATCGTGCTCGGCGCGGTCTTCGTGTTCGTGGAGTCCAAGGCGAGCGAGCCGATCATCCCGCTGCGGCTGTTCCGCAACAAGACGATCACCCTCGCCTCGCTGGCCTCGCTGTTCGTCGGTATCGCGATGTTCACCGGCACCGTCTTCTTCAGCCAGTACTTCCAGCTCGCCCGCGACAAGTCGCCGACGATGTCCGGCATCATGACCATCCCGATGATCGGCGGCCTGTTCGTCTCCTCGACGGTTTCCGGCCAGGTCATCACCAAGACCGGCAAGTGGAAGGCGTGGCTGGTCTCCGGCGGCGTCCTGGTCACCGCCGGCCTGGGCCTGCTGGGCACCATCCGCTACGACACCGAGTACTGGCACATCGCGATCTTCATGGCCCTGATGGGCCTGGGCATCGGCATGATGATGCAGAACCTGGTGCTGTGCACCCAGAACCAGGTCGCCCCGCAGGACCTGGGCTCCGCGTCCTCCGTCGTCACCTTCTTCCGCTCCCTCGGTGGTGCGGTGGGCGTCTCGGCGCTCGGTGCGGTGCTCGCCAACCGCGTCACCCACTACGTCAAGGAGGGCCTGACCGAGCTGGGTCCCAAGGCCGCACACCTGGCCAAGGGCTCCGGCGGTGGCGGCGGCATCCCCGACCTGGCCGCGCTGCCCGCCCCGCTGCGTACGGTCATGCAGAGCGCGTACGGCCACGGTGTCGGCGACGTCTTCCTCTACGCGGCGCCCTGCGCGCTGCTGGCCTTCCTCCTCACGCTTTTCATCAAGGAGGTCGCGCTGAAGACCCGCGGCGGCCTGGCGCAGTCCGCCGAGCCGCAGGGCGCGGACACCGCCGTCCCCGCGGCCGGTGCCACGGCTCCCGCCGCGGCGCGGGCCGAGGAGCCGGTGCCCGCCATGGCCGGCGCGCCGTCCGTCGCGGACGACGGGGACGGCCGGGCGCCCTCCTGGGCGCGGCAGGCCCAGGCCACCGACACCCAGCCGCTGGCGGCGTACGCGTCCGCCGGTGCCCCGGAGGCTCCCGGCACCCCGTCCGGTCCCTCCGTGCACGGTTTTGTACGCAACGCCGAGGGCAACCCCGTGCCGCGCTCCGCGGTGACGCTGATCTCGCTCAGCGGTCAGCAGCTCGGCCGCTCGGCGGTCCAGGCCAACGGCTCGTACGTGCTCAGCGCCCCCGGCGCCGGCTCGTACGTCTTCATCGCGGCGGCCGACGGCCACCAGCCGCAGGCGTCCACCATCGTCATCGGTGACCAGCCCCTGAGCTACGACGTGCTGCTCAGCGGCACCAGCGGCCTGACCGGCCAGGTGCGCGGCGCGGTGACCGGCGAGCCGGTGGAGGGTGCGATGGTCGTGGTCACCGACGTACGCGGTGAGGTGCTGGCCACCGGCACGACCGGCCCCGAGGGCCACTTCGCCTTCGAGGAGCTGGCGAGCGGCTCCTTCACCGTCGCGGTGAACGCCGCGAGCTTCCGGCCGACCGCACTGCCGGTCGAGGTCGGCGGGCAGGGCACGACCCGTATCGAGGTCGAGCTGCTGTCCGGCGCGCGGGTGCAGGGCGTCGTACGGGCGGGCGCGCAGCGCCGTCCGCTGCCGGACGCGCGGGTCACGCTGGTGGACGCGGCGGGCAACGTCGTGGCCACCTCGACGACCGGTGAGGACGGCGCGTACGCCTTCACCGACCTGGACGCGGGCGACTACACGGTCATCGCGAGCGGCTACCCGCCGGTCGCGGGCGGCCTGACGGTCGACGCACGCGGGGTCGACGGCTTCGACGTCGAACTCGCCCACCCCGGGGACTGACCCCGGCCCCCGGAGCTGACCGACGGTCGGCTCCGGGCCCCGGAGCGCGGCTCCGGGCAACCGATCCCCGGCCCGCGGCGCATCGTTCGAGCGGAGGCGCGCCCCGGGCCGGGACCCAGGACCCCGGGCGGCGGCTCGGCGCACAGGCAGGGGACGGCCTGCGAGCTGCTGCCCGGGGCCCGACATGTACGAGGCGAGAAACGGGAGCGGGAATGACTTCGACGGGCGCGGGAGCGGCAGGCGTACGGGCGCGGATCCGCACGCGGGACGGGTGGGCGGTGCAGCACGCGGTGCTGACCGTCACCGACATGACGGGCGCGCAGATGGTGCGCGCCTCGGCCGACCAGGACGGTGTCGTACGGGAGGCGCAGCCGCTGGCCCCCGGCCCGTACACGGTGATCGTGACGGCCGTCGGGTACGCGCCGGTGGCCTCCAGCGCGATCGTCACGGCGAGCGGCCGGCTGGACGCGGGCACGGTGGTGCTGGCCCGCCAGGGTGGCGCGGAGCTGCCGCCGCCGGGGGCCTGGACCGTCGACCCGATGCACTCCACGGTCGCGGCGGTCGCCCAGCACCTGGGCATCTCCAGCGTGCACGGCCGTTTCACCGAGTTCGGCGGCCGGATCGAGATCGCCGAGGACCTGGAGAAGTCCACGGTCGAGGCGGTCATCAAGGCCGCGACCATCGACACGGGCAACGAGATGCGCGACGGCCATCTGCGGTCGGCGGACTTCCTGAACGTCGCGGAGTTCCCGGAGATCACCTACCGCAGCTCCGGGCTGGAGCCGGCCGGGCCGGACCGCTGGACCGTGCACGGCGAGCTGTCGCTGCACGGTGTCGTACGGCCGGTGGACCTGAACCTGAGCTACCTCGGTACGGGTCCCGACCCGTGGGGCGGGGTGCGCGCGGCCTTCCACGCCACCGCGGAACTGAGCCGCGAGGACTTCAAGATGAACTACAACCAGGTCGTGGCGGCCGGGATCGCGGCGATCGGCACGACGCTGCGGGTGGAGCTGGACATCCAGGCCGTACAGGGCGAGAGCCTGCCGACGGCGTGACGCGGGGCGTACAACGGCGGGAGCGGAGCATGTAACGGCGTTACGGGCGTTACGGCACGCTCAGCGGCGGTCGGGCCGTGGGCCGAAATCCTTCGGGGTGGGCGGCCTGCGGCCCGTCTGCGTCACCAACTCCACGCTGATGTCGCGCAGTTTGACGTTGCGCCCCTGGGAGGCGCGGCGCAGGATCTCCAGCGCGGTGTCCGCGTCGACCCGGCCACGCGCCATCACGATCCCGATCGCCTGGTCGATGACGCTGCGCGAGAGCATCGCCCGCCGCAGGTCCTCGGTCAGCTCCATGTGCCGCTGGATGCGCAGGGCGACGCCCACGGCACCGGCGGCCTGCGCGGACAGCAGCCGTGCGGTGTCCATCTCGTCCTCGAACGCCTTGGGGACCCTGGCGTAGAGATTGAGCGCGCCCAGACAGGCGCGGCCGTCCTTCAAGGGCAGCGCGAGGACGGACCGCACGCCGTACGCCCGCGCGTCCCGTATGTACTCCGGCCAGCGGCTCTCGTCGTGGACGTCCGCCACGTGCTGCTCGCAGCCCTCGCTTATGCTGGTCAGGCAGGGGCCGCCGTTCTCCCCGTACTGGATCTCGTCCAGCCGCCGGGCGTCACCGTCGCTGCTGGCTGCGGTGGTCACCTGGCCGTGGCGGCACAGTGTGACGCTGCTGGAGTGCACGTGTTCGAGACTTTCCACGGCCCGGTCGGTCAGGTCCTTGAGGAAGGCGTCGAGGTCTTCGCTGTCGGCCAGTGACCGGTGCAGCGCGAGCAGATCCAATCCGTTGCCTTGAGTCATCGTGCCGCCGCGAGTACCCCTGTACGGTTCTCCGACACCCCCTCGGCGCCGGTGTGTACGGGCGCGATCACCTACCGTGGCCGCCGGGCGCGCACCTCCACCATGGCTCCGCCGGGCGCGGCTGCCTGCCCGGCGGCGGCCCCGCCTCCTACCCGTTGGCCGGCTGCGGACCCTGCGTCCCGTTGGCCGTCTCCACGATCCGCAGCGCGATGTCGCGCACCTTCACGTTCTCCTTCTGCGAGGCGCGCACCAGCCGCCCGAACGCCTCGGTGCCGTTGATGTCGAGCTTGCCCATCAGCACCCCGGTCGCCTGCCCGATCACATCGCGGGTCTGCATGGCCTCGGTGAGCTGCTCCTGCACCATGGCCGACTCCAGGGCGATGCCGACGTATGCGCTCAGCAGCCGCCCGATGCGTACGGAATGCCGGTCGAAGGCGCGCGGTGCGCGGGCGTAGACGGTCAGCACGCTGGTGCGGCGCGCGGTGCCGCGCAGCCGGAAGGACAGCGCGGAGCGCAGCCCCACGAGGCTGAGTTGCGGGTCGCTCTCGCCGCGCTCGATGACGGTGCTGCCGCTCTCGTGGAAGCGGTCGAGCAGGTGGTCGGGGAAGCGGTCGTGGGACTGGTCGACCGTCCGTACGATCTCGTCCGTCCATGCCAGGGTGCGGATCTGGTCGTTGCGGTCGGCCGCGGAGATGCCGGCGTACTCGGCGGCGGGCACGGTCCGTACGGCGAGGTTGACGGCGGTACGCATGGTCGCGCGGGGGCCGTCCGCGACGTGCAGCTCGACCGCAGCCGCCGTCAGCGACTCGGCCAGCCCAAAGGCGTCGCCGGAAAACGACACTTCGGAAGTATGTAGGGAATCCACCACGAACCTCTTCGGCATGCATGGCCGTAAGGCCATACGCAGGAGAGCTCCGCAGCACATTCCCGACTGCGAGCACACGAATGGGCAACACTCTACCGTCCACGGACTCTTGGGGTCGATCTCGGTCGGAATGCTCCGTGGCGCGCCCGCACGTGGTGCAATGGAGTGCCCGGGTCAGGAAGCGGCCCTGTTGAGGGGGTCCGCCCCCGGCGCAGGTCTGCCCGTCCGGCGTGCCCGCCCTGCCGGACCCCACGGTCACTGGTTGGACAGGTGTGAAACCGATGACACATCACTTGGTGGCGCACGACCTCGCGCGCTGCACCCTTCTCTCCCTGCCCGAGGAAGTCGACTTCGCCAACGCCGGCGCGCTGTACGAGGACGCCAGCGGCATCGTCGACGCACGGTCCGAAACGTTGGACGCGCTCATCCTGGACCTGACGGCCACGTCCTTCATCGACACCAGCGCGCTGGAACTGATCGCTTCCGTGAAGGAGCACGCCTGGGAACGCAGCCGCGCCCCGCTGCGGGTGGCGGCCCGTACGCCCCAAGTGTGCCGGTTGCTGGACATGGTCCATATCCGCAGGGACGTCCCTGTTTACGATGACCTGGCCGAGGCGCTGCTGGGCGGCCCGGCGAGCTTTCCCCGCTGACGGCACGCGCCGGTGCCGACTCCGCACCGGCGCGTGCGCCCTGAACCGCCGAGGCACGTACGGGAGCACCGGCGCGCACCCGCGGTCACCGGCGCGTACTCGGAATCACCGGCGCGCACCCGCCGTCATCGGCGCGCGCCCGGATTCACCGGCGCACTCACGCCACCGTGCGCCCCGCGTCACGCAGTGCTTCGATCCCCGCGATCTGCAAGTCGAGTGCGAACGCGAAGTCGCGCTCGCTCAGCTCCTTCGCGCTCAGCCCGCGGTCGGCGTCCAGGGCCTTGGAGGACATCTGCCAGGTCTCGGCGAATTCCGGCAGGCTCCGGATCGTCCCCATGACCTGTTCCAAGTAGTCGTCCAGGGAGATGCCCACCTCGCGGCAGCGCGCCTCGTGCAGGGCCTCGACGGCGCTGAACCCGTACACGAACTGGAAGACGGCGGCCAGCGCGCCGGAGATCTTCTCCTGCGGCAGACCGCTGCGCTGCATGGCGCGCAGCGTGACGTTGTTGAAGGCGATCGAACGCGGTCCGATGTTGAGGTACTCGCCCAGCAGGCGGGCCACCCAGGGGTGGGCCAGCAGCATCCTGCGGTACTCCCCCGCGAGTTGCCGCAGGTGATCGCGCCAGTCCGCGCCCTCGTCCGCCTCGTCGGGCAGGGTCATCTCGCCGGTCACCGCGTCGATGGCCAGCTCCAGCAGGGCGTCCTTGGTGTCGACGTACCAATAGACCGACATGGCGGTGACACCCAGCTCGGCGGCGAGCCGGCGCATCGAGAACTTCGCGAGCCCCTCGGCGTCCAGCAGCCGGACGGTGGCCGCCACCACCTTGTCCAGGTCCAGCCCGGCCGGCTGGTCCGCCTTCCGTTTGAGGGGAGGGCGCTCGGCCAGCCAGACACTCTTGAGCTGCTTGCCGGCGCGGCTGTCCGTCGCTGCCATGGCGCGCCCTCCTTCGTTCCGTTCGCAGTGGTGCGCACTCGATGCTATTCCGGCCGGCCGCCCGCGGGCCCCGGCCGGACGGCCTCTTCGGCGGCCCCGCCCTTCTCGGGCCCGGACGCCGCGGACCGCACAGTTGACGCCTCATCGGACGGATCGCCGGCCGGTGCGCCGGACCGGGCGCCGGACGCAGCCGCGGACGGGTTCTGCTCCGGTTCCGGTGCCGACGAAGGCGTACGCTCCGTACGACGCAGCAGTACGGCAGCGAGCATTCCGCCCAGGAAGACGGCCCCGGCGCCGACCAGTTGGCTCACCTCGATGCCCGCCGCGAAGGCGTCCTGCACACTCACCCGCTCCGCGTCCGTACGCGCCAGGGCGAGGGCCGCGGGCAGCGAGCCGGCACCGGCCGCGACGGCCGGCAGCAGCGCCGCGAAGCGGGAGTTGAGGACCGCGCCCAGGACGGCGACGCCCAGGCTCTGGCCGAACTCCATCAGCGTGCCGTTGACGCCCGCGCCCACGCCCGCCTTCTCCGGCGGGATCGCGGACATGATGGCGTTGGCCATGGTGGGCATCGCCACCGCGATGCCGGCACCCATCACCACCAGGCCGAACAGCATGCCTCCGTAGCTGTGGCCGCCGAGGGTGGCGATGGCGGCGAGCCCGCCCGCGAGCAGCGTCATCCCCGTGACGATCATGCCCGGGGTGCCGAGCTTGGGCAGCAGTTTGGCGCTCAGGCCGGTGAAGTTCAGCAGGACGACGGTCAGGGCGAGCGGCGCCATCCGCAGCCCCGCGTCCAGGGCCCCGTACCCGAGGACCAGTTGGAGGTGCTGGCTGAGCAGGAACAGCGAGCCGCCCATGCCGAACGCCACGAGGATGCCGCCGGAGACCGCGCCGATGAACCGGGCGTCACGGAAGAAGTGCATGTCCAGCATCGGGTGCGGGACGTGCAGCTCCCACAGGGTGAACGCCGTCAGGGCGACCAGGCCGACCGCGGCGGAGACGAGGACCTGGCCCGACAGCCAGCCATGCTCGGGTCCGGTGATGATCGCGTAGACCACACCGACCATGCCGATCGTGGACAGCAGCGCGCCCAGCAGATCGGGACGGTGTTCGCTGCCGCTCTTGGACTCCGGCACCAGTTTCAGGACGGCGACGAAACCGAGGAGCGCGACCGGAATGTTGATCAGGAAGAGCGCACCCCACCAGAAGTGGTCCAGCAGCGCACCGCCGATCAGCGGCCCGGTGGCGAAGCCGAGCGAGCTGACCGAGCTCCAGATGCCGATGGCCTTGGGGCGGTCCTTGTCGTCGAAGGTCTGCATGACGACGGCGAGCGTGGTGGTCACCAGCAGTGCGCCGCCGACACCCATGGCCGCCCGGGCGGCTATCAACTGCCCCGGCGACTGGGCGAGGGCCGCCCCCAGCGACGCGGCGCCGAAGAGGAGCAGGCCGGTGGCGAGCATCTTCTTGCGCCCGTAGCGGTCGGCGGCGTTTCCGGCGGTCAGCAGCAGTCCGGACTGGACCAGCGAGTACGCGCTGATCATCCACTGGACGTCGGCGGTGCTCGCGCCCAGCTCCCCGGTGAGGGAAGGCACGGCGACGGTCAGAACGGTGTTGTCGAGCAGGACGGTTAATTCCGCCAGGCAGATGACACCCAGGATCAGCCAGCGCGTCGAACTGCGGGGCGGGCTCCCGGGCGGGGTGCCTGATGGGGTGGCTGTCTCGGCCACGGTGGACATAAGGGGCTCCCTGTGCGGTGCGTGCGTACGGGCATGCGCACGCTGCAGACGCGCGGACGTTGCAGACGTGCGGACGTGCAGGGGTGCAAGTGCGGGCGCGACGGCCCACATACACCGTACAGGGATCGCTATACGCCGTACAGCGACTTTTTCTCAGCGCACGGACGCCGAACCCGGCTTGATCAGATACCCCAGCCCCCTCCGCGTGTGAATCATCGGATCCCGCCCCGCATCGATCTTCCGACGTAGATAGGAGATGTACAGCTCGACCACATTGGCCCGGCCGCCGAAGTCGTAGCTCCAGACCCGGTCCAGGATCTGCGACTTGCTCAGCACCCGGCACGGATTGCGCATCAGGAACCGCAGCAGCTCGAACTCGGTCGGCGACAGACCGATCTCCTCCCCGCCGCGCCACACCGCACGACTGTCCTCATCCATCAACAGATCCCCAACACTCAACCGGGGCCCGCTGGACGCATACGGAGAGAAGTGGCGCCGCGGCGCCGAGGTCATGGACATGCCCCCACCATGCCCGCCCGCCCTGAAAACCCCCTTTCCCCTCCCTATAAATCCCCTAAGAAACCACCCCTCACAGATCCCCCGAGAAACCAGCCCACCCCCCGCAACCGCCCCCTCAACCCCTCAACCCCTCAATCCCACAATCCCTCCCCCCGCCGGCCGGCTGGGCCGCCCCCGCGCGGTCCAGCCGGCCAACACCCCATCAGCATGGCACCCACCACTGACAATCGCCCTGACCAGCTCGTTCACCGAACCCGCGGCCCACCAGCCCTTAAAACAACCCCTCCTGACAGCCCGCGCCCGCACCTCCCGGCCGCACGGAAACAGTCGTCACCCCACCCGCCGCGCCCCTCAACACCCATCCCGCCAACAACCGCCCATCCACCACAAACACCCCACCCCCAACATCACTCACATACACATCACCTCCCACCCCAGCCACCACCTCCCCCACAATCTCCTCCCCCGCCGCCAACGCCACGACCTCCCCGGCCCCCACGGGCACCCGCGCCAGCCCGAAAAGCTCCCCCTGGTCCTCGTACGCGAAAGGCACCGGCTCCAACGCCTCCGGCCATCCCGCCAGCCCCTGCGCCGCCGCATGCAGTGCGGCCAGCGCGGCAGCCCGCTCCGGCACCGGCGGCAACGCCGCACGCCCCGCCCGCTTCTCCGCCTTCCCGAACCGGTCCCGCACCTCCAGCGCGCTCCCCAGCAACGCCTCCGCCCGCCGCGCCGCCATCAACGGCCCCCGCCCCAGCCACGCGTACCCGACGGCCCCCTGCTCCACCAGCCGCGCCGCCCCCCGCGCCACGCCCGTGATCCCCACCTTCACCAACCCGGCCCCGAAATACGCCAAATACACCCCATAGGGCCGCGGATCATCACCCATCGTGTCCGCAGCCACCGACCGGGACCGGTCCAACCGCGCACAATCCGCACACCGACCGCTCGCACTCCCCCCGTCGAGCACCGCCCCGTACGGACACAAAATCCACCGCCCCCCGCGCCGCACCCCCACACAGCGCCGCTCCCCCACCACCGCAAACGCCAGCCCCCGCCCCGCCGCCAACGCACTGAACCGCTCCTCGCCCCGCTCAGGCGAATACCACCCCAGCCCCTGCCGCACCCCCCGCCACCACACCCCCGTACACCACCACACCCACCCACCCTACGGCCGCCCCACCGGCCCCGCCGCGGACGCGACCGACCATTCGACGGCGTTCACGTAACCGCCCAGACCACCCCCGCACACGCGGGAACCACATCCACGTCCTCGACCATGTCACCGAGGACTGGGGACCACCCCCGCACACGCGGAGACCACACTCTCCTGGTCGACATGGACGGAACGGCCCGGGGACCACCCCCGCACACGCGGGGACCACTGCGCCGTCCAGCCGGGTATCCACCAGGGCTCGGGACCACCCCCGCAACACGCGGGGACCACTCCAGGTCTCCAATCAGAATGTGCGGCGGCCGGGGACCACCCCCGCACACGCGGGGACCACCGGTCGACGGCGATCAGCGCGGCCCGGCTGAAGGGACCACCCCCGCACACGCGGGGACCACCGGTGGGTACGGTGTTGAGTTTTTCCCCCACCGGGACCACCCCCGCACACGCGGGGACCACGACCCTGGCGGCACCGGCGCGTTCACCACGACGGGACCACCCCCGCACACGCGGGGACCACAGGAGCTGACCTGGGCTTTCAGTCGGCGAGAGGGCCGTTTTTGCTTACTTTCCGAGAACTCGACATAACACCTACTCCGGGCATGGCCTACTCATCGCATCAAGGTAATCGCCACGGTCGACAGTCAACAGGCCAGTCCGCTGCCCGACTTGGCCAAGAGCCGTCGGCCCCCGGCGCCTGCGGGACCCACCCGTGCCCCGCCGTCCGGGGGCGCCCCCGCTCCCGCAGCGCCCACCCCCGGCCCCGGCCCCGGGCCCCGGAACGTCGCTCTGTATGCGCTGGGTGAGACCCCCAAAGCAGCCTGGAGGTGCTGTCTCAGGGAAGCCGCCGTACCGAAGCCGGCCTCGGCGGCGATTCGGTCGATCGTCAGGTCCGTCTCCTCCAGCAACTGGCGGGCCCGCTCCACCCGTTGCTGGGTCAGCCACTGCAACGGCGAGATGCCGGCCTCCTCCCGGAACCTGCGCGTAAAGGTCCGTACGCTCATCGATTCGCGCGCCGCCAGCTCTCGCAGGCTGACCGGCCGGTCCAGGTGCTCCAGCGCCCAGGCCCGTGCCGCGCCCGTGGAGGAGAGCTGCGGCTCGGGAACCGGCCGCCGGATGTACTGAGCCTGTCCGCCGTCACGGTGCGGCGGTACGACCGTGCGCCGGGCCACGTCGTTGGCGACCGCCGCCCCGTGGTCGCACCGGACCATGTACAGGCACAGGTCGATGCCGGAGGCGACGCCCGCCGCCGTCAGGACGTTCCCCTCGTCCGCGTAGAGCACATCCGCGTCCAGCGCCACCGCAGGGAACCGCCGCCGGAACTCCTGGGCCGACTTCCAGTGCGTGGTCGCCCGCCGCCCGTCCAGCAGCC
This sequence comes from Streptomyces sp. MST-110588, assembly GCF_022695595.1. NCBI lineage: Bacteria > Bacillati > Actinomycetota > Actinomycetes > Kitasatosporales > Streptomycetaceae > Streptomyces > Streptomyces sp. MST-110588. The sequence goes on from NZ_CP074380.1 coordinate 3,724,018, forward strand.
CGGCCGCGGCCAGGACGAAGGAACCCGTACAGATCGAGGCGACACGCGCACCAGGCCGGATGCGGGCCATCGCCTCGGCCACCGACGGGAGCAGCCGCCCCTCGTCGTCCATGCCGTAGCTCTCCTGGGAGGCCGGTACGACCACGGTGTCGGCCTCTTCCAGCGCCTCGGGCCCGTGCGCCACGTAGATCGTGAAGTCGGCGTCCGTACGTGTCTCACCCGGCTCCGGCGCACACGTCAGCACCTCGTACAGGGGTTCGCCCCCCGCCCCCTGGGCGTGCCCGAACACCCGGTGCACGATCCCGACCTCGATCGGCAGCAGACCGTGCCGTACCAGTACGGCGACCCGATGACGACCGTCATCCGCGAAAGCGCTCATACCCCCGCCCCCATCCCCCGATCCTCACGGCCGGGCCCTCATCACCCGTCCCCACCCGTCCCTCATGGCCCGATCGTTGCACAGCGCGATCATTGGGCCAACGTCCCCAGCGCTCACGCAACGACAACAGGCCCGGTATACGTACAGCGAGTACGTATACCGGGCCTGTCATTCAGCAGTAGCGGGGACAGGATTTGAACCTGCGACCTCTGGGTTATGAGCCCAGCGAGCTACCGAGCTGCTCCACCCCGCGTCGGTGAACCCGACCTTACGCCACCACCCCACCACCTGGGAAATCCTTTACGGAACCGACAGGCGATCCGGGGCCGGTGTGCGGCGGCCACAGGTCCCTCAGGCGGCCTGGACAGTCTGACCGGCCTGGACGGTACCGGCGGTCTGGACGGTACCGGCGGCCTGGACCGTCTCGCCGGTCCGGGCGTCCCGGGCGGCGCCGGGGGTCAGGCCCAGGGCGCGGAAGGTGACGCGCTGGTCGAACCACAGCAGCGCCATCGTCGTACCCGCCATGACGACCGCGAAGAGGACATGCCCGACCGTGGAGGTGACCTGGGTGCCCAGAGCGCCCAGCAGCGCGTGTGCGCCCATCCGGAAGGCGATCAGACCGATGGCGATGAAACGGGTACGGGAGTTCTTCAGCAGCGCCTTCACCAGCTTGATCCGGCGGCGCAGCACGGTCAGGCCGACGGTGATGTTCACCGCCGCGAAGCCCAGGATCACCATCCAGGCACCGGACCACGCGTGGCACAGGTCGTAGGCGGCCCCCATGACCCCCTCGAAGGCAAAGAACCACACCGGCAGCGGCTTGACGTTCGCGAGCTCCTCCGCGGAAACCTGCGTCGACTTCTTCTCGGCCTTCGTGAAGATCTTCATGTCCGTCCCCTGGTGAAGTGGTGAAGTACTGCTGCCCTGTGATGTCTCCATCCTGGTAAAACCCCGGTCTTCCCGGCAGCATCAAGCGTCCCTACCTCGCCAGGACAAATGTCATGGCGCCCGGCCGTCGGCGCCGGCAGGGCGTTCGCCGATCACCGTTACGGGAGCGAAGAACCGCAGGATGCGCTACTGGGCCTGGCGGCGAAGCATGCGGCGCACGCGGCCGGCACGCCGAGCAGAGGCGAGTTCACGGCCCAGGCCACCCCTTGCTGACACCCCTGCTGATACGTACGGTCGCCCCGTATGCGAACCCGCCGACGTGACAGTCGTGTTGACTCGCAGCGGGACAGCCCTGCGGGTTATCAGAACCTGCGTTGCTGGAACGGCGCCCCCCAGAAGCCACGGGATCCGAACCGCTCGAAAGAGTCCGCACCTCGGCCGCGGAAAGGCGTCTCGCCGCCATCAACCGCCGCAAGGTCAAGAAAATAGCCTTCTGGGTCGGCATGCTCGCCTGTCTTGTGTGCTCGCTCGCCGTGATCGCAGGTCTCGTCCAGGGCTATTACGAGATGGGCCATCCACCCGGCGGCTGGTGTCAGGACGATTCCCCCAAGCGTGTGAAGCCCTGACCAGGCTCAACCAGATTGACTTGAAGCATGTGGGTCGCATGTTCGCGCTCACGCCGGCCCCTCCGGCGTGGTCCGCTCCCCTCCGTGGCGGTCCGGGAGCGATCCCACGGCCACCCCGCCCGCAGGGCGGGCTTGAACCAGTAGAGAAAGTTGTAACTCAGGCTGGCGGGAGGGGCTTGAAGTCTTCTGTGCAGGCGGGGAGTGCGGTGCCGTGCCGGTGGGCTAGGGGGAGGAAGAGTACGGGGCGGATGGTCCAGGTGATGCGGGTGGTGGCCTGGGTGACGGTCACCGTGTAAGGCTGTCGGTGGAGCAGGGCTGCCCTGGCCTTCATGCGTCCTTCGCAGAGCCAGGTCCAGGCTTCGCGGGAGGCGTCGGGGTCGAGGGCCGGTGTGATGGTGCGGAGGGCGACGGCTACCCACCTGTCGGCCTGGTGGGCCGAGTAGGCGTCGAAGGATGCGTGCAGGGCCGGCTTCTCGGTCGGGTTCGCGAGGTCCTGCGTCCAGCACTCGCACCAGTAGCCGCGGCGGGGCTTGTCGGTCTTCAGCATGGGTGGGCTCCTGGCCGGTTGCTCGTGAAGAGTTCTGCGGTGACGGTGTGGGCGCCCTGGCTGCTGTGGACCACCACGCGGTGAGCGATCGCGTTGACCATGCCGAGCCCGCGGCCGTGCTCGGCCTCCTCGTTTTGGTCCTCGACCTTGGGGTACGTGCCTGCGCCGCCGTCGTCGGTGACCGACAGGGCGATGACCTGTGGAGTGACCGCAAGGGACAGGTGGAAGCTGCCGGAGTCCCGCCCGCTGGCGGTGTGCAGGATCGCGTTCGAGCTCAGCTCGCTCACGAGCAGTTCGGCGTCCTCGGCCAGCGGGGAATCGCGCAGTACGTCGCGGGTCCATCGGCGGGCCCGGCTCACCTCTTCCGGGGAACCTGGGCAACTGAGCCCCCAGACCCGAACCCTACTCATATACTCGTGCATACAAGCTCCTTCGCGCTGGTAGGCCGCCATGTACAGCGGGTTCGGGCTAGACGAGTTTCACGCCGTCGTGGGCGCGGACGGCCGGCGGGGCAGTCGCGTCGAGCGCGTCCAGGACGCGGATCGCGTACGCCTCGTCGGCGAGTTCGGTGACTTCCTCGCGGGTGGCCCACCGCAGCGCGCGGGTCTCGTCCCCGGTGGCGGGGGTGCCGTCGGCGGCCCGGCAGCGGAAGACCAGAGACACGATCAGGCCCGTCATGTTCTTGTAGACACCGGTCAAGGTCGCTGGAAGATCGATCTTGATGCCGGTCTCTTCGAGGACTTCGCGCTGAAGGGCTTCCGGGATGGTTTCCTCGCGTTCGAGGACTCCGCCCGGCGGTTCCCAGTGGCCGTTGTCGCGGCGCTTGATCAGGAGAGCCCGGCCCTGGTCGTCGACGATGACTCCGGCGACGCTCACGGAGTGCGGACGGTCGGTGCTCACGTTCCTCGGCCCTTTCGGATGGCTAGGCTCTCCACCGTAGCAACAGCACTCGCCCACTCGTCTAGATATCTAAAGGAGTAGTCCACGTGACGTCTCTTCCGAGCGTTCTTGGCGCTCTCGACCCCATGAGTGATCGTGCGGTTTTCCGGCAGATCGCCGATCAGCTTCGCGAGGCCATCGACCGTGGCCGGTTCAGGGAAGGGGAAAAGCTGCCCTCGGAAGCCGAGCTGGTGGAGCACTACGGGGTTTCCCGTATGACGGTGCGGAACTCCTTCTCGGTCCTCCAGGGCGAGGGCCTGGTCCATGCCGAGCACGGCAAGGGTGTCTTCGTCCGGCCGCGCCCGCCCGTCCACCGCCTCGCCTCCGACCGCTTCGCCCGGCGCCACCGCGAGCAGGGCAAGTCCGCGTTCACCGTGGAGGCCGATGCCGCCGGCAGCCATCCCACGGTGGACGGCCTGGAGGTCAAGGAGGAGAAGGCCAGCCAGGACATCTCCGCCCGGCTCGGCTCCGTACGGCGGGTGCTCGCCCGGCGCCGCCGCTACCTGCTCGATGGCCGGCCGGTCGAGTTCGCCACCTCCTACCTGCCGCTCGACATCGCCCGCGGCACGCAGATCGCCGAGCCCAACCCCGGCCCCGGCGGCATCTACGCCCGGCTTGAAGAGCTGGGCCACCACCTCGACCACTTCGAGGAGGAGATCCGCGCCCGGATGCCCTCACCCGCCGAGGTCAAGACACTGCAACTGGCCTCCGGCGTCCCGGTGATCCGCCTGATCCGCACGGCGTACGACACAGAGAAGCGGGCCGTGGAGGTCTGCGACACGGTGATGGCGGCGGACGCCTACGTCCTCTCCTACCAGCTCCCGGCCACCTGACCGGCGGTGCGCGAGGCACCCCGATTGAGCCTGGCAACCTGTGACCCGCATGTTCGCTCCGCGGGCTCGTCGGGGCGGGCTGCGGCTGATCCCGCTCCAGAAGACGCGGAACACATGCGAGCGGCGCTCGACAGTCTTTCGGGAGCTGTGAGCGGCACCGGCTGGCCCGGTTGCTGTTTTCGCTGCTGTACGGCACGACAAAGCCCCCGTCCGGGTGACCCGGCGGGGGCTTTGACCTGCTGTGCGCTCGGCAGGATTCGAACCTGCAACCTTCTGATCCGTAGTCAGATGCTCTATCCGTTAAGCTACGAGCGCTTGGCTTTCCGGCGGTTTTTCTTGCCGGTCGGCGTTGCGGGAACAACATTACATGACCTGCGCCGTGAGGCGAAATCCGATTCCCTGACCGCCTCTGACCTGCGGAAACGCGGTTGGGGGCGGGGGCGGGGCGGGTGGTCCGGGTGGGGGAGCCTTCGATGATCCGGGCGGGAATCGGGCAGGTGTGGCCCTTGGCGGGGGAAGCGGCGGGGAAGTAGACGGGCAGCCGGGTGCTGATGCTGCCTGCCTGGTCCTGTTGGTGCTGTGAGGCCGGTCCTTGGTGTGCGCCGGGTTTGTCGGCAGGTGTGTCGGCGGGTGCGTCACGGCGCGTACGGGTGAGGGCGTACGAGAGAAGGCGTACGGGAACGGGCGGGCGAGTGGGGGCACCGTCGGTGGGGCGTACGGATGGAAAAAGGTTCAGGCCCTGGTCTGTGGGACCAGGGCCTGAACCGTGAAGCGGAGGCGGAGGGATTTGAACCCTCGATGGGCTTTAAAACCCAAACCGCATTAGCAGTGCGGCGCCATAGACCGGACTAGGCGACGCCTCCACACACCCCACCCGCGCGTAAGCGCTTCGTGGCGTGTCCAGAATGATGGCACAGCTCAGTGTGCTGCGACCAATCGCCCCCTACGGTACTAGGCAGGTGGGCCACCGGGCAAAGGTCTTCCGCGCCGGGACAGCGCGCGCCCCGGGCTGGGTCGGCGGGGCCCCGGGCGGAGTCGGCGGCGCCCGGGCGGGGACGGCGGGGCGCTCATGGGGGCTTACACATCTCGCACACCGCACGTACACGGTTTGCACGCGGCTCACGCACGGTTCGTACACGTCTCGAACATGGCGTCCCGTACGGCGCGGCGCGCAACGTCATGGGCCGCGGCGCGTTAAACGTGCCGGGAGCTCTTGCGGGCGAGAGAGCCCCGTAGTGCCTCTGCAGGTCTTCGTATGTCCCTCAGACGACGCCCCTCCCCGCGCACCTGGAGTCCGTGATGCCGCTCCGCCGACCGTCTCTGTTCGCCGCGGTCATCGCCGCCGCCTCCGTGGCGTCCCTCGCGTCCGCGGTGTCGCCGGCCGTCGCGTCGGCCGCCACCGCGCCGGCCGCCGCCGCTCCGATTCCGCTGTTGCCGTCGCGGACGGCTCCCACGGCCGGGGATCACCTCACCGTCACCGTCAGCCACTCCGGCGGTCCGGCCACCGACGGCACGTACGAGCTGCGCTGTCACCCCGCCGGCGGCACCCACCCGGCCGCCCGGTCCGCCTGCGCGCTGCTGGACCGGCTGACGACCTGGGGCTCCGATCCGTTCGCGCCGGTGGCCTCGGACTCCCAGTGCACGATGCAGTACGGCGGCCCGGCCACCGCCCGCGTCACAGGCGTCTGGGCCGGCCGCCCCGTGAAAGCGAACTTCAAGCGGTCCAACGGATGTGAGATCAGCCGCTGGGACCGTTTCGAGCCGCTGCTGCCGGCGACCGCTTCATGAGGGCGGGGAGGGATGTGGGGAGAGGTGTGGGGATAGACGTGCGGAGAGGTGTGCGGAGAGGTGTGGGGAGGGATGTGCGGAGAGGCGCGCGGAGGGATTGGGTGCGGATTTTTGGGGAGGACTTGGTGAGGGATTCGGTGAGGAACTTCGGGAGGGAGTAGCGCGGCAGGTCAGGACGCGGGGCACATGTCGGGCGTGCGGCGAGTCGCGCGGAGCCGTGCCGGTACCTCCCCCTCATCCGTCTCCGCGCCCTCATACAGTGCCCGTAGACTCCTTTCCAGTGACCCGCCACGGACGTGACGGTGAGATCTGCAAGGTGCGGTAACAGGGAGGAAGCGTCGTCGTGAGCAGCAGGCCATCCCGAGGCGCTGCTCGCCTCGCAGCCATACTCGACGCCCTGCCCGACGCGCTGTTGCTCGTCAACTGCAACGGCACGGTCGTCAACGCCAACACCATCGCGCTGGAGACGTTCGAGGCTCCTGGAACCGCCCTGGTGGGCCGTGGGCTGCTCGACCTCCTGCCGTCCTTCGACTCCAAGCGCATCCCCGGTTCCATGCGGCGCCGGGACGAGGAGATGGACGGCCCCCGGACGAAGCCGACGCGGATGGTCGCGCGGCGCACCGACGGCACCGAGCTGCTGGTCGAGGTCACCAGCGCCAACCTGGAGGACGGGCGCACCCCGTACGAGTCCGCCTTCGAGGCCGCGTACGCCGATCACCGCAACGGGTACACCGGCGACGAGCTGCTGATGCTGGTCGTACGGGACCTGACCGGGACGCTGGACACCGAGACCGAGCTGGCGCGTCAGCAGCGGCAGACGGAGATGATCCTGCGCGCGGCGGCCGAGGGCGTGGTCGGCGTCGACGACGAGGGCAAGGTCGTCCTGGTCAACCCCTCCGCGGCCCAGATCCTGGGCTACCGGGCGAGCGAGCTGGGCGGCCGGGAGCTGCACCCGCTCATCCACCACTCGCGGCCGGACGGCTCGCCGCTGCCGTGGGAGGAGACGCCGCTGGCGGACACCCTGAAGTCCGGGCGCAAGCACCGGGTTCGGGGGCAGGTGCTGTGGCACAAGGACGGCCGTTCGGTCGCGGTGGACCTGACGACGGCGCCGGTACGGGACGGGGACCAGCTCGTCGGCGCGGTGATGACCTTCACCGACCGGCGGCCCTATGACGCGCTGGCGGCCCGCCACGCGCAGTTGCTGGCCGTCCTGGACCAGTCGCTGCGCGGTCCGCTGGAGGAGCTGAAGGCCGAGCTGAGCACGCTGGCGGCCGATCCGGCAGGCCAGTTGTGGCCGGAGGCGAACCAGATCCTGCACCACCTCGCCGCGGGCTACACCCGGATGACGACGCTGGTGGACAACGTACTGAGCTTCCAGCGGCTGGACGCGGGCCGCGAGCGGCTGAAGCGTACGAAGGTCTCGCTGGACGATGTGGTGGCGGCGGGCGTGGAGGGTGCGGTCGAGCTGATCGGGCCGGGCCGCGCGCAGTTCGCCGTACACGCGCCTCCCATAGAGGCCGAGGTGGACGCGGAGCGGATCGCCCAGGCGCTGGCACATCTGATCGCGGATGTGGCGGGTGTGGACGCCACGGGCAATGCGGGCGGCGGCGGTACGGGTGCCGCGCGCAATGCGGGCCGGGCGAGCGGCACGGCGTCTGCGGCGGGTGGGGCTGGTGGGACCGGCTCGGGGGCGGGCGCGCGCGCCGGGACCGGTGCTGGTGCCGGGGCCGGGGCCGGTGCTGGGGACTCCACGATCGTGGTCGCGGCGGCCAAGCGCGGTGACGTCGTACGGATCGAGGTACGCGGGCCGTACGGCGGCGGCGACCCGGTCCATCACCCCATCGTGCGCGGGATCGTGCGGCAGCACGGCGGCGTGCTGCAGACGCACGAGGTGCCGGGCGCGGGCGGCAGCTCGTACGTACTGGAGGTGCCGGTCACGGCGGACGGCTCGGCCGCGACCGGGGACCGGGCACGCGAGGCGACCGGGAACGAGACGACCGTGATGCCGGTGCCCGCCGAGCGGGCTCGGGGCACGGACGAGGGCCGGGGCGGGGGCCAGGACGCGGGCGCGGGCGCGGCCGGAGCCGTGGGGGCGGCCGGGCGGGGCGGGCGGCCTGTGCCTGTGCCGGGTACGGGGCGGGGCCCGACTGCGGGTGGTCGTGGTCACGGTGGGCCGGACGAGTCGGCCGGTGGGGTCGAAGGTGCGGCGCCGGGGGCTTTGGGGGTTCCGGGCTCTTCGGGTGCTCCGGGTGCTTCGAACTCTTCGCGTACTTCTGACGCTTCTGGGGCGTCGGGGTTTGACGGGGCTTCGGCTGCGGCTGGCGCGGTCGGCCGGGACTCGGCGGGCGGGGTGGAGCCGGCGAACGCGGCGGGGAACGCCGGCCCCGGTGCCTCGGAGGACATGCCCTCCGGGCGTCGGCGCGCACGGCACTCCGGCACGCCGGGACAGCGGCCGGACGAACAGCGGCCGGACGAGGACACGCCTCGTGCGGGCGTACCGGGCACCGGTGTGCCAGGTACCAACGTGCCAGGCATCGGCGTTCCGGGCATCGGCATTCCCGGTATCGGTATCCCGGGGCAGAACACCGGTCCGCACAGTGGCGGCACGGCCTCTTCCGGCCCCCGGCCCGGCGCCACGGGGCAGGCCGGGGCCGACGGGCCCTCCGGAACCGGAAGCGGTACGGGGGGTGGCCGCCGTCCTCTGGGTCAGGTGCCGAACGCCCGTACGGCGCCGGGGGTTCACGGTTCAGCGGCGGATTCGTACGGCGGTGTCGCCCCGCGCCACGACCAGGAGCACGACACCGGCGCAGGTACCGGCACCGGCACCGGCGCGGGCCACGGTGGCGGCGGCCGGCCCGGCATGAGTACGGAACCGGGGCCGGGCGGCGCCGGGACCGTACCGCCGAGCGGGCGGCGGCGCGGACAGCCGGAGGCGGCCGAGGACAGCGCGCTGTCCTCGCTCCCGGCCGGGCTGGGTGGCGAATCCGTCCAGGGGTCCGCGGTGGCCCACCCCGGGGCACCGGCGCAGCCCACCGGCCGGCGGGCGCGCCGTCCGCTCGCCGACGCGAGCGAGCGAGCGGTGCCCGGCAGCCGGCAGCCCGCGCACCAGCCGCTGCCCTCCCCCGCGCAGCCGCACACGCCCTCTCAGGTGCCTGTTCAGCAGGTGTGGCAGGCGGGGCAGGCGAAGGGTGCGTCGCCCACCGGCTCGTCTTCCGATCCGTCCACCGGCTCGTCCCCCGGTTCGTCCGCCGGCTCCTCTTCCGGTCCGTCCGTCGGTGGCCGTACGGCGTTCGCGCTGCCGCCCGCCGCCGCGGACCAGACTCCGGAGTCCCTGGCGGCGGCGCTGCCGACCGTGGCCGGCCAGTTGCCCGCGCAGGCGGCCGGGCCGCAGGACGACGGCGTGGGCACGGGACGGCGCCGGGCGCGCCGGGCCGTGGCCGAAGGTCCGGTCGCGGGCGGGTCGGGCGATGCGGCCATGCCGGGGCAGCCTGCCGGTGCCCTGAATTCGGCGCAGGCGCAGGGCGGTTGGGGCTCCGAGCCGACCGGACGCCGTCGTGCACGGCGGGCCGCGGCCGAGGAGCGGGCTGCGGCGGCGATGGCCGACACGGAGTCGACGGGAACGTTCGTCGCGGGTCCCGAGGGCCTGGTCGCCCACCCGGCCGGGCCGGTGCCCGGACCGGCGACCGGACCGGGCACCACCGGCAACGCGACGGGTACGGGTGCGGCTACAGGTACGGACACGGGTACGGATGCCGAGGCCGGGCCCGGGGTGGGCGGCGAGGCCGGACCTCTCGCCCGTACGGCCTCTGAAGGCGCCATGGGCACGGTTCCCGGCGAAGAGCACGGGACGGCGCCCGGCGACCTGTCGAGGGCCGGGGACCCGGTGCCCGCTCCCACGGGCCGCCGGCGCGGCCGGCCCAGCCCGGTCGAGGCCCCGCAGGCCGCCGAAGCCGCTCAGGCCACTCAGGAACAGGCGACGGCCCGGGACCCGCAAGGACCGGTCCAGGGCCAGGGCCAGGGTCAGAGCCAGAACCAAGGCCAGGCCCCTGGCCACGCCCGCCGACAGCCGCCGCCTCAGCAGCCACAACAAGCACAGCAACCGCAACACGGTCAGCACGCACAGCACGGACAGCAGGCACAGCCCCAGCCACAGCCGTCCCAGCCCCAGCCACCGCGGGCGAGCGCTCATCCGCAGCCACGCCCCCTCGGCCACGGCCCGGGCCAGTCGGCGCCCGAGCCCGAGGAGGAGGGCGCCGGGCCGGCCGCGAGCCAGTCCCACGGCCGTGCGTTCAGCGTGCGTACGCTCGGCCAGGGCGCGCCGTTCGCCCAGCACCTCTCCGACCGGCAGCACCCGGCGGCCCCCGGCGGTACGCCCGTACCCGGCGCCGCACCCGCCGGTTCCGGCCGCCGCCGTAAGCTCGCCGCGCCTCCGCAGGAGGACGACCGTACGGGCGCGGCCGACGCCGTACCCGGTGAGAACCGCCCCCACCCGCACGCGGCCGGCCCCCGCCCGGCCCCGCACGCCCCCGCCCCGGGCGCGCCCCTGCCACCGGACCAGCAAGCCCAACCGCAAGCCCAACCGCAGCCACAGCCCCAACCACAAGCGCACCCACAGCCACACCCGAACGCGCCCTCGCACCTCCTGGACCCCTCCGAGGGCCGCGCCTTCGCGATCTCCGCGCCCGACGACGGCAGTGAGGGCCCCGAGCCGCTGGACGGCCCGAACGGCGCGGTCGAGGTCGTGGACCACCAGCCTCCGCCGATGGACGACGAACTGCCGCCGGAGCCGCTGGACAACCCGCGCCGGCTGCTCGTATGGCCCGCCCCGGACGCCTCCACGGAGCAGGCGCTGACCGACCGCGGCTACCGCCCGGTGATCGTCAACTCCCGCGAGGAGGTGGACGCGCAGATCGCGGCGTACCCGGCCGCGCTGTTCATCGACCCGCTGACCGGACCGATCACCCGTACGGCCCTCCAGTCGCTGCGTCAGGCGGCGGTGGCGGCCGAGGTCCCGGTGCTGGTGACGGCCGGGCTCGGGCAGGCGACCCGGGAGGCCGCGTACGGCGCCGACCCGGCCGTACTGCTCAAGGCCCTGGCCCCGCGCGACAGTGAAATGCACCCGGCCCGCGTGCTGCTGGCCGAGGAGAACGACGCCATCGCCGGTGCCCTGACCGCCTCGCTGGAGCGGCGTGGCATGCAGGTCGCGCGGGCCGCGACGGACGCCGATGCGGTCACCCTCGCCGCGCAGATGCGGCCGAACCTGCTGGTCATGGACTTGATGCAGGTACGCCGCCGACGGGCCGGGATCGTCGACTGGCTGCGCGCCAACGGCCTGCTGGCCCATACGCCGCTGGTCGTCTACACCTCCGCCGACCTCGATCCGGCGCAGCTTCCGCAGCTCGCCGCGGGCGAGACCGTGCTCTTCCTGGCAGAGCGCTCGACCAGCGCCGAGGTACAGACCCGGATCGTCGACCTGCTGGCCAAAATCGGCACAAACTAAGCAGACCAAGCCGAACAAACCGAACGAACCGAACAAACCACCCCGGTACAGACAGCCCGCGGCGGCGATCAGTCCTCGGCCGGCCAGTCCCAGCCGAGCTGGAGAAACATCCCGAGGCGGTCGCTGACGGCCCGGATCCGCGAGATCCGGCCGTCGGTGACCGTCAGGATCCAGATCTGCTCGACCTCGAAGGAACGGCGGGTGGGCTCGGGCATCCGGGGGTGGAAGCCCGTATGCGTACCGCTGACCAGCAGTCGGGCCACCACACTGGCACCCTCGGCAATGAGTTCCTGGGGCCGCATCCGGGCGTTGCTGAAGGCGTCGAGCTGCTGGCGGAAGCCGTCGAAGGCCGCGCCCGGCTCGTCGGCCGCGCCCACAATGATCTTGTTGTGGTCGATGACGTCCCGCGCCATGTACCGAGGGAGGTCGTCGAGCCGCCCCTCGCTGAGCGCCTGGAAGAAGCCGGCCGCCACCCTCTTGTTCTCCTCTAGACCCATCTGGCCCATCCTTACGCCGTAAGTAACGTGGAAGCCGCTACGATGAACTTACGACGTAAGAAAGTCAAGCGGTCCACCGACAACGGCGAGAGCAACAGCGGCAGGCAAGGAGCACCCCACGATGACCCCGAAGCGGAAGCAGGGCGAACGGGCCGGCCTGACCAGGGAACAGGTCCTGGACGCCGCGCTGGCCCTGGTGGACCGGGAGGGCGCCGCCGCGCTGACCATGCGGCGGCTCGGCTCGGAGCTGGGCGTCGAGGCGATGACCCTCTACAACTACGTTCCCAACAAGGCGGAACTGCTCGACGCTCTGGTGGAACGGGTCTGCACCCAGGCCCTGCCGCCCGAGCCGGCGCAGGTGTCGCCGGACGTGGACTGGCGGGGACTGCTGCGCGGGTACGCCGACTCACTGCGGCAGGCACTGCTGCGCCACCCCAGGATGCTGCCGCTGGTGGCGACCCGTCCCGCGGTGACTCCGGCGACGCTGGACGCGGTCGAGCGCGGCCTGCACGTACTGACGGCCGTGGGATTCCCCCTGGGGCGCGCGGTCGACGCCCTCAACGCCCTGACCCTCTTCGTCGTCGGCCACACCGCCGCCGAGGCCGGCATCGGCGGCGGGGAGGGCGGCCGGGGCTCGGTGCAGTGGCTCGCCGGCCTGGATTCCGCGCGCTATCCGCTCGTGGTCGAAGCCGCGCGGACCGGCGCCGGAGTCGATGACGCGGCCCGCTTCGACTTCGCCGTACGGGCCCTGCTCAACGGCTTCTCCCCGGCCGCCGACACGCCGAGCCCCGACACCCCACACCCCGAGGCCCCCACCCACCACACCCCCTGAGCGCCGCCCCCTTCCCCCTCACCCCAACCCCCTCACCCCAACCGCATCACCCCAGCCGCGTCACCTCCATCTCCCCCTCCGCGTACCACCGCCGCAGCACCTTCTTGTCGAACTTCCCCACGCTCGTCTTCGGCACCGCCGCCACCAGCGCCCACCGCTCCGGAACCTGCCAGCGCGCCACCCGCTCGCCCAGGAACGTCCGCAACTCCTCGTACCCGGCGCTCGCGCCGTCCCGCAGCACCACGGTCGCCAACGGCCGCTCTCCCCACTTCTCGTCCGGTACGGCCACCACCGCGGCCTCCGCGACGTCCGGGTGCGCCATCAGGTGGTTCTCCAGCTCGACCGACGAGATCCACTCGCCACCCGACTTGATGACGTCCTTGGCACGGTCGGTCAGCGTCAGATAGCCGTCCGGCGTGATCGTGCCGACATCGCCCGTACGCAACTGGCCGAGCGCGGTGAACTTGTCCTCGGGCCGGAAGTCCGCCCCGTCCGCCCCGCCGTAGTACGCGCCCGCGATCCACGGCCCGCGCACCACCAGCTCACCGGTCGACTTCCCGTCCCAGGGCACCGTCTCGCCGTCCGGCCCGATCAGCCCGGCCTCGACGGAGGCGGGGAAGCGGCCCGCGGTGATCCGGTAGCGCCAGGCGTCCTCGCCCTCCACACCGGCCGGCGGGTGGGCGATACAGCCCAGCGGCGAGGTCTCCGTCATGCCCCACGCCTGAACGACCCGCAGCCCGTGCCGCTCCTCGAACGCCCGCATGACGGACGGCGGGATCGCCGAGCCGCCGCTGACGACGGTCTTAAGGAAGGACAGATCGCGCGGCCGGGCGTCCAGTTCGGCCAGCAGCCCCTGCCAGATGGTGGGCACGCCCGCCGTGACCGTGGGCCGTACGGACTCGATCATCTCGGCGAGCGGCGCGGGCTGCAGGAAGCGGTCGGGCATCAGCAGCGAGGAGCCCGCCATGAAGGCGGCGTGCGGCAGACCCCAGGCGTTGACGTGGAACATCGGCACGACCGGCAGACAGATGTCCGCGGGCGTCAGCCCGAAGGACGAGGCCGCGTTGACCTCCATCGCGTGCAGATAGACGGAACGGTGGCTGTACGTCACACCCTTGGGATCACCGGTCGTCCCGGAGGTGTAGCACAGCGCCGCCGCCTGCCGCTCATCGATCTCAGGCCAGTCGTAGCGGCGCGGCCGGCCCGCGATCAGCTCCTCGTAGTCGTGTACGCGCGGCCGGCAGCCCTCCAGAACGGAGCGGTCCCCCGGCCCGGCGACGACGACGTGCTCGACCGTCGGCAGATGCGGCAGGAGCGGCGCGAGCAGCGGCAGCAGCGTGCCGTTGACGATGACCACCCGGTCGGCGGCGTGGTTGACGATCCACGCGATCTGCTCGGCCGGAAGCCGCAAATTCAGGGTGTGCAGCACGGCCCCCATGGACGGCACCGCGAGGTACGCCTCCAGGTGAACGGAGTTGTTCCACATCAGGGTCGCGATCCGCTCGTCGCCCCGCACCCCCAGCTCGTCGTGCAGGGCGTTGGCGAGCTGCACCGAGCGCTCACCCACCTCCCGGAACGTACGGCGCTCCGGCTCGGCCTCCCCGGTCCAGGTCACCACCTCCGCCGCACCGTGCACGAGCGCTCCGTGCACGAGGATGCGGGTCACTGTCAGCGGTACGTCCTGCATCGTGCTCAGCACCGGTGGCCTCCGGAAAGATCAGGTTTACGCGCGGGTAAGGAACCCTGATTCTTTCGCCGTATCTCCCGGTAAGTCACTACCTCGCGCGAGCTACTCAGGCCGCCACCGCGAGGTCCGGGTCCTCCCGGAGTTTGGCCAGGGCGCGGGAGACGGCGCTCTTGACCGTGCCGACCGAGACGCCCAGGACCTCGGCGGTCTGGGCCTCGCTCAGGTCCTCGTAGTAGCGCAGTACGACCATGGCGCGCTGGCGGGCCGGGAGGCGCAGGACCGCCCGCCACATCGCGTCGCGCAGCGCCTGTGCCTCGGCCGGGTCGGGGGCGGGTATGGGGTCCAGCTCGGGGATTTCCTCGCACACGTACTCGTCGACCTTGCGCTTGCGCCACTGCGAGGTACGCGTGTTGACCAGGGCGCGGCGTACGTACCCGTCCAGCGCCCTGTGGTCCTCGATCCGTTCCCACGCCAGGTAGGTCTTCGTCAGTGCCGTCTGCAGCAGGTCCTCCGCATCGTTCGGGTTCGCGGTGAGCGAGCGGGCGGTCCGCAGCAGTACCGGTCCGCGGTCGCGTACGTACGACGAGAACGACGGGAACACAGCGGCGGTGGAGGCGCTGGTGCACACTGGCGTGGTCATGGCTCCACGCTAAAAGTGCGGGGGGTCGCCATGGATCGGCCCCAGGTGCCGAAGCGTTCTCCGTCTCAAGTTGTACGGGTGGGGCGTACCCCACCTTCTCAGGGCGTACGGGCGGTGATCGTCCCCTAGGGTCTCCCCGTCGGCGGCGGTGCTTCCTACCTGATCACCGCGACCGGGGCGTCCACTTTGTTTCGGTCGATGTGGAGCTTGCGTCCGCCGTGTTTCTCCACCACGTTGCCCGCGTACTGGTGGATCCGCCGGTGCGGGCGCCAGCCCTGGCCGGACAGCTCCGGCTCCCCGTACAGCGAGGGCTTGCCGTGCCAGCGCGCGAACCACATCACGGCGGGCAGGTCCCCCACCCCGGAGCGCCGGGCCTGTTCCAGGTGCCGCACCCCGGAGTCGGCGCTGCCGTAGAAGCCGGGCAGGTATCCATGGTGACGCACCTCGCGGCTCCAGCCGCGGACGAAACGCAGCGTCGCGCGGGCGCACGGCTTGGAGTTCAGTTTGTACGCCTCCATGTCCAGGTAGATCGGGCTGCCGCCGGCGATACCCAGCGGCCGGGCCCGGCGGATCGCGTCCCGGGCCTCGGCCTCGCCCTGCCGCCACGGCCGGCTGCCGATGGTGTGGTGCCGGCGGTCCTTGCCGACGACGCACGGGGCCTGCGAACCGACGTAGAGGGGCAGGACGTACCAGCCCAGGCGGCGGGTGGCACGCATCCAGGCGTGGCTGAGGTGCGACTGCTTCTTGCAGGACCGGCCGCGGCCACCGTAGTAGACGCCGATGGCGCGGTACTTGGAGTGCTTCCACGCCCGCAGGGTGCGCTGGGAGGGGGTGTTGCAGGTGTCCAGGCCCCAGCCCCGGAAGATCTTGGGCGAGTCCAGCGCTGCGCGGTCCGATACGCCCGAGCTGTTCAGTACGCCCGCGCTGTTCGGTACGGCCGAGCTGTTCGGTACGGCCGAGCTGTTCGGTACGGCCGCACGGACCGACGTGCCTGCCGGGTCCGCCGGGGACGCTGCCACGTACGGCGAGCCCGTCCCGTACGAAAAGGGTGCACCGCGCGGCGTGTGCGGGCCGGTCCGCCACGCGTCGGCCGTCCGGCCCGGCTGGTCCGCCCGCCGGGGCAGCGGCCCGGCGACGGCGCCCGGCTCCACCCCGGCCATCAGGGCGACCAGGGCGGTGAGCAGCAAAACGCCCCTTCGGATGATCCTTTTTGTCGATCGCATAGGGCGAGTGAAAGGGTCCGGCCCGGCCGAGACCGGACGGACACGCCAGCTTTTACCGTTTTACCCGCTTTCAGCCGTCTGCTGGAGGGGGCGCGGTCGGTTCTCCGCCACCCGCCGTCAGCCGCCGGGCACTCTGCCGACGGCCTCCATGCGCCCCGCCGTCAGCCACCGGGCGCCCCGCCGTCAGCCGTCCGTGCCGAGGACCAGTCCGGAGGTCGGTACGCCCGTCCCCGCGGTCACCAGGACCCGTGCGGCGCCCGGTACCTGGTTGACGGAGGTGCCGCGGAGCTGCCGTACCGCCTCCGCGATGCCGTTCATGCCGTGCAGATACGCCTCGCCGAGCTGCCCGCCGTGGGTGTTGAGCGGCAGCGCGTCCGCCGCGACGAAGCCGGCCGCCTCACCCCGCCCGCAGAAACCGAACTCCTCCAGTTGCATCAGCACGAAGGGCGTGAAGTGGTCGTAGAGGATGCCGACGTCGATGTCGGAGGGACGCAGCCCGCTGGTGCGCCACAACTGCCGTGCCACCACTCCCATTTCGGGCAGACCGGTCAGGTCGTCGCGGTAGAAGCTGGTCATCTGCTCCTGCGCCCGGCCCGCGCCCTGCGCCGCCGCGTGGATCACCGCGGCCGGCCGCGCCAGGTCCCGGGCCCGTTCGACCGAGGTCACCACGAGCGCCTGGCCGCCGTCGGTCTCCTGGCAGCAGTCCAGCAGCCGCAGCGGCTCCACGATCCAGCGTGAGGCGACGTGGTCGGCGAGGGTGACGGGCCGCCCATAAAAGTACGCGGCGGGGTTGCGGGCCGCGTACCGGCGGGCGGTGACGGTGACATGCCCGAACACCTCGGGAGCCAGTCCGTACGCGTACAGGTAGCGCTGTGCGGCCATGGCGACCCAGGAGGCGGGTGTCAGCAGGCCGGCGGGCAGGTTCCAGCCGAGCGCGACGCCCTCGGCAGACGGTTCGCGACGCCGTACGCCGGCTCCGAAGCGGCGGCCGGAGCGCTCGTTGAAGGCGCGGTAGCAGACGACGACCTCGGCGACCCCGGACGCCACCGCGAGGGCCGCCTGCTGGACCGTGGCGCAGGCCGCGCCGCCGCCGTAATGCACGCGGGAGAAGAAGGACAGCTCGCCGATGCCGGCGGCCTGCGCGACCGTGATCTCCGGGCTGGTGTCCATGGTGAAGGTGACCAGCCCGTCCACGTCGGCGGGGGCCAGCCCGGCGTCGTCCAGGGCGGCGCGTACGGCTTCCACGGCGAGCCGCAGCTCACTGCGGCCGGAGTCCTTGGAGAACTCGGTGGCGCCGATGCCGACGACGGCGGCCCGGCCGCCGAGCGAGTCCGCGGCGCGCAGGCTCATCGGGCTGCCTCCGGCTTCGGTTCCGGTTCTGGCTGTGGCTGCGGCTCCCGATTCGGCTCCGGCCCCGCCTCCGGGAGGGTGACCGTGATCGTTCCGGTCACGTGGGGGCCCAGGCTGTTCATGCCCACGATCCGTACTTCTGCCGTACGTCTGCCGTCGTCGCCGGTGTCGTCGCCGGTGCCCCCTTCCACCGCCGACCTGGTGACAGTGCCCCGCAGTACCATCTCGTCCCCCGGATAGTTGGGCACGCCGAGCCGGATGGCCGCCTTGCGCAGGACGGCTCCGGGACCCAGGCAGTCGGTGACGTAGCGGCCGACGAGCCCGTTGGTGGTCAGGATGTTCATGAAGATGTCCGGGGAGCCCTTGGCGCGGGCGGCCTCGGCGTCATGGTGCACGTCCTGGTAGTCGCGGGAGGCCACGGCTCCGGCGACGATCAGCGTACGGGTGACCGGTATCGCGAGCGGCGGCAGCTCGTCACCGGCCGGCGTCGCGGGCGGGGCGGCGGGCTCCGCACCGGATTCGGCAGGGGTTTCCGACCCCGCCGCCGCCACGCTCCCCATATCGTCTTCCGCCCCGGCTGCCGCCCCGCCTTCCGCCCAGTCTTCCGTGCCGCCTTCCGCCCCGGCTGCCGCGGTGAAGACCGGCAGCTCCCATTCGCCGTCCACCCGGCGGAAGTCCAGCCGTACGGGCATCCCGATCCGCACCCGGTCGTACGGCACACCGACCACACCGGCGACGATCCGTACCCCCTCCGCCAGCTCGATCAGCCCCACCGCGTACGGCCCCGTGCCGCCGGCTGACGAAGCGGGCAGGGCCGGGTGGTGCACCACCACGTACGAATAGACCGTTCCCCCGCCGCCGGCCGGCACCGTGTCCCACTTCTGCGAGCCGCAACTGCCGCACCCCGGCAGCCAGGGGAAACGCAGCGTCCCGCAGCCGCAGCACCGCTGGATGAGCAGCTTGTGCTCGGCGACGCCGTCCCAGAATCCCGCGTTGTCGCGGTTGACGACGGGCCGCGGCCGGCCCCCGGACCCACCGGCACCGCGCTCGGCACCCTCGCTCCCGCCCTCGCCGGCCCCCGAACGGCCGTCTCTGCGCCCGCCCTTCGCCACCGGCGCGTACTTCAGTATCCGGAAGCGATGCGTCCCGGCCGGCACCCCCCGGGCACGTATCTCCATCCGGGTCGTGATGAAGTACCCGGACCCGAGCTTGGTCGTCTTGCGGGCGGAGACCGACTCGATGACGGCGTCGAAGGTGACCGTGTCCCCCGGGCGCAGCGGCCGTAAGTACTCCTGCTCGCAGTCGGTGGCGACCACGGAGGCGTATCCGGCGGCGTCCAGGAGTTCGAAGAGTTCGTCGTACGCCGCCGAGCGCCCCGTAGCGTCTGCGTGGTCTGCGTGGTCTGCGCGGTCTGCGCGGTCCGACTGGCCCGAGAGGCCGCCCATCGTCCAGACCTGGAGCATCGTCGGGGGCGCGATGGCGTCCGGCCCCCGGTAAGCGGGGGAGGCATCGCCCATCGCCTCGCACCAGTGTCTGATCATCGGCGCGTTGACGGGGTCCTTGCCCACCCCCGCCGTCACCGCGGCCTTCCCTTCGAACAGCTTCAGCCGCTCATGGAGCCCGTCCGTCCGCGGCGCCCGGTCGTCCACCGCTGCCTCCCCGCCCGCCGCCACCCGCGCGGGCGCGCGAGTGAGAGGGTTTCTGACTGTCCGTCAGAAACCCTCTCACTGTCAAGGCCGCCGCGGCGGCCCGCTGCGGGCCCCGCGCCACCCTCAGGAACGCAACGTCACCAAAGGGTGGTGAAGTTGATCGTCGTGGTGGTCTCGTCGATGTAGGCGAAGCCCACGTCGTTGAAGTTGTAGATACGGCTGTCGTTCGACGCGCCATAGCCGGTGGCCGACTGCTGCGAGGTGGTGGAGTTGCCCTCGTTGTCGTCGGCGACACCGGAGCCGAGCACGCCCGCCGCGGAGGCGTTCGACCCGTGGTTCGCGTAGCCGCCGTTGTCAGCCTGGGCTACGCCGGTGAAGCAGGCGGCCGCGAGGGGGAGCGCTGCCAGCGAGGCGAAAACGCGGGTGCGGGTGCTTGCCATGACTATTCCTCCTACGGAACACAACTCGAGTTCGGTGAGAACTGCTTGGTGGCGCAGGGCGGTTGGCCGGCCGCCCTGCAAGACGCTTCACGACGTCGCGCAACCAGATGTGCCCAGCGGGACTCCGGCGATACCACCCATAGGCTCCGTTTCCCCCGCAAGTATGAATATTGGGGGCAACTGCATCCAAGCGCGCAATATCTCATCGCAACCCCACAATTGCGATGAACCACCCTCAGTGCAAGCGGCGCACCGGTTCACCATCTTTTCGATCCATTTCATCCCCCCTCTGCCCTCCCTCTCGCAGCCCCGTTCCACCCCTTCCGGGAATCGAACTGGCATACGAAAATAGACCCATGGCCTCTTCCTCACGCCATGCCCGGACATCCGCCGCCCGCCCCCGCCGGCCCGGAAACGACCACGCCACAGCCCTGACCCACGCCCTCGTCGCGGCCGGCCGCGGCTACGCCGTACTCCCGCTGACCCGTACGAAGCTGCCGGCCCTGCGCTCCCCGCACCGCCCCATGCCCGGATCGGCCATTTGCCACGGGGAGTGCGGCCGGCCGGGGCACGGCGTACACGACGCGAGCAGCGATCCGCTGACCGTCCGCCGGCTCTTCGCCGCCGCCCCGTGGGCCACGGCCTACGGCATCGCCTGCGGCCTGCCGCCGTACCACCTCATCGGCATCGACCTCGACACCAAGAACGGCGCCGACGGCCTGACCGCCCTGCGCCTCATCACCCAGGAACACGGCTTCGCACTGCCCCCCACGGTCACCGTCCGCACGCCCTCGGGAGGCCGGCACCTCTGGCTCTCCGGCCCGGCCTCACCGCCCGCCCCGCCGGTCCCCAACTCCGCGGGCCGCCTCGCCCCGGGCATCGACATCCGCGGCGCCGGCGGCTACCTGGTCGGCCCCGGCTCCCTCACCGCCCGCGGCCACTACCGCCTGGTCCCCGGCTCCCCCCGCACCCCGGCCCCCGCCCCCATCCCGTTCCTCTCCCTCCTGACCGCACCCCACACCCCCACCCCCGACTTCCCTCATCCCTCCGCACCGGTCCCCTCCTCCGCCCAGGCCCTCGTACGCTTCGTCCGCACCTCCCCCATCGGCCAGCGCAACGCCCGTCTCTTCTGGGCCGCCTGCCGCGCGTACGAATCCGGCCTCGGCCAGGAACTGGCCCCCGCCCTCGCCGAAGCCGCCCGCCGCACCGGCCTGACCGACCGCGAGGCCCACACCACCATCACCTCCGCCGCCCGCCCCCGCCCGCGCCCCGCCCACCGGTACTGATCGCAGCGGTACGCGGCCGAGCCACCTCGCCGGAAGACTTGCCGGAAGAAACGGGTGGTCTGCTTGACGTCCGCGGATGGTCCGTGGTGGCCACCGTCCTGGGAGAAGGGCTGCGTTACGAAGGGCGCGAGGCGTGCGGGTGCGGCAAGGACCCCAAGTACCGACCGCGAACGCGCGCCGAACTACGGGTACGGCAGACCGCTGCCGCAAGAGACGCACTGCCGCTGTCCGAGACACTGGCCCGCCCGGGCCCCTTGACCCCGCCGGCGAACTGAAGGTGTCCGGGCCGGCCTGGCTGAATCCGCGGTGAGACGAATGGCGAGAGGGGCACCCGGGTGGTCCGGGCGCCCCTCTCATCTGCGGTTTTTACCGCGTGGGCGGAGGCTGTGGGATTTGAACCCACGGTGAGGGGTTACCTCACGACAGTTTTCAAGACTGTTCCCTTAGGCCGCTCGGGCAAGCCTCCCCGCGCCGCCGGTGGAGTGGTGGCGCGGGGATCAGACTAGCGCGTCACTTGTCTCCCGTGCGCTGGTCCAGGGTGACCTGGGCGGTGTGCTCCTTGCCGTCGCGTACATATGTGAGGGTCACCCGGTCGCCCGGCTTGTGCTGCCAGATCTCGCTGATCAGGGTCGGGCCGCTGTCGATGACGGTGTTGTCGAGCTTGGTGATGGTGTCGCCTGGCTTGAGGCCGGCCTTGTCGGCGGGGCCGCCCGGGGTGACCGGGGCCGAGCCGTTGGTGCCGGTGCGGCTGATCGTCGCGCCGTCGCGGGAGTCCTTCAGGCCGACCTGGACGCCGATCTGCGGGTAGATCGGCTTGCCCGTCCTGATCAGGTCGTCCGCCACCCGCTTGGCCTGGTCGATCGGGATCGCGAAGCCCAGGCCGATGCTGCCGGACTGCTGGCTCTCGCCGCCGAAGCCGCCTCCGCCGCCCGCCGACTGGATCGCGGAGTTGATGCCGATGACATTGCCGCCGGCGTCCATCAGCGGACCGCCGGAGTTGCCCGGGTTGATCGAGGCGTCGGTCTGCAGGGCGCTCATGTACGAGGCGCTGCTGCCGCCGCCGTCGCTGGAGGCCACCGGGCGGTCCTTGGCGCTGACGATGCCGGTGGTGACCGTTCCGGAGAGGCCGAAGGGGGCGCCGATGGCGATCGTGGCGTCACCGACCGCCACGTTGGCGGACCGGCCCAGCGGCAGCGGCGAGAGGTGGGCGTCCGAGGCGTTCTTGAGCTTGATGACGGCCACGTCGTACCCCTGGGCCCGGCCCACGACCTCGGCGTCGTACTTCTTGCCGTCGGAGAACGTCGCGGTCAGCCTGCCGCCCTCGGCCGCGCTGGCGACGACGTGGTTGTTGGTGAGGATGTGGCCCTGCTTGTCGTAGACGAAGCCGGTGCCGGTGCCGCCCTCGCCGCTCGCGCCCTGCGCCTCGATCGTCACGACGCTGGGCAGCGCCTTCTGCGCTATGCCGGCGACCGAGGTCGGCTTGCGGTTCAGGGCCTCGGGGTCGCCGGAGGCGCTGACGGTGGTCGAGCTGTTGGTGTCGCTGCGGCCGGCGGCCCAGAAGCCGATGCCGCCGCCGATGCCGCCCGCGACCAGCGCGGCCACCAGGACCGCGGCGATCAGGCCGCCGTTGCGGCGGGGCTTGGGCGGGGGCATGGGGGCGCCCCATACGGCGGTGGTGTCACCGTCGCCGCCCCCGCCACCGCCGTACGGAGGGGGCGGGGGGCTGCTCCAGCCGCCGGTGGCGGGGGTGGCGGTGCCGACGGCGGCGGTCGGGGTGCCGGGCGCCGGGGTGCTGTGTGCCGGCGTACCGTGCGGCGGCTGCGGCGGCTGGTCGGCGCCCTGGGCCGCCGTGGGTGCGAAGCCGGGCGCCGGGGGCGCGTCCGAGGGCGGGGCGGCGGGCGGAGCCGTGGGCGGAGCAGCGGGCCGGTCCGCGGGGGCGGAGGCCGTCGTGGAGGGCGTCTGCGGCGCCTGAGGGGCTTGCGGCGGCGCGGCGGGCGCGGGAGGCGCGGTGGGGGCGGGCGAAGGCCGGGTGCCGGACTCCGGGGCGCGCTCCGGCGCCCGCGGCGCGGTCGACGGCTCGGCCTCCGAGGGGACGGCGGCTCCCTCGTTCTCGGTGCTCACGGCTCTCTCCTCAGCTTCACGACGGTTCCGGCCCGCGGCTCACGCTCGGGCACCGGTCCTTATCCGTATACCGGCTCCTGTACCGGATATCGCATACGGAGTTTCACCTATCCGGTGTGTCCGGTGTACGAGCGCCCCGGACCCTGAAGGACGGCCGGCTGTCTCCAGCCTTTCCCACGGTGCGTCAGAGCACCGTAAGCCGGGGCTGTGACTGTCCCCTCATCCTTTATGTCGGACAATTCGGGCGCATCTGGTGGTATGCACATCAGGTGTCGCTCAAGGTCCGGACCAGCGGCCGGACCGGGGGCCGGCCGGCGGGCCCGCCCGGCGGCGTACCCAGTGGCTCGCCCGGCGCACTGCCCGGCAGCGATGGCACGATAACGCGGTGACCACTGCGCGCCCGGCCCGGGACGACCGTCCGGGGCCGCCCACCATTTCCGTCGTAGCCCATCGTGGCGCGTCCGAGGACGCGCCGGAACACACCCTCGCCGCGTACCGCAAGGCCATCGAGGACGGTGCCGACGCACTGGAGTGCGATGTCCGCCTCACGGCCGACGGCCATCTCGTCTGCGTCCACGACCGCCGGGTCAACCGCACCTCCAACGGGCGCGGCGCCGTCTCCGCCCTGGAGCTGGCCGACCTCGCGGCCCTGGACTTCGGCTCGTGGAAGGAGGGCGCCGACGGCACAGCGCCACAAGGGGCCGGCGGGCGGGGCGCCGACGGCGCGTACGGCGGGCCCGGCACGTACGACACCGCCGAGGCGCCCGACCGGCAGCACGAGGACCCCGAGCGCACGTCCGTCCTGACCCTGGAGCGGCTCCTGGAGCTCGTCACGGACGCGGACCGCCGGGTGGAGCTGGCCATCGAGACCAAACACCCCACCCGCTGGGCGGGCCAGGTCGAGGAGCGGCTGGTCGAACTGCTGGAGAGATTCGGCCACACCAAGGGAACCGGCGACCTGCCACCGCCCGTCCGCGTCATGAGTTTCTCCGCCCGGTCGCTGCACCGCGTCCGGGCCGCGGCTCCGGAGATTCCCGGTGTCTATCTGATGCAGTTCCTCACCCCCCGTCTCCGCGACGGCCGGCTGCCGCCCGGCGTACACATCGCGGGGCCCGGCATACGGATCCTGCGCGCCCATCCCGAGTACGTCGCCAAGGCGCACCGCGCGGGCCACCAGGTGCACGTGTGGACCGTGAACAGTGAGGCGGACGTGGAGTTGTGTACACGTCTGGGAGTGGACGCAATCATCACCAACCGCCCGAAACAGGTACGAAGCCAGCTCGGCCTGGCCTGAAGGCCATTAGAAGGCCATTACAGGGAGTGCACCGGCGCATTCGAGCCGTATCGGCTCGGCGCGAGTGCGTCGGCACGCAAGGATTGGCCGGTTTCCGGTCCAGTCCAATGGGGCATTCATCCGGTGGCGTGGGGCAAAGGAGGTCTCGGGGGTGGCGTTGGTGGTGGCACAGAAGGTGCCGGCGTCGTCGATCATGGCCGTTCCCCATGGTCCAGCGGGCGTGGGCTCGGCCAGACGTCGTCTGCGCGACGATCTGCTGGCAAGTGGCATTCAGGGCGGCGTCGTCGATGACGCGGTCCTTATTCTTTCGGAATTGCTGAGCAATTCGTATCGGCACGCGCGTCCGATATACGCGAACGGCGCACCGGATTCCGTACGGGCCCCCGTACCGGACTCCATATGCGGCCCCGCACGGGATTCCGGGCCGGGCGCCGCGCGCGATGCGGCGGCGGAGCCCGTACCCGATTCCGTACGGGCTTCGTGGCGTATCGACGGACAGGGGCAATTGACCGTTTCGGTCACCGACGGAGGGGGTCCCACCCGACCACTTCCGGCCACTCCTTCGGTCACCGCGCGCGGCGGCCGGGGTCTTGCGATCATCCGGTCCTTGGCCAAGGACTGGGGAGTGCATGACAGTGAGGGAGAAGTGACGGTCTGGGCCGTCCTGTCGGTGCACGACGCGTTCGCTGCCCGCGTGGACCTGGCGCCGGCTCCCCTCGGCGGGGAAACGGCACGCCCGACCAGATTGCCGAACGGGGTGCCCAGACCCCTGCCGAACGGCCTGCCGGGAGGGCTCTCTCCCGCGCTGGCGGCCGAACTGGCCCTGGCGGACCTGGAAGAGCCCGCGTGAGGGGCTGTAGGAGGGGTTCTGAATGAGGGGCTCTGTATGAGAGGCCGCATGAGGGGCTCTGTGGCTCTGTGTGAGGAGCTGCCGAGGCTCCGCATGGAGGCTCGTGCGGGGGCTCCGTAAGGGCCCTGCACAGGGTTCACGTAAGGGCTTCACAGGGGCCCGCGCAGAGGCCGCGCGGGCCCCTGTGGCACGACCGGTCGGCGCACTGCCGCCCGTACGGCCACGGCGCCCGGCCGCCCGTACGGTGGCGGCGCGCTGCCCGGCGAGGCGATCGGGCTAGGCTCGCGCCGACGCGTGCCCGTACGCGTCCGCCTGCCAGGACCGACCAGGAGACACCCTCGCCATGGCCAAGAAGCACCGCCCCAGACCAAGGCAGCAAGCTCGCACAACTCCCGGATCACCAACGGGGAGGTGCCCGTCGTCGGTGCGCGCGAGCCCTGCCCCTGTGGCTCGGGCCGCCGCTACAAGGCATGTCACGGCAGGTCGGCGGCGCAGGCCGCGACCGAGCTGGTGCGCCGCCCCTTCGAGGGGCTGCCGGGCGAGTGCGACTGGGTGGCGCTGCGTGAACTGGTGCCCGCCGCGACGGTCGAGCTGACGCTCAAGGGCGGGCTGCCGCAGGGCGTGCCCTCGGTGACGCTGGCGACCGTCCTGCCCATGGCCTGGCCCGCGCTGCGCCGTGACAACGGCGCCGTCCTCCTCGGACTGCAGAACGACACCGCTTCGGGTGACATCAGCCGCGACCTGGCGGACACCCTCCAGCGCGCGCTGACCGCCGAGCCCGGTACGCCGGTCGCCGCCGCCCGCGCGGGTGCCGACGGGCCGCGCCTGCAGGACCTGCTGGACCTGGACGCGCCGTTCGAGCCGGTCGTCCACACCGGCTTCGAGTTCTGGGTGGAGGACGCGGACAACGCGTCGGGCGAGGTGGCGGCCTCCCTGGAGCGGGCGAACGCCGCGGCCATCCCGACCGCGCGGCTCGCCGGGCTCGAAGGCGCCTACTGGTGCGAGGCCCCCGGGAAGAACCACCTGCGCTGGGTCATGTCCCACCCGGAGGAGAAGCTGCTGGACGCGCTCGCGCGGCTGCACGCCGCCGGGACGTCCGCGCTCGGCGAGGGCACCCGCCTGGTCGGGTCCTTCCGCGCGCACGGACTGGTCGTACCGGTCTGGGACCTGCCCTCGCAGATGGGCGCGGAGGAGGCGGCCGGGCCGGCCGCGGCGTTCGGCGAGCGGCTCGCCGGGGCGCTGGCCTCGGACGCCCCGCTGACCCCGGAGGAGCGCCGGGCCCGCAGTGGTCTCACCAACCGTCAGGTAACGCTGAGCTGACAGTGACGACAGTGGCGCGAGGGACGTGACTCCTGTCACAACTCCCCGTGTACACCGGGAAATGCGCGTCCGGAATTCCACGATCGAATTTGCGAACGGCCGATCTCTTGTTACCGTTCTAGGAGCCCGGTCGCTGGTGCATCCCCCGTCGCCAGCGACCGGGCGCTTCCATGTCCCGGTGCCGCCGCCCCGGGCCCGCCCGGACGTTGCGCGTTCCGCGCCTGGTCCGGCCGCCTGCGGCCCGCCTCGGCCGCCTTCCGTACCGGCTCCTCGCCCCGCCGGCCGGTCCCCGTACGCACGGCTGTGGAAGTGCCTCCTGCGGCCTGCGGAACGCGTCCGCACCGTCCCCGTGGGACCGGACTCCGACCCGGGAACCGGCCGATCGCCGTCCCGCGCACCGGCCGTGCACCGGCCCGGCGTTGCTCCGAACGGGTCGTCATTGGTCCGAACCTCTGGCGGGCAGGGTGGAGTTGCTGCCCGCCCGCAGCAACAGCCGCTCCCCGTCCACGTCGGACACCTCCGCCACCGCGCTGTACGCGCCGTAGGCCCCTTCCTCCCCCGCACGGCCCTCCAGCAGCCCGCTGCCAGCCTCGGAGCCCGCCGCCTCACCGTTCCCGCCCCGGCCCCCGTCCAGGCCCTGTACGGTCCGCTCAGCCGGTGTCTCGCACGTCCCCGGCTCGTCCCCGGCGGGCACCTCGCAGTGCGCCTGTACGGTCCCGCCGTCCGGCCGCATCAGCGTCAGTTCGGCACGCAGCGGTGCTCCCGAGGTGTTGCGGTAGTACGTACGCGCCCATGTGCGGCCGTCCGCGGCCACGACACAGGTCTGCGCCTCGACGCCCGCGGGAGAGGCCAGTTCGGGCCCGCACCGCGCCGTGTGCCGGACCGCCGTACCCCCCGGGCTCAGGCCCAGGCCCGCCAGCAGCTCACCGTCGGCCTTTCGCGTACGGCCGAAAGGCCCGGCGTCCGCGCTCCCGCCCGCCGCCGACGCGAGCGGCTCACCGGCGCCGTACGGCGTGCGGGACCGCCCGGACGAGGGCGCGTCACGCGCGCCGGACCGCTCCGAGGGCCCGGGCACGGCCTTGGCCGGCTCGGCGCGCCCGGACTCGGCGGGCCCCGCTGTCGCGGCGGCCAGGGGCAGCGCGATGGCGAGCGCCACCGTGCTCGCGAGTGCGATCATGCGGAGATTCGGCGCGCGCTCCATGGGACCCACCTGCTGTTGACCGGCCGTCGGCGGATGACCGACGGTTCGACCGCCGACGGCCCAACGGTCCGGCGAGGCGACTTGGGTACCGGCCGGGCGCAGCGGCCGACGGCTTGTCGATGCGCCGAACATAGCGGTCACAGGGGGGCGCATCGGAGGCTCACGCACCCGATTCCCCTGGAACACCGGACGCCTCATACCCGTACGAGTGAATCGCGAGCGCGTCGCTTCATTCAGCAGGACGGTCGGGTATGGAGCGAGCGCCTCCGCACGTCCGCGTCCGGCCCCGTGCCGGGCCACATGCCGGGTCCCGGCACCCCCGCCCCCGCGTCAGTACGCCAGCCGGCTGCCGCCGTCCGGGGCGCTGGTGCTGGCCGCCACCAGCGCGTCCACGATGGTCGCCACCTGCGGCAGCCAGGGCGCGCCGGTCCCGGCGGCGGGCGGGCGCTCCCAGCGCACCTTCCCCGCGCCGATCTGCGAGGGCGGCAGCACCACATAGCCGCCCTCGCCGTGGAACCGCAGCGAGCTGGGCACCCACGCGTGCGAGTGCAGCAGCTCGCCCAACTCCTCCAGGCAGTACGGCGAGACGAGCAGCGACCAGCGGGTGGGCGTGGCGACGACCGGACCCAGACGTACGCCGAAGTGGTCCAGGGCCGCCAGGGCCCGCGCCCCGGCCACCGCCGGCAGGCTCACGGCGCACGGCGCCCGGCCGCCGGTGGCCAGCACGACGGGCGCGTCGGGCCGGTTGGTCCACCACCAGCGCACCATACGGGCGTCGGTCGTGGCCGCGAACAGGCCGGGGTCGAAGGGGTGCGCGCCGGGTACCGGGCAGTCCGGGTCGGGGCAACTGCACGGCCGGGCGGCGCGCTCGGCCCGGCCGGGCCACCCGCTCGTCGTACGGCCGCCCGCCGTACGACCGCCGGGCGGCCGTACGGCTGCCTGGAGTCCTACGCCCGGGAGTACGGGCCACTGCCACTCGGTGGCGCAGTGGAGCGCCGCACCGAGCAGTGCCGGCCTTCCGCCGCGCCGGAACAGGAGCTTGCGTCGCCTTCCGAGGATCTCGCGCATGAGCGCTCGTTCCTTTCCGTTAACGCCGAGGGCTATGTCCATCGCACTGAGCACTACGCACTACATGCTGGTTCGTCCCGCTTTGTGGAGGTTCTCGGCGGTTGCCGGCCGCCCCACCACATGGATCTCATTCACTGCGCGTACAGAGCAGCGCATCACGCCGTACACCGAGCGTGGAACGTGGCGGGGGGTGGCGCGCGCAGGGCGCTTGCTGTCCCGTAGTGCATCCCGCCACTTGGGGGTGCGGCGCGGTCGTCGCCGTGTAAGACGCCCGTGCCGGTCGGAGAGTTCCGGTGCGGGTTCAACTGTCCCCGCCCTTTTCGACTCCTACCCGCCACATCGGCCGTGACGCGCTGTCGATCGCCGTCAGTCGACCTCGAATTGACGCCCGGTGGGACATTTTCCGGCCAAACTTTCCATCCCACAGACACCACAAGCCCCAACAGGACAATGCTGGACATCCCATCACCGGGGCGTGTACATGTGGAGGGATTGATAGCGGAGCAACACGACATGGGGGTTTGCGATGCTATTGAGAAAATCGAGCGGTCGGACACACTGTGCGACAGCCCTCCCCGCAACGTCGAAATCCATCCCGTTCACCGTCCTGACCTCGGAAGACACCCGGCGCGACGTAAGCCGTCGGCCATGAGCACCCCCCACCTGCCGAAAGTGGCCGGAATCGAACCCACACTTCCCGGCCCCGCGCACACTGCCGAGCCTTCTTCGGCTCCCCCGGCCGCCTCCCCGGCCACTTCTGCTTCTGCTACCGCCGCCGGTACGGCCACCGGCCCCGGGCCCGGGCCCGACGCCGGCTCAGATGCCGGGGCCGGACCCGGCGCCGCCTCCGCGGACGTCTCGCCCGCCGTCCGGCTCGCCGCCGTCCAGGACCGACTCGCCGGCTGGATCTCCGACCTCACCACCCTGCACGACCTGACCGGACAACTGGCGCGTACGCGGGCCCTGGACGACGCCCTCCAGGAACTGCTGCGCGCCGGAGCGTCCCTGGTCGGCGCGCGCCGCGGCCTGGTCATCCTCGAACCGGCCGACGGCCTGGGACCGGACACCACCCTCGGCCTCGGGCTCGGCCGGGCCGACATCGGTGACATCGAGACCGTCCCGCGCCGCGCGCTGTCCTATGGGCGCATCCTCGACGGCCTTCCGGAACGGGAGAGTGCCGAGGGGTACGGGGGCGGGTCCCGGGCCTCTGGGGCGCACGGCACCGGCACTGGTACGGGTGCCGGAATCGGTGCCGATGCCAGTGCCAGTGCCGGTGCCGATATGGGGGCGGGTGGCAGTACGCCGGGTTCTGTCTCCCCGGCGGACACCGACGCCCCCGGCGCGGGCCCCGCCACCGGCCCCGCCACCGGCACCTCCGACGTCACCGAGCCCGACATCCCCGGCGCCCCCGGCCTGGACCCGCGCCTGCGCGAGGTCGCCGCCCGCCTCGGCTACGCCGCCAGTTACGCCGTACCGCTCGCCGCCGCCCCCATGGGAGGGATCGGCGCCGCGGTCTGGCTCTACGACGAACCGGCCCGCCCCACCGCGCGGCAGCGCCACCTCATCGGCCTCTACCTCGCGTACGCCACCGAGCACCTGGCCCGCCTGCTGGAACTGCGCCGCCAGGAGCGGACCGTCGCCACACTCCGCGAGGAGCTGCTGCCCAGCCGGCTGCCGCGGATCCCGGGCGTACGGCTCGCGGTACGGCACAGCTCCGGGCCGCTGGGCGGCGGCGACTGGTACGACGCGCTGCCGCTGCCCGACGGCGCGCTGGGCCTGGCCATCGGGTCCGTCACCGGCTCGGGGCCGAGCGCGGTGGCCGCGATGGGCCGCCTCAGGGCGTCCCTGCGCGCCTACGCGGTCATGGAGGGCGAGGATCCGGTGGCGGTCCTCTCCGACCTGGAGCTGCTGCTGCGGCTGACCGAACCGGCCCGCAGCGCCACCGCGCTGTTCGCCTTCGCCGAAGCCCCGCCGGCGGTTCCCGGGCCTCTTCCCGGGTCGCTTCCCGGTCCCCATACCGGGCCTCTCCCCGGCCCGGGCGCGACGGACGGACCCGGAGCCGGACCGGGCGGACCGTATGGGCCGGCCGGAACCCCCGGGCCTCCCGGGCCTCCCGGACCGCTCGGACCGGGACCGTCCCCGTCCGGTGGCCCCCCGGTGACCGGGCCGTCCCCGCTGTCCGTCCGCGGCCCGGTCGGCGGCCCGCCCGACCCGTACGGTTACCCCGGCCCCGGTGGTCCCGTACCCGGCAGCCCGGGCTCCCCCGGCGTTCCCGGTGCTCCCGGCGGGCCGGTCGCCCGCAGGATCGTGCTGGCCGGAGCGGGCCACTGCCCCCCGCTCCTCATCGGTGACCACCGCGCGGAGTTCGTGGAGACCTCGCTGTCCGCGCCGCTGGGCATGCTCGCGTGCTGGGAGGCACCGAGCGTGACCATCGAACCGGTACGGGGCGAGACGCTGCTCCTCTACAGCGACGGGCTGCTGCACCGCACCGGCGACCCCATGGACCGCGCCTTCGCCCGGCTGCACACGGCGGCGGCCGGCGTCCCCAAGGCCGTACGCCGCGACCCCGAAGCGATCGTGGATCACATGGTCCGCGCGCTGCTGCCGCAGGGCCTGGAGGACCCGCGGTCGCAGGAGGACGTCGTCCTGCTCGCCGCCCATTTCGAATAGGCCGAACAGCGGCCGACCCCAGGCAGCACCCCTCACGCACTCCTCGCGCACTCCTCACGCACTCCTCGCCCACTCCTGGTGCCCTCCTCGTGCACTCTTCGCGCACACACCGACGCACACCGCCACCGCCCCGTCCCCGGTGGCGCGACAGGACCGAAAGCCGCAAAAGTTCATGGCTTCCTGCCCCTGGACCGCCCTTCATTCGCACATACGATGGAGGGCGATTCAGTCCTAAAAGGAGGCATGGTGACCGACGAGCTCACGCCGGAGACCCCGGACAGCGAAGAGCAGCCGATCAAGCAGCGCAAGAACGGCCTTTACCCGGGCGTCTCGGACGAGCTCGCGGAGAACATGAAGAGCGGCTGGGCCGACACCGAGCTGCGCGACCTCAAGCCCGTCGAGCAGGCCCCGAACGCCGCCCGGCGGCGCGAGGCGCTGTCCCGGCGCTTCCCGGGCGAGCGGCTGGTGATCCCGGCGGGCAACCTCAAGACCCGTTCGAACGACACCGAGTACGACTTCCGTGCCGCGACGGAGTACGTCTACCTCACCGGCGACCAGACCGAGGACAGCGTGCTCGTCCTGGAGCCGCGGGCCGACGGCGCCGAGGGCCACGACGCGACGCTCTACCGCCTGCCCCGCTCCAACCGCGAGAACGGCGAGTTCTGGCTCGACGGCATGGGCGAGCTGTGGGTCGGCCGCCGCCACAGCCTCAGCGAATCCGAAGCGCTGCTCGGCGTTCCGTGCAAGGACGTACGCGAGCTGGCCGAGGCGCTGCGCGAGGCCACCGGCCCGGTCCGGGTCGTACGCGGCCACGACGCCGGCATCGAGGCCGCGCTGACCGACAAGGTCACCGCCGAGCGCGACGAGGAGCTGCGCGTCTACCTCTCCGAGGCGCGGCTGGTCAAGGACGACTTCGAGATCGGCGAGCTCCAGAAGGCCGTCGACTCAACCGTCCGCGGCTTCGAGGACGTCGTGAAGGTCCTGGACAAGGCCGAGGCGACCAGCGAGCGCTACATAGAGGGAACGTTCTTCCTGCGGGCCCGCGTCGAGGGCAACGCCGTCGGCTACGGCTCCATCTGCGCCGCCGGTCCGCACGCCACCACGCTGCACTGGGTCCGCAACAACGGACCGGTCCGCCCCGGCGACCTGCTCCTGCTGGACGCGGGCGTGGAGACCACCACCCTCTACACCGCGGACGTGACCCGTACCCTGCCCATCGACGGCACCTACACCGACCTCCAGCGCAAGATCTACGACGCGGTGTACGAGGCCCAGGAGGCGGGCATCGCGGCCGTCAAGCCGGGCGCGAAGTTCCGCGACTTCCACGACGCCTCGCAGCGCGTCCTCGCCGAGAAGCTCGTCGAGTGGGGCCTGGTCGAGGGCCCGGTCGAGCGCGTCCTGGAGCTGGGCCTCCAGCGCCGCTGGACCCTGCACGGCACCGGCCACATGCTCGGCCTGGACGTCCACGACTGCGCCGTGGCCCGTACGGAGACGTACGTCAACGGCACACTGGAGCCGGGCATGGTCCTGACCGTCGAGCCCGGCCTGTACTTCCAGGCCGACGACCTGACCGTGCCGGAGGAGTACCGCGGCATCGGCGTACGGATCGAGGACGACATCCTGGTCACCGAGGACGGCAACCGGAACCTCTCGGCCGCGCTGCCGCGCCGTGCCGAGGAGGTCGAGGCGTGGATGGCCGCCCTGAAGGGCGAGCAGTCCT
Organism: Streptomyces sp. MST-110588; assembly: GCF_022695595.1. Classification (NCBI taxonomy): domain Bacteria; kingdom Bacillati; phylum Actinomycetota; class Actinomycetes; order Kitasatosporales; family Streptomycetaceae; genus Streptomyces; species Streptomyces sp. MST-110588. Next base: position 3,757,366 of record NZ_CP074380.1, read on the forward strand.
GACCCTCTGCTGTGATGCGGCGGGCCGCTGATCCGCGGCCCGTCAGGCACAGGTGACGGCCGGTGCCCCCTCTGGGGCCTCCCCGGCCGTCACTCGTCATTCCCACTCGTCATTCCCACTCGTCATTCCCACTCGTCATTTCCACTCGTCATTTCCACTCGTCATTTCCAGTCGTCGTCCCCCGTACGAACACACCCGCCCGCGCCGAGACGTACGCCGCGCTCGCCGCGGACTCGATCAGCTCCGCGTCGACGGGACGGCGGGCGATGAGCATGCGGTAGTAGAACGGCGCCCCCAGCGCGGCCATGACGTCGCCCGGATCCGTACCGGCGGGCACCTCCCCCCGTTCGACCGCGCGCACCACCATCCGCCCGGCCAGCCGCAGCCGGTCGTCGAAGAACTCCCGCAGCGCGTTCGACGCCTGCGGCTCCCGCGCCGCGGCGGACACCACCGCCTCGATCAGGCCGTGGTGGCGCGGCTCCGCGTAGAAGCGGGCGATGGTGGCGGCCAGCGCGCGCAGGTCCGCGAGCAGCGAGCCGTTGTCGGGCAGCGGCACCCGCTCGCTCATGTCCGCCAGCAGATCACACAGCAGCCGCTCCACCGAACGCCACCGCCGGTAGAGCGTCGCGAGGTGGATCCCCGACCTCTGAGCGATCCGCTCCATGCTCAGCGCGGCGTACCCGCCCTCACCCAGTTCGTCGAAGACCGCGGCCAGGACGGCCGCCCGGGTACGGGCCGTCCGTCCGCCCGGCCGGGTCGCACCCGGGGTGGGCTGCGCAGTGTTCATGGCCGCTCCGTATTGCAGTGCGGGTTCCCGCCAAGTATTGTCCGGAACACATTAACGCGAGCAACTTCGCGTTAGCTGGTCATGCCGGTCCCGCGCCGCCGGGGACACCGCGGGGGAGGTCCACCGTCGCCGCGGGACCGCGCTGGCCAGCCCTCGCAGTTGCCCCTGGCCCGCAGGCCGGTCCGCAGGCGTCATGAAGCCACTCCGCCTCCGAGAACCACCGAGGAATCCCCTCGATCGGCAGATCATCGTCGCCGAACGACCCCGTGACGGCCAGATCTACTGATGGAAAAGAGCTGTGCGATCACCACGACAGGGCGGACAGACCGGCTGAAGTCCAGCGAACTGTGGCTGGAAATAGCCGACGATTTCCCCCGATTCGATGTTTTCCGGATAAATATCATCGGCCATAAGCATGCCAAGTCGGCACGCGCCAAGATCATGTTTACCTGAATCAGTGTCAGCAGGTCACGATCCTGGTACTTACATCAAGACTGTCAGGACGCCATGGGAAGCGTCGCCCCCTCCCTCCATTTGAGGATCTTGTCGAAACTCACCACCGCGCCGTGCCGCCCCGAGCGGTTGCGGTAGCGGACGTGGTCGGTGAGGGCCTCAATAAGAAAGAGCCCCCGTCCGTGCTCGGCCTGGGCCGGGGCGGGGGCTGCTGCCATCTGCTGAGGCGGTGTCGGATGGGCGGGCTGTTTGGCCCGGCGGTTCCTCCTGGTGCGGGGCGGCCGTTCCGTGAAGCCGGGGCCGGAATCGGTCACTTCGATGCGGCAGGTGTCCCCGTTGATGAAGGCGGTGACCCGGTAGTCCTCCGTGGTGCCGTCACCGCCGTGTTCGACGGCGTTGGCGCACGCTTCGGAGAGGGCTACGGACAGGTCGTGGGAGATGTCGGGGTCGACCCCGGCCGTCTCCATCGTTCCCAGGAGGAGCCGTCGGGCGAGCGGCACGCTCGCGGCCTCGCGCCGCAGATGGAGGGACCACCAGATGCTCATCGCTGTAGCCTCCAGGTCACGGCTCGACATACCGATACGTATTGCCGGGCCCGGAGGTCCGTAAGCGTGCCGTTGACGTGACTCCGCTCATTCGGCGGATGTATGGATCATGCCGACCGGTGTAGGGGAGGTGTAGGGGAGAGGATTCCCGCAAATCTCCACGGGTCCCGCGAACCTCCACGGGTCCGCGTCGGCCCGCACCGGCTCGCACGGGCCCGTACGCGGGCACCATGACGAGTGGCCGGACGACGGCCCTGCCGATGGCGTCCCGTAAGCGCAGTGGGATGATGGCGCGGCCATGTCTGCACCGTCCGCCCCCGCCCCGCGTGCCGCCGCCGATCTGCGGCTGCTTCGGGCCGCGGTCTTCACCGCGGTCTGCGTCGCGCTGTCCGCGGCCGGGCACATGGCCGGCTCCTGTGCCGCCGTCCCGCTGTGGACGCTGGGTACGGGCTGCGCGGTGGTCTTCGCGGTCGCCGCACCGTTGGCCGGACGGGAACGGTCGCTGCCGGGGATCGCCGCGGCGCTGGCCGCCGGGCAGCTCGCCCTGCACGCCCTGTTCGCGCTGGGGCAGCACTCCACGGCCCTGTCCATGTCCGGTCCGGCGTCCACGGGTACGGTCCTCAGCGACCGCTCGGCGATCGTCCTCGCCCAGCACATCACGTGCGGCCTGGGCGCCGGGCAGCTCGGCGGTGCCGAGGCCCGCCACATCCTGCACACCGCCGCGATCGGCCCGGCCGCCGCCGGGTATCCGGCGGCGCTCGCGGATTCGGGCACAACGGCCGGGGCCATGCTCCCCATGGCGGACGGCGGGTACGCGGGTCCCCCGGCGGTCCACGGGCTGCTCCCCTCCGTACCGATGCTGATCGCCCATCTGCTCGCCGCGCTCGCGGCCGGCTGGCTGCTGCGCCGTGGTGAGGCGGCGCTGTGGCGCCTGGTACGGCTCTCCGCGCCCGCCGCGCGCGAGGCCATGGCCGCGGCGGAGTGCCTGGTCGGCGCGTTGCGCTGGGCGCTGACGCTCGTCCGCGCGCTGCTCGCGGGCCTGCGCGGAGCCTTCGACGGTACTGCGCGCCCCCTTCGTTCGTACGGACATGACAAAGCCGGCCCGAAGGAACTCGCGCTCGCCCACAGTGTCATCAGGCGGGGCCCGCCCGCCCCGGCCCTCGCGGCCTGACGACACGCGCAGCACACCCATCCCCACAGGACGGGGCCCCGGCCGGACCGCCGGGCCGGCTCGCGTGCCGCCGCCGCACGCCCGCCACCCATCCCTTCCCTCCTTCCTGTGGAGCGTTTCCTCATGTCCCGGACCACCGCACCGTCCCGCCGTCTCGTCCGCCGGCTGCCGCTGATCGGCGGCGTCGCCGCCGGCAGTGTGCTGCTGCTCGCCGCCCCCGCGTTCGCGCACGTCAGCGTGCAGCCCGGACAGGCCGAGAAGGGCGGTTACGCGACGATCAACTTCAAGGTGCCCAACGAGCAGGACGCCGCCTCGACCGTGAAGCTGGAGGTCACCCTGCCCGCCGACCACCCGCTGGCGTCCGTCATGCCGCAGCCGGTGCCCGGCTGGAAGGCCGAGGTCACCAAGACCAAGCTCGCCAAGCCGATCGAGATGCACGGCAAGAAGATCGACGAGGCGCCCTCCAAGATCACTTGGACGGCGGACGGCGGCAAGATCGGGCCGGGCGAGTTCCAGCAGTTCCCGCTGTCGGTCGGCAAGCTTCCCGAGGACGTCGACCAGCTCGTCTTCAAGGCCCTCCAGACGTACGACAACAAGGACGTCGTGCGCTGGATCGAGCCGGCCAAGGAGGGCGCCGAGGAGCCGGAGCACCCGGCGCCGGTGCTCAAGCTCGTCGCCGCGAGCGGTGACGGCCACGGAGCCGGTGCGGCGGGCGCGGCCGGTGCCAAGAGTGCCTCCACCCAGAACGCGTCCGGGACCGGCTCCTCGGACAACAGCGACACCACCGCGCGGGTGCTGGGCGCCATCGGCATCCTCGTCGGCATCGTCGGGGTCGCCTTCGGCGTGCTCGCCGGCCGGCGCCGCAGCGCCTGAATCCGTACGGGCGTCGGGACCGGCCGCGTACGGTCGGCAGACGTGCCCGCCGGCTCGGCGGCGTATGCGCGTGGGGTGCCCACCGGCGCCGGAGCCGGCCGTACGCGGCCGAGCCGGCACCCGGTGCGCCGGTCCCGCCCCCTCACCTTCCTGAAAACGGACGAATGTCATGCCTGTAACGCGTAGCAGAAACGCGCTCGTGGCCGCCCTCGTGGCCGCCACGGCCCTCACCCTGACCTCCTGCGGCAGCGACGACGACAGCAACAAGGCCGTCGCCGACGTGTCCGGAGGCATCCGGTCCAAGCCGATCGTCACGCTCGACTCCCCCATGGAGAAGCCGGACCTCGTCCTGACGGACACCGACGGCAAGAAGTACGACCTGATCGAGCGGACCAAGGGCCACCCGACCCTGATCTACTTCGGCTACACCCACTGCCCGGACGTCTGCCCGCTGACGATGAACAACATCGAAGTGGCCATGAAGCAGCTCCCCAAGGCCGAACAGGACGATCTGCGCGTCGTCTTCGTCACCTCCGACCCCGAGCGCGACACCCCGGCCGCGCTGAAGAAGTGGCTGGCCGGCATCAACAAGAAGTTCATCGGGCTGACCGGTGACTTCGACACCATCCAGACCGGCGCGAGCCGCGTACGGATCGGCATCGAGAAGCCCGTCAAGAAGAAGAACGGCGACGTCGTCTCCACCCACGGCGCCCAGGTCCTGCTCAGCTCCCCCAAGGACGACAAGATCCACTGGATGGGCATGCAGGAAGCCACGCCCGACAACTACACCGCCGCACTGCCGAAGATCGTCAAGGGACAGAACCCGTGAACCGCCGCACCACCCTCGCCGCCGCCCTCGCCCTGACCGCCGCTCTCGCCCTCGCCGGCTGCGGGTCCCAGGACGCCGACGGCGTCAAGGACGCCAAGGACTCCAAGGGGGGCGCGCCGCAACTGAAGGTCTCCGGCGCATACATGCCCCAGCCGGTCACGCAGGAGATGGCCGGTGCCTTCATGACCGTACGGAACTCCGGCGGCACCGCCGACAAGCTGACCTCCGTCACCAGCGACATCTCCAAGGACATCACGATCCACGAGACCGTCGGCACGAAGATGCAGCAGGTCGACGCGCTGGACGTACCGGCCGACGGCCAACTGGAGCTGGCCCGCGGCGGCAATCACCTGATGTTCATGGGGCTGAAGAGGAAGCCGGTCAAGGGCGACAAGGTCACCGTCGAGCTGCACTTCGAGAAGTCCGGGCCGGTCAAGGTCGACGTACCGGTCGAGGCGAGCACCTTCGTACCGAAGAAGAAATAGCCCAGCAGTCCGAGCAGTCCATGCAGTCCCAGCAGTTCATGCAGTTGCAGTCCGAGCCGAAGAAGAAGTGAGGGGACACCCGCCATGTCCACCACCGCCCTCCGCGCTCCCGGGGTCACCGGCCGCGCCGCCATCGGGTTGCGGCCGGTGCTGCGGCCACTGCTGCTCGTCGCGGCCGTGCTCGGCGCGCTACTGGCCGGCGCCGCCCCCGCCTCGGCCCACGCCGCGCTGACCGGCAGCACTCCCGCGCAGGGATCGGTGGTGGACCGCGTCCCCGAGCAGGTCGCCCTCACCTTCTCCGAGGGCGTCCTGATGGGGGACGACTCGATCCGCGTCCTGGATCCGCGGGGCAAGCGCGTGGACCGCGGCCATCTGCGCAACCTGTGCAGCGGCGGCACCGTCAAGTACGGTGCCGGGCTGCCCCCCGGCCTGCCCGACGGCACGTACACCGTGGCCTGGCAGGCCGTCTCCGCCGACAGCCACCCGGTCGCCGGCGCCTTCACCTTCTCCGTCGGTGCGCCCTCCAGGACCAGCGCGCCACTGCCCCAGCAGGAGGCCGGCGGCGGCGTGGTGGGCGCCCTGTACGGCATCGCCCGATACCTCGCCTACGCCGGGTTCGTCGTGCTGGTGGGCGGCGCGGCGTTCGTTCTGCTCTGCCGTCCGGCCGCGGCCCGCGTACGGTCCGTACAGCGCCTGGTCGTACGGGGCTGGGCCGTACTGACCGCCGCCACGATCGCGATGCTGCTGCTGCGCGCGCCGTACACCGGATCGGGCGACCTCGCCGACGTCTTCGACCTCGGCGGGCTGCGGGACGTGCTGACGACCAAGCCGGGCGCGGCCCTGGTCTCGCGGCTGCTGCTGCTCGCCGCCGCGGCACTGTTCGTCGCGGTGCTCTTCGGCGCGTACGCCCGCGCGCAGGAAGCCGGCGCCGGCGCCGCACCCGGAGGCGGCGCCACGGATACCGACGACAGTGCGGACGCCACGGATACCGACGACAGTGCGGACGCCGCGGACACCGGGGCCACCGCGGACGCCGAGGACGACAAGCGCCGCAAGGACCTCTCTTTCGGTCTCGGCATCGGCGGAGCGATCCTCGCCACCGGCCTCGCCGCGACCTGGGCGATGGCCGAGCACGCCTCCACCGGTGTGCAGCCCGGCATCGCCATGCCCGTCGACGTCCTGCACCTGCTGGCCGTCGCCACCTGGCTCGGCGGCCTGGTCGCCCTCCTCGTCTCGCTCTACCGTGGCCCGGCCGTCGAACGTTCCGGTGTCCAGCGCTTCTCGCGGCTGGCGTTCGGCTCCGTACTGGTCCTGGTGGTCACCGGGATCTACCAGTCCTGGCGCCAGGTCGGTACCTGGTCGGCGCTGGGCGGCACCTCCTACGGCCGGCTGCTGCTCGTCAAGATCGGCCTGGTACTCGTCCTCGTGGGCATCGCCTGGGTGTCGCGGCGCTGGACGGCGCGGCTCGGCGAGGGCCCGGCCGCCGAGGCGGAGGCCGCCGCGGTCCTGGAGTCCAGCACGGTCCTGGAGTCCAGCGCCGACGACCTGAAGTCAGGGAGCGGGAGCGCAAGAGACGGCCGTACGGCAGACGGCACCGCAAGCGGCCGTACGCAGGACGGCGGCTCGGGACCGGACCGTGAGCTGGTCACCGTCCCCCCCGACCCGGCCCGCGCCGCCCAGCTAGCCCGCCAGCGCGCCGCCGCTGCCGCCGCCCGCGACAAGCGCGTCCGCGACGCCGACCCCGAGCGCTGCGGGCTGCGCCGTTCCGTACTGGCGGAGGCGTCGGTCGCCGTCGTCCTGCTGGCCGTCACCACCGTGCTGACCTCCACCGAGCCCGCCCGTACGGAAGAAGCCGTACGGGCCGCGGGCGGGGCCGCACAGTCCGCCGACGCCAATCAGCCGCTGGTCCTGAACGTGCCGTTCGACACCGGCGGCACCCGCGGCAAGGGCACCGTCCGCGTCGACCTCGACCCCGCGCGCAGCGGCAGCGCCAACGACCTGCACCTGCGCGTCGCCGACCCGGACGGCAAGACCATGGACATCCCCGAGGTGAAGGTCTCCTTCACCCTCAAGGCCAAGGGGCTCGGGCCGCTGCCGGTGACGGCCGACCACGTCAGCGAGGGCCACTGGAGCGCGCGCGGCGTCCGGCTCCCGGTGCCGGGGCAGTGGCGGCTCGCGGTCACCGTGCGTACCTCCGACATCGACCAGGTGACCGAGACCAGGAACGTGAAGATCAACTGATGACCGCCTCCGACGCTTCGACTCCTTCCGACGCTCCCACTCCTTCCGACACCCCCACTTCCTCCGACGCTCCCTCTCCTTCCACCGACCGCGCCTCCTCCGTGGACCACGGCCCGTCGGCCTCCCCCGGCCGCGCCTCCCGCGCCCCCGTCGAACTCTCCCGCCGCCGGCTGCTGGGCACCGTCGGTGCCGCGGGCGCGGCCGGACTCGTCGTGGGCGCCACCGGCGGCGTCATCGGTGCCACCGCCGCCCGGGAGGACGCCCCCACCGCGCTGACCACCATCGGCTCGACCTCCGTCCCCTTCCGCGAGGAGCGGGCCCGGCACCAGGCGGGCATCACCACCCCGCTCCAGGCGTGCGGCCATCTCGTCGCCTTCGACCTCGCCCCCGGAGCCGGCCGCAAGGCCGCCGCGGCCCTGCTGCGCCGCTGGTCGGCGACGGCCGAGGAGCTGATGGCGGGCCGCGCGCCCGCGCACGACACGGGGATCGCGCTGGACGCGGGCCCGTCCTCCCTCACCGTCACCTTCGGTTTCGGCCGGACCTTCTTCGACCGTACGGGCCTGGCTGCGCGGCGCCCCGCACAGCTCGACCCGCTGCCGGAGTTCTCCGCCGACGCGCTGGACCCCAAGCGGAGCGAGGGCGACCTGTGGGTCCAGATCGGCGCGAACGATGCGCTGGTCGCCTTCCACGCGCTGCGCGCCCTCCAGAAGGACGCCGCGGGCACCGCCCGGCCGCGCTGGCAGATGAACGGCTTCAACCGCACTCCCGGCGCCACCGCGCGCCCCATGACGACCCGCAACCTGATGGGCCAGGTCGACGGCACCAACAATCCCAAGCCCTCGGACGAGGACTTCGACGAGCACATCTTCGTGGGGCGGGACGCGGAGCAGGAGTGGATGCGCGGGGGTTCCTACGCCGTCGTACGCCGTATCCGCATGCTGCTGGACGACTGGGAGCGGCAGCCGCCGGCCAAGCAGGAGGCGGTCATAGGGCGTCGCAAGTCCGACGGCGCCCCGCTCAGCGGCGGGAGCGAGACCACGCCGATGGACCTGGGCAAGCTCGGTCCCGACGGGGGGCTGGTCATTCCCGCCGACGCCCACGCGCGCATCGCGGCGCCGGACGCCAACCAGGGCGCGACGATGCTGCGGCGGCCCTTCTCCTTCCACGACGGCTTCCGCGAGGACGGTGCTCCGGACGCCGGGCTGCTGTTCATCTGCTGGCAGGCGGACCCGTCGCGGGCTTTTACGCCGGTGCAGCGCAAGCTGGACCGCGGGGACGCGCTGTCGGCCTTCCTGCGGCACGAGGCGAGCGGTCTGTTCGCGGTGCCGCCCGCCGCGGAGCCGGGCGGGTACGTGGGCCGGCCGCTGCTGGAGGGCTGAGGTACCGAGGTACGTGACCGGGCGGGGATCCAGCCGGTCACGGGGCAGGGGCCCGGCGGGTAACCGGGCAGGGGCCCGGCGGGTAACCGGGCCGGGGTCCGGCGGGTGACGGGGCAGGGGCCCGGCGGGGCTGCCCGTCACGCGGGACCCGCATCCGCCCGCGGGCGCCCTCGGTATCGTGACGGGACACGGGAGATCGCGGGGAGCCCCCGCAGGCACGCGAGGGAGTCACCCTGATGTCGGACAGCCGCTACACCTATCTCGGCCCCGAGGGCACCTTCACCGAGGCGGCGCTGCGTACGCTGCCCGAGGCGGCCACCCGCGAGCTGGTGCCGATGGTCTCGGTGCCGGCCGCGCTGGACGCCGTACGCGCAGGTGAGGCGGCTGCCGCGCTGGTGCCGATCGAGAACTCCGTCGAGGGCGGGGTGACCACCACCGTGGACGAACTGGCCGCCGGCGAACCGCTGATGATCTACCGCGAGGTGCTGCTGCCGATCGCCTTCGCACTGCTCGTACGGCCCGGTACGAAGCTGTCGGACGTCAAGACGGTGACCGGGCATCCGGTCGCCCAGCCCCAGGTGCGCAAGTGGCTGGCGGCCCAGCTCCCGGACGCCGTGTGGGAGTCGGCCGCGTCCAACGCCGACGGGGCGCGGCTGGTCCAGGAGGGCCGCTACGACGGCGCGTTCGCGGGGGAGTTCGCGGCGGCGACGTACGGGCTCCGGCCGCTGGTCACCGGCATCCACGACGCGCAGAACGCCGCCACCCGCTTCGTGCTGGTGGGGCGGCCGGCCCGGCCCGCGGCCCGCACGGGGGCGGACAAGACCTCGGTCGTGCTGTGGCTGCGTACGAACCGGCCCGGTGCCCTGCTGGAGCCCTTGCAGGAGTTCACCGCGCGCGGGGTCGGCATGATGCGCATCGAGTCGCGGCCGACCGGTGAGGGCATCGGCCGCTACTGCTTCTCGGTGGACTGCGAGGGCCATGTCACCGACCGCAGGGTGGGCGAGGTCCTCAAGGGGCTCAGGCGGATCTGCCGGGACGTACGGTTCCTCGGTTCGTACCCGAGGGCGGACAGGGTGGCGGCGGACGTACGGCCGGACACCGAGGACGCGGCCTTCACCGAGGCGTCGGACTGGCTGGCCCGCTGCCTCGACGGGCGGGTCTGACCCGCCCCGCCAGGGCGTCCACGACTTGTCCACAGAGTTGTCCACAGACTTGTCCACGGGTTTATCCACAGGCCCGGTTCTCGACCTGGGGATAAGTCGACTTGGCCGAGCCTCCGGCGACCGTCCGACCCGGACAGAGTCGACATATCCCTCTAGTGATGCCCACCCCTCTCCACAGCTTGCGGACGGGCGGGCATCCCGCTCCGCGTCAGCACAATTCGCCCGATCAATCCTTTAGGGCGAGGTAATGCCACACGAAAGAGCGTACGGAGGAGGTTTTGGCGAGGAATCCACGGACCAGCCTTTCAGAAACGGAATGACTTCTTCCGACTTCCACAGATTCCACACACAGCCTGTGGATAAGAGTTCCCAGGCTTCTCGCACCTGTGGACAACCCGGTGGGGCACACGCCCGGTCATGCCCCAACTCCCCGCCCGGCCGGGCCTGGTCACCTTGATCCGCTCTGCGGGAAAGGGAGCAAATGCCCCAGGTCCGGGAATTCGCGCGAATTTGCTCCGACCGCCCTCCGGCCTCCCCGTGAATGGAATAAACGATATCAAAACGGACAAAAGGTGACGCGCCCGGGGAATATCACGTCGATCGCCGGGCCCGGCCCCGGTAGCCTGGTGGGGTGATTGACCTTCGCCTGCTCCGTGAGGACCCCGACCGTGTGCGCGCCTCCCAGCGCGCCCGTGGAGAGGACGTCGCGCTCGTCGACGCACTCCTCTCCGCCGACGAGCGGCGCAGGACCTCCAGCGTCCGCTTCGACGAGCTGCGCGCCGAGCAGAAGGCGCTCGGCAAGCTCATCCCCAAGGCGCCCGCCGAGGAGAAGGCCGAGCTGCTGAAGAAGGCCGGCGAGCTGTCCGCCGCCGTCAAGGCCGCCGACGCCGAGCAGGACGAGGCCAACGAGGAGACCCAGGCCCTGCTGCGCAAGCTCGGCAACCTCGTCCACCCCGACGTGCCCGTGGGCGGCGAGGAGGACTTCACCGTCCTGGAGACCGTCGGCACCCCGCGCGACTTCGCGGCCGAGGGCTTCGAGCCCAAGGACCACCTGGAGATCGGCCAGGCGCTCGGCGCCATCGACGTCGAGCGCGCCGCCAAGGTCTCCGGCTCGCGCTTCTACTACCTGACCGGCATCGGCGCGCTCCTGGAGCTCGCGCTCGTCAACGCCGCCATCGCGCAGGCCACCGAGGCCGGCTTCGTACCGATGCTGACCCCGGCGCTGGTCCGGCCGCACGCCATGGAGGGCACCGGCTTCCTCGGCCAGGCCGCGGAGAACGTCTACCACCTGGAGAAGGACGACTACTACCTGGTCGGCACCTCCGAGGTCCCGCTCGCCGCGTACCACATGGACGAGATCATCGACGCGGCCAAGCTGCCGCTGCGCTATGCCGGCTTCTCGCCGTGCTTCCGTCGCGAGGCCGGCACGTACGGCAAGGACACCCGCGGCATCTTCCGCGTCCACCAGTTCGACAAGGTCGAGATGTTCTCGTACGTCGCGCCGGAGGACGCCGAGGCCGAGCACCGGCGCCTGCTGGAGTGGGAGAAGCAGTGGCTGACCGGCCTGGAGCTGCCCTTCCAGGTGATCGACGTGGCCACCGGCGACCTGGGCGCCTCCGCCTCGCGCAAGTTCGACTGCGAGGCGTGGATCCCGACCCAGGGCAAGTACCGCGAGCTGACCTCGGCCTCCAACTGCGACGAGTTCCAGGCCCGTCGGCTGTCGGTCCGTATGCGTGACGGCAAGAAGGTGCAGCCGCTGGCGACGCTGAACGGCACGCTGTGCGCGGTGCCGCGCACCATCGTGGCGATCTTCGAGAACCACCAGCAGGCTGACGGTTCGGTACGCGTACCGGAGGTGCTGCGCCCCTACCTCGGCGGCCGGGAGATCCTGGAGCCCCTCGCCAAGTGACCCCACCGCCCTACAAGCTCGTCGCGACGGATCTGGACGGGACGCTGCTGCGCTCCGACGACACCATCTCGCGGCGCACCCGCGACGCGCTCGCCGCGGCCACCGCGGCGGGCGCGGCCCACATCGTCGTCACGGGCCGTGCCGCGCCCTGGACCCGGCACATCCTGGACTCCCTGGACTACCGGGGAATAGCGGTGTGCGGGCAGGGCGGACAGGTCTACCACGCGGGCGAACACCGGCTGCTGACGTCCGTCACGCTGGACCGGCAACTGGCCGGTCTGGCGCTGGCCAAGATCGAGGCCGAGATCGGACCGCTGCTCCTGGCGGCGAGCCGGGACGGGCTGGACGGCGATGTCGTGGTCGCCCCCGGCTACCGCATCCAGGAGGGGCCGCTGCCGCACGTCATGATCGATGACCCCGGTGACCTGTGGGCGGCCCCGATCAACAAGCTCTACCTCCAGCACCCCCGCCTGGACGACGACGCCCTGGCCGAGGCCGCGCGCACGGTCGCCGGGGACCTGGTGGGCGTCACCATGGCCGGCCCCGGCATCGTGGAACTGCTCCCGCTGGGCCTCTCCAAGGCCACCGGCCTCTCCCTCGCGGCCCGCCGCCTGGGCGTCAAGGCCGCGGACACCATCGCCTTCGGCGACATGCCCAACGACATCCCCATGTTCGGCTGGGCCGCCCACGGCGTAGCCATGGCCAACGCCCACCCGTCCCTGAAGGCGGTCGCCAACGAGGTCACCACCGCCAACGACGAGGACGGCATCGCGGTGGTGCTGGAGCGGGTGTTCGCTTAGCGGGTGGTGATACGTAGGGTCCAGGTCGGGCCTTACGTCCGGCAGGTGCCCACAGGACGGCCTGCCGCGGGTGCTGACCCGGGGTTTTTTGAAAAGGACATCCTGTTTCTTTCAAAGGAAAGTTATCCACAGCTACGGCTTGGGGGCCGCGCTGCCGCCGTCACACGCCACCTGTGCGCATCTGCGCGTTTTCGTTTGATTACGTTGAGTAACTGTACGTTTATCGGCTCGTTGTCCAGGGTGCGCGAGGGCAACTGGGGATTCGAGGCGTCGAGAGCACGTGAAGTTGAGGTAACCGGCAGAACAACCGGTCGCAGAGGCAGTGGCATCCGTGAGCAGCCCTTGCTCCTGAGCCCTGGATACGGGCATCCCACCAACCCAACTAGTGGATCAGGGGACAAGCCCATGCCACCAGAAACCGTGCTGCTCGAATCCCGGGCTATGCGTGACAGCGTGATCGGACGCGTCGACGTCCTGGACAAGGTCAAGGCACTGAGCCTGCTGCCGGACGGCCTGCACATCACGACACAGATGCTCGCGGACTACTACGAGGTCGGCGAGCGCGTCATCAACAGGCTCATGCAGCGCCATCGCGCTGAGCTGTCAGACAACGGCATGCGCGTCCTCCGAGGCGCTGACCTGCAGGTTTTCGAAAGAGACAACCTGGCTCTTTCAATGAAAAGTTATCCACAGGGACGTGCGCACCTCACCATCTACAGCCGTCGCGCGGTGCTCAACACCGCCATGCTGCTGCGGGACAGTGAGGTCGCTCGTAGGGTCCGTACGCATCTCCTGGACAGCGAAGCGTACGGCCGTCGGCAAGCTCCGGTAGCCGCGCCCGGCTACGCGTCGCTGGACGCGCGTCTGACCCGCGTCGAGTCGTGTCTGGCAGACATCGGGCCGGCGCTGCGTGATCTCGGGCCGGTCATCGGGCGGATGTCCGTACGGCTGGAGCGCCTCGATCGCCGGCTGGAGGCGACGAACCGGCGGTTGGACGCCACCAACCGCGTCGTCGGGGCGATGAGCGAGCGGCTCAGTGATCTCGCGGCGGACGTCCGGGAGTTGCGCGGTGGACCTCGGGGGTCAGTGGCCAGGCGACGAAGCCGAGGGTGAGTGCGATGGCGTGGCCGAAGTCGGTGAAGGTCGCGCCGGTGAGCAGGGGGATGCCGAAGAAGGACAGGAGGGCGGCCAGGTAGAGGTAGCGCCAGGGCGGCGGCAGCCGATAGGTGAGTACGCCGGCCGCCGCCGCCAGGCCGTAGGAGACGCCGATGTCCACGACGTGCGTCATGCTGCGGGGCAGCCGGTGGCCCTTGATGGCGAGCAGGACCAGTTCCTGGCTGACGAGGGTGGCGGCGATGTGTGCGAGGCCGACGGTCAGCAGCCAGCGCCAGGTGCCCAGCCAGCGTTCGACGTTGGCGTGGACGAGCTCGAACATGACGGCGTACAGAAGGAACGAGGCGGGGTTCTCGATCCAGAAGCCGCTGAGCAGCAGGGCGGAGACCGGATGCTCGTTCAGCTCGTCGATGTTGCTGCTGGTGCGGTGGAGGAGGAAGTGCTCCAGCCCTTCGGTGGCGCCGGCCACGACCAGGCTGGTGATGCCGATGATCAGCAGCCAGATGTGGGTGCCGGGTGCGGAGCGTACCCAGGCCGGCACGCGGTCCAGGGGGTGCGCCGGCAGGACGGGCCTCATCGGAGGCGCCCCGGGGCGGCCGGGCGGCGGGCGACCATCGGGCCGGGGCCCTTGACGCGGCGGATGAGCGGCGCGGACTCCATGGTCCGTACGGCGGGCAGTACCGAGATCCGGGTGGTCAGGTAGGTGTAGAGGGAGCGGACGTCGGGGCACAGGACGGTCGCGAAGAGGTTGTTCGGTCCGGTGGTGGCGCAGGCGAAGGCGACTTCCGGGTGCTCGGCCAGCGCCTCGCCGGTGGCGGCCAGCTCGGCGGGCGTGACCGAGAGCCACAGCGCGACCGTCACGCCGAGGCCGAAGAGCCGCAGGTCGTAGTCGACGTCGAAGTACAGGACGCCGTCGGCGCGCAGTTCGGCCAGCCGCCGGCGGACGGTGGACAGGGACCAGCCGGTGACGGCGGCCAGTTCGGCCAGCGGCGTACGGCCGTCCTGTGCGAGCGCGTCCAGGAGGCGGCGGTCGGCGTCACCGAGTTGTACGGGGTCGGGCGGGGCGATCAGGTCGGGCGGGCCGATCGGGGCAGCAGAGGCGGCCGGGTCGATCGGGGTAGCAGAGACGGCCAGGTCGGTCGGTACGGTCGCGTCAGCCGTGACGGCCGGGGCAGACCGGCCGGCCGGGGAGGCGTGGCCGTTCGTACGCCGTACGGACGATGACGGCCGCAGCCGCTCGACCTGCGCCTCGGTGAGCGCCCCGGACTTGACCACCATGTTCTGTGGCCCGCCGAAGAACTCGTGCAGCATGCAGTGGGCGGTGACACCGACGACGCTCGGGGTGCGCGGCAGCTTCTGGAGCAGCAGCGCGTCGCTGTCGCGGCTGCTGGCCGCCCGGCACAGCGCGGAGATCTCGGTCCCGCCGGACATCAGGCTGACCCAGGCCGTGTCCGTACGGCGGGCCAGCGCCTCGGCGATCGCCAGGGCGGTGTCGGGCGTGCTCTGGATCCGTACGAGCCATTCGACCTCCCCCAGGGCACGGGGGTCGGACAGCCCCAGCACCTTGATCACCCCGGCGGTGCGCAGACGGGTGTAGCGGCGGGCGACGGTCTGGTCGGAGACCCCGAGCACCTCGGCGATCTTGCTGAAGGGGGCCCGCCCGTCGATCTGAAGGGCGTGGACGAGCCCTCGGTCCAACGCGTCGAATCCGTCGGTTTTCACCGTTCAAAGCTAGCGGGTGTCGGATCTCGCCGTCGGAAGCGGCGTGGCTGGGCCATACGTGGCGTCGCATCGGACGGTGGGACGGCATCCGAGTGACATCCGAAGGGCATCCGTACGGAATTCGCACGGCATCCGTACGGCATTCGGCATGGACCCGATCGGCACCCACCCGCCATGCAATCGGCATCCAGCCGGCCTCCGAACGGCTTCCCAGCGGCTTCCCAACGGCATCCGATCGGCTTTCGGACCACAACACCCGGACCACTTCCGGACAGCTTCCAGACAACTTCGATCACTTCAAACACTTCGAACACTTCGATCCGCGGAGGAATTGATGCGGAGCAAGTGGTGGCCCCTGGCCGCCATCACCCTGGGCAACTTCATGCTGCTCGTGGACGTCACCATCGTGAACACGGCGCTGCCACGGATGGCCGACGGCCTCCACGCCTCCTTCACCTCGCTCCAATGGGTGCTGGACATCTACGCGCTGGCGCTGGCCGCGCTCCTGATGGTGGCCGGTTCGGCCGCCGACCTGTACGGGCGGCGGCGGGTCTACCTGGCCGGACTCACGGTCTTCGCGCTCGCCTCGCTCGCGTGCGGGCTGGCGCCGGACGAGAGCGTGCTGATCGCCGCGCGGGCGGTGCAGGGCGCGGGCGCGGCGGCGATGTTCGCCACCAACACACCGCTGCTGATGGCCACGTACCACGGCCGGGACCGCGGAGTGGCCTTCGGCGTATGGGGCGGTACGAGCGGCGCCGCGGCGGCCGTCGGACCGGTGCTGGGCGGGGTGCTCACCGAGTACCTGGACTGGCGGGCGATCTTCCTGGTCAACCTGCCGGTGACCGCGCTGGCGGTGTGGATCACGGTTCGCTCCGTCCGGGAGTCCCACGGGGACCGCACGGCGCGCATCGACTGGCCGGGCGCCGCCTCCTTCACCGTGTGCGCGGGCGCGCTGACGTACGGGCTGATGCGCGGCGGCGAGGAGGGCTGGACCGAGGCCGGGACCCTGACGGCCCTGGGGGTGGCGGTGCTGGCGCTGCTGGCCTTCGTCGCGGTGGAGCGCGGCGCCCGCAAGCCGCTGCTGGACCTGGCGCTGCTGCGCCGTCCGTCCTTCGCGGTCCTGATGGCGGCGGCCCTGCTCCTCCAGGCGGCAGCGTTCCCCTATCTGACGTACGTGGGGCTGTGGACGCAGAACGAGCTGGGGCTGAGCCCGGTGATGGCGGGGCTGGCGGTGCTGCCGATGGCGGCGGCCTCGCTGGTCGTGGGCGCGGTCGGCGGCCGGCTGCTGCACCGCGCGGCGCCCGCACTGCCGCTGGCCGTCGGCCTGCTGCTGATCGGCGCCGGCCCGCTGGTGCATCTCGCGCTGCTGGAGGACGGGTCGAGCTGGCCGGCCCTCGTCCCGGGGCTGGTCGTCAGCGGCCTGGGCGTCGGCCTGGCGATGCCGGTACTGGTCGCGGCGGCGCTGGGCGCGGCCCCGCCGGCCCGGGCCGGTATGGCCAGCGGCGCGGTGAACACCTTCCGGCAACTGGGCTACGCGCTGGGCATCGCCATCCTGGGAACGGTCTTCGCCCGGGCCCTGCGGGGCGCTTCGGCCGGTTCTGCCGGCGCGGCGTACATCACCGGGTTGCAGCGGGTGTCCCTGATCGCGGGCGTGGTGGCGCTGGTGGCGGGGCTGCTCGTCCTGGTCGTCGTACGGGACCGGGGCGCGGCCGGACCGCAGGAGCCGGGGCCGGGAGCAGGAGCGGACCAGGGAGCCGAACAGGGCGCGGTCGCGGGCACGCCGGAGCGGACGGCGGCCGGGTCGGCCTCGTAGCGACGGCCGGGACGGCCTCGTAGCGGCGGGCTGTGGGCGGGTCGGCTCCCGGAACCGTACGGCGCCGTAGCCGGTTCCGGGTCGCCGCCCTGGGCCCTGCACCGATCGTCGCGGCAGCGCAGACCCAAGTCAATCCTCGGGTTTTCTAGGAACCTACCTGTCAATTGCTTGGGTCCCGCTCCAATACTCGCAGGGGTCGAGCCCCCAACGGCGCTATTGCGCCCGGCCCTTGGCCTCAAGCCCGGTTGAGTTTCCAGGGTCCCGCGCATGACACAGGAATCCGCAACCCCCGACGTCACCGCCCTGGCCGGCCAGCCCGTCGCCTACTGGACACGGGCCACGACCGAAGCAGTACTCCGTTTCGTACGCGACGCCCCTGACCGTCCTGCAGCGCATGATCCGTAACACGGGCGGCACGGCGACACCCCGTTGAGCCGCGTGACACAGCCCGGCCACCGCACCGATCAGCCGCCGAACCACCCCGGCACATCCAGCCGGAACAGGTCCGGCGGCGTGACCTTGCGCAGGTCCGACTCCAGGGCGCTCAGCCGCCCGGCACCCAGGCGGTCCGCCCAGCGGGCGCGCAGCTCGTCGAAGATCCGGGCCGAGCGCGCGAGTCCGTCGTGGCCGCGCCCGGTGAGCCGCACGATCTTGCGGCGGGTGTCGGCGGGGTCCTTGACCCGTTCGACGTAACCGAGGCGTTCGAGGGTGTCGATGGTCTTGCCGGCCGCCTGCTTGGAGACGCCGAGGCTGCGGCCCAGCTCCACCGCGGTGGTGCCGCGGGCGCCGACCGCCTGGAGTACGAAGCCGTGCAGCGGGCGCAGGTCCGGGTGGCCCTGCCGGGCCAGTTCGGCGTGGAGTTCGTCGATCAGGGTGCGGAAGCCGAGGAAGAGCAGCAGCGGCAGCTCATAGCCGGGAGTGTCGGGCTCCGGAGCCGTAGAAGCATCCGGGGTGCGCGGAAGATCCATTGACACGATAGACAACCTGGTTAACTATATCGACAACACGGTTTACCATCTTAGGAGAAGCACCGATGCCTGTCGTCCGCGCTGCCCAGGCCCGCCGCACCCGTACCCCCAACGGCGTCATGACCACCCTCGCCTCGCCCACCCAGGGAGCCGCCGGCCACCTGCTGTGGCGGGTGGAGCTGGAACCCGGCCGCACCGGCCCGTTCCACGCCTTCGACGCCGAGCAGATCTGGTCCGTGCTGGAAGGCGGCGCCACCGTCGAACTCGGTGACGAGCGCTTCAGAGTGGGTCCCGGTGACACCGTCGTGATGCCTGCCGGCCTGCCCCGGCAGGTCACCACCACACTGGAGTCCGGGCTGACCGCCGTGGTCACCGCGCCCACCGGCACGCTGGCCTACAACCCCACCGGCGTCACCGAGCCCGACGCCTGTGAGCTGGCGCCCCGGGACACGGAGCGGACCGCCCCGCCCTGGACTCTCTGACTGCGATTCCTGACCGCGATCCCTGTCCGCGATCCCTGTCCGCGATCTCTGGCTTCGAGCCCTGACTACGAGCCCTGACTACGACCCAGGGCAGGCGCGGACTCGGGCTCAGGCCGGGGTGACCGGCTCCTGGAGTTCGGTCACCCACCGGTCCGGGTCGGACGGGCACTCCAGATACAGCTCCCGCGCGTACCCGGCGGACCGGTAGCCGTTGGCGTCGATCCAGCGCGCCAGATGCTGCGCGGTGGGCATGATCTCGTCCATCGAACCGCGGTGGACGACGGTGGCGGCCCGTTCGATCGCGGGCAGGTCCACGATCGCGAAGTCGTACGACTCCTCCGGCCGGGCCGTGACCACGAACCCGGCGTGCACGACGACCGCCTCCTCCCCGTCCACCGGCCCCGGCGTGCCGGCCACGCTCTCGTAGTACGCGATGCCCGGGCCGGCCGGGACCACCCCGGCCGCCGCCAGCCGTCGGCACAGCTCCTCGTACAACGGCTGGATGACCGGTCCGATGCTCTCGGGCGCGAAACTGTCGGCGATGCCGGTCAGTTCGGCCACCCGTACGGATTCGACCCGCTTGACCACGATGTCGTCGGCAGACATTTGTCCCTCGCTTTCGATCGTCCGGAGCCTCGCCTCCACCTGCGCCAGCCGCACCCCGGCCGCGGTCACCGTCGCGGCCAGCTCCGCCCGCCGCAGCCGCAGCATGCCGCGCAGTTCCTCCGCACTCACCTGCTCGTCGAGGATGGCCCCCACCTGTTGCAGGCTGAAGCCCAGGTCCTTGAGCGCGATGATGCGGTTGAGACGGGCGAGCTGGCCCGCCTCATAGAAGCGGTATCCGCTGGCCGGGTCGGTACGGGCGGGGCGCAGCAGCCCGATCGCGTCGTAGTGACGCAGCATGCGGGCCGAGACGCGTCCGATGGTGGCGAAGTCTCCGATGCTGAACATGACGTCTCCCAGTGCAGGACTTGCCACAGTGTGAAGGTCAAGGGGCGGGAGGCGCCGTGCCGCGCGGCACGGGCGCGCGGCACGGGCGGACGGGCGGCAAGCGTCGCGTCAAGTCCCGTCCACCGTCCGTCAACAACACGTCAGGACAAGGAGGGACGAAGGGGTGTACGGGCATAACGTCGTCGCGGAGCCCCGGCGCGCCAGTGTCCCGGTCCGGGGCCAGTGTTCTGCGCGAGGAGCGACGTCGTGCCCCAGAATCTGTACGCGGAAGATCCCGAGCCCTCCGAACCTGTCCCGGCCGGGCCTTTGTTCGTACCCGTCCGGCCGGGTCCGGCGGGCTGGACGGCCCGTCTGTTCCGCACCCCGCTCGGCGGCCGTACCGCCGTCGGGTTCACCTCAGCCCAGCGGCTCTCCGCGGTCCTCGGCGCAGGTCAGCCGTGGATCCGGCTCGCCGAGCCCGCGCTGCGCGCGCTGACCGAACCGGTCGGCGCCACCGTCCTGACCGTGGATCCCCGGCCGGGCCCAGAGGTCCGGCGCGTCAGCCATCTGCGGGCCGTCTGAGGAGGGGCGTACGACCATGACCGTCACCACGAGCGCCACCAGCGACACCAACGCCACAAGCACGACGGGCGCAACGAACACGACAGGCGCCATGACCACGGCGAGCACGGCGGGTACTACACGTACAGCGAGTACTACACATTCGGCGCGCACGGCGAAGATCCCGCGCCCGTCCGTCCCGGCACGCGGACCGGCCCCGCTCCCACCGTCCGGCACGCGCGAGGCAGCCGCCGCGCCCGCCGACGACCTGTCCGTCTGGCCGGCCTCCACCACCGCCCTCCCCCACGACGACCTCGCCGTGGGCGGTGTCGCCCTCACCGAGCTGGCCGAGCGCTTCGGCACGCCCGCCTACGTCCTGGACGAGGGCGAGGTGCGCGACCGCTGCCGCGCCTACCTGCGCGCCTTCCCGGAGGCCGATGTCCTGTACGCGGCCAAGGCGTTCCTGTGCCGCGCCATGACCCACTGGGTGCGCGAGGAGGGACTCGGCCTGGACGTCTGCTCCGCCGGAGAGCTGGAGCTCGCCGTCACCACCGGCTTCCCGCCCGAGCGCATCGTCCTGCACGGCAACGCCAAGAGCCCGCACGACCTGCGTACGGCGCTGCGGCTGGGCGTCGGGCGGATCGTCATCGACAGCACCTCGGAGATCGCCCGGCTGGCCGCCGCGGTCCCCGCGGGCAGCCGGCAGCAGGTCCTGATACGAGTGGTGCCGGGCATCGCCGCGGGCGGCCACGCCAAGATCCGTACGGGGACCGACGACCAGAAGTTCGGGCTCTCGCTCGCGGACGGCTCGGCCCAGCACGCCATCACCCGTGTCCTGGGCCAGCCGCGCCTGGAACTCGTCGGGCTGCACTGCCACCTGGGCTCGCAGATCACCACCGTCAAGCCTTATCTGTGCGCCGTGCGACGGCTGGTCGGGCTGCTGGCCAGGGTCCGCGAGCAGCACGGTGTCGTCCTGCCGCAACTGGACATCGGCGGCGGTCACGGGGTCGCCTACCGGCCCGGCGAGGCCGCGCTGGACATAGCCGCCCTCGGCGCCAAGGTACGTGCCGAGCTGACCGGTAGCTGCGCGGCGGCCGGACTGCCGGTGCCCCGGCTGACCGTCGAGCCCGGCCGGGCCGTCGTGGGGCCCGCGGGCGTCGCCCTGTACCGGGTGCTGGCCGTCAAACGGACCGGCGGGCAGACGTTCGTCGCCGTCGACGGCGGGATGAGCGACAACCCGCGGCCGGCCCTGTACGGAGTGCGGTACGCGCCGCGGCTGGTCGGCCGCCGCTCGGCCGCCGAACCCGCCGTGGTGACGGTCGTGGGGCGGCATTGCGAGGCGGGGGACGTGGTCGCCGCCGACGTACGACTGCCCGGGGACGTGCGCCCCGGCGACCTGATCGCCGTGCCGGTCGCGGGCGCGTACCACCTTTCGATGGCGTCCGGGTACAACCTGGTCGGCCGCCCGCCGGTGGTCGCGGTGGCGCAGGGGCGGGCGCGTCTCCTCGTACGGCGCGAATCGCTCGCCGACATCCAAGGGCGCGATATCGGCTTGTGAACTCGTGACCTGCCTGGCTCATGTCCTGCCCTGGCTCATGTCCTGCCTGGCTCGTGACCTGCCTGTCGGCCGGTGGGCGGGGCTACGGGTTCCTGGGTCGCTGGGCTCCTGAGCAGCCCCTGAACAGCCCCTGGGTGGCCCCTGGGCGGCCGGACCACACGGCCGTCCGGGGGCCCTGCCACCCCTCGTTCCCCTCCCCCGCTTCCCAGTCCGTGCATGCTGCAACAATCAGTTGTAGGATGATTGGGTGACTGGCGGCGGCAGGTGATCTCCCTGGCTGCCGCACGGAGACGCACGCACCGACAGCCTTGAGGACGTACGGACATGCCATTGCAGGCCGCGGAACGGCAGTCGCTCGTGGACGCCGTCGTCGACGCCCTGCGCGCCCGGCTGGCCGCCGGGGACTGGAAGGTCGGGGAGCGCATCCCCACCGAACACGCACTGGCCGAGCAGCTCCAGGTGGGCCGCAACACCGTCCGGGAGGCGGTGCGCGTGCTGGTGCACGCGGGACTGCTGCGCTCGAAGCAGGGCGAGGGGACCTTCGTGATCTCCACCGCCGACCCGGGCGACATCATGCGCGCCGTACAGCGGGCCGGAATCCGCGACGTACTGGAACTGCGGATCGCGCTGGAGGCCGAGGCCGCCCGACTGGCCGCCCGGCGCCACCACCCCGCCGACCTGGAGCGGATGCGGGCGGCGCTGGACGCCCAGGCCGCGCTGGAGGACTCCGGCGGACAGCCCGCCTCCGGCAGCCTGGAGCTGTACGCGGACCACGACATCGCCTTCCACACGGCCGTGGTCGAGGCCGCGCACAACACGGCGCTGACGGCCACGTACGGCTGGTTCAGCAGCTCCGTACGCGAAGCCCTGGTCTCGGCGCTCGGCGACCAGGAGATGCCCCGGATCGCGCACGGCGACCACCGTGCCGTCCTGGACGCCATCGCCTCCGGGGACCCGCAGGCCGCCGAGCAGGCCACCCGCGCGCTGCTGGAGAAGCCGAAACGGGCCGTGGAGGCCCTGCTCGGCGATGACTCCTGACCTCCTGGGTCTTCTCTTGGAAGCTTCGGGGACTCTGGGGGCTCTCCGGTCGTCCTGAAACGAACGCCTGCGGGAGTACGTACGTCCGTACCGCCGTACCGCGCCTTCATACGCCGTACGCCCCGCTCACCACCCCGCCCCGCACCTCCCTTCTCCTCTCCTCCCCTCCTCCCTTCGCCCACCGCACGATCAGAAACGAGCAGAAAGGTACGCACCCATGTCAGGGACCAGGTCCGAACCGCCCTTGATCGACGCCGAAGAGGATCTGACCCCGGCCCCTCAGGTCGCCGCGGCCCGCCGCCGGCTGCGCACCCACCCGGCCCTCCTCCTGGCCGGCATCGTGCTGGCCTCCCTCAACATGCGGGCAGCGCTCGCCGGGGCCTCGCCGCTCGTCAGCGAGATCGGTGACCACTTCCGCCTCACGGCCACCACCAGCAGCCTGGTGACGACCATTCCCCTGGTCTTCATGGGGCTGGGGTCCATCGCCGCTCCCAAGCTGGCCCGGCGCTGGGGCACCGAGGCGGTGCTGTTCGGCGCGCTGGTGCTGCTGTGCGGCGGCATCCTGCTGCGGGTGGCGCCGCCGGTGGTCGCGCTGTTCGCGGGCTGCGCGGTGGTGGGCACCGCCATCGCCCTGCTCAACGTCCTGATGCCGGGCCTGATCAAGCGCGACTTCCCCGACCGGGCCGCCTCCATGACGGCCCTGTACTCCACCGCGATGATCCTGGGCGCCACCGTCTCGGCCGCCTGCGCCGTACCGCTGGAGAACGCCCTCGGCGGCTGGCAGGGTTCGCTGGCCTCCTGGGCGCTGCTGGCCGCGGTCGCCGCCCTGCTGTGGATTCCGCAGGTTCTCATCACCCGGCGCGGCACCGGCCACGGCGTACCGGCCGCGACCGCCGCGCGGGGCGGCGGGGACGGGCCGCGGCTGAGCCGTTCACCGCTCGCCTGGCAGGTCACGCTCTTCATGGGGTCGCAGTCCCTGATCGCGTACGTGATGATCGCCTGGATGCCGGTGATCTTCACCGACCACGGCATGAGCAAGACCGAGGCGGGGCTGGTCTTCGCGTTCAGCACGCTCGTACAGATGGGCGGCTCGTTCGTGGTGCCGATGCTGGCGGGGCGGATGCGCCGGCAGCGGCTGCTGGCCGTGTGCGTGATCGCGCTGATGGCGTGCGGGATCGGCGGACTGCTGGCGGCGCCGGTGGCGGGTGCCTGGCTGTGGGCGGTACTGCTCGGCCTCGGCCAGGGCGGCGCCCTTGGCCTGGCGCTGACGATGATGGTGCTGCGCTCCGGTGACGCCCACACCGCCGCCCGGCTGTCGGGCATGGCCCAGACGTGGGGCTATCTGCTGGCGGCCGTAGGCCCGCTGGCGCTGGGCGCGGTCCACCAGGCGACCGGTGGCTGGACGGTACCGGTCGTCCTGCTGCTGGCGGTCTGCGTGGGTCTGGTCCTCCTCGGCCTCGGCGCCGGCCGCGACCGCCGCATCGGCACGGACCCCGCCGCCACCCGCTGACACCGGTCGGGCCCGGCACCCCTGACCTGGCGCGTACGAGCAGACCCCAGCCCCTGAACACCCGCCGGCCGGGCCCGCCCCGAAAGCGCGACGCACGCCGAACGGCCCCGGCCCGGCCGGTGGTCGTGCACCGAACGGCCACAGCCTGTCCCGGGGCGTCGTGCGCCGGACAGTCCCGGCCCGGCCGGTGGTCGTGCGCCGAACGGCCACAGCCCACCCCGGGGCGTCGTGCGCCGGCCGGACCGAAACAGTCCGACCCGACCCCGCCCGGCGCGGCCCGAGGTGTCGTAAACCGGACGGATCCCGCCCCGGGGCGTACGCCGAATGGACCCGGCCTGTGTGTGATCACCGGATTTCCCTACGGCCTGGCCTACCGTCCCCTTATGAGCAATGTGCAGCACCCCGTTCCCCGGCACGGTGGGCGCCTGACCCGCAGGGGGTGGCTCGTCCTGCTCTGCGCCGCCGCCGCGCTGGTGGCGGTGGCGCTGACGCTGCTCCTGGGAGACGACCACGCCCGTACGTCGAAGCTGACCGTCCCGGAAGGGCAGCGGGCCTCGCAGGTCTACGCGGCGGTCGACAAGGCCCTGGACGTCGACCCCGGTACCACCGAGAAGGCCGCACGGACCACGAAGCTGAAACTGCCGGCCCAGGCGAAGGGCAACCCGGAGGGCTACCTCTTCCCGGCGACCTACCCGATCGACGACCACACCACGCCCGGCTCGCTGCTGACCTTCATGGTGGACACCGCGCACCAACGGTTCGCCGCCGACGGCATCAGCGCCTACGACACGGTCGTCACCGCCTCCGTCGTCCAGGCCGAGGCGGACACCCCCCAGGACATGGGCAAGGTCGCCCGGGTCATCGAGAACCGCGTCGCCCAGGGCATGCCCCTCCAGATGGACTCGACCATCAATTACGCGCTGGACCGCAGCACCCTGGACACCAGCCACGCCGACACCCGTACGGACAGCCCGTACAACACCTACAACCACCAGGGCCTGCCGCCCACCCCGATCGGCAACCCCGGGCAGGACGCGCTGAAGGCCGCGAGCGCCCCTCCCCCCGGAGACTGGCTGTACTTCGTCACCGTCAAGCCGGGTGACACCCGCTTCACGGCCGACTACCAGGAACACCAGAGGAACGTACGGGAGTTCAACCAGCGGCGCGGCAAGGCCGCCTCGGGCGGATAGCCGGCGGCCCCGGCCGCGCACCGGCTACGGCGCAGGAGACCAACAGCCCCTGCCACACGGCCCGGCCCCGGCCCTGGCCCGCCGAGCCGCAAGCTGGAACCGGAGCCCGAGGCGCGGCCGTGCGGCCCTCGGGCTGTCTGCTCCTCCTGCCGCTCCTGCTCCTCCTACTCCTCCCCCGCCAGCGTCAGCGCTCGCAGCCGGCGCCCGGCGTACCAGGTGGCGACCACCGTCACCGCCAGCATCAATATCAGTCCCGGCACCAGTGCCACCTCCGAGGTGATCGCGCCCTCCGCACCGATCTTCTGGGCCAGCGCCAGCGCCCACTGCTGCACGCTCAGTGTCCGCGCGCCCGGCACCAGACTGCCGAAGAGCGATTCCCATACGAGCGCGTACACCAGCCCGAAGACGACGGCGTGCCGGCTGATCGTGCCGAAGAAAAGAAACAGGGCGCTGTAGGTGACCGAGGCGACCGCCGCGGCGACCGCGTACGCCACCGCCATCTGCTGGCTGTTGCCGTTGAGTATGAACCCGGCGATCAGGACGGGCACGGCGGAGAAGACCGCCGTCACGCCGATCGCCACGACCAGCTTGGTGAAGATGACCGAGGACCTCGGTATGGGCTTGGCCAGCAGATAGACCACCGAGCCGTCGTCTATCTCCGGGCCGATCGCGCCCGTACCGGCGATGACGCCGATCAGCGGCACCATCGTCGCCAGCGCGAAGCTGCCCAGGATGCCACCCGCGGTGGAGTCGTCCGCGCCGGTCAGCCCCCGTACGGCCACCGCGATGACGATCAGGAGGGCGGGCAGCGCGAAGAGGATCAGCGCGCGGCGCCGTCCGAGCAGCGCCCGGTAGGTGAGCCGGGCGACGGTCGGGTTGAACAGGGTCGGTACCGCCGTGGACTTCGGTGACCTCGCGGGCGGCGTGCCGACCGGGGAGGTCGCAGCGGTGGGGCTGGTCGGGGACATCGCGTCAGGGCTCCTTTCCGGCATCTCAGGCCGCGACGAGGTAGGAGAAGACCGATTCCAGGGACTCGTCGGAGGGCGAGACCGTCAGGAGGCGGATGCCGTGGTCGCGGGCGACACGCGGCAGGAGTTCGGTGAAGCGGCCGAAGTCGACGGCCTGGATACGCAGCGCGCCTTCCGCGAGGTCCACCTCTATTCCGGCCGTGGAGGGGTCGGCGATCAGCGCGGCGGCCAGTGCCCGGTCGTTGTCGGACCGTACGAGGTAGCGGTGCGGGCGGTCAGTCATCAGGCGCCGGATCTTGCGGAAGTCACCGGAGGCGGCATGCCGTCCGGCCACCACCACCTCGATGTGCGAGGCCAGTTGCTCGACCTCCTCCAGGATGTGCGAGGAGAAGAGCACCGTACGGCCTTCGGCGCCCATGCGCCGCAGCAGGTCCATGAGCTGCATGCGCTGGCGCGGATCCATGCCGTTGAACGGCTCGTCCAGCAGCAGCACCGACGGCTCGTGGACCAGCGCTGAGGCCATCTTCACCCGCTGCCGCATGCCCTTGCTGTACGTGGCGATCTTGCGGTCCTGGGCGTACTCCATCTCGACCGTGGCCAGCGCACGGGCCGCCTCGGCCCGGCCCAGGCCGTGCAACTCGGCGTTGGCCAGGACGAATTCGCGGCCGGTGAGGAAGTCGTACATCGCCTCTCGCTCGGGCACGATGCCGATCTCGCGGTAGATCTTCTCGTTGCGCCAGATGGCGGCGCCGTCCAGCGTGACGGTCCCGTTGGAGGGGGCGAGGAAGCCGCCCATCATGTTGATGAGGGTGGACTTGCCCGCGCCGTTGGGGCCGAGGAGGCCGGTGACGCCTGGTCCGACGGTCATCGTGATGTCGTTGACGGCGACGACGTTGCCGAACCAGCGGGAGACGTGGTCGATACGGATCGTTGTCATGGGCGCGGCCCATTCCTTCGCTGGGTGGTGGCGGGCGACGGGCGGACGTTCACAGGCCGGCCTTCCGGTAGCGGCGCATCAGCAGGGCGTAGCAGCCGGCGATGACGGCCAGGGTGACCAGGAGGTAGCAGAACCCGGCCGCCGTGGACGGCTCCGCCGCGTTGGGGAAGGAACTGCTGCCGCCGAGGAACTTGGTCTGTACGCCGTCTATGAGCGTGGTGGGGGAGAACAGACCGAGCCAGCCGACGATGCTCTCCCTGCCCTGTACGGAGGCGATGCCCTGTACGGCGCTGACCGCCGCGTACGGGATGGTCAGTACGGCGATGACGGCGGCCACACCGAACCCGCGGCGCGGCGTGAGCGCGGATATCACCAGGCCGATACCGGCGAAGAGCAGTGACAGCAGGGCCACGGACACCAGGCCCTGGGCGAGGCCCTTGGTCTGGTCCAGGAAGTCGAGTTTGGCCAGCAGCGCGCCCACGTACAGGATCAGCAGCGGGGCGGCGGTCAGGGTGAACAGCGCGCTCGCCATCGCGGCGAACTTCGCGGCCACGTAGTCGACGCGCTCGATCGGCCGCGAGAAGTACAGCGGAACGGTCTTGAAGCGCAGGTCACGGGAGACGGACTGCGGGGCCTGGGCGGCCAGGTACAGCCCGATGACGGCCTGGAGGTAGATCGCGTAGCGGCTGTAGGCGACCGGCAGCGCATTGGCCTTGGTCACCACCGTCACTGCCACCATGATGCCCGCGGGCAGGCACATCACCGCGAACAGCAGCATCGGCAGCACCTTGGACTTGGCGGACCTGCCCAGTCCGTACGCGCCGCGCAGGCTCTGTGAGAACAGCGAGCGGCGGGCGTAGGCACGGCCCAGGCGCGGGCCGTCGTAGTGGCGGTAGCCGATGTTGTGGATGACGCCCTGCGCGGGGACGCCGGTCGTCGTGGTCTCAGGCGGCATCGGATGCGCCTCCGTCCTTCTGGGCGTGGCCGTCCTTCTGAGCGTGGCCGTCCTTCTGGGCGTGCTCGGTGCCGGGGGCGGCCGGTGCCCGGAAGACCTCGGAGATCTGGTGGCGGCGCTGCTCCATCCGGACCAGGCCGAGCCCGAGGCCGGCGACGGTGTCACGCACCAGGTCGTACGTCTGCTCCCCCGCGGCCTCCACATACAGCAGATGGCCGGAGGTGGCGGACTCCGAACCGGCGGAGGCGGAGGTCACCGCCACCCCGGCACCGGCCAGGGCCGCGCGCAGCGCTTCGGTGCCGTCCGGATGCCGCTCGGTGTCGGTGACCTCGACGGCCAGAGTGGCGGTGGTCCGGGTGAACTCATCGGTGGAGGAGGAGCGCAGCAGCTTGCCGCCGTCGATGACGACGACGTGGTCGCAGGTACGCTCCAGCTCGCCGAGGAGGTGGGAGGTGACCAGGACGGAGATGCCGAAGTCGGTGTGGACGCGGCGGATCAGGCCGAGCATGTCGTCGCGGCCGACCGGGTCCAGGCCGTTGGTCGGCTCGTCCAGGAAGACCAACTGCGGGTCGTGGACCAGCGCCTGGGCCAGCTTGACCCGCTGCTTCATGCCCGTGGAGTAACCGCCGATCGGCCGGTAGCGCTCCTCGTACAGACCGACGTGACGGAGCGTGTCGGCGGTGCGCTCGCGGGCGGCGGTCGGCGGCAGCCCCGACATGCGCGCCATGTGGACGACGAACTCGGTCGCCGAGACGTCCGGCGGCAGACAGTCGTGCTCGGGCATGTAACCGACACGCTCACGGATGGCTCCGCCGTCCTGCGCCACGTCCAGACCGAGCACGGTGGCCCTGCCCTCGGTGGCCGGGGACAGCCCGAGGAGGATCTTGATGAGCGTGGACTTGCCGGCACCGTTGGCACCCACCAGGCCGGTCACGCCGGGGGCGATGTCAACGGTCAGCCGGTCCAGGGCGGTCACCCGTGGGTACCGCATGCTGAGGCTTTCGGTGGCGATCACTGTCACGTCTTCGACGGTAGTGGCGCGGAACACACCCGGCGTCAGCCTCAACGGCTGGATGTCCGTCCGACTCCAGGCGTACGGGCCCGTAGGGGGATGAGGGATCGGTTCGGGCGGATCTCAGGGTGCCGGAGCGTCGTATGGGTCCCGGACCGGGACAGGGATGCCGCCCACCCGTGGTGACGGGCGATGCCTAGGAGCCGCTGGGTGCCACCGGCGGGTGCCGGCCCCCTTGACGCAGCCGCCGGTCATTGTCACATTCAGCGGTGTCAAGTTACGTACGCGTACCGGTACCAACGGATGACGGACGGATGGTTGACGATGGCCCCAGTCAGGGAAGCGACCGCCGAACTGCGCGGCTTCCGGGACGTACAGCGGCTCGCGTACGCCTGCGCGGAGGCGGTGGCCGCGCAGCTCAGGCCCGGCGTCACCGAACGCGACGCGGCGCGGATGCAGCGCGAGTGGCTGCGCGAGCGCGGCGTACGGGACTGGTTCCATCTGCCCTTCGCCTGGTTCGGGGACCGCACGGCCTTCGTGGGCATCCGCCTGCCCACCCAGTTCTTCCCCGGCAACCGCCGGCTGGAGCCCGGGATGCCCTTCATCCTGGACATGGCGCCGATCCTCAAGGGCTTCACGGCCGACATCGGCTACTCCGGCTGTCTGGGGCTCAGCCCCTTGCACGACCGGCTGCTGGACGATCTGGGAACACACCGTGAACTGATCCTGCGCGAGGTCCGTGAGCGCCGCCCGCTGCGGGAGATCTACGAAGACGTCGAGCGGCTCATGGTCCGGCAGGGCTACACCAACCGCCACCGCGCCTACCCGTTCGGCGTCATCGCCCACAAGATCGGCCGGGTCAGGGACCGCCGCTGGTCCCCGACGCTCTTCGGCTTCGGCACCAACGCGCTCAAGGGCCTCGCCTCGGACGCCCTGCACGGGCATCGCGAGGGCTGGTCGCCGCTGTGGAGCCCGTACACCTTCTCCGACCACCCGCCGCAGCCCGGTCTGTGGGCGGTCGAACCCCACCTCGGGTTCCGCGGGACCGGTGCCAAGTTCGAGGAGATCCTCGTCGTCACGGACTCCAAGGATCCGAAGGAGAGCGCCTTCTGGCTGGACGACGACCTGCCGCATGTACGGCGCCTGCCGGAGGGGCGGGCGGAGAACGCCGCGTGACCAGGGACGGGAGCCGAGGAAGGGACAGGGGCAGAGCCATGGACATGGGCAGGCGCAGGGGCAGGGGCGGGAGCCGGGCGTACGTGGGAGGAACAGACATGGAGCCGGGCATTCCGGGCGCACGGGAGCACTGGATCCGTACGGGTGGCGTGGAACTGTGCGTCGCGGAACTGGGTGACGCCGACCGTCCCACCGTGCTGCTGCTGCATGGCTACCCGGACAGCAAGGAGGTGTGGTCCCAGGTGGCCGTCGCCCTGGCCGACCGCTTCCACGTCGTGCTCTATGACGTACGCGGCTGCGGGCGGTCCACCGCGCCCGAACCTCTGCGCGGCGGCTTCACGCTGGAGAAGCTGACCGATGACTTCCTGGCGGTCGCGGACGCGGTCAGCCCCGACCGGCCGGTGCACGTGGTCGGGCACGACTGGGGGTCGGTGCAGGCGTGGGAGTTCGCCACCGTCGACCGTACGGAGGGGCGGATCGCCTCCTTCACCTCCCTGTCCGGGCCGTCCCTCGATCACTTCGGCCACTGGATCAAGAAGCGGCTGACACGCCCCACCCCGCGCCGTACCGCCCAGTTCCTCACCCAGGGCGCCAAGTCCTGGTACGTCTACCTGCTCCATACGCCCGTACTGCCGGAACTCGCCTGGAAGGGTCCGCTCGGCACGCACTGGCCGACGCTGCTGCGACGGATCGAGAAGGTGCCCGATGGCGGTGTCAGCGGTGCACGTGTCAGCGGTGCAAGTGCCGGGGGTGCTGGTGCCAGTGGTGCGCGGGACGGCGTGGGAGGCGGGAAAGCTGGGGGAGGCGAAGGAAACGAAGAGGGTCGGGGACACGGGGTAGGCCACGCTTATCCGACGCCGTCGCTGCGGACCGACGCCGCCCACGGCGCCTGGCTCTACCGGGACAACGTCCGTACCCGGCTGCGCCGCCCGCGCGCGGACGCCTACGCGCACTGCCCGGTCCAGCTCATCACCCCGACCGGTGACCCCTTCCTCTCCCAGCGGCTCTATGACGGCCTGGAGCACTGGGCGCCGCGGCTGACCCGCCGCACCCTCCCGGCCGGGCACTGGGTCCCCCGCACCCGGCCCGACCAACTCGTCTCGTGGATCACCGAGTTCGTCAACGCCCAGGAGGAGGGTGATCCGGCCCGGCCGAACACCGCCCCCGGCCGGTACGCCGACCGCTTCAGCGGTCAGTTGGTGCTGGTCACCGGCGCGGCCGGCGGGATCGGACGGGCCACCGCGTACGCCTTCGCGCAAGCCGGCGCACGGATCGTCGCGGTGGACCGGGACGCACCAGGGGCGGTACGTACGGCGGAGACGGCACGCCTGGTCGGCGCTCCACGGGCCTGGGCAGAGGCCGTGGACGTCTCGGACGAAGCGGCCATGGAGAAGCTCGCCGACAAGGTCGCCACGGAGTACGGCACCGTCGACGTACTGGTCAACAACGCCGGTATCGGGCTGTGCGGCTCCTTCCTGGACACCACTTCCGAGGACTGGAAGAAGGTCCTGGACGTCAATCTGTGGGGCGTCATCCACGGCTGCCGGATCTTCGGGAGGCGGATGGCGGAGCGCGGCCAGGGCGGTCACATCGTCAACATCGCTTCGGCGGCGGCCTTCCAGCCCTCCCGGGCGCTGTCCGCCTACAGCACGTCCAAGGCGGCGGTGCTGATGCTGAGCGAGTGTCTGCGCGCCGAACTGGCCGGGCGGGGCATCGGCGTCACGGCCGTCTGCCCCGGGTTCGTCAACACCAACATCACCACGGACTCCCACTTCACCGGTGTCACACCGGAGGAGGAACGCCGCCTGCGGACCAAGTCCGCACGGCTGTACGGAATGCGCGACTACCCACCGGAGAAGGTCGCCGACGCCGTTGTGCGCGCGGTCGTCCGCAACCAGGCGGTCGTCCCGGTCACGCCCGAGGCACGCGCCGCCCGGCTGCTCTCCCGCTTCGCACCACGCGCGCTGCGCGCCGTCGCCCGTATCGACCCCCCGCTGTAACACCGCCGCCCCCACAGCCCACCAACCCACCACGTACGCCTCGCACATCTCACACATTTAACACATTTCACACGCCTCACGTCAGGAGCCGCCACAATGAGCGCCGAGAACGACGGGGAGCGCCATGCGATAGCGCCGCGCCGGGTCTCCTTCGACTGGCGCCGGACCCCCTTGCACTGGATACCGGACGAACCCACCGCCACCCACGTCATCAACGTGCTGCACCTGCTGCTGCCTGCCGGGGAACGGTGGTTCGTCAAGGTCTTCAAGGAAGCCCTTCCCCTGGTCGCAGACCCCGAACTCCTCAAGGACGTCAAGGGCTTCATGGGCCAGGAGGCCACCCACAGCGTCCAGCACTCCTACGTACTCCAGCACCTGGCGCACCAGGGCCTGGACACCGGCCCCTACACCCGGCACGTCGACTTCCTCTTCGAGCGTCTGCTCGGCGAACGGCCCCCTTTCGGCGCCCCCATATCCACCCGGGAATGGCTGCGCTTCCGGCTCTCCCTCATAGCAGCGATCGAACAGTTCACGGCCGTGCTCGGTGACTGGGTACTGCGCGCCGAGGGCCTGGACCGGGCCGACCCCGACCCGGTCATGCTGGACCTGCTGCGCTGGCACGGGGCCGAGGAGGTCGAGCACCGCGCCGTGGCCTTCGACATGTACGAGTACACCGGCGGCCGGGACCTGCCCCGCTACGCCCGCCGGGTGCTGGGCATGTCGGTGACCGCGCCCGTGCTGTTCTACCTGTGGGCCTGGGGCGCGGCCTACCTCCTGCGCCACGATCCGCTGCTCACCGGCCCGACGCGCTACTCGCTGCGGGCGCACAACAAAGCCGTACGCAAGGGGCTGCTGCCGACGTGGCGGGAGCTGGGCGGGGCGATACCGCGCTACTTCAAGCGGTCGTACCATCCCTCGCAGGAAGGGTCGCTGCGCACGGCCGTCGCCTATCTGGCGGGCTCGCCGGCCGCCCGCGCCGCGGCGGGCGCGGTAGGGCGTACGGCCATCTCGTAAGGAGCACCCCCGTGACCGACCAGCCGCCGCCTTCCCCCCACCGGACCCCACCTCCGCCTCCGCCCGCCCGGTCGTCGACACCGGCCAACCACACACCGGCACCGAGCAGACAACAGCCGGCCAAAGCCGGCCGGTCACCAGCCCCGACCACCCGACAGCCCGCCAGAGACCCCCGGTCACCGGCCCCGACCAATCAGCAGCCGGTCCGGACCGGACAGATGGCAGCCGCAACAGAACAGCAGCCGGTACGAACCGTGCAGCCCCCAACCCCGAGCCCGACCGAACGGCCGTCAGCACCGGACGCCGGAGCACCCACACAGGCCGAGAGGCCGGTGCTACCCGCGAAGTGCGCGCCCGCACCTGACGGCCGGGCGTCGGCACCAACTAAGCGGCCACCGTCCTCAGACAGGCAGACGCCCACCCCGAGCGGGCGCACCCCGTCCCCAGGCAAGCAGGCACCGACCCCATCCGAGTGCGGTGCCGACTACCGCATCGAGGATCTGGCTCAGCTCAGCGGTGCGACGGTCCGTACGATCCGCGCGTACCAGGACCGCGGACTGCTGCCCCGGCCCGAGCGGCGTGGGCGGGCCAATGTCTACGGCGAGCCCCACCTGACCCGGCTACGGCAGATCGCGGACCTGCTGGACCGCGGCTACACCCTCGCCAGCATCAAGGAGCTCCTGGATGCCTGGGCCGCGGGCCGCGGGCTGGGCGGAGTCCTCGGGCTGGTGGCCGAGGTCGACGTCCCCTGGACCGACGAGCAGGAGGACCGCATCACCCGCGACGAACTGGACACCCGGTTCGGCGGCGTCCGGGACGACGCGGCGGTCCAGGACGCCGTGGACCTGGGTGTCCTGGAGCGGATTCCCGGCCAGGACGAGGCGTTCCGTGTCCCCAGCCCCCGCGAACTGGCGGTCGCCGCCGAACTCCACTCCGCGGGCGTCCCGCTGCCCGCCATCTCGGATCACCTCCGCGAGGTCCGCGCTCGGGTCGAGCAGATCGCCTCCCGCTTCCTGGAGTTCACCACCGAGCACGTCTTCCGTCAGTACCTCGACCACCCCCCATCAGAGGCCGAGGCCACTGAGGCCGCCGTCCTCGTACGTCGTATGCGTCCGCTGGCCCAGCAGGTGGTCGACGCGGAGCTGGCCCGCGCCATGCGCACCATGGCCACCCGCTACCTCCGCCACCACCTGGCCGAAGCCACCCCCGAAACCGGCACCCCCGGCATCCCCGACACACCCACCACCCCCACTCCGCCCAGCGCACAAGTTCCGTTCAGTACCCCCGCTCCACCGAGCACGCCCACTCCGTGCAGTCGGTGCAGTCCGCCCGGCCCGCCCACAATGACCACCGAACCTGCGGCACCCGAGCGCCCACATGAGACCACCGCGCCCCCCGTCCCGGAGCCGGCCACCCCAGTCCCGGCCGCCCCGGCCCCCGCCTCACCGACGCCGGCCGCCCCGAGCTCTACCGCCCCGGAACCGGTCGTCCTGCCGGCCGAGACCGTGCAGGCCGTACGCGCCCTGGTGGGGCGTGCCCATACCGCCGCCTTCATCACCGCCGCCACTCAGCGGGAGCTGCACGCCCGGACCATGGATCACCTCGCCTCACGTCACCCCTCCTCCAGCTCCGGCAGCCGCTGAACTCCGTTGAGACTCCCTGGACTCGCCTGCCGCACCCGGTCCATCCGCGTCAGCGCGTGGTGGAGGAGACCAGCGAGAGCGGTCGGCCGGCGGTCGCAGACCCACTCCCCGATCCGGTCCCGATCTCCGTCCCGGCCGCCAACCCGGACCCGGCGCCGGGCTTGCCCTGAGGTTCGCGCTCTCGCCGGAACGGTATGAGGGCGGCGAAGAAGAAGAGTCCGCCCAGGGCCAGCAGGTTCAGGCTTGCCGCCATGACCGCCACACCTGCCACGATCGCGACCACCTGCCAGACGGCGGCCCTCTTGATGACCACCAACTGCAGGACCAGCGACAGAAGTCCTATGTAGAGGAACAACGGAACGACCGTGTAGATGACGGGCTTCACGCCGGGGTAGCTCTGGACCAGTCTGAACAGCTCCTGCATCGCCCCCTTGTCCGCCGAGCAGAAACCGACCACGAGGTCGATGCCCGCCTGTATCGCCACGGTGGCGGCGCCGAGCAGTCCCAGCGCCGCGCCCGCATCGGCCACCACCCGGTGTGCCCCGCCGCTCCGGGCCGCCATGCGACGCAGCCGCAGCAGCACCGGCCCGAACAGCACCACCCCGGCCAGCAGGGCCAGATGGCCCGCCGACCAGTCGATCCCGGGATTGTGCTCCGGGTCGATCAGCCGGATCAGCCCATAGGCCATCATGCACACCGGTCCGGCCACCAAGGCCCTGCGT
This sequence comes from Streptomyces sp. MST-110588, assembly GCF_022695595.1. Taxonomy (NCBI): domain Bacteria; kingdom Bacillati; phylum Actinomycetota; class Actinomycetes; order Kitasatosporales; family Streptomycetaceae; genus Streptomyces; species Streptomyces sp. MST-110588. The sequence continues at coordinate 3,793,313 of NZ_CP074380.1, forward strand.
CCCCACGTCGTCTTTGCCATGTCTCGATCTTCGAGCACGGAGGGGGGTCCGCTCTTCCGGGAAGACCCTGGCCCGACCCCGATCCGCCCCTGATGTCACATCAGTGACCCGCGTCAGGGTTCGCCTCGGGGCCCGGGTCGGGGATCCAGTTGCCGTGGAAGCCGAACGGGACCCGCCGCGGCAGATGGACCTCCGCCACCGGCGGCGCGGATATGTTCTCCGCGTCCAGGATCACCAGGTCGCTGGTGTCCTTGGCGGCGTCGTACACGTAGGTGATCAGCCAGCCGGGCCCGCCGGGACGGTCGTCGGCCGGTGCGAAGGCCGCCTCACCCGCCGTACGCCCGGGGCCGAAGTCGTGCCGGGTACAGGCTCCGGTGTGCAGGTCGTACCGCAACAGGGCGCTGGGGAACGCGCCGGTGCCCGGTGCCTCGCTGTGGGTCGCGTGACCGTAGCGGGCATCCAGGCCGGCGAGCCGGTCGTCGACTCGCGGGAACTCGCAGTACTGGTCGTCCAGTTGCTCCTCGGCCACCTTGCCGGTGACCAAGTCGATGGTCCAGCGCCACAGGGTGGAGGGCGACTTGCCCAAGAAGTCGGGGTACCGGGCCACGTAAAGAACGATCCGCTGTCCAGCCTCGTGGGCGTTGAGGGAGTGGAAGACGTAGCAGGGGTCGATGGCGAACCAGCGGACCTCGCCGTACGGGTCGTCGCGCCGCAGCACGCCCAGCCGTGCACCGTAATCCGGATCCCATCCGTAGGGCATGCCCGGCCGGTCATGGTCGAAGACGACCGGCAGGTCCATGAAGATCACGTGCTGGGCCGTGAGGTGGAAGTCGTGCATCATCGTGCCGCCCGGCACGTCGATCGGCCGGCTGACCACCAGCTCCCCGGCCGCGTCCGCCCGATGGTAGGTGAGGTAGGGCGGGGTCGGGCCGCTGTACCCGAAGAAGTGCAGCTCGCCGGTGGTGGGGCAGGTCTTCGGGTGAGCGGTCATGGCGGTCCCGAGCTTGCCGCCGAAGTCATGCGGGCCAAGGGTCTCCAGCTCATGGCCGGGCCGGCAGTCCAGCTCGTACGGGAAGGATGATTCGACCAGCGCGAGGGTACGTCCGGCGTGGCGGACTATGTGGGTGTTGGCGACACCCGCCGTCAGATCGATCCCTCCCTTGTCGTCGTAGAGGGGCGCGCCGTCGGTGAAGGTGGAGGTACGGACCCAGCGGTTGCGGTAGGACAGGGCCTTGCCACCCTCCAGGCGCACGCCGTGGACCATGCCGTCACCGAAGAACCAGTGGGGTGAGGCGGCGTCGTGCGGGTTGGGGCCGTTGCGGAGGTACCAGCCGGTCAGCTCGGGCGGGATTGCGCCCGTGACCGGGAGTTCGTGAGTGGTCAGCTCGTCCATCACCGGCGCGAAGTTGCCGGCCAGGTGCGGCGGGATCCCGGCCCCGGCACGATTCCCGCTGCCGGCGCTGGTGTTCGCGCCGGCACTGGCGTCGGCGCTGGTGACAGCGGTCTTACGGGTGTGAGGAGTTGTACCGGTCATGAGAGTCAGACCTCCTGGAGGGCATGGCGGTCACCCGCTCGCTGAAGGAAACGCGTCCGTGCGCGCTCCGGGTACACCGAGGTGAAGCGGATCGGAAGCAGAAAACCGATGATGTGGACGATGACCGAGTAGGTCATGGGCAGCTCATAGGCGGTTATGAGGGCCTGGGCCATCGCCGACAGAGTGAAGGACGCTGCCCAGGCAGCGGTGATCACGACGTTGATGCGGTAGAAGAGCGGCACCTTCCACACCTCCGGCGGCACCATCCTGCGGGCGATGGCCAGGGTGAACGGCTGCCGTGCCGCGATCGAGCCCCAGGCGAGCACCGCCAGCCACCCCGACGACAGCGCGCCGCTGTAGTCCTTCACAGGACTGTCGGGGCTCAGGAAGGCCAGCGCCGCCAGCGCCGCGAAGTAGGCGATGGTGCCGTAGTCGAGCAGGCGGTCCTTGAGGGAAAGGCCGATGGCGCGGTCCGCGACGAGCAGTCCGCCGCCCAGCACCAGACCTGTCAGAGCTCCCCACTGCCATCCGGCCGAGGACACGACCGCGTAGGCGATCCACGGGATGAAGCTCCGCAGGTAGTTCATTCTTACTCCCCCAGTCACGGCGACATTCCAACTTCGACATGTCGAAGGTAGAGGGTCCACGTTTGACATGTCAACACTGGAAGGTAGTGTTCTGGTCATGAGCCTCCGACACGCCGTTCTGGGATTGCTGGCCGAAGCGCCCGCCAGTGGCTACGACCTGATGAAGCTCTTCGACGCCTCGCTGTCGCACGTCTGGCCGGCCACACAGAGCCAGGTCTACGGAGAGCTGAACAAGCTCACCGCCGCGGGCTTCGTCGAGGTGGTCGCGCACGGCCCGCGCGGCCGTAAGGAGTACGCCCTCACCAGGGAGGGCCTGTCCGAACTGCAGCAATGGCTCGTCGAGGTCGAGCCCAGCAGGCCCCAGCGCCACGACATGCTGCTGCGCGTCTTCTTCCTCGGCGTCCTGACGCCCCTGGAAGCCCGTATGTATCTCCTGCACCAGGCCGAGCGTGCCGCCCGGGCCCGTACCGGCTACCAGCAGGTCCTCGACGGCGCCGACTGGGACGACGAGATGATCTCGGTGTATGGCCGGATCGCGCTGGAGTACGGGCTGCGCATGACCGCCATGCAGGAGGAGTGGGCACGCTGGGCCGCCGACGAGATCAACTCCGAGCGGGCCCGGAAGGCCGCCGAATCGGCCGGGACCGTCGCGTCGGAGCTGTCGTCCAAGGCCACACCGAAGGACGAACCGGAGCCCCGCACCGCGGCGCCGAATTCCGCGTCGAAGCCCCCGTCGACGTCCGCGTCGGACGTCCCTTCACCGGACGCCCCCTCATGGAACAACCCCTCGACGGAGGACTCCTCGTCGGACGACAACGCTCCGGGCGACTCCGCTCAGGAGCGCCGGACCGCGGCAGCAGGGCCCCGGAAGAAATGAAGTGACCGGCGGCGGGCGATACGACACTGTGGCCTGATGGACGAAAAGCGCTCCGTACGCATCTCGAAGTACCTGGCCAGACACCTGCGCCATGAGCCTGAACGGATCGGCATCACCCTTGACGCCCAAGGGTGGGTGCCGGTCCAGGAACTGCTGGACGCCGCCGCCGGGGGCGGTTTCCCGTTCTCCCGCGCCGAGTTGGAGGCGGTCGTCGCCGACAACGACAAGCAGCGGTACGCATTGGTGGACGGCCGTATCCGCGCCAACCAGGGCCACTCCGTGTCCGTCGACCTGGGTCTGCCCGCCGTCGAACCACCCACCGTCCTCTTCCACGGCACGGTGGTCCGTAACGTCGCCGCCATCCGTGACCAGGGCCTGCGGCCCATGTCCCGGCAGGCCGTACATCTGTCCCCCGACCGCGGAACCGCGGTCCGCGTGGGCTCTCGGCGCGGCAAGGCCGTCGTCCTGACCGTAGCCGCGCGGTCGATGCACGAGGCCGGGCACACCTTCCGGGTCAGCGCGAACGGGGTCTGGCTCACGGAACGGGTACCGCCGGAGTTCCTGCGTTTCCCGGGCTGAGAGCCTCGCCGTTTCCCGGGCTGCAAGCCTTGCCGCTTCCCATGCCCGAAGCCTCGCCGTTTCCCAGGCAGAACGCCTCGCCGCGGCCCGCCTCCGAGCCCGGCCTACTCCGCGCTCCCGGCCGGCGCGAGCGCCCCGTACAGGAAAAGGTCGACCAACTCCCGCGTCTTCACGAGGCCGGCCTCCCCCGGAACCGAGACACGGCCCAGTGCGAGGAACACCTCCGCCAGCACCTCCGGTGCCATCCGCAGGCGTTCACGCTCGGGCGCGAACAGCCCGGCCACGGCAGCCCTCGGCGCGGCCATCGCGTCCTCACGGCTCATAGGCGCACCGTCGGTCCCGGCAGCCCCGGCCGTCCCATCCGGCCTGGGCGTCCCATCCGGCCCAGGCGTCCCGGCCATCCTTTCCGTACCAGGAGTACCGGCCTGCCCGTACGCTCCTCGCCCCCGCTGGTAACCAGTCGCGTGCAGCGCGCCGATCACCGCTCCGATACGGTCCAGATGGCCGCGCATCGCATCCAGCGCCTCGGTCAGGCGCTCGGCCAGCGGCTGCTCCAAGGAGATCGCGGAGAGCCCGGCGAGCAGCTCGTCCGGCCTCAGCGCCTCGGCCACACAGGCCGCCAGCAGCGCTTCCTTGTCCTCGAAGACACGGAAGATCGTGGCCTCACCGATGCCCGCGGCCCGGGCGATCTTCGCGGTGGTCACCGCCGTCCCGTACTCGGCCACCAGCGGCAGTGCCGCCGCCACGATCATCGCCCGGCGCTCGTCGGGAGCCATTCCCGGCGCGCGACGCCGGCCCGTTGTGTCAGCCATGCGCCCAACATACGAAAATCCCGGCCCCGGAGGCCGTGCCGGCCCTCGCGATTCTCACAGCGGACGCACCCATCACGTCCAACGCGTCCATCACATTTAACGCGTCTATCACATCCAACCCGTCCACCACATCCAACGCGTCCACCACAAGCATCACGCAAACACCCACCAGCAGACGTCACAGCCCGGGAGCTCCCCACACCGGGAACCACCGCGTCAGCTCCTTCTCGATCACCAGGTCGTCCGTGAGCGTCGCCCGCACCTGTAGTTCCAGCGCGTTGTCGCGCTTCTCGCCGGCTCCCGCCAGTGGCGCGAAGGGATAGAACGTCCCGCGCTTGTAGAGGTAGACCAGCGCCAGCGCCCGTCCTTGGGCCTGCTCATCCACCTCCCCCTGATCGCGGGCCCGCCCACGCCCCTCGCCCCACCCCTGGTCCTCGGCCTGCCCCGGATCGTCACGGAACCCCAGCAGGGAACAGAGGAGCTGCGGCCCGAATCCGGACTCCTCCAGCAAGGTGTTGACCGCATGCAGGTCGTTCACCAGGCCGGCCGTGTCCTGCGGCGCGTGCCGCGCGAGCAGCCACGTGTAGCCGTACGCGTCCTGGCTGTACTCCACCGGGGCGTCCAGCAGGAGCTGTACGTCCTGGCGGATCTGTTTGAAGGCACCTCCCTCGACACTCGCGAAGCACACCGAACCCGCACCCGTGGGTACGAACCCGGCCGCGGCCTGGAGGGTGACGGCGGCGGACGGAAGCGCGAAAAGCTGATCGAGGTCGGGCCGCACCGGCTTGCTGCGCCCGAGAATGACGTCCAGAAATCCCATGACACCACGGCTCCTTGTCCGGCTTTACGACGTCTCAGGCACCCAGCCCTCCGGCCCCAGCCCCCGGCCGCAGACCCCAGGTCCCAGATCCCAGGCCCCGGGCGCTCATAGGCCACCGGCGCACTCACCGCCCCTCCACCAACTACGGCCGCCCCAACTGAGCCGAGATCCGGGCGAGCTGTTCCAGCCGCTGCTCCAGCGTCGGGTGCGAGGACAGCAGCCGCCCGAAGCTCTCCTTGGTGAACGCCGGCGCGAAGTAGAAGGCGTTGAACGGCTCTGCCTTGCGCAGGTCGCGGGTCGGTATCCGCGCCATCTGCCCCGTGACCTTGGTGAGCGCGGCGGCCAGCGCCGACGGGCGGCCGGTCAGGAGCGCGGCGGCCCGGTCGGCGGACAGCTCGCGGTAGCGGGAGAGCAACCGGGTCAGCAGATAGCTGATCACATAGACGACCGCACTGACCGCCGTAACGATCAGTACCGCGATCGCCGCGTTGTTGTCCCGGTTGTTGCGGCCGATGCCGCCCCACAGCGCCGCCCGCGTGATGACGCCGGCCAGTACGCCCAGGAAGGACGCGATGGTCATGACCACCACATCGCGGTGCGCCACATGAGACAGCTCGTGCGCCAGGACGCCCTCCAGCTCCTCGGGCTCCAGTCTGCGCAGCAGACCCGTCGTGGCGCACACCATCGAGTTCTCGCGGTTCCGCCCGGTGGCGAACGCGTTCGGCAGGTCCGTGTCGGCGATCGCCACCCGCGGTTTGGGCATGTCGGCCAGCGCACACAACCGGTCGACCGCGCCGTGCAGTTCCGGCGCCTCCTGCGGTGTGACCTCGCGCGCTCCCATACTGAAGGCCGCGATCCGGTCGCTGAACCAGAACTGCGCGACGAACATGGCGCACGCGATGAGCAGGACGAACACCCAGGCGCCCTTGATCAGCACCACCAGCGCACTCACGACCACCACGTACAGCAGGCCGATGAGGAACATCGTCGTCACCATGCGCGAGGTCAGCCCGCGGTCCGGGGCGAATCGGGTCTGTGCCATGGCTTCTCAGTCCTCCAAACCGCGCAGTCGGAGTCCGTTTCACGCGCACGGTCCCTGAGCCACGGGCCCGCCCGTGCTCCCGTGCTCCCGTGACCCGATTCTCCCCCTTCCCTCCCCTTTACGGGGTAAAGCGCAGGCCAGGGAAAGTGACGTTCTGCGTTTGCCCCGGGCAGGGTTGAGCCCCGGTCGGCGCGGGGATATCTCCGAGGCGTGGGATGCCCGCGCGGCGTACGGTCCGTACATGCATCTGAGCACCGTGATACTTCCCGTCCGCCGTTGGTCCGATGGCGGAAAGGAGATGTGGCAGCGCGCGGAGGCGCTGGGGTTCCATGCCGCCTACACCTACGACCACCTCTCGTGGCGCAGCTTCCGTGACAAACCGTGGTTCGGCGCCCTGCCGACGCTGACCGCCGCCGCGGTGGCCACCGAGCGGCTGCGCCTGGGCACCCTGGTCACCTCACCCAACTTCCGGCACCCGGTCACGCTCGCCAAGGAACTGATCTCGCTGGACGACATCAGCGGCGGGCGGATCACGTTGGGGATCGGCGCCGGCGGCTCCGGCTTCGACGCCACCGCTCTCGGCCAGGAGCCCTGGACGCCGCGCGAACGGGCCGATCGCTTCGCCGAGTTCGTACCGCTGCTAAATTCGCTGCTGACCCAGGACGTCGTCACGTACGAGGGGAAGTTCTACTCGGCGGACGGGGTGCGCAACATCCCGGGCTGTGTGCAGCGTCCGCGGCTGCCGTTCGCCGTCGCCGCCACCGGTCCGCGCGGGCTGAAGCTCGCCGCGCGGTACGGCCAGGCGTGGGTGACCACCGGAGACCCCAAGACCTCGGCGACCGGCACGCCCGCGGAGTCCCTGGAGGCGATCCGCGGGCAGATCGAACGGCTCGACGCGGCCTGCGCGGAAGCCGGCCGCGAGACCGGCCGGAAGGCGGGACACGAGGCCGGGTACGAGGTCGGGCATACAGCCGGGCACGAGGCTGGGCATGCGGCCGGGTACGAGGCCGGTCATGAGGCAGGCCGCCGCCGCGCCGGCCGCCCGGACAGGATTCTGCTCACCGGCTTCACCCCGGACCGCCCGCTGGAGTCCTTCGACGCCTTCGTGGACTTCGCCGGCCGCCACGCGGAGCTGGGCTTCGACGAGATCGTCCTCCACTGGCCGATCGCCGACTCCCTCTTCGCGGCCGATCAGAAGGTCTTCGAGCGCATCGCGACGGAGGGACTCGCACAGCTCGCCTGAGAGACGGCGCTGCGCCCGGTCGCGTATGAAGTCTCGGGAGCGCCCTGCGGCGTACGAGGCCGGGCGCCATCGCGTACGAAGCCGGGCGCCCCGCCGCATACGAGCAGGCGCCTCTTTGGAGGTAGGTACGGCCCGGACGCCGCGTCGTACGTATGGAGCCGACCGGCCGGGCCCTCCGGTGGTGCGCACCAGGCGGCCCCGGCCCTGGCCCCGGCCCTGGCCCCGGCGGCGACCGTACGGGTTCGGCCGCCCCCTGGACGGAATCCTCGCCCTGTAAAGCTCATGCGGGCGCCCCACCGCCCGCCTGTGCGCGCATATGCGGGAAGATGGTCTCCGTGACTGAAGACCCCGCCGCTTCCGCCTCGGCGTCCCGGCCGGCCCGTCCGGTCCGGTTGATCGCCACCGACCTCGACGGCACGCTGCTGCGGGACGACAAATCGGTCTCGGACCGTACGATCGCCGCACTCGCCGCCGCCGAGCGGGCGGGCATCGAGGTCTTCTTCGTCACCGGCCGGCCGGCCCGCTGGATGGACGTGGTCAGCGACCACGTGCACGGGCACGGGCTGGCGATCTGCGCCAACGGCGCGGCCGTCGTCGACCTCCACCGCGGCCGTCGCGTCATCGACTGCAGCCCGCTGGCCAGGACGGACGCGCTGGCCGTCGTCCACGCGCTGCGCTCCGTCGCCCCCGGCACCTCCTTCGCGGTCGAGCGGACGAACGGGATCGACTACGAGCCGGGGTACCCGCCTCTCCAGTTCGATCCGACCGCCGTCATCGCCCCGGCCGACAAGCTCCTCGCCGAGGCCGGGGAGGGGAAGGCGGAAGGGGCATGGCAAGGGGAAGCAGACGGTGAGGAAGGGGAAGGGGAAGGAGAAGGGGGCACGGAATCGATATCCGCCGCCGGTTCCGCCACCACAGCCACCGCCGGCACCGACACGGGCACCGACACCTGCACCGGCACCGGTCCCGGCAACCCCGCCACTCCCGCCGACGGGCCCGTCATCAAGCTCCTCGCCTTCCACCCGGACATGGACCCGGACGCCTTCCTCACCCTGGCCCGTACGACCGCCGGCGCGCACGCCTCCTTCACTCGCTCCAGTCCGACGGCACTGCTGGAGATCAGCGGCCTTGGTGTCAGCAAGGCCGGCACGCTCGCGCGCTGCTGCGCGAAGCGCGGGATCGCGGCGGAGGAGGTCGTCGCCTTCGGGGACATGCCGAACGACCTGGAGATGCTGATCTGGGCGGGAACCTCGTACGCGATGGCCAACGCCCACCCGGACGTGCTGGCCGCCACCACGCACCGTACGGCGAGCAACAACGAGGACGGCGTCGCGGCCGTCATCGAGCGACTCATCGAGCAGCGCGCCCAGTAGGCCCGTACTCGGACCCACGCCTCACCGCCCGTCCCACACCCAACCGTCCACCCGTTCCCCATCCCCGTTCCCCGTTCTCCCGTTCACTCATTCACAACCGCACACCCCGTTTACGCAGCCACGGCACCGGGTCGATACCCGACCCCAGAGCCGGCGTACGCCTCACCTCGAAGTGCAGATGGGGCCCGGTGGAGTTGCCGGTGGTTCCGGAGAGCCCGATGCGCTGGCCGGGCCGTACCCGCTGTCCCACGGCCACCATCGCGGCGGACAGGTGCGCGTACTGCGAGTACAGCCGCTCGCCATGCCGCACCACCATGCTGATTCCGAAGCCATCGCCGCAGGTCAGGCCGACGACCCGGCCCCAGCCGACGGACTGTACGGAGGTGCCGGCCGGCACCGCGAAGTCCTGGCCCGTGTGGCCCTTGGCCCAGTGGCCGCCCGCGCCCCCGAAGGACGCCGACAGCCTGTAGTGCTCCACCGGCCGGGTCCAGCCCCGACGCGAGGCGGACACCGGGGCGAGGGCCGCGGCGGCCGAGACAGCGGTGCCGGGGAGGACGCCGCAGTCCCCGCCGACGGCCGCCCTGCGCGCCAGCACCTGCAAACGGGCACGCGCCGTGTCCAGGCCCCGGCTGAGGCGCCCGTACTTCCTCGCGAGCCGGTCGCGGCGGGCGTCGAGCTCCTCCAGACGGGTGGCCGCCGCCTCCCCCGCCACCGCCAGCCGCCGGCTCTCCCGCAGCGCCTCCCGTGCCCGCCGGGCCAGCGCGCGCTGACTGCGTACGGCCGCCCCGCGCGCCTGGGCCGACGACCTCGGTACGGAGGCAGCCGGAGGCCGTGCCGCGAACGGCATGACGCTGCCGGTCCGGTACTGCTCATCGGCCAGCCGCCCCACCGTCCGGTGCAGTTCGGCAGCCGCACGGCGCTCACGGCGCAGCGCTGCCATGAGCCGGCGGGTCACGGCCCGCTGGACGCGCGCGGCCCGGCGCTCCCGGGCGTACGAACGCGCCGCCCGCCGCTCGACCTGGTCAAGCTCGATCACCTCCAGGCTCACATCGGCCAGCCGCTCGGCACCACCACGCGGCGCCGGGGCCCCTGACGACCGCATCTCCGGTTGCCGCCCCGGCGCGGACGGGCCGTCCGGAGAGGAGTCGTACGGGGACGAGGCGCGCGAAGAAGGAGCAGGTGAAGAGGGGGCGGGCGATGACGGGGCGAGCGGAGCCGGAGGGCCCCAGGGCGTGTCGGTCAGGGGCGCGTCAGGAAAGGGCGCGTCCATGGAAGACCTGTCGGGGAAGGACGTGTCGAGGCCGGGCATGTCGAGGTCGGGCATGTTGAGCAGCGGTGTACGGGAGAGGGCGCGCCGTACGGCCTGCCGTACGTCCACCGGATCCGGCACCCCCGACCGGTCCCGCACCCACACCGGCGGCCCGGGGGGCTCCGGTACGCGCGCCGGGGCTCCGGGGCCGGGCCGCCCGTACGGACGCATGGGCTGGGCGGCGGACGGCCCGGCCACACCGAGGACCGTGGCCAGCAGCACCGCTGACAGGAGCGGCGCACCCGATCGAACCAATAGAGCCGGACACATATGCAGATACTTGCCCTTATCGGACATAAATCTCTAGTAACCGGCTCCGGTCCCCCTCGCAAGGCCCCGAACGGAGCAGTGATCAAGCCCCCATACGCCGCACGCGCGGTGCATCCGCTCTCGCCGCATTCTCAGCGCACCCGCCCTCGCCGCCCGCAGCGGCCGACGCCTCACAACGGCGCCTCCCACGTCACCATCGTGCCCGCCCCCTCGTCTCCCAGCCCCGGCCCGTACGTGCTCGAACCTCCCAGGGACTGAGCACGCTTGGCGAGGTTGTGCAGCCCGCTGCGGCGACCGCCCTCCGGGATGCCGACGCCGTCGTCCGCGACCGTCAGCCGTACCCCCTCCCGCCCGTCCGGCAGGGTGACCGTCGCATCGACGACGACCTCGATACGGGACGCCCGGGCGTGCCGGAAGGCGTTGGACAGCGCCTCGCGCAGCGCCGCGATCAGGTTTTTGCCGGTGCGCTCGCCGACCCGCGCGTCCACCGCCCCCACGAAGCTGACGGACGGCTGGAAACCGAGCGGTACCGCGGCCGTCCCGATCTCGCGCAGCACACGGGTACGCAGCCCGGACGGCGCCTCGGAGGGGCCCTGCTGCAGCGCGAAGATGGCCGTACGGATCTCCTGGATCGTCACGTCGAGTTCGTCGACGGCCCTGCCCACCTGCTCTTTCACCTTGGGCACGACGGACCGGCGCTGCGCGCTCTCCAGCATCATCCCGGTCGCGAACAGCCGCTGGATGACCAGGTCGTGCAGGTCCCGGGCGATCCGGTCGCGGTCCTCCAGGACGGCCAGCCGCTCGCGGTCGCGCTGGGCGTCGGCCAGCACCAGCGCCAGCGCGGCCTGGGCCGCGAACTGCGTGCCCAGCGTCCGTTCGGCCGGGCTGAAGGGCCGGCCACCGCGGGCCCGGGGTGTCGCCAGGGTGCCCAGCACCCGGCTTCCGCTCTTGAGCGGCAGCATCATGCTGGGGCCGAAGCGCGAGGCGATCTCCGTGACCATGCGCGGGTCGGTGGCCGAGTCGTCCACGAACACCGGCTCGCCGGCCAGCAACCGCGCCGCCACAGGACTGTCGGGCGGCATCCGCGTCCCCAGGATTCCCGCCGGGTCGTCGGCCGAGACGGCGACGATCTCCAGGCCGCCGTCCTCGTCGGGCAGCAGCACGATCCCGGCTGCGGAGTCCGCCAGCCGCCGCGCCTGCTCGGCGACGACCGCGAGGGCGTCGTCCACGTCGCTGCCCGCCAGCAGCGCGGTGGTCACGGCGACCGAACCGTCGATCCAGCGCTCGCGCTGCCGGGTGGCCGCGTACACGCGGGCGTTGTTGATGGCGATCCCGGCCTCGGTCGCGAGCACCCGCACCATGTGCAGATCGCCTTCGCTGAACTCGCCGCCACCACGCTTCTCGGTCAGATACAGATTGCCGAAAATCTCTCCCTGGACGCAGATCGGCACCCCGAGGAACGTACGCATCGGGGGGTGCTCCGGGGGAAAGCCGGCCGACCGCTCGTCCTGCGACAGGTCCGCGAGCCGCAGCGACCGCGGGTCGTGGATGAGCGCGCCGAGCAGGCCCTTGTGGCCGTCGGGCAGGGCACCGATACGGCGGCGCTCCTCGGCCGTCACGCCGTACGTGACGAAGTCCGACAGGCCCTCGCGCGCGTCGTCGACGATGCCGATCGCCGCGTAGCGGGCGTCGGCCAGCTCCGCGGCGGTCTCCGCGATCCGGTCCAGGGTGATGTGCAGATCGAGGCCGGCGCCGACGGTGCGCATGGCCTCCAGCAGCCGCGGCACCCGCGCCGTCAGTTCGGTCGACAGCCCCTGGAGGCTGCGCGCGGCCTCGGTGGCGGCCTCCATGGGGTCGGAGTCCGCGGAAGCCGTGGACTCCGGGGCCGGCGGTGGGTCGGAGGAGCCCGCGGGTTCTGAGGGGCCTGCCGTGGCTGCCATGCCCCGAGCCTAATTAGTCGCTTTTTCCGAGGAAATTCGAGAACAGCCGCCTGTACGGCCAATGGCCTTATGCCGCAGACACCGCCTGCGCGTCCCCGGTCTGCTCCGCCACGGTCCGTTCGCGCTCCAGCATCCGTCGGAAAGGTCCGTCGGCCGCCGCCAGCTCCGCGTATGTCCCGTGCTGCACGGCCCGTCCCCGGTCCAGGACCAGCACCTCGTCGACCGCCTCCAGCCCCGTCAGCCGGTGGGTGATCAGCACCGTCGTACGGCCCTCGGTCGCCGCCAGCAGATCCGCGGTCAGCGCGTCGGCGGTGGCCAGGTCCAGGTGCTCGGCGGGCTCGTCCAGGACCAGGACGGGGAAGTCGGCGAGCAGTGCGCGGGCCAGCGCCAGGCGCCGGCGCTGGCCACCGGACAGCTTGGCACCGTGCTCGCCGACCATCGTGTCCAGGCCGTCCGGCAGTCCGCGCACCCAGTCCGCCAGCCGGGCCTGCGCCAGCGCCCGCCACAGGTCCGCGTCCGGCCCGTCGTCCTCACCACCGTCATGACTGCCGTCGCGGTCATCGGCTCCGCCCGCTCCCTCCGTACGGGCCGCTCCCTCCGTACGGCCTGCTCGGTCCGTACGGGCCAGGCGCAGGTTCTCCCGCAGCGAGCTGTCGAAGATGTGGGCGTCCTGGGCACACAGCCCGACGAGCCGGCGTACCTCGTCGCCGTCCACGGCCTCGGCGTCCGCTCCGCCGAGGCGGTACGACCCGGCCTCCCGGTCCAGGAAGCGCAGCAGCACATGGGCGAGGGTCGTCTTGCCGGAGCCGGACGGCCCGACCACGGCCAGCCTGCGGCCGGCGGTCAGGGTGAATCCGACGCCGTCCAGCGCGGGACCCCGCTGCCCCGGATGGCGCGCACTCACGCCCTGTACGACCAGCGGGAACGGTGATCGCGGAGCCGCCGTCGCCGTCCCGGGCCCGGGCTCACGCACCGGCGCCGGGGCGTCCAGCACCTCGAAGACCCGCTCGGCGGAGCGGCGGGTGCGCTGCCGGTACTGCACGGCGAGCGGAAGCCCGGCGACGGCCTCGAAGGCGGCCAGCGGTGTCAGGACGACCACCGCCAGGCAGACGCCCTCCAGCCGGCCGGCGTGTACGGCCTGGACGCCTGCCACGGCCGCCGCCGCGACGGTCAGCCCGCAGATCAGCGCAGACAGACCGGCACCGGCACCGGCCGCGGAGGCCGACCGGGACGCCAGCCGGGTCAGCTCCGCGTCGGCCTGCCGGGTGTGCTTCGTACGGGTCCTGAGCGCGCCCGCGACGGTCAGTTCGGCCGTACCGGTGAACAGGTCCAGGACCCGCGCGGACAGGGCACCCCTGGCCGGGGCCAGTGCCCGCTCGGCCCGGCGGGCCAGCGCTCCGGATACGGCGGGTACCGCGACGCCGGCCAGCACAAGCCCGACGGCCAGGATGGCGCCCGCCTCGGGCAGCAGCCATCCGGTGAACCCGACGGCGCCCACGCCGACCACCACGGCCGTGCCCGCCGGCAGCAGCCAGCGCAGGAAGTAGTCCTGCACGGCGTCCACGTCCGCCACCAGCCGCGACAGCAGATCACCGCGGCTGCGCCGGTGCAGTCCGGCGGGCGCGAGCCGCTCCAGCCGCCGGAAGACGGCGACGCGGACATCCGCGAGCATCCGGAAGACCGCGTCGTGCGCGACCAGCCGCTCGGCGTACCGGAAGAAGGCCCGGCCGATACCGAACGCCCGGGTGGCCGTGACCGCCACCATCAGATACAGGACCGGGGGGTGCTGTGCCGCCCGGGATATCAGCCAGCCGGAGGTCGCCATGAGGCCGACGGCGCTGCCCAGGGCGAGGCTGCCCAGCAGCAGCGCGAGCCCGAACCGGGCCCACCGCGTCCGTGCCGTGCTCCGGAGCCGTGCCAGCGGATGCGACGGCCGCCGCACACCGGGGCCACGCCCGCCCATCAGCTCCGAAGCCGATTCCGCGCCCGGTTCCGAAGTCGATTCAGGGACCGGTGTCGATTCCGGGGCCGGTGTCGAGGCCGATTCCGGGGCCGGGGCCGATGCCGGAACCGCGAGTGCAGCGGCGTCCCGGCTCACCCGCGCGCCGACCGCCGCCGGATCCCCCTCGACTGCGCCGGGGACCGGCTCCGCGGGCCCCGTCAGCCGGACCGTGCGCGAGGCCACGGACAGCAGCGCCGGGCGGTGCACGATCAGGAGGACCGTACGGCCGGCCGCCAGACGGCGCACGGCCTCGACGACCGCGGCCTCGGTCTCGCCGTCCAGGTTCGCGGTCGGCTCGTCGAGCAGCAGGACCGGACGGTCGGCGAGGAAGGCCCGGGCGAGGGCCAGGCGTTGCCGTTGGCCCGCCGAGAGCCCGGAGCCGCCCTCGCCGAGCAGGGTGTCGGCACCGTCGGGCAGCGCGGAGACGAAGTCCAGCGCACCGGCGTCCCGGAGTGCCGCGCGTACCGCCGCGTCGTCGGCGTCCGGGCGGGCCAGCCGTACATTCTCGGCGATGCTGCCGGCGAAGAGGTAGGGCTGCTGCGGCACCCAGGCGATCCGCTGCCGCCAGCGGTCGGGATCGACGGTGGCCAGGTCCCGGCCGCCGGCCAGCACCCGGCCCTCGGTCGGCTCTGTGAAGCCGAGCAGCACGTTCACCAGCGTCGTCTTGCCGGCGCCGGACGGACCGACCACCGCCACCGTCTCGCCGGGACGAACCTCGAAGGAAGTCTGCGGCAGGGACGGAACGGACCGGCCGGGGTGACGAACGACCAGCCCCTCGACGGCCAGTGCGCAGCCGTCCGAACTGGCCCCGTCCGCACTGCCCCGGCCGGAAGCGCCACGATCCGAAGTGCCACCGTCAGAAGTGCAGCCGTCCGAAGCGCCCCCGCCACACGTGCCGCCGTCCGGCACACCGGTCAGCTCCGCGACCGAGGGAGCGGCCCCACCTCCGTGTCGGCGCGGCTCCGTCTCCAGTACCGCGAAGATCTCCTCGGCAGCCGCCAGCCCCTCCGCCGCCGCGTGGTACTGCGCGCCGACCTGCCGCAGCGGCAGATACGCCTCCGGCGCCAGGATCAGCACCGTCAGGCCGGTGCGGAGGTCGAGGTCGCCGTGGACCAGGCGCATGCCGACGCCCACCGCGACCAGTGCCACCGAGATCGTGGCAAGGAGTTCCAGGGCGAAGGAGGAGAGGAAGGCGATACGCAGGGTCCGCAGCGTGGCACGGCGGTAGGCGCCGGTGATGGAGCGGATGGACGCGGCCTGGGCCTTGGCGCGCCCGAAGACCTTGAGGGTGGGCAGTCCCGCGACGACGTCAAGGAAGTGTCCGGAGAGCCGGGAGAGGAGCTGCCATTGGCGGTCCATGCGGGCCTGGGTCGCCCAGCCGATGAGGACCATGAACAGCGGGATCAGGGGGAGGGTGAGGACGATCGTGACCGCGGATATCCAGTCACCGGCCACGATGCGGGCCAGGACGGCGACGGGGACGACGACGGCCAGTCCGAGCTGCGGCAGATAACGCGCGAAGTAGTCGTCCAGGGCGTCGATGCCGCGGGTGGCGAGGTTGGTGAGTTCGCCGGTGCGCCGGGTGCCCAGCCAGCCGGGCCCCAGCCGTACCGCCCGCTCCAGGAGCCGGGTCCGCAGTTCGGACTTCACCGCGGCGCTCGCCCGGTGTGCGGCCAGCTCCGTGAGCCAGGAGACCAGCCCCCGCCCGACGGCGAAGACGGCCAGCAGCGTGACCGGTGTGCTCAGGTCCCCAAGGCTCTGGCCCCGCTGGAACGCACCGACCACGATCTCGGCGATGAGCATGGCCTGGCCGATGACCAGGCCCGCCCCGGCAAGCCCGAGCACCACCACCGCGACCAGGAAGAGGCGGGTGGCGCGGGCATACCGGAGCAGGCGCGGGTCGACCGGTTTCACGTGAAACAACCGTCCTCGTAAGCCACTTAGGGCTGTTACCAGTTGAGTTACTGTCGGACGAATCGTTGTCGGTTCGTCCGACCATCAGCGGACAGGAGCCGCTCGGACCGGTGCGTCGAGCCGACCGGGGAACCGACGCCCCTGCACCGGCTAATGAGCCTCGGCGATGTGCTGGGTGCCGATGCGCTTGCGGAAGACCCAGTACGTCCACCCCTGGTAGAGCACCACGATCGGCGTGGTGATGCCGGCACCCCAGGTCATGATCTTCAGGGTGTACGGACTGGACGAGGCGTTGCCGACCGTCAGGCTCCAGCTCTCGTTCAGCGAGGAGGGCATGACGTTGGGGAAGAGGGACAGGAACAGCGTCGCGACCAGGGCCACGACGGTGACGCCGGAGAACGCGAATGCCCAGCCCTCCCGTCCGAGGCGGTTGGCCCCCAGCGCCGCGAGGAGCGCGGCCACCGCGACGATCACGGTGGCCAGGCTGGCGCCGTCACCCTTGTCGATCTGGGTCCAGGCCAGGAAGCCGGCCAGGAGCACCGCCGTGACCAGGCCGAGGACGGTCGCCATGGCGCGCGCCCGGTCCCGGATGCCGCCCAGCGTCTTGAGCGAGGCGAACACCGCACCGTGGAAGGTGAACAGGCTCAGGGTGACCAGTCCGCCGAGGATCGCGTACGGGTTCAGCAGGTCCAGCAGCGTCCCGACGTACTCCTTGTGCGCGTCGATCCGTACGCCGCGCACGATGTTGCCGAAAGCCACGCCCCACAGCAGCGCGGGGATCAGCGAAGCCCAGAAGATGGCCCGCTCCCAGTTGGCCTGCCAGCGCTCCTCGGGCCGCTTGGCGCGGTACTCGAAGGCGACACCGCGCACGATCAGGCACAGCAGGATGAGCAACAGCGGCAGGTAGAAGCCGGAGAAGAGGGTGGCGTACCACTCGGGGAAGGCGGCGAAGGTCGCGCCGCCCGCGGAGAGCAGCCAGACCTCGTTGCCGTCCCAGACCGGTCCGATGGTGTTGATCAGTACCCGCCGTTCGCTCCGGTCGCGGGCGAGCAGCTTGGTCAGGACGCCGATCCCGAAGTCGAACCCTTCCAGGAAGAAGTATCCGGTCCACAGGACGGCGATGAGGACGAACCAGACGTCGTGGAGTTGCACGGTCGCCTCCTAGTACGAGAAGGCCATCGGCCGGTCGGCGTTCTGCTTGTCGCCGCCGATCCGGGTGGGCGGGTTGAGGTCGGAGTCCGTCAGTTCCTGGGGTCCGGCCTTGACGTACTTCACGAGCAGCCGGACCTCGATCACGGCGAGCACCGCGTACAGCAGGGTGAAGGCGATCATCGAGGTGAGCACCTCGCCCTGAGAGACGCTCGGTGAGACCGCCGCGGAGGTCTTCAGGACGCCGTAGACGGCCCAGGGCTGGCGGCCCGTCTCGGTGAAGATCCAGCCCCAGGAGTTGGCGATGAGCGGGAATCCCAGGGTGAGGAAGGCCAGTGACCAGTAGCCCTTGCTCAGCTTCGCGCCCAGCACCTTGTTCCTGGTCAGCGCGAGGTTCGGAGGCTCCTCGTCGCCCGTACGCAGGGCCGGCGCGAGCCAGAGCTTCTTGCGGGTCAGCCACAGTCCGATGACACCGACGCCGAAGGAGGCCATGCCGAAGCCGATCATCCAGCGGAAGCCCCAGTAGGCGACGGGGATGTTCGGCCGGTAGTCGCCCGGCCCGAACCGCTGCTGCTCGGCCTTGTTGACGTCGTTGATGCCGGGGACCGGCGAGCTGAAGTCGTTGTGGGCGAGGAAGGAGAGCAGACCGGGTATCTCCACAGCGACCTTGTTGTGGCCCTTGTCGACGTCTCCGTAGGCGAAGACCGAGAACGGCGCCGGCTCCTCCTTGTCCCACAGCGCCTCGGCCGCGGCCATCTTCATCGGCTGCTGCTTGAACATGACCTTGCCGAGCGAGTCGCCGCTGATGGCGGTGAGGGCGCCCGCGATGACCAGGGTGACCAGGCCGAGCCGCAGCGAGGTCCGCATGACCCTGACGTGCTTCTTGCGCATCAGGTGGAAGGCGGAGATGCCGACCATGAACGCGGCGCCGGTCAGGAAGGCGGCGGTCAGGGTGTGGAAGACGACGACCAGGGTGGTGTCCTGGGTGAGCACCTTCCAGAAGTCGGTCAGTTCCGCGCGCCCGTTGGCCGCGTTGTACTTGTAGCTGACCGGGTGCTGCATCCAGGAGTTCGCCGCGAGGATGAAGTACGACGAGAGGATCGTGCCGATCGACACCATCCACATGCAGAAGCAGTGGATCTTCTTGGGCAGCTTGTCCCAGCCGAAGATCCACAGGCCGATGAAGGTGGACTCGAAGAAGAACGCGATGAGCGCCTCGAACGCGAGCGGCGCGCCGAAGACGTCACCGACGAAGCGCGAGTAGTCCGACCAGTTCATGCCGAACTGGAATTCCTGGACGATGCCCGTGACCACACCCATCGCGATGTTGATCAGGAAGAGCTTGCCCCAGAACTTGGTGGCCCTGAGGTACTTCTCGTTCCCCGTTCGCACCCAGGCGGTCTCCAGTCCGGCCACCAGCGCGGCGAGCGAGATCGTCAGGGGGACGAAGAGGAAGTGGTAGACGGTCGTGATGCCGAATTGCCATCGCGCCAGGGTCTCCGGCGCCAGGGCCAGTTCCACGGTGTCTCCTTACGTCGCCAATGAGCTGCACCGTTCGCCCTCTTTCACCCCATAGAAATGGGACATAAGGGAGCGCTTGTGAACGCGTTCACATTCACAAGCAATTATGACGCACCCCTTTCCGGCCAATCCCACGGGGGGTAGGTGACCGCCGTCACGCGCAAGAGCCGGGTGGGGTGGCCATTCGGCCCCTACCCGCAGGGGTGCCAGAACCTGTACAAAACCTCACATATGCGGATACGGGCAACAAAAAGCCGGACCGGCAACCCGCTCACGCGGCTCCGGCCCGGCCCTGCTCGTCTATCCCGGCCCCTCACATCTCCTTGCGGAACTCCTCGGCGGCCTTGAGGAACAGGTCCATCGCCTCACTCTCGCCGATCGTCACCCGTACCCCCTCGCCCGGGAACGGCCGGACGACCACGCCCGCCTGCTCACACGCCGAAGCGAACGCCACCGTACGCTCCCCCAGCCGCAGCCACACGAAGTTCGCGTGCGTCTCGGGCACCGTCCACCCCTGCGCGACCAGCGCCCGGAACACCCGGTCCCGCTCGGTGACCAGCGCGTCCACCCGCTCCATCAGCGCCTTGGAGCTGCGCAGCGAAGCCACCGCGGCCTCCTGGGCGAGCTGGCTCACCCCGAAGGGCACCGCCGTCTTGCGCAGCGCCGCCGCCACCGGCTCGTGCGCCACCGCGAAGCCGATCCGCAGGCCCGCCAGTCCGTACGCCTTGGAGAAAGTGCGCAGCACACACACATTGGGCCGGTCCCGGTAGAGCTCGATGCCGTCCGGCACATCGGCGTCCCGGTTGAACTCCCGGTACGCCTCGTCCAGGACCACCAGCACGTCCGCGGGCACCCGGTCCAGGAAGGACTCCAGCTCGGCCCGGCGCACGACCGTACCGGTGGGGTTGTTGGGGTTGCAGACGAAGATCAGACGGGTCCGGTCGGTGACCGCCGCGAGCATCCCCTCCAGGTCGTGCACCTCGTCGGAGGTCAGCGGCACCTGCACGGGCGTCGCGCCCGAGACCTGGGTGATGATCGGGTACGCCTCGAACGAGCGCCACGCGTAAATCACTTCGTCGCCCGGTCCGGCCGTGGCCTGCACGAGCTGCTGGGCCACCCCCACCGACCCGGTCCCGGTCGCCAGATCCGTGACGGGTACCGAGAAGTGGTCCGACAGCTCCGCCATCAGGCCCGCGCAGGCCATGTCCGGGTAGCGGTTGAAGGCCCCGGCCGCGGCGACCGCGCTCTCCAGGACGCCCGGCAGCGGCGGGTAGGGGTTCTCGTTGGAGGACAGCTTGTACGTGACGGGGCCGCCCTCCGCGGCCGGCCTGCCCGGCTTGTACGTGGGGATGCCGTCCAGCACAGCACGCAGCTTCGGGGTCTTCTCGCTCACCGCAGGTCCTCCTCGACCGTCCCGTACGTCTCCAATACTGCACACCTTATGAGGATTGGACCGCCAGGCGTAGAGCCTGCGGCGGGCTTTCGCACCGGCTGCCGGCGCGGCCTTCGAAGGGGCTGCCGACAGGGTCCCCGGCGAGGGGCGCCGAGGGAACCGCCCCCGCGCGCATCCCCAGGGGGGCGCTCCCCGCCATGTCGTGCGCCGGTGGCTCACCCCGTGGCGCGCATCCCTCGTGAAGGTGACATGAGACCTCTTCGAGACCTGTACCAATCGCCAGGCGGAACCCGTCGGACAGGGAACAGACTCCCGACAGCAAAGCCAACTTCCTTTGTTTCAGAGGGCATTTGGCGGATGTTGGCATGCAGAAACGTGCCTTTCCACAGTTTCCCGCATCGACCCGCGGAGGGACCGGCCGAGCCCTACTATCGGCTCGCCATGACAGCAGCAGGGAAGCACCAGGTGAGCCGGTCGACCGGTCGCCGGCTGGGGCGGGCAGGCATCCGGGACGTGGCCGCCGCAGCCGGGGTATCCATCACGACTGTCTCCGACGCGCTCAACGGCAAGGGCCGGCTTCCGGATGCCACCCGTCGCCACGTCCGCGAGGTCGCCGACCGGTTGGGCTACCGCCCCTCCGCCGCCGCCCGCACCCTCCGTACCGGCAAGTCGGGCCTCATCGGCCTGACCGTGACCACGTATGGGGATGAACCTTTCACCTTCACCGAATTCGCGTACTTCGCCGAGATGGCCAGAGCCGCCACCTCCGCCGCCCTGGCCCGCGGCTATGCGCTGGTCATCCTCCCCGCGACCTCCCGCCACGACGTCTGGTCCAACGTCGCCCTCGACGGCACCGTCGTCATCGACCCGGCCGACGGCGACCCCGTCGTCACCGAGCTGGTACGGCACGGCATCCCCGTCGTCTCCGACGGCCGCCCCGGCGGCGCCCTCCCCGTCACCGGCTGGGTCGACAACGATCACGAGGCGGCCGTCCTCGGCCTCCTGGACCACCTCGCCGACGCCGGAGCCCGCCGTATCGGGCTGCTCACCGGCACCACCACGGACACCTACACCCGGCTGTCCACCACCGCCTACCTGCGGTGGTGCGAGCGGATGGGCCAGGACCCGGTGTACGAGTCCTACCCCGCCCACGACCCGTGCGCGGGCGCCGTCGCCGCCGACCGCCTGCTGGCCCGTCCGGACCGTCCGGACGCCGTCTACGGCCTCTTCGACCCCAACGGCACCGACCTGCTGGCCGCCGCCCGGCGCTACGGCCTGCGGGTTCCCGACGACCTCCTGCTGGTCTGCTGCAGCGAGTCCACCGTCTACGCCACCACCGAACCGCCCATCACCACCCTCTCCCTCAAGCCCCGCCGCATCGGCACCGCCGTCGTCCAGCTCCTCATCGACGCCATCGAAGGCCTGGACAGCGGGCGGCAGGTCGAACAGGTGATACCGACCGACCTGATCGTGCGGACCTCCTCACAGCGCAGATCGCCCCGTACGACCGTCAGCCCTCCGCGCGGACCGTCCGCCCCCTGACGAGTCACTTCCCCGGCGATGCGTACGTCATACGAGGGCGCCCGGGCGGCAGGCCGACGGCGCTCGCCGTCGGCCGGGCCCGCTTCCCGCATGGAGAAAAACAGGGTGATCCAGGGATAAAACAGCAGCGAACGCCGGTCACCGGCCGATTGACCACCCCCGGGTGCGTCACAACCCGCGAGCGGCGTTCCTATGATGGGGCGCACGACACCACGGACCGCCGTCGACCAGGCAAGGTCCGCGAGGTGCACGGCGGCGCGATGGTGGAGGGGTCGATGACTCAGGGGGCCGGTCAAGGACCCATGGTGTGGACCATGGGGGCACAATCCGAGGCTGTGCCCGAACGTCCCGGGCCGCCTTCCGGCCCGCCTCCCATGCCACTGGCGCCACCCCCGCCCGTACCCCCTGCCGCGGTGCCCTCCGAGCTGCCCGACGGTTACACCCCCACCGCCCGTGACCTGCCGGTCATCGGCGCCGGCGGCGGGAGCCGTATGGACACCCACCGCACGGACGTCAACCGTACGGACACCCTCATCGACCACCCGGCCGTCGACCACCCGACCGTCGACCTGTCCGCCGTACCCGAAAGCGCCCTGCCCGCCCCCCAGACACCCGAGGGGCCGGGCCCGCTGTACGTGGTCGGCGACGTCCACGGCTATTACGACGAGCTGCGCCAGGCGCTGGCCGCCGAGGGCCTGATCGACGCCGACGGCAAATGGGCCGCGGGCAACACCCGCCTGTGGTTCCTCGGCGATTTCACCGACCGCGGCCCGGACGGCATCGGCGTCATCGACCTCGTCATGCAGCTCTCCGCCGAGGCCGCGGCGGCCGGCGGCTACTGCAAGGCGCTCATGGGCAACCACGAGCTGCTGCTGCTCGGTGCCAAGCGCTTCGGCGACACCCCTGTCAGCTCCGGCGCCGGCACCGCGTCCTTCCAGGCCGCCTGGCTGCTCAACGGCGGCCAGAAGAGCGACATGGACCGCCTCCAGGACCACCACCTCCAGTGGATGGCCCGCCTGGACGCCGTGATGGAGGAGGACGGACACCTGCTCCTGCACTCCGACACCACCGCCTACCTCGAATACGGCGAGACGATCGAGGACGTCAACGACACCATCCACGAAGTACTCACCCGCAGCGACGCCGACGAAGTCTGGGACCTGTTCCGCAAGTTCACCAAACGTTTCGCCTTCCGCGACGAGGCGGGCCCGCAGGCGGTGCACGAACTCCTGGACGCTTACGGCGGCGAACGCGTGGTGCACGGCCACAGTCCCATCCCGTACCTGCTCGGCGAGGTCGGCACGGAGGACGGCGAAGGGGAAGGCATCGCCGTGGAGGGACCGCACGTCTACGCGGACGGGCTGGCCATCGCCATGGACGGCGGTGTCACGATGGCCGGAAAGCTACTGGTCGTGCAACTGCCCCTGACTGGCTGACCGTTGACCGGGCAGGGTTACGCAAGGTCGGCGGTCGGCTGATCGGAGGAGAAAGCGGGTCAAACCCGGTCGCGGCCGGGCTCTATTTCGGGAAACACCCTGTCACCCCGTGCCGGGGGCGCTCTACCATCGGTCTTATCCGTAGCAGGCTCTCCTCCGTTTCCGCCCACTGCCCGGCCACAGCCGGCCTGTACGGCCCTACGGAGCATCGGGGGATGCACATGAACAGCGCTCCGCACCTGCTGAACGAGGACCGCGCGGAATTCGCGCGGATCCTCGACGAGGCGCTGCGTACCGCGAATTACCGACCGGAGCAGGGCTCCGCGGCGGGAAAGCACCTCAACACCGAGCAGTTGCGCACCATGGCGCTCAGCGCCACGACCGCCATCGCCGCATGCGCGACGGCCGAGTACCAGCACTACGTCAAGCTGCGTGAAGAACTGCGCGCACCGGCGCCCGCCCCTTCCGCCGTCACCGCGAACGGTGGCACCAACGGGGCGCCGGGCACGTCCTCGTCGTCCGGCGGCACCGGCCCGGCCGAAGCCGTGGGTTCCGTGGGTGAGGTCACGCAGTCCTCGGGAGCGGGCCTGGCCGCCATGATCACGGTCCTGGCCCCGGTCCTGGCGGCGATCGCCGCCGTTCTCTTCCTTCTCGTCGGGTACGTGCTGCGTACCCTCGGCCCCGACCGGTCCGCCGCCCAGCCCATGATCAGCGTCGGCTGGGTGTTCGCGGCCCTGGCCGTCGCGGGTTTCCTCGTGGCCATGACGGGACTGATCGTCACGGCACTGCGCAACGGCTCGACCTCCACGCCGGCCAAACGCCGGGGCAGCCTGGCCCGCGAGGTGGACCTCGCCCGGGACGCGTGGCGGCAGGCGCTCCTGGAACGCGGTCTGCTGCCGTTCCTGCGCGAGGCACTGGCCGATCCGCCGTCGTCCGGGGCATCCGGAACATCCGGGTCGTCCGGGTCCGGGACACCTGGACCGTCCGGGGCGCCCGGCTCGTCCAGCTCGTCCGGGAAGACGAATCATGATTCGTCCCGGTACGTCCCACAGCGTGGCAGCGACGGCGAGAGCCGCATCTCGCCCCTGGGCTATACGCGTCCCAACTTCACCAGCCCGGACGGCGGACCGCCCGCCGGGCCCCGGCCCCACTTCACCAGCCCGGGGTTCACCAGTCCCGACTACGGCGGTCCGGACCACCAGCCCGAGTAGCGAGCGGTCCGGGCAGCGACACGGCCGGCTGTCACAGCCGGCCGGAGAACGGATCACCGCGGGTACGGCCCCGCCCGCACCGGTGGGGCCGGCCCCTGGGTGCCGGCCCGGCCTGCCTGGCCTACCTGTGCCTGCCTGCCGTACCCGGTGTGTCCGGCATGCCCGGTGTGCCCGGTGTGCCCGGTGTGCCCGCCGTCCTACTCCGCGATCGGCAGATACACCCGGTTGCCCGCCGCCGCGAACTCCTTCGACTTCTGCGCCATGCCCGCTTCCGGATCGATCCCCTCGGACCCCAGGTCCTCACCGTGCTGCCGCCGGATGTCCTGAGAGATCTTCATCGAACAGAACTTCGGCCCGCACATGGAGCAGAAGTGCGCCGTCTTCGCGGGCTCCGCCGGCAGCGTCTCGTCGTGGAAGGCGCGTGCCGTGTCCGGATCCAGGGCCAGGTTGAACTGGTCCTCCCAGCGGAACTCGAAGCGGGCGTCGGAGAGCGCGTCGTCCCAGTCCTGGGCGCCGGGGTGGCCCTTCGCCAGGTCCGCCGCATGCGCCGCGATCTTGTACGTGATGACACCGGTCTTCACGTCGTCGCGGTCCGGCAGTCCCAGGTGCTCCTTGGGGGTGACGTAGCACAGCATCGCCGTGCCCCACCAGGCGATCATCGCCGCGCCGATGCCGGAGGTGATGTGGTCGTAGGCGGGCGCGACGTCCGTCGTCAGCGGGCCCAGCGTGTAGAAGGGCGCCTCCTCGCAGATCTCCTGCTGGAGGTCGATGTTCTCCTTGATCTTGTGCATCGGGACGTGTCCCGGACCCTCGATCATCGTCTGCACGCCGTGCCGCTTGGCGACGGTGTTCAGCTCGCCGAGGGTACGCAGCTCCGCGAACTGCGCCTCGTCGTTGGCGTCCGCGATGGACCCGGGGCGCAGCCCGTCACCGAGGGAGTACGTGACGTCGTAGGACGCCAGGATCTCGCACAGCTCCTCGAAGTGGGTGTAGAGGAAGGACTCCTTGTGGTGCGCCAGGCACCAGGCGGCCATGATCGAGCCGCCGCGCGAGACGATGCCGGTCTTGCGGCGGGCGGTGAGCGGAACGTACCGCAGCAGTACGCCCGCGTGGACGGTCATGTAGTCCACGCCCTGCTCGGCCTGCTCGATGACGGTGTCCTTGTAGATCTCCCAGGTCAGCTCCTCGGCCTTGCCGTCGACCTTCTCCAGGGCCTGGTAGAGGGGGACGGTGCCGATCGGGACGGGGGAGTTGCGCAGCACCCACTCGCGGGTGGTGTGGATGTTGCGGCCGGTGGACAGGTCCATGACCGTGTCGGCGCCCCAGCGGGTCGCCCAGGTCATCTTCTCGACCTCCTCCTCGATGGAGGAGGTGACCGCGGAGTTCCCGATGTTGGCGTTGACCTTCACCAGGAAGTTCTTGCCGATGATCATCGGCTCGATCTCCGGGTGGTTGACGTTGGCGGGCAGTACGGCCCGGCCGGCCGCGATCTCCTCGCGTACGAACTCCGGTGTCACGTTCTCGCGGAGGGCGACGTACTCCATCTCCGCGGTGATCTCGCCGCGCCGCGCGTAGGCGAGCTGGGTGACCGCGGCGCCCGCCCGGCCGCGGCGCGGCTGCCGGGGCCGGCCGGGGAAGACGGCGTCCAGGTTCCGCAGGCCGCCGCGCGGCGAGGTGTGCTTGAGGCCGTCGTCCTCCGGCCGCGGGGGGCGGCCGGCGTACTCCTCGGTGTCCCCGCGGGCGATGATCCAGTTCTCCCGCAGCGGCGCGAGACCGCGGCGGACGTCCGTCTCGATGTTCGGATCGGTGTACGGCCCGGACGTGTCGTACAGCGTCACGTCCTTGCCGTTGGTGAGGTGCACACGGCGGACCGGGACCCGCAGGTCGGGGCGCGATCCGGAGAGGTAGCCCTTGTGCCAGCCGGGCTGTTCCGCCTCGGTGGCACCGTTGTTTTCAGGCGTGCGTGCATCCTGCAGAGTCATTGAGACCCACTCCCTACGCCGGCATTACCCGGTAACAGGTTCGGCGGTCGACGCAGCGGTTCCCGTGACGGCGTTCCCGGCTTCGGCCGGACGTTCCGTACGGGGGTCAGCGCCCTCTCAGCCCGGTGCTCCGAGCTCCCGCGATTGCAAAGGTGTCACCACGGTAGCGGCCGGTATGGCGCGGTGAACAGGGGGCCCTGTCGGTTCTTGCGATGATCGGTCGGTGACCCGCTCCGAGTCCCACACACATGCACACGCGCACGGACACGGGCCCGCCGCGCCCGTGTCCCGGCACCTCCGCAAGGTCATCGCAGCAGTGCTGATTCCCTTCGCCGCCGCCGTTGTGGCCGGGCTGGTCGTGCTGTGGCCGGGCGGGCCTCCCGGCCACCGGCCGTCCGGGGTCGGCTTCGACCAGCCCACCGAGCAGGCGGAGGTGGTACGGGTGGACAAGGTCGACTGCGCGGACGTCAACGCGGGGCCGGGGACCGGGAGCGGATCGGGGCCGGGGTCCGGGGGCGGCGGGGACGGGCCGCCGCAGGTGGGGCCGGGGCCGGGGCCCGGAGCGGGCGCCACGCCGGGGAGCAGCCCCTGCGAGCGGGCCACGGTCGAGGTCACCACCGGCCGGGACAAGGGCCGCACCTTTCAGACGGTGGTGACGCCCGACGCCACCCGCCGCTACACGGCCGGGCAGCGCGTGGTGGTCGCCTACTCCCCCAAAGCCCCCCGGGACCTCCAGTACTCCGTCACCGACGTGGACCGGACACCACCCATGTGGGTGCTTGCCTCGATCTTCGCCGGCGCGGTGGTCGTCGTCGGCCGGCTGCGCGGCGTACTGGCGCTGGTGGCGCTGGTCACCGGCTTCGGCGTACTGACGCTGTTCATCCTCCCGGCCATCCTCCAGGGGTCCGATCCGCTGGCGGTGGCGGTGGTCGGCGGCAGCGCGATCATGCTCATCGCGCTCTATATGTGCCATGGGCTGACGGCCCGTACGTCCGTGGCGGTCCTGGGCACCCTCGCCTCGCTGCTGCTGATCGGCCTGCTCGGCTCGTGGTTCATCGACTGGGCGCACCTGACCGGCAACACCGACGACCAGACCGGTCTGGTGCACGGTCTCTACCCGGACATCGAGGTCCGCGGCCTGCTGCTGGCGGGCATCATCATCGGCTCGCTGGGGGTGCTGGACGATGTGACGGTCACGCAGACGGCCGCCGTGTGGGAGCTGAAGGAGGCGGATCCGTCGGCGAGCCGGCGCACCTTGTACCGGTCGGCGATGCGCATCGGACGGGACCACATCGCCTCGGTGGTCAACACGCTGGTGCTCGCCTACGCGGGTGCGGCGCTGCCGCTGCTCCTGCTGTTCTCCATCGCACACAGCAGCGTCGGTACGGTCGCCACCAGCGAGGTGGTCGCCGAGGAGATCGTGCGTACTTTGGTGGGCAGCGTCGGGCTGGTGGCGTCGGTGCCCCTGACGACGCTGCTCGCGGCACTGGTCGTCGCCACGGACCGCGCGGACACGGACGGCGGGCGCACCAACCGCAGGGGTACGGGCAACGGGGGCGCACGGCACGGAGAGTGGCAACGCGGGGCCGGGGAGCGCCGAAGCACGCTGCGCGTCGTCGGCACACAGCGGGGCGGCACGGAACGTACCCGGCACGGAGCGCGCGGCCGACGCCGCAAACACTGACCGCCGCCGTTGCGTTGGACCAGCCGCGGACCACGGCGGGCCTGCTGCGCACCCGTCGCGTAGGTGTTGCGGACCATTGCGCACCTGCTGCGGTCCGCCCTCCTCACCCCGTCTGCTGGGCCTCCGTAAGGATGCGGTCCAGCGCCGTGTCGAGCGTGTCGCACACCTCCTCCTCCCCCATGGGTACGACGCGGTCCGTACGGTCCAGGAAGGCCACCAGGGGCGCGGCACCGGCACGGAACAGCGCGGTGTCGTGCCCGACCCGCAGGCTGATGAAGACGTCGCCGAGCCGCTCGGGCGAGACCGGCTCGATGCGCACATCCCCGGCCCCGGCGGGTCCGCTCAGCCCGTCCAGCAGCAGCTCCCGGCCGAACGTCCAGGTCACCGGCGCATCACCGGGCAGGTCGAAGGTGAGGCGGATCGCGTAGGGGTCGGCGCCGGTGAACGCCAGCTCCACCGGGATCCGGAAGGTGAGTTCCTCGGACACGAGGAAACTCATGGTCACTTCTGCCTGAACCGTGTCGGTCATCAACCTCTGCCCGTGCTGGTCTCGGTCGGCCATGAACTGCCCCTCGTGGCCCTGTTCACGCCATGGTCGGCCCGCCTCGCCCGTCGGCAGCGGGACCGCCGGACCGGCGGCGGCCGGCCCCACCTGAACCGGGGTGGCCGCGCAGACCGAGCCGACGGCGTACTCCTGGTGTCCGACGGCGTACTCATGGTGTTCGCAGTCCACCCGGGCACGGCGGATCGTCCGCACTCTAACTCCGGCTTCCGGTGCGGCAGTCCGGTCCGCGGCCGAGTTACCCCACCTGGCTCAGCGCACGTCCGTGGGACGCGCCCCGAAGTGCGCCCGCTACGCCAACGCCCCGCTCCGGACCGGGAGCGGGGCGCCGACGCGACGGTGGGGACGACGAGGTCCGTACGTCAAGGAGAGGGAGGTGAGAGGGGATCTCACCACTCGCTCTTGGACGAGGACGACGAGGAACCGTTGAACCGGCGCACCAGGTAGATCACTCCGGCGATCAATGCCACGGCGACGAGGATCTTGAAGAGCAGGCCGACGATGAAGCCGACCAGGCTGCCGATCAGTCCGCCGAAGACGACGATCAGGACGACGGGCACCGCGACCCACTTCACCCACCACGGAAGCCCCGCGAATATCTCCTTCACAGCCATTGCTCTGCCCTGCTTTCTGTGTGCTCTCGCATCGTCCGGGTCGGCCGTCGCGTTTCCTTCGCGCCGAATCTCCGCTTCTTCCTGCACCAACGATGCTAGGACGGCGTGCGCTCCCGCGGGGGCCGCGCAGCCCCGGTCCTCCCCTGACCCGACCCTTACGGGTTCAGGGGGCCGTCCCTCAGCTTTCGGGTGGAGAGAAGACCACCATGACCCGCAGGTCCTCGCTGATGTGGTGGAACTTGTGGGGCACTCCGGCAGGCACGTACACCACGCTGCCGCGCGCGACCGATGTCGTCTCCGTGCCGACGGTGATCGCCGCCCGCCCGCTCATGACGAGGTAGACCTCGTCCTGATCGTGCGGCTGCTGCGGGTCGGTGCTGCCCGCGTCCAGCGCGTACAGGCCCACCGACATGTTCCGCTCACGCAGGAACTGCAGATACGCGCCGTCGTTCGCGGCCCGCTCCGCCTCCAGTTCGTCCAGCTTGAATGCCTTCATGCCCTCCGTACCTCTCCCTGTCCACGTCATCACCACGGGTCCGCCCGGTCTGCGACGATCTCACCATGAAGAATTTCCTGGTCAAGACGATCGCCAATGCCGCGGCGCTGGCCGTGGCCATCTGGCTGCTCAAGGACATCACGCTGACCGGTGAGAACACCGGCCGCAAGGCGCTGACGCTGGCCCTGGTGGCGCTGCTCTTCGGGGTGGTGAACTTCATCGTCAAGCCCGTGGTGAAGCTGCTGTCCCTGCCGCTGTTCATCCTCACCCTCGGCCTCTTCACACTCGTGGTGAACGCGCTGATGCTGCTGCTCACCTCCTGGCTGGCGGACAAACTCCACCTCGCCTTCCATGTGGAAGGCTTCTGGACCGCTCTCCTCGGGGGCGTGATCATCTCGATCGTTTCGTGGGCGATGCATGTGGTCCTCCCCGACGACCGGGACTGATCCACTTTCCCCGGCATCACGGCCGTCCCATGTCCGCCAAGATCAGGGAGCGCTGCGGTTCCCCCGCCGCCAGGGAACCGATCCGGCCTCGTCGGCGCGCGGTGACCGACGAGCCGCGGCCGGGTGAGGTAGAGGTAGGAGTGGAGGACACGGCCCGCGGCGGCTCCCAGGACCGGCCACGGGACCACGAGAGCCGCGAGAGCCGCGAGAGCCGCGGGGCAACCATCGAGGCCGCGACGGCAGGCGGACGGCACGCGGCTCAGACGGATGACACACGGCTCAGGCGGACGACACAGGGCCGATGAGAGGGAGCACCTATGACGGGCGACGGCACACGGGTCGTACGGGCCGGGATCCCAAAGGCGGCGGCGTACGAACCCGCCCTGCCTGGCCCGGTCTTCGCCGCCCACTTCCACCTCCCCGGTGACGCGATCGGCCCGTACACATACGGCCGGGAGGCCAACCCCACCTGGACCCGGCTGGAAACCGCCATCGGCGAGCTGGAGTCCCCGGACGCGCCCGCGCACACCATCACCTTCGCCTCCGGGATGGCCGCCGTCGCCGCCGTCCTCTTCTCCCAGTTGCGCGCCGGTGACGCGGTCGTCCTGCCCAGCGACGGGTACCAGCTCCTGCCGGCCGTACGCGAACGCCTGGAGAGCTACGGCATCGAGGTGCGTACGGCGCCCACGGCCGGTGACGCGCAGCTCGAAGCGCTGGACGGCGCCCGGCTGCTGTGGATCGAGTCGCCCTCCAACCCGGGTCTGGAGGTGTGCGACATCCGGCGCCTGGCGCGGGCGGCGCACGCCCGCGGGGCGCTGGTCGCCGTCGACAACACCCTCGCCACCCCTCTGGGGCAGCGACCCCTGGACCTGGACGCCGATTTCTCCGTAGCCAGCGGCACCAAGGCCCTGACCGGCCACGGCGATGTCCTCCTGGGCTATGTCACCACCCGGGACACGGCCCTGGCCGATGCGGTACGCACCTGGCGCAAGACCGTCGGCGCGATCCCCGGCCCCATGGAGGCGTGGCTGGCGCACCGCTCACTGGCCACGCTCGCCCTGCGCGTACGGCAGCAGGCGGCCGGCGCGCTCGCCCTCGCCGAGGCGCTGCGCGACCACCCGGAGGTGACCGGACTGCGCCACCCCGGCCTGCCCTCCGATCCCGCGCACGAGACCGCCGCCCGGCAGATGCGCGAGGGGAGGTTCGGGTGTGTGGTGTCCTTCACGCTGCCCGACCGCGCATACGCGGAACGTTTCCTCGAAGCGCTGGACCTGGTGGACGACGCGACGAGCTTCGGCGGCGTACGTTCCACGGCCGAGCGGCGCGGGCGCTGGGGCGGGGACGCCGTGCCGGAAGGTTTCATCCGCTTCTCCGTGGGGGTGGAGGAGCCGGCGGACCTGATCGCGGACGTGCTCCGGGCCCTGGACACCGCGGGCCGCAAACGACGCTCCCCATGAGGCGAGGGGGCCGGGCCCGTACCGCTGTCGCTACGTAAAGCGGGCCGGCGGGGTATCCCCCCTCGTTACCCCGTCGGCCCCGGTTCCATGCCCAGCGAACCGTGCAGACAAGGCTAGTTGACTCACCGTCAGTGTCCAATCACGCCAGCGGTACAGTCCTATCGACATATTTATAGTTGGCCCACGACCAGGCTCCGGAGCGCGAAGGAGGTACGTATGGATCTGGCACTGTTACGCACCTTCGTCACGGTCCACCGAGCCGGCTCCTTCACCCGGGCCGCGTCCCTCCTGGGACTGTCCCAGCCCGCCGTCACCAGCCAGATACGGTCCCTGGAACGCCAATTGGGGCGACCGCTGTTCTTACGAGGATCCCGCGGGGTCACCCCCACCACCGTCGGCGACGAACTCGCCCACAAGATCGCCCCGCACCTGGACGCCCTCACCGAGATCACCGAGGCGGACCTCGACGAGGAGTCCGTCACCCGCACCCTCCACCTCGCCGGCCCGCCCGAGTTCACCGCGGAACGCGTCCTGCCCGCGCTGACCCCGCTGATCGCCCGGGGACTGTCCGTCCGTACCGCCTTCGGCCCCACGGAAGAACTGCTGACCGGCCTCGCCGCGGGCCACCACGACCTGGCCCTGACCACCACCCGCCCGCGCGGCGCACTGCTCGCCGCCACCCCTCTGTGCGACGAGGAGCACGTGCTGATCACCGGGCCGCGCTGGGCGGCCCACCTGGGAGGTCCGGCGGCGGTACGGGCCGAAGGCGTACGGGCGCTGGAGGCCGTACCGTTCGTCGAGGTCCACGAGAGCCTGCCGCTGATCACCCGCTACTGGGCCACGGTCTTCGAGGCCGAGCCCACCGCCTCCGCCGCCGTCATCGCCTCCGACCTGCGCGCCGTGCTGGCGTGCGTGACGGCGGGCGCGGGGCTGGCCGTACTGCCGCGCTATCTGTGCTCGGCCGCCCTTGAGGCCGGCGAGGCCGTCGCCCTCCTCGACCCGCCCGTCCCCCCGCTGCGCACGTACTTCCTCGTCGTACGGACCGGGACCCTGGCACTACCGCACATCGCGCGGGCACATGAATGGCTGCTGCAGTCGGCCGGGGAGTGGTGACGGGGACCGGGCGCGCCCGGCCGGGGACCGGGTGCGCCCGGCGCCACTCCGTGCGGCCGGCGCGCCACGGGGCGCGTGGTGGAGCGTGGGTTTCGCGAGGCGCCGGGCGCGGCATCTGTCCCGTATGACCGTACGGCCAGTCGTCAAACGCACCGCCCGCGCCATCCTGCTCGACGGCGAGGACCTGATCCTCATCAAGCGCACCAAGCCGGGCCGCGCCCCGTATTGGATCACTCCGGGCGGCGGGGTGGAGTCCGGGGACGCCTCCGTCGTCGACGCCCTCCACCGCGAGCTGGACGAGGAGCTCGGCGCCAAGGCCAGGGACGTGGTGCCCGTCTTCGTGGACACCGTCGAGCACTTCAGCGACTCGGGCGTGGACGGCGTGAAGGTGCAGCACTTCTTCGTCTGCCGACTGGATTCGATGGATCTCTCGCGGCGGCACGGCCCCGAAGTCGACGAACCGTGCGGGCAGTACGAGGTGGTGCGGGTGCCCTTCACCCGGGTCGGGATCGCCTCCGTCGACGTCGTACCCCTCTCGCTGCGGCACTACCTGGACGGCAACATCGAGGGCATCCGCGCACTGCACGCTCCCGACCTGGGGTGATGCGGAGTACTTGGGTAGCGCGGAAGAACCGGGGCGATGCGGGGGACGGTGCCAGGGTGAAGGACGCCCGTCGCCCGTCGTACGACGCCCGTGGCACGTCGCCAGTCGCCCGTGGAACGTCTCCCGTCTCCCGTTTCCCGCGTTTCACCGTCCCGCCGCGACCAGCTCTTCGAGGGCGTCGTGCCGGATCCGGTCGGCCGGAATCCCGGCGCCCACCAGCGCGTGCACACCGCTGCGGATCATGCCGGGCGGCCCGGACACGTACGCGTCGTACTCGCCCCACGGCCCGTAGTGCTGCACGGCGTCGGGGAGTTGGCAGCACAGCGTGCTGATGGCCCCGCGCGCCGGGCCGGACGCCACGACCGGGCGTACGGACAGCCAGGGATGGGTCTGTTGCAGCCGTAGCATGGTGTCGATGTCATAGAGGCCGTAGTCGCTGCTGGCTCCGTAGAAGACGTCGACCGGGCGGCGCCGGCCGTGTTCGGCGATGTCCTCGACCAGCGCTTTGATCGGCGCGATGCCCGTACCGCCGCCCAGGCACAGCAGGCCGTTGTCAGTGGCGTGGTCTACGGTCATGGAACCGGATGGGGGTCCGAGGCGGATGACGTCGCCGGGGCGGGCGCGATGGACCAGGGCGTTGGACACCCAGCCGGCCGGAACCGCCTTCACGTGGAAGGAGAGCAGGCCGTCGGAGCGGGGCGCCGCGGCGAAGGAGTAGTGCCGCCACACACGTGGCCACCAGGGCGTTTCCAGGCTCGTGTACTGACCGGCGAGAAAGGGGTAGGGCTGGTCGGGCCGTACGGACACGATCGCTATGTCGGGTGTGCGCAGCTCGTGCGAGACCACCTCCGCG
Organism: Streptomyces sp. MST-110588; assembly: GCF_022695595.1. Taxonomy (NCBI): domain Bacteria; kingdom Bacillati; phylum Actinomycetota; class Actinomycetes; order Kitasatosporales; family Streptomycetaceae; genus Streptomyces; species Streptomyces sp. MST-110588. The sequence continues at coordinate 3,827,678 of NZ_CP074380.1, forward strand.
TGCCACCACGGAGGAGCCTTCGCCTCGTCCTCCGCGGCCGAATCGATCATGATCTCGGAGATCACGGCGTACGTACGTACCCAGGCGCCCTCGCAGTCCTGGCTCCAGGTCCGGGGGGCGTACCGGGCGAGCGCGCCGAGCAGGCACGTACCGACGGCCGGGTAGTGCCCGGGCAGCGTGCCGTACTTGCGATGGCCACGGCCGAGGTGCGAGAGGTAGGCGGTGAGCGTGCCGGTGTCGTCGGCGTGCTCGGCGGCGGTGAGCAGTGCTTTGAAGAGGCGGTCGCGCTGGGCGTCCATCGCGGCGGGGAAGAGGGCGCGCAGATCGGGGTGCCGTAGGAAGAGGAGGGCGTAGAAGTAGGAGGTCGCCCGGTCGGAGACGGGGTCGATCTCGGCGAGGGTGCGCCGGATCAGGAGCGTGTCGGGGGAGGCAGTGGGGACGGAGGACTTATCAGGAACGGGAGAGACGGGGACCGGAGAGACGTCAGGCACGGAAGAGATGCCAGGCACGGGAGAGACGTCAGCGGGAGGGGAAACGGGGGAGGAAGCGGGAGCGGGGGCGGGTTCCGGAGGAGTGGCGCCCTGGGCACGTCGGCGGTCGGCGGCGGTTCCGACCGGCCTGATCGGGTGGACGGCCGGACGACCGGGACCCCGGCCCGGCCCGGCCTGACCACCCACTGCTCGGTCGTCCCCGGCCTGTCCCTTCTCGGCCCGGCCTCCCATGACTCGATCACCCATGGCCTGACCGCCCATGGTCTGCCTCGCTCTCCGGACATGCGGCTGACCTGCGGCGGACCTACGGCCCACAGTCACCGCGCATTCACCGCGATCACCGCGGCTGCCGTCCCCGCAGCCTGCCACCGCACCCCCTCACACCGGCCGGACAGCCGGAAGTCCGGGCAGCGAAGGGCGCGTTGCCGATACGCTGACAGGCTCCGCACATCCTTCGCACGTCCTTCGGCAGCCGTACGGGCTCACCGGAGGCCGCCGTCCGAGTTCAGCAGCAGCCGCCGTCCGGGATCACCGGCCGGCTCCGGCCCGTACCAGTGCGTACGCCTCGCGCAGATCCCGTCCCTCGTACGCGTACGAGGCCAGCTCACGGACGTGGTGATCGGCGTTCACCGCCACCGACACGGGAAGCCGGGCAAACAGCTCCGCGTCGGACCAGGAATCTCCGTACGCCACACAGTCCGCACGCGTCAGCCCGAAGGCCGCGCACAACTCGTCCGCCGTCTTGACCTTCGTGGACGCGGAAAGAATGCCTTCAGGCTCCACCGGCTCGCGAAAAGGCACCGCGGGCCAGCGCGAACCGTGTGCCGCGTCCGCTCCCCACGCCAGCAGGCGTTCCACGAAGAAGCCCGGTGACAGTGAGATCACCGCGCACCGCTCACCGCGCTCGCGGATGTCCGCCCACACCTCCCGTATGCCCGTCAGCCACGGCGCACCCTCGAACGCCGCCGCCACCAGGTCGTCGGTCAGCTCCGTCCACAACTCGCGGGCGAGCTGCGCGAACCGCGCCGGGGTCAGCTCACCCGCCGCGAAGGCCCGCTCCAGTTCCCCGATCTCCCGCTGCAGGCCGAGCTGCCGGGAGATCTCCACGGCCGCGGCGGAACGGTAGAGCAGGGTCCCGTCCATGTCGAACAGATGCAGCTTCGCCATGCCAGTGAGCTTAGGGGGGTGTGCGTGATCGGAGTGGCCGATGAGAAAAGCTGCGGCGGAACGCGCATCCCGGGCACACCGGTTCACGACCCACCTGCCTCGATCCCCTACGTCCGGGCCCTGTTTCGGCGCCTGCTTTCAGCGCATGCATTTGGCTCTCGGCTCCTGCTCCGGGCCCGCTTTCGGCTCCTACTTCGGGCCGCGTATGAGCGGATACTCCCGGCAGCAGACGCCGTACCGGACGGCGCTTGCCACAGTGGCGACATGCGGCAGCTCCCTCGGCCCGCCCGCCGGGCCCTCCTCGTCGTCCATGTGGCCGTATCCGTCGGCTGGTTCGGGCTGACGCTCGGGCTGCTGACCCTGAGTGTCACCGGCTGGGCCACGGGCTCACCGGACATCGCGGTGGTCACCCACCGTGCCATGAAGATCTTCAGCGACTGGCTGCTCATCCCCGTCGCCCTGCTGACGCTCATCAGTGGGCTGGTACTGGCCCTGGGTACGCGCTGGGGGCTGGCCCGGCACCGCTGGATCGTCGTCAAGTTCTGGCTGACCGTGGTGACCGTCCTGCTGACGGCCTTCTCCCTGCGCCCGGGCATCGCTCAACTCGCCGCCCGGGCAGCCGCCGGCAGCCCGGCCACCGACGTCGGCATGGTGGTCGCCCCCGCCGTGGCGACGGCGACCTACTTTTTCATCACCGCCGTCTCCGTACTCAAACCGTGGGGGCTGACGAAGCGCGGGGTCCGACTGCGGGGGGCGCAGGCCGGACGGATGCGGCCGTCCCGGTCGGCCGACCGCCAGGACGGACCGGTACCTCAGCCGCGATGAAGCGGTGACGAGCGCGGTGCTGAACGCGGGCAGGCGATCGTAGCGGCGGGCGGGCCGAGCGGGCCGGCTCAGTTCCGTACGGCTTCCCCGGCCCGCTCCCCGCTCGCATCACGTGCACCGGCGCTCGCACCAGCACCGGCAGCGGCATCAACCCCCGAACCGGCGGCCACGATCCGGCCCTGGCCGTGGTCCTGGCCCCGGCCGGCCGACCGCCGCTCCAGCACGCTCGACAGGAACGCGACACCCAGCGCCGTCACCGTCATCGCCACCCCGACCCAGTTCGGTGCCGTGTACCCGAGTCCGGCCGAGATGACGATCCCGCCGAGCCAGGCCGCCAGCGCGTTGCCGAAGTTGAAGGCAGCGATATTGCCCGCGGAGGCCAGGGTGGGCGCCGCGGCGGCCTGGTCCATCACCCGCTTCTGGAGCGGCGGTACGGTCGCGAAGCCGAAGACGCCGATCAGCACGATGGTGACGGTCGCGGCGACCTTGTCGTGCGCGGTGAAGCTGAACGCGGCCAGGGTGATCGCGAGGCCGCCCAGGGACACGTACAGCATCGGTAGCAGCGCGCGGTCGGTGAAGCGGCCGGATATGAGGTTCCCGCCGACCATCCCGATGCCGAAGACGGCCGTCAGCCAGATGACGGAGGGCGGCGCGAAGCCGGTGACCTCTGTCATCATCGAGGCGAGGTACGTGACGGCCGCGAAGACACCGCCGAAGCCGAGGGTGGTCATCAGCAGTGCCAGCCCGACCTGGGGATTACGGAAGACGGCCAGCTCATGGCCGAGCCGGGCCGCGGCCTTCTCTGGCCGGGCCGGTATGAGTCCGGCGACTCCGGCCAGGCCGATCACGCCGAGTGCGGCGATGACGAAGAAGGTGGCGCGCCAGCTCACCTGCTGGGCGAGCAGGGTGCCGGCAGGGACGCCGACGACGTTGGCGACGGTCAGGCCGGAGAACATCAACGAGAGGGCGACGGCACGTTTCTGCGGCGCCACCAGGTCGGCCGCGACGATCGAGCCGATGCCGAAGAACGCGCCGTGCGTGAATGAGGAAACGATCCGGCCGACCAGCATCACCTCGAAGGTGGGCGCCGCCCCGGTGATCACGTTGCCGACCACGAACAGCCCCATCAGCAGCGTCAGCATCTGCTTGCGGGTCATACGCGTACCCAGGACCGTCATCAAGGGCGCGCCGAGTACGACCCCCAGGGCGTAGAGGGTGGTCGCGTAGCCGGCCAGGGGGACCGGGACGCCGAACCCCGCGGCCACGTCGGGCAGTAGGCCCATGACCGCGAACTCGGTCATTCCGATCCCGAAGGCACCGATGGCGAGCGCCAGGAGTGCGAGAGGCATGAGCGTCCCTTCGAAGGTTGCGCAGGGCTTTAACAGGCGTCGACAATAATTGCATGCGCTGCTTACTTGCAAGCGCGGGCTATTTCGCTGGTGTCCTATCCTGGTGCGTACGGCCCGTGGCGGTGGCCCAGGGGCGCAGCGCACCGCGGCCCGCGGCTTGTGGTCCGTGTCCCAGTGGCCGGTGGCCCGTAAGGAGAGCTCCATGACGCAGCAACCGCAGGCCCGGCCCCAGCAGCAGGCCCGGCCCGGACAACAGGCCCGGTCCCAGCAGCAGGCCCAGCCGCAGCAGCCCCACGCACAGCCGGCGTCGCAGCCGCACCCCGCGCACTCCACTTCGGGATGCGGCGACGCGGCCGAGTCGTCCCCCGCCACCCGTCTCGCCGCCGGCTGGTGCGCCCTGGCGGCCCTGCACGGGCGGCTGGAGGCGCACATAGAGCGCGCCCTTCAGGCAGGCCACGGCCTCAGCGTCCGCGAGTTCTCCGTCCTGAACGTGCTCAGCGCACAGCACGACGGACCGGGCGGCCATCTGCGCATGCACCAGGTCGCCGACTCCGTCGTCCTCAGCCAGAGTGCGACCACCCGCCTGGTGACCCGCCTCGAAGCGCGAGGGCTGCTCTCCCGCTACCTGTGCCCCGATGACCGGCGCGGCATCTACACCGACGTCACCGAGAAGGGCTGCGCGCTGCTCGCCGAGGCCAGGCCGACCCACGACACGGCCCTGCGTGAGGCCCTGGAGGAAGCGGCCAAGCGGCCTGAACTCGCACCGCTGGTAACGGCGGTGGAGACCCTCGCACCCGCCACCTGACGCCCCGTGGATCACCCCATAAAGTCGCGCCCATGAGCGATTACGAGATCCGCCCCGCGACCGAGGACGACCTTCCCGCCATCGTGGCGATGCTGGCCGATGATCACCTCGGAGCCACCCGCGAGTCCCCGGACGACCTGACGCCGTACCGTACGGCTTACGAGCGGCTCGCACAGGACCCCAACCAGCATCTGATCGTGGCGGTGCGCGAGGGCCGACCGGTCGGCACCCTTCAGCTCACGGTCGTCCCCGGCCTGTCCAGGCGCGGCGCGACCCGCTCGATCATCGAGGGCGTACGTGTCCACTCCGACGAGCGGGGCAACGGCCTGGGGACCCGGCTGATCGACTGGGCGGTGGAGGAGTCCCGCGCACTGGGCTGCCAACTGGTGCAACTGACCTCGGACGCGACCCGTGTAGATGCCCACCGTTTCTATGAGCGTCTCGGCTTCGAGGCTTCTCACCTGGGCTTCAAGCGCCCGCTCTCCTGAGCGACGCCGTCAGCCTCCTGACCGGAGCGCCGACCGGTACGGGCCCGGCCCCTGGTCCTGGCACGGTGCGCTTTCTGCCGACAGGCGCCACCGCAGTACCGCGCGGGCCGGCCCGTACGCGCCGGTGGCACCGGCCCGCCGCATTCCTCACACACCCTTTCGTTACGAATCTCCGCCTCGACCACCAGTTTCGTTACGGCGCGCTCGGGGCGGAGCCCGTCACACATGAGCGCCGTCATCCGCCCGGGCACACCCACCGAAGCCCGTGGCCCCGACCTGCGCTGTTCCATCGCCATACAGCCGACCAGCAGGGCCATCACATCCGGCAGACTCACGTCCGGCCTTACGCCGCCCGCCTCCTGAGCCCGCGTCAGAAGCGTGCCCAGGGCGTCAGCGAAGTCCCGCTCCATGCCCGGTGAGAGCCGGTAACCACCCGCTCCGGCCTCCGTGCCGTCCCCGGCCCCCGCCCCGGATCCTTCCAACGCGTCACACAGCGCCTTGTTCCGTGACGCCAGCCGCACCACCGACGCGAGGAAACGAAAGAAGACCTCTACGGGATCGTCCGCGTCCGCCAAGTCCCTTGCGGTATCGGCAAAAAGCCTTATCCGGTCTGCGATGGCCGCCCTGAACAGGGCTTCTTTGGAAGGGAAATGGCGATAGACCGTGCCCGCGCCCACCCCCGCGCGGCGCGCGATCTCATCGAGCGGCACGCCCAACCCCTGCTCCTCGAAGGCGGATCGAGCAGCTTCCAGCACCAGCGCCCTGTTACGCCGGGCGTCCGCGCGTGAGGGCGTCGCCCTGGCGTCCGCCATCCGCGTACCTCCTGAACTCCGCCTGGGCCCGTCCGGGATCCGTTGACAACCGGGGCCGCGCTCCGCATTTTCAAACGGGGCGCTCGTTCCGATTCTACGGAAAGGTTTGCGCATGATCGCCAACCGTCGGGGTGTCGCGGTGACCAGCGCAATGGGACAGCAAGGGTGAGCGGTTGCGCGCCGCCTGCCGGCGGGCGGATGGACGGTACGTGCACTCACACGCGACCCGGCCGACGCCCCAAGCCGCGCCCCGGCCGCCGTCGGCGCGGAGGTACGAACCGTCGACATGGCCTACCTGGCGTCACTGGAGGACGCCCTCAAAGGCGCCCATGGCGTCTTCAGCATCCAGCCTGCCTTCGGTTCACCTGGCCTGCCACCGGACTTCGACCGGTGCGAGGAGACCCGGTACGGCCGCGATGCCGCAGACGCGCGCGATGAGTCACGACTCGGCGGACGGCCTCCAGTGGCTGAGCGACCGCCGTGCCTTCAAGGGCGACATCGACGCGCTACGCGCCATCCACCCCGCCCTGATGAGTTTCGGCACCGGGCTGCATCGGCACGGGGCACAGCAGCTCAAGCAACTGCTGAACTGACGTCACCACCAACGGAGTTGCGCGACGAGTGATCCAATCTTCGCCTGGATCGTTGTTTCACGTGAAACGGCCGGACGGCCGCCGCGCGCCGCGCCGCGCCGATGATCAGACAGCAATGGGGGGTGTTTCACGTGAAACACCCCCCATTGCACAGCGACATCACGCCCGCGCAAGACCACAACGCGCGGACATCACGTCCGTACGACGCCTCAGCGGGCAATCGCCTCATCCCACGCCGCGCCCGCCACCGCGGCAGCCGCTTCGGCGTTCACCGTCACACCGAGGGCTTGCAGCCCGGCCGCCAGTGCCGACAGGGAATCCAGGACGACATCGCGGTCCGCGGCCTGTCCGTAGTGATTCACCCGGATCATCTCCTTGGCGAGGTCTCCCGCGGCGGCCTGCACCGGCACCGTCGCCGACGGGCCCGCAGCACCCAGTGCGGCAGCCACGACCTCCCGGGCATCCACATCCGCCGGGGCCCGGAGCGTGGTGGCCACCGGCGCCGCGTCCTGGTCACGAACTACGTACGGGGTGAGACCACCCAGCGCCCGTACGCCGGTCCGCACAGCCGCCGCAGCCGCACGGTGACGCTTGACGGCCACCTCCAGGCCCTCGGCCTCCACGCGGTCCACGGCCTGCTCCAGCGCCAGCATCTCCAGTTGCGCCGGAGCGTGCGGCAGAGCGGTACGTCCCCCGTCGACCCAGCGCTCCTTCCAGTCCAGCAGGGAGAGGTAGGAGCGCCGCGGCGCCTGCTCGTTCGCGGCGATCCGCTCCCACGCCCGGGCGCTGACGGACACGACCGAGACGCCGGCCGGTCCGGCGAGCGCCTTCTGCCCGCCGATCACGCACAGATCCACTCCCCACTCATCGGTCAGCAGCGGCTCCGCCCCCACCGACGCGACCGCGTCCAGCATCAGCAGCGCGCCGTGTTCCCGCACCACCTCACCGATCCCGGCGACCGGGTTGGTGTTCCCCGTCGCGGCCTCCGCGTGCACCAGGCTCACGAAGTCGATCGCCGGGTGCTCGCGCAGCGCGTCGGCGACCTGCTGAGGGCTCACCGCGCCTGTGAAGGGCGCGGAAATCGTGACGACCTCGGCACCGCAGGAGCGCAGCCAGCCGCCGAAGGTCTCTCCGTAGGGGCCGGTGACGATGTTCAGCGCGGTGCTGCCGGGCCGTACGGCCGAGCGGATGCACGCCTCCAAGGGCAGCAGCGCCTCGCCCTGCATGGCCACCACATCCGCACGGGTCCGCATCAGCGCGGCAACCTTGTCCTCGATACGTGCGAAGCGGGACGCGCTGAGCGGCGGCAGGTCGAGAAGGACCGGAGCGTCGAAGTTCGCGGTGGCATCAGTCACGGCAGTCACAGTGGCCTTCCAGCGGTAGTGAACCGCACTGCGGCGGCTCCTGGTGTCTGCGCACGACTGTACGTCCGCCTCCGGGACCCCCGCCGTACGGGGCGCACCGCCCCCGGTGGCCCACCGGTCACCCCCGCGGCCCGACTCACACGCGCCAGCCCTCCGGGTCGACCCCGCCCGGCACCGGCGCCGAAGGCTCGTACGGGCCCCGCGTGAAGACAAAGGTCCCCACGTCCAGGTGGCCGGCCGAGCCGTCCTCCGCCCGTACCACCCGCAGCGTCTCTCCCCTGAAATACCCGTCCAGCCCGGTCCAGGTGCCATCGGGCTCCGCCCTGAAGCGCGACGCCCGCCCGGTGGCCCCCGCCGTCGGCCCGATCTCCAGCATCCGGTCGGCCCGCAGCCGCAGTACGTACGGAGCGGCGCCCCAGTACCAGGGGCCGGTCAGCGCCAGCAGTTCCTGGTCCAAAGGGCCGTCCATCGGACGCCACGGCCCGGGGATCCGCGGCTCGTGTTCGATGAGCGTACTCAGCAGGTCCAGTGTGACCGCGCCCACCGCCGGGCCGGATGTGCAGTTGGCCAGGGTGACCCCGGCGAGATCCTCCTCGGCGTCGCACCACAGCGACGCCAGGAAGCCCGGCATCGAGCCGCCGTGCCCGAACAGCCGCCGCCCTTCCTTCCGTACGAGCTGGATGCCCAGGCCGAACCCGGCGTCCCAGTCCGCCCCCTCGGGCGGCACCGCCGGAGTGCGCATCTCGTCAAGGCTCCGGGCGCTGAGCACCCGGTCGTCGCCCCGCATCAAGAACGCCGCCCACCGGCACATGTCCGCCGCCGTGGACCACAACTGCCCGGCCGGCCCCATCAGGCCGGTGTCCTCGGCCGGCTCGGGCAGCAGCGCGTCCGCCCAGGGGTGCACCGCCCAGCCCGCGGCACACGGCTCCTGCGGCAGCAGAGTCGTACGGTCCAGGCCCAGCGGATCCAGTACCTCGCGCCGCAGCGTCTCCCCCCACGGCGTCCCGCCCCGCAGCCGCTCTACCAGCATGCCCAGCACCGCGTAACCGGTGTTGGAGTAGTGGAACCCGCGCCCGGCGGGCAGCGGGTGCGCATGCTCACCGTAGAGATCCGCCGGTTCCGGACGGAGCTCGCCCGGAGTTCGCTCCCACCACGGCCCGCGTGGCTCCGCCGCCAGCCCCGAGGAGTGCGAGAGCAGTTGTGCGACGGTGGCGTCCGGCACCGGCACCACCCCATGGCCGGTGTGTGCGGCCCGGGCCGCACCGTCCACGCGGTTCAGAGACGTGCCGTCCAGGTACGTGCCGATCGGATCGTCGAGGCGGAGCAGCCCTTCGTCCCGCAGCCGCATCACCATCACCGCCACGAACGTCTTGGTGAGCGACCCGATCCGGTACTGCACATCGGCGTCCGGTGTCCGGCCCCCCACCGTGCCCCTGGCCCCCGACCACACCATCCGCCCGCCCCGCGCGACCGCGCCCACCATCGACGGGGCCCGCCCCCGCGTCTGCCCCACGGCCAGCCGGTGCAACAACGCACGACGAGTCCCCGGCAACAGCTCCGCGGACGCGGTGTCACCGGCGGGGTGAGCCGGGTCGGCGGGGCCGGACGGACCGACGGGACCGGCACTCCTCACGGACCCGGCGGACGGCACGCTGGACATGGCACTCCTCCAAGCAGGAGACACGACGACGGGACCGGCCCCATTCCATCACCACCTCCCCACGCCACCCGCTCCCGGGCCATCTGCCCGCCACCGCGGAACAGTTCACGGCGGCTCCGCCACCCGGATGCTGGCCTTGACGCCGGGGTCAAGGTCTACGGTCGACACCGTCGTCGGCACGAGGGAGCACGGACATGCTGATCGGAGAACTCGCGGAGCGGGCGGGCACCACGACCCGGGCCCTGCGCTACTACGAGGCCCGGGGCCTCCTGCGGGCCCGCAGGTCGTCCAACGGCTACCGCACGTACGGCGAGGACGATCTGCGGCTGCTCCAGCAGATACGGACGCTCCAGGACTTCGGCTTCGACCTGGAGGAGACCCGTCCCTTCGTGGAGTGCCTGCGCGCCGGACACGCGGCCGGCGACGCCTGCCCCGACTCCCTTCAGGTCTACCGCGCCAAGCTCGCCGAACTGGACGCCTGCATCGCCGAGTTGCAGGCCGTACGCGAACAGGTCGGCAGCCAGTTGCTCCGCGCGGAACAGGCCCGCGCCGAGCTGGAGACCGCCGCCCGACAGCCCGGGGGCCCGACGCCGCTGTGCGAACTGGCCCCTCACGACACCACCCCGCCAGAACCGAGGAGCACCCCATGACCCACCCGTCGGCTACCGCATCGCCATCGGCACGACTCGCCTCCGCCCCCACCGGCACCCCCGCACCTACGTCCACAACCACATCCGCGTCCGTGGCCACCGTCACGGACGCCACCTTCGCCGAGGAGGTACTGGCGGCCCGGCTCCCCGTACTCGTCGACTTCACCGCCTCCTGGTGCCCTCCCTGCCGGATGATCGCCCCCGTACTGGCCCAGATAGCCGGTGAGGAAGCCGACCGCCTCAAGATCGTCCAACTGGATGTGGACGAGAACCCGATGACCGCCGCCACCTACGGGGTCCTGTCGATGCCCACCCTCATGGTCTTCCACGGTGGCGAACCCGTGAAGTCGCTCGTCGGCGCCCGGCCCAAGCGGCGTCTGCTGCAAGAACTCGCCGACGTCATCTGAGACCGGGCGAGGGCGTCGGGTGAGGAGGTGGGGATGGGCGACGCCGCCGCCCGAGGGCAGGCGAGAACGTCAACCGAAGGCGGGTGAGCCGATCACCTCACCGAGCATCCGCTGCTCCGCCTCCGGCAGCCACCCGGCCGCATGCACCATGTGCAGCGCCGCCCGCAGACGGGCCCGGTCCGCGTCCGTCCCGAGGCACCCCAGATAAGCGGGCAGCGCCATGGCCAGGGCCTTGAGGTCGGCACGCGCGCACCACCCCGCGAGCAGTTCCGCGAGCAGCGCGTCAACGGCGCGCAGGGCGGCGGTCGATGGCTCATCGACCGCCGTCTGCCGTGTCGCCCGGAGTCCCTCGGCGATCGCGCACCGGTTCCAGTTCCCGTAGTCCCCCGCCGGTACGTCCTCGATGTGCTCGGCGGCCTGCCGGAAGTGTGCGTACGCAGCCGCGGGTTCACCAAGGCCCTGGAGGGCCTGTCCCATGTTGATGTGCAGCGAGGCGTAGAAGCCGCGCACCCGTTCATCCCCCACCAGGTCCGCGCGGTCCAGGCTCTCCTGGTTCCACCGCAGCTTGTCCTGCGGCGTCAACTGGTGACGGGCGAGATAGTGGGCCGCCACGCACGCCTCGTAGTCGTCCTCGGCAGTGTCCCAGGCGCGCCGGAACAGCTCACCGGCGTCCGCCCCGCGCCCCGCCGCTTCGGCCTCCATGCCCTGCACACACAGCCGGATCACAGGATTGTCGGGGTTCATGCGCCTTCTCCCTCGGCGCTGTTCCGTACCGGCATGACCAAGGTGGTGAAGCTGCCCTGGTCCGCGGACCGCACGATCACCGGCTGCGTCGCGGACGCGATCTCCAAAAGCACGTCCGGTCCCACGCCCGCGTCCAACGCGGGTACGAGCACCGCGGGATCGAAGGCGATCCGCAGCGTCCTCCGCGCGTCGGTGCCCGCACCCGGCCCGTTCCACGGCCTCGTCCACACGCCCCGCAGCGTCCGCGCACCGGGCCCGCCTCCCGAGACCACCACACCCTGCTCGGCCTCCGGCTCTCCGGCCTTAACGCCCCCACCACCGGCTCCGTACCCCGGCACGTTCTCGGCCACCGTGAGCCAGGCACCGACGCTCCGGCCGGCGAAAGCCTCGCGCAGCGCGATCCGGTCGACGACGACCCGGTGGCGTACGGGTTCCAGTCCGTCCAGCAGCAGCCGGTGATCGGGGTAAGTCCCATACGCACCACCTTCACCGCCATCACCTCCACCGCCCTCACCGCCGCCTGACAGCTCCCGGCTCTCTCCCTCGGCCCGCAACCAGCCGCCCGGCCCGTCGATCTCGATGTCGACCTCTCCCTGCCGTACGGCCCACGCCGCGAGCCCCTTCAACTCCTCCGCTGCCACGAGCACCCGGCCCGGCCCCCCGGCGACCGTGCCGGGCCGCAGCACCCGTACGGCCAGCCGGTAACGGTCCGTGGCCACCAACCGCACTTCGTCACCGGCCAGTTCCAGCAGCACACAGCCCAGGACGGGGAACTCCTCGCGAGCCGCGCCGACCGCCACCGCGGGCGCCACCTGACGTACCGCGCTGGCCAGCTCCGCACCCCCGACCCGTGCCCGAGCCCACGTCCGAGCCCTCACCCCCGTACCGCCCGGACCGTAGGCGCCACCCCTCGTGTGCCCGGCGGCCTCTCCAGCTCTCTCCTGCCCCGAAAACTCACGCAGGATCCGCTCCACCACCGCCCGCGCCGCCTCCGCCGTCCGCCACGTCCTGGTCAGATGGGCCCGCAGCACCGCACGGGCCTCCTCCGCGCCACCATCCAGTACGACGGCCACGTCGACCAACGGCAGCCCGGCCTCCCGCAGCCTGCGCAGGAGATCGGCCCGGGGCTGCTGCCCTGACCTGTAGGAGCGGTACCCGGTACCCGGCTCCACCCGCGCGGGCCGCAGGACACCACAGTCGTCGTAGAAGCGCAGTGCGCTGGGTGTCAGCCCCACCCGCCGCGCGAAGGCCCCGATGCCCAACAGCTCTTCGGTGTCGTCCATGCACGCGATTGTGGGACTTCGACCAACCTGAAGGTCAAAGCCACCCGCTTCCCGTCATCGGCCGTGGAGGGTCCCGGGCCCCGGCGAGGTGAGCGACACTGAGCCGATGAACAGCGATACCCACGAGCAGAGATCTGCCACCGGGGGCGAGGGATCCGACCCGAGGGGCTCCGACGGCCTGACCGTCGGCCGCGCCGCCGCGCTCGTCGGGGTGAGCGTGAAGGCCCTGCACCACTGGGACGAGATCGGCCTCGTACGCCCCAGCGAGCGCACCTGGGCCGGGTACCGGGTGTACTGCGGCGACGACGTGGCCCGGATCCACCGGGTCCTGGTCTACAAGGAGCTCGGGTTCCCGCTCGCCGAGATCGGCCGGATCCTGGACGACCCGGAGATCAATGCGCGCGCCCATCTGCGCCGGCAGCGGTCACAGCTCGTGGAGCGCATCTCCCGTCTGCAGAAGATGGTCGACGCGGTCGATCACATGCTGGAGGCATCGCGCGCCGGGATGCGGCTGACTCCGGAGCAGCAGGTGGAGATCTTCGGTAACGACTGGCAGCCCGCGTGGCTCGATGAGGCCGAGGAGCGCTGGGGCGACAGCGCGCAATGGGCGCAGTACACCGAGCGGGCCGCCGGGAGGACACCGGATGACTGGAAGGACATCGCCGCCGCGACCGATGCTCTCAACGCCGCCTTCGCCGCGGCCAAGCGCGCCGGCGTGGCCCCTGGCTCCGACGAGGCGAACGCCCTCGCGGAGCGGCACCGGTCATTGCTCTCGCAGTACTTCGACTGCACCCACTCGATGCATGTGTGCATCGGCCGGAGGTACGTCGGCGAGCCCGGGTACGCCGACCACTTCGACGCATTCGCGCCGGGTCTGACCGTATGGCTGCGCGACGTGATCTTCGCCAACGCCGAGGCCCACGGCGTTGATCCGAAGACCGCCGAGTGGGAGTGAACGCGTCTCCCGCGGCCCAGCCCGCTGTGATGTGGAAAACCCCGAACCCGCCCTCACCGCTTCGGATCTGCACGTGGTGATGTGCTGTGCGATGTGCACCTTTACGTGTACGCGATGCTGAGCTGCGCTGTTCATGGGGCGTCGAACCCCCGCGTTGCTCTCCACGCGCCACGAGTGGGCCGGAAGACCGCCGGCCCTCGGTGTGTGCACGCCTCCGAAGCAGCTACCTGCTCCACATCGTCAACCGCCGCCCTCGCCGGGCCGCTCAGTCCAGCAGGTCGGCTTCCCAGTTCGTGCGCTGGATCCGTACGTCGATCTCGCGGATCTCCCGTGCGATGACGTCGGCTTGAGCACGCAGTTCCGCGACCGGAAGCGCGGAGAGCATCATCAGCTCGGACCGGAGCTGCCGGCCGTATCCGCGGTCGCCCGTGCCCGCCGCCGCGTCCGCCGCCGCGGTGACCACCGAGTGCCGCAGCCGCAGCACGTCCCGGCGCGCGAGCGCGTCGGTGAGCGTGCCGTTCTGGCCCATGTCCACCGCCGCGTTGGTCCGGTTGATCCGCCGGATCAGCGCTTCGAGCGTGTCCAGAGCCTCGCTGACCTCGGTCAGCAACTGGGCCGCGTCCTCCGCGGGCGTCTCACCTTCCTGGTACCGCGCACTGCTGACGACGCGCGCCCGCAGTTGCTCCACGCGACGTGTCGCCTCCGCACGCTCTGCCAGCGCCTCAGCGAGCTTCACTGTCCCACCCCATCCGTCCTGAACTGCGCACGACCATACGAAGTAAGGCGACTGCTTGCCCACAGGTTTCTCACCTGTTCCGGACCTGTCCCAGGTGGAGAAGCCGACCGGGCCCGTGCCCTGCTTCGGCTGGAGGAAGAATCCCTTACACGCGCCGGGAGGGGCTGCTGGCCTCCCAGGCCGCCTCGATCATCCGGAAGATCTCGTCCACCGCGGCGTCCGGATCGGCCGCCTCGCGGGCCAGGGAGAAGGCGTCGATCGCGAACCTCGCGATCGCCCGGCCGGCCGTCGTGCTCTGCGGCAGGCCGGGATCGGCGGCAATGGCCATGGCCAGTGACTCCGCGTGGCGCAGCCGCATCGACTGCTCGTACTGCCGCAGGTCGGGTGATGCGTCGATCATGCGCCAGATCGGGGCCGCGCCGTCCGCAGCGCAGTGCCGTACCAGGGCCAGGATCTCGCGGCGCAGTGCAGGGATGAGCGGCTCGTTCGGCGCCCGGTCGGTGACCGCTCGCGTGAGGCGTTGCTCGAAGTCCGCGTCCTGCTCGAACACCAGGGCCTCTTTCGAGGCGAAGTGGGAGAAGAGCGTGGTGACGGCCACGTCGGCCTCGGCGGCCACGTCACGGATGCCCACCGCTTCGTACCCGCGTTCCAGGAAGAGCCGCAGCGCGGTGTCGGCGATCTTCTGGCGGGTCGCGGCCTTTTTACGTTCGCGGCGTCCGGGCGGCACGGTCATGCCCTGATGCTAACAAATACGGAACAGCAACGGTTCCAAAAAGCTAACCGTTAGTGCTACGGTCGGCCGCATGAAGAAAGTGAGCTTCGCCGAGTTCGGTGGTCCCGACGTTCTGCAACTCATAGACGCCGAGGAGCCCCACGCGGGCCCCGGCCGGATACGTATCGCCGTACGGGCAGCGGGCGTGAACCCTGTCGACTGGAGAATCCGGGAGGGCCAGGTCCTGGGCGCCCACCCCACCGAACTGCCCGCCGGAGTCGGGCTGGACGCCGCCGGGGTGGTGGACGAGGTCGGCGAGGGCGTCGAAGGGGTGGAGATCGGCGACCGCGTGTTCGGCGAAGGGACGAGTACCTACGCCGAGTTCGCCGTGCTGTCGGCCTGGGCCCGGATGCCCGAAGGTCTGACGTTCGAGGAGGCGGCCGGGTACCCCTCCGTGGTGGAGACCGCGCTGCGCATCATGCGCGAGGTCGGCGTGCAGTCCGGTCAGACACTGCTGGTCAGCGGCGCGTCCGGGGGAGTCGGATCGGCGGTGCTGCAGATCGCCCGCGACCGCGGCATCACGGTGATCGGCACGGCCGGTGCCGCCAACCAGGACTATCTGCGCGGCCTGGGCGCCCTCGCCACGACGTACGGCGAGGGCTGGGTCGAGCGGGTGCGGCAGCTCGGCCGGGTCGACGCGGCCCTCGATCTGGCCGGCTCGGGCGTGCTGCGCGAACTCGTCGAGCTGACCGGGGACCCGGAGAAGGTGATCACCATCGCCGCTGCGCCGGAACTCGGTGTCCGGTTCTCCGGCGTGCCCGGGAGTGTGCACAAGGCGCTCGCCGAGGCCGTCGACCTCATCTCACGGGGAAAGCTGCACATCCCGGTCGAGAAGTCGTACACGCTCGCCGAGGCCGCGGCGGCGCACGCCGACAGCCAGGCCGGTCACACGCGCGGGCGCCGGGTCATCATCGTCTGAGCCGACTCCCACGCCGACGCACCGCCCGGCACACCGAATTCTTTCCAGCGCACCTGCCGGCGGCACCCGGCAGGTGCGCGACACGTAGGAGCCCCCGTGCACACTCCTGTCACGATCATCGGCGCCGGACTTGGCGGCCTGACGCTCGCTCGCGTTCTGCACGTCCACGGCATCCCGGCCACGGTTTACGAAGCGGAACTCTCACCGACCGCCCGCCCGCAGGGCGGGTTGCTCGACATCCACGACCACAACGGCCAACGCGCCCTCAGGGCAGCCGGCCTGATGGACGAGTTCCGCAGCATCGTCCTGAAGGGCCGCCAAGCGATACGGCTCCTCCACCGGGACGGGACCGTCCTGTTCGACAGGGCCGACGACGGCACGGGCAAAAGCCCCGAAGTGCAGCGAGGCGAACTGCGGCAGATGCTGCTCGACTCGCTCCCGGCCGGCACCGTCCGCTGGGGCCACAAGGTCGTCGGCGTCCGTGCCCTCGGCGAGGGGCGGCACGAGGTGACCTTCGCCGAGGGCGCCACCGTCGTCACGAGCCTGCTGGTCGGCGCGGACGGCGCCTGGTCACGAGTCCGGCCGCTGGTCTCCGACGCCGTACCCGAATACGTGGGCCGGTCCTTCGTCGAGACCTGCCTGTACGACGCCGACACCCTGTACCCGGCCACCGTGAAAGCGGTCGGCGGCGGGACGCTCGGGGCGGTTGACCCGGACGAGCACGGGAAGTGGTTCGTGGCTCACCGGGAGAAGGGCGGGACTCTCCACGCCTATCTCACACTGGCCAAGCCGTTGCACTGGTTCGCCGCCATCGACTTCACCGATGCCGCCGCGGCCTCCGCGCGGATCGTGGAGGAGTACGACGGCTGGGCACCGGAACTCATCCCCCTGATCACCGGCGGCGGGACCGCGCCGGTCCTGCGTCCCCTCCACGCCCTGCCGAACGGGCACCGCTGGGACCGGGTACCGGGAGTGACCCTGCTCGGCGACGCCGCGCACCTCTCGCCCCCCAACGGCGAAGGCGCCAATCTGGCCATGCAGGACGGCGCCGAACTCGGCGAGGCCCTCGCCGCACACCCCGACGGCATCGAGACCGCCCTGTGCGCATACGAGCAAGCGCTGTTCCCCCGCAGCGCCGCAGCCGCCGTCGTAGTCGGCCACAACCCCACGCCCCAGGAGGTGATCAGCTTCTTCACCCAGGGCGGGCGAACCGGATGAGCACGGCTCCTTCTGCAGCAGTTCCAGCGGCACCGACTGCCACCCCAGGTACTCCCCCAAGGACTCATCACTGCGCCGGACGCTCAGCCGTACTGGTGTAGGTGCCGCTGTACTCATCGAACCGCCCCCGTGTCTTCCCAAGCGGCTCCGCCAGCCGCCGGACTCTGGGGTTCTGCCCTGGTCACGGACGAAGATGACGGCCAGGGACGGTCCTGTACACGAAGAGGGGAATCACTCGATCAAGAGGCATGATTCTCAGTCCTGTGTCCTATTGGACACGCGGTGGACATCGCCGGTGAGAAGAGGACACAGGACCTGAGGACCTACAACCCCGCGCCTCAGGTCTGTGCCATGTCCACGAAGCGGGAGTAGTGGCCCTGGAAGGCCACGGTGATGGTCGCCGTGGGACCGTTACGGTGCTTCGCCACGATCAGGTCCGCCTCGCCGGCACGCGGCGACTCCTTTTCGTACGCGTCCTCGCGGTGCAGCAGGATGACCATGTCCGCGTCCTGCTCGATCGAGCCGGACTCTCGCAGGTCCGAGACCATCGGCTTCTTGTCCGTGCGCTGCTCGGGGCCACGGTTGAGCTGTGAGAGCGCGATCACCGGCAGCTCCAGCTCCTTGGCCAGCAGCTTGAGGTTACGGGACATGTCCGAGACCTCCTGCTGACGGCTCTCGGCGCGCTTGGACCCGCCGGACTGCATGAGCTGGAGGTAGTCGATGACGACCAGCCGGAGGTCGTTGCGCTGCTTGAGCCGCCGGCATTTCGCCCGGATCTCCATCATCGAGAGGTTGGGCGAGTCGTCGATGTACAGGGGCGCGGCCGACACGTCCGGCATCCGCCGTGCCAGCCGGGTCCAGTCGTCGTCCGTCATGCTCCCGGAGCGCATGTGGTGCAGCGCCACCCGCGCCTCGGCGGACAGCAGGCGCATCGCGATCTCGTTGCGTCCCATTTCGAGCGAGAAGATGACGCTGGGCAGATTGCTCTTGATCGAGCAGGCCCGCGCGAAGTCCAGCGCGAGCGTGGACTTACCCATCGCGGGACGGGCCGCGATGACGATCATCTGGCCGGGGTGCAGGCCGTTGGTCAGCGAGTCCAGGTCGGTGAAGCCCGTCGGGACGCCCGTCATCTGGCCCTGGCGAGACCCGATCGCCTCGATCTCGTCGAGCGCGCCTTCCATGATGTCGCCCAGCGGCAGATAGTCCTCGCTGGTGCGCTGCTCGGTGACGGCGTAGATCTCCGCCTGGGCGCTGTTGACGATCTCGTCCACATCGCCGTCGGCGGCGTATCCCATCTGTGTGATGCGGGTGCCGGCCTCGACGAGCCGGCGCAGTACCGCCCGTTCGTGGACGATCTGGGCGTAGTACTCCGCGTTCGCGGCCGTCGGTACGGACTGGACGAGGGTGTGCAGGTAGGAGGCGCCGCCGACCCGCGCGATCTCGCCGCGCCGGGTCAGTTCGGCCGCGGTGGTGATCGGGTCGGCCGGCTCCCCCTTGGCGTAGAGGTCGAGGATCGCCTGGTAGACCAGCTCGTGGGCCGGCCGGTAGAAGTCGTGGCCCTTGAGGACCTCCACCACGTCCGCGATGGCGTCCTTGGAGAGCAGCATGCCGCCGAGCACCGACTGCTCGGCGTCCAGGTCCTGGGGCGGTACGCGCTCGAATCCGCCGCCCGCCCAGGCGCCGCCGTCGTCCTCGCCGCGGTCGTGGCGGTCTTCGCGGTGACGGTTCTTGCCCTCGCCCCGGCGGGTACGGGCGGCGGGCAGCCGGTCGCTCGGGCCGGAGCCTGCCCAGGGGTCGTCCAAGGGCTCGGGCACGCTCACCGCGCCACCTCCTCCCGTCCGCGACGCGGACCTTGCCGTGCCCTCTTTCTTACGGCACGGCTCCGACAAACGAGACGCCCGACTCCGGTTACGGCGCGTCGAGTTCGGACGAGCTCTCTGGCCGCAACACGTGACGGGCGCCGGACCACGGTAGGCCCGTCGGCACCGTCCGCCAATCTGGTTATCCACAGGCCATGTGGATGACCTACCTGTTCCTGTGGAGAAGTCGGGCGATCCTGTGCACGACTCGGGGGACATAGCTGTGGACAAGGACACAGTCACCCCGTCTCCAAGCCCGTGACCTGGGATTTCCTCGTCCATAGCCTGTGGGGGAGAAAAACTTCGGCAACCTGTTCAAGATCCCGACAAACAACGCGGAGGTGAACGCTCCACCCTCGCCCAAGTAAGGATCAGGTGCTAGTTGTGCCGCTTACCTGTGGAAGATTAGATTGGAAGAATGACACAGGCTCCCCTGACGCCAGAGCGCACCTCCCGCCACCACGACCGCGAGATCGTCGCGCTCGCCCTCCCCGCCTTCGGCGCGCTCGTCGCGGAGCCCCTCTTCCTCATGGTCGACAGTGCCGTCGTCGGCCACCTCGGCACCTCGCAGCTCGCCGGTCTCGGCATCGCCTCCGCGCTGCTGACCACCGCCGTCTCCGTCTTCGTCTTCCTCGCCTATGCCACCACTGCCGCGGTGGCCCGCCGCGTGGGAGCCGGCGACCTCTCCGCC
The DNA here is from genome assembly GCF_022695595.1 of Streptomyces sp. MST-110588. Lineage (NCBI taxonomy): Bacteria > Bacillati > Actinomycetota > Actinomycetes > Kitasatosporales > Streptomycetaceae > Streptomyces > Streptomyces sp. MST-110588. The sequence goes on from NZ_CP074380.1 coordinate 3,847,466, forward strand.
GCCATCCGCCAGGGCATGGACGGTATCTGGCTCGCCCTCCTCCTGGGCGCCGCCGTCATCACCGTCGTCCTGCCTGGCGCACCCTGGCTCGCCGATCTGTTCGGCGCCTCCCCCACCGCCGCCCCGTACTCCATCACCTATCTGCGCATCAGCGCCCTCGGCATCCCGGCGATGCTCGTCGTGCTCGCCGCGACCGGTGTGCTGCGCGGTCTCCAGGACACCAGGACCCCGCTGTACGTGGCCATCGGCGGCTTCTCCGCCAACGCGGCCCTCAACATCGGCCTGGTGTACGGCGCCGGTCTGGGCATCGCCGGATCGGCGTGGGGCACCGTCATCGCCCAGTGCGCCATGGCCGCCGTCTACCTCGTCGTGGTGGTACGCGGCGCGCGCCGGCACGGCGCCTCGCTCCGTCCGGACGCCGCGGGGATCCGGGCCTGCGCCCAGGCCGGGGTGCCGCTGCTGGTCCGTACGCTCTCGCTGCGCGCCGTACTGATGATCGCCACCGCCGTCGCGGCCCGGCTCGGTGACACCCGGATCGCCGCCCATCAGATCATCAACACGCTCTGGACGCTGCTGGCCTTCGCCCTGGACGCCATCGCCATCGCGGGCCAGGCCATCATCGGGCGCTACCTGGGCGCCGGCGACGTGCCGGGGGCCAAGGCCGCCTGCCGGCGCATGGTGCAGTGGGGCATCGCCTCCGGCGTAGTGCTCGGCCTGCTGGTCGCCCTGGCCCGCCCGGTCTTCATGCCTCTGTTCACCTCGGACCAGGCCGTGAAGGACGTCCTGTTGCCGGCTCTTCTGGTCGTCGCTGTCACCCAACCGGTCTCCGGCGTCGTCTTCGTTCTCGACGGGGTGCTCATGGGCGCCGGCGACGGGCCGTACCTCGCCTGGGCGATGCTGGCGACGCTGGCGGTGTTCGCGCCCGTCGCGCTGCTCGTCCCCGTTCTCGGCGGCGGTCTGACGGCCCTGTGGTGGGCCATGGCCCTGATGATGACCGTACGCATGCTGACATTGTGGGCACGCGCCCGCTCCGGCCGATGGATTGTGACAGGAGCCTCGCGTTGAACCATCCCGTAACGGGGGAGCCGTGCTGATAATGACCCTGTGCGCCCGCTTGCCAGGAAAATCGTCCTGCCCCTGACGATGATCGTCGTCGGGGCCGGTGCCATGGTGGGATACGCCGCCCAGGATGCCGACACCAGTACGAAGAACGTCGCCAGCAGGGAAGGGTACGGCAAGTCGGGTGATGTCGACGAGGACCCCGACCCCCAGGACCAGGACCCCTCCGCGACGGCTCCGGCAGACACCGGTAACGCCTACACCCCCCGCAGAACCGAACAGAACGCCCGCGTCGGAACTCTCTTCTCCAAGAACGATTCCAGTGACCATTTCTGTACCGCCAGCGTGGTGCAGAGCCCGGGTCGGAACATGCTGATCACCGCTGCGCACTGCGCGTACGACAGCGAGGCCGGGGCCCCGCGGGACGACCTGATGTTCGCTCCCGACTACCGCGACGGCCAAGAGCCGACCGGCCTGTGGAAGGTCAGGAAGGTGGTCACCGACCCGCGTTGGGACAAGTCCGGTGACGAGGACCTCGACGTTGCCTTCCTCGTGCTCGACCCCAAGGACGGCAAGCAGATCCAGGACGTGCTGGGCGGCAACACCCTCGGCATAGACCGTGGATTCGACAACGAAGTGAAGATCACCGGCTACCCCAGCGGCAGCGACACCCCGATCTCCTGCCACAACCGCACGACGAAGTTCAGTGACACGCAGATGCGCATCCAGTGCACCGCCTTCGCGGGAGGGACCAGCGGCAGCCCCTGGCTGGCCGACTACGACCCCAAGAGTCACACCGGCACGGTCATCGGTGTTCTGGGCGGCTACGAGGGCGGCGGTGACGAGGACGACATCTCCTACGCCGCGTACTTCGACGACGACGTGGCGGAGCTGTACAAGCGCGCCCAGGAAGTGGACTGACCACCGCGCCGGCCGGGCCGGACACCACCTCACAGCGCTGAAGGGCCGCACCCCGGAGACGGGGTGCGGCCCTTCAGTGTGGTGCTGAGTGCGCGATGCCTGGGATCAGGCAGCGACGATCTCGACGCCGAGCTTGGCGACGACGTCGGCGTGCAGACGCACGGACACCTGGTGGGCGCCCAGGGTCTTGATCGGAGCACCGAGCTCGACGCGGCGCTTGTCCACGTCGGGGCCACCGGCGGCCTTGATCGCCGAGGCGACGTCGGCCGGGGTGACGGAGCCGAACAGGCGGCCGGCGTCGCCGGCGCGAACGGCCAGCTTCACCTTGACGCCCTCAAGCTGGCCCTTGACCTCGTTGGCCTGCTCGATCGTGGCGATCTCGCGGATCTTACGACCGCGGCGGATCTGCTCGACGTCCTTCTCGCCACCCTTGGTCCAGCGGATCGCGAAACCCTGCGGGATCAGGTAGTTACGGGCGTAACCGTCCTTGACGTCGACGACGTCACCGGCGGTGCCGAGGCCGGAGACCTCGTGGGTAAGGATGATCTTCATGAGTCGGTCACCCTTCCCTTATCGCGCGGTGGAGGTGTAGGGCAGCAGCGCCATCTCACGGCTGTTCTTCACGGCCGTGGCGACGTCACGCTGGTGCTGGGTGCAGTTGCCGGTGACCCGGCGGGCACGGATCTTGCCGCGGTCGGAAATGAACTTCCGCAGCAGGTTCGTGTCCTTGTAGTCCACGTAGGAGATCTTCTCCTTGCAGAACACGCAAACCTTCTTCTTAGGCTTGCGAGCAGGCGGCTTCGCCATTGTCTCTCTCCAGTGAGTTCAAGAAGTTTGTGCTGACGCCCTCATCAGGCCCCTGGCCCGTCTCTCGTGTTTCACGTGAAACCGCGTTTCACGTGAAACGACGCATGTACGGGCCAGATGTACGGGCCTAGAAAGGCGGCTCGTCCGAGTAGCCGCCGCCGGAGCCACCGCCCCAGCCACCGCCGCCGCCCTGCTGGCCGCCGCCCGCAGGGGCACCGGTCGCCCAGGGGTCGTCAGCGGGAGCGCCGCCGCCCTGGCCGCCGCCGGGGCCGCCGCCCCAGCCGCCGCCACCCTGGCCACCGCCCTGCTGACCGCCGCCGAAGCCGCCGCCCTGGCCACCGCGGCCGGTGGTCTTGGTGACCTTGGCCGTGGCGTTCTTCAGGCTCGCGCCGACTTCCTCGACGTCGAGCTCGTAGACCGTGCGCTTGACGCCCTCGCGGTCCTCGTACGACCGCTGCTTGAGGCGGCCCTGCACGATCACACGGGTACCCCGCGTGAGGGACTCGGCGACGTTCTCCGCCGCCTGACGCCACACCGAGCAGGTCAGGAACAGGCTCTCGCCGTCCTTCCACTCGTTGGTCTGGCGGTCGAAGGTGCGGGGGGTGGACGCGACGCGGAACTTCGCGACCGCCGCACCCGACGGGGTGAAGCGCAGCTCGGGGTCGTCGACAAGATTGCCGACGACCGTGATGACGGTCTCGCCTGCCATTAGGGGAACCTCTCGGCGGGTGTGCTGCTGGCTGCTGGTGTTGCTGCTACTCGAACCCGGTTACCGCTGGCGCTGACGCGCTCAGTGGGTCTCGGGACGGAGGACCTTGGTCCGCAGGACCGACTCGTTCAGGTTCATCTGACGGTCGAGTTCCTTGACGACCGCAGGCTCGGCCTGCAGGTCGATGACCGAGTAGATGCCCTCGGGCTTCTTGTTGATCTCGTACGAGAGACGACGACGGCCCCAGGTGTCGACCTTCTCGACCTTTCCGTTGCCCTCACGGACGACGGAGAGGAAGTTCTCGATCAGCGGGGAGACAGCGCGCTCCTCGAGATCGGGGTCGAGGATGACCATCACCTCGTAGTGACGCATGTAGAACCCACCTCCTTTGGACTCAGCGGCCACGGTCGTTCCGTGGCAGGAGGGTCTTGATGCGTTCCGCACCCGGTCCGTACAGGCGAACCTGGGCAGACATGGGCGCAGATCGTACAGAGTACCCGCCGAGGGGCTTCCGGTTGAAATCCGGCCGCCGATCCCCCCAATCTGGAACACAACGGGTGTGAGCGGCGTTACAGTTCGCCGCCCTGTCTTCGGAGGTGCCGCATGGCACAAGCAGTACGGCCGCAGCACGGCCTCCTCTCGCTCCTGAACAGCGATGGCAAGGCCCATCCCGTCGAGAACGCCTTTGTCGCCGTGACCCTGGTGCTCGGCGCGACCGCATTTCTCACCGCCCATTTCCACCACTTGCACCTGGTCAGTTCATGGACCGGACTGATCGGGATCTTCACCGGTGCCTGGGGACAGTTCATCTCCGCCACCACGGGCGAGCGCTTCCTGCTGGTCATCGGACTCGGCGCCGCGGCGGTCGGCTTCTTCCTCGGCATGGCCCATGGCGGACTCTTCGGCGGCGTACTCGGCTGACGTCGCACGGGAGGGTGCACGGGCACAGCACCCGTACGCCCAAACGGGGCGCTCCCCTGTCACAGTAGGCTTCGGCGCGAGAGCCGGAGCCCCGACCATGGGGACAAACCTGCCGAGGAGCGCCCCGCATGAGCCTGACCCTGAGGACCATCAGCCGAGAGCAGCATCTGGCGTACATCCAGAGTCTGCCCGCGGCGAGCCACATGCAGGTCCCCGCCTGGGCCGACGTGAAGGCCGAGTGGCGCTCGGAGAGCCTGGGGTGGTTCGACACGAGCGGCCAGTTGGTCGGCACGGGTCTGGTCCTCTACCGCCAGTTGCCCAAGATCAAGCGTTACCTGGCCTACATGCCCGAGGGTCCGGTGATCAACTGGTTCGCCCCGAACCTTGAGGACTGGCTGCGGCCGATGCTCACCCACCTCAAGCAGCAGGGCGCCTTCACCGTGAAGATGGGGCCTCCGGTCATCATCCGCCGCTGGGACGCCTCGGCGATCAAGACCGGCATCCAGGACCCGGACGTCAAGCGACTGCGCGATGTCGAGGCCACGTACATCGAGCCGCGCGCTTTCGAGGTCGCCGACCGGCTGCGCCGCATGGGCTGGCAGCAGGGTGAGGACGGCGGCGCCGGCTTCGGTGACGTACAGCCGCGCTACGTCTTCCAGGTCCCGCTGGCCAACCGCTCCCTGGAGGATGTCCACAAGGGCTTCAACCAGTTGTGGCGGCGCAACATCAAGAAGGCCGAGAAGGCCGGTGTCGAGGTCGTCCAGGGGGGTTACCAGGACCTTCCCGAGTGGCAGCGTCTGTACGAGATCACCGCGGAGCGCGACCGCTTCCGCCCGCGGCCCCTCGGTTACTTCCAGCGCATGTGGACGGCCCTGAACACCGAGGACCCCAACCGCATGCGGCTGTACTTCGCGCGGCACAACGGCGTGAACCTCTCCGCCGCGACGATGCTGGTCGTCGGCGGCCACGTCTGGTACTCCTACGGCGCCTCGGACAACATCGGCCGTGAGGTCCGGCCCTCCAACGCCATGCAGTGGCGGATGCTGCGTGACGCCTACGCGCTGGGCGCCACCGTCTACGACCTGCGCGGCATCAGCGACTCGCTCGATGAGAACGACCACCTCTTCGGCCTGATCCAGTTCAAGGTCGGCACCGGTGGCCAGGCGGCGGAGTACCTGGGCGAGTGGGATTTCCCGCTCAACAAGCTCCTGCACAAGGCGCTCGACATGTACATGTCGCGCCGCTGATCACTGTTCGACCGTTCGACCTCCGACACACCGCAGCCACGAGAAAGGTCCTGGGCCCGGCCATGGCGCTCACCCTCTACGTCGACACCGCGCGCTGGCGGGCGCACCAGCAGAGCGTTCTCCAGCAGTTCCCGGGCCTGGTCCCGGTCTGCAAGGGCAACGGTTACGGCTTCGGCCACGAGCGTCTGTCCGAGGAGGCCGCGCTGCTGGGCGCCGACCTCCTTGCGGTCGGCACGACCTACGAAGCCGCCCGCATCAAGGACTTCTTCAGCGGCGACCTGCTCGTCCTCACGCCCTTCCGGCACGGCGAAGAACCGGTTCCGCTGCCGGACCGCGCGATCCGCTCGGTCTCCTCGGTCGAGGGAGTGGGCGGCCTGGTCGGCGCCCGGATCGTCATCGAGGTCATGAGCAGCATGAAGCGGCACGGCATCGCGCCGGAGGACCTGCCCAAGCTCGCCGCGGCCATCGAGGACGTACGGCTGGAGGGGTTCGCGATCCACCTGCCCCTGGACCGTACCGACGGCTCCGATTCGGTCGAGGAAGTCATCGGCTGGATGGACCGGCTGCGCAACGCCGGGCTGCCGCTGCACACGATGTTCGTCAGCCACCTGAAGTCCGAGGAGCTCGCCCGCCTTCAGCAGCAGTTCCCGCAGACGCGCTTCCGCGCCCGCATCGGTACGCGACTGTGGCTCGGCGACCACGAGGCAACCGAGTACCGCGGATCGGTCCTGGACGTCACCCGTGTCTCCAAGGGCGACCGTTTCGGCTACCGGCAGCAGAAGGCCGCCTCCGACGGTTACCTGGTCGTCGTGGCCGGCGGCACCTCGCACGGTGTCGGCCTGGAGTCGCCCAAGGCCCTGCACGGCGTGATGCCACGCGCCAAGGGTGTCGCGCGGGCCGGCCTGGCGACCGTCAACCGCAACCTCTCGCCGTACGTGTGGGCAGGCAAGCAGCGGTGGTTCGCGGAGCCGCCGCACATGCAGGTCTCCATCCTCTTCGTGCCGGGGGACGCACCCGAGCCGCGGATCGGTGAGGAGCTCGTGGCGCACCTGCGGCACACCACCACGCAGTTCGACCGCATCGTGGAACGCTGACCCCGCCCAGGACGACAGGCTCCCGAGACGTTTCGGCCCTGGGACCGCGAGCACTGCTTGAGTTCCAGTTCGTTGATGGCTCTTGTCGGTCGGGATGGACCAAGCTCTGAGCTGGGCACGCGTCGGGCAGGGTGCGGCGACGTGAACTGACCGATGTGCAGTGGCGGAAGATCGAGCCGTTGCTGTCGGCCAACGGCCGCCCCGGTGGGCAATGGTCCGATCACCGCACGGTGGTGAACGGCGTGTTGTTCCGGGCCCGGACCGGGGTGCCCTGGCCGGATCTGCCGGAGCGGTACGGGCCCTGGCAGACCGTCTATGAGCGGCATCGTCGATGGTCGGCGGGCGGCACCTGGCAACGCATCCTGGCGGAGCTGCACATCGAGGCGGATGCCGGCGATCCGGACGGTGCCTGGCCCGCGAGCGGGAGCGGGAGTGGGCGGTGAACCTCGACTCCACCTCCTGCCGGGCGCACCAGCACGCGGCCGGGGCCCGGCATCGCGCGCCGTCCGGCTTCCCGCAAAAGGGGGCGGAGCGCGTGTGAAGGCCGATGGGCGAAAGGCGCGGGGGCGCACACGGGGCGGGCTGACCACCAGGGTCCATCTGCTGGCTGGCGGCGGGTCCGGGGCGGCGGTCGCCCACCGGCCTTCGACAGGGCCCAGTACCGGCGTCGCAACGCGGTCGAGCGGTGCGTGTGCCAGTGGAAGCAGCTCCGCGCGGTGGCCACCCGCTTCGCCACGCGTGACTACGTCTTCAACGGCACCCTGACCTTCGCCGCGATCACCATCTGGCTCCGTGACACCGTCCAAGAGCCATCAGAAACGACCTAACGGTTGTCGTAACACCCCAGTTCAAGGGGTGCGATGTTCGAGATCCGCAAGAACCGGACGGTGGCTCAGGACCTTTCCATGGCCCTGCCGGTGCCGTCGGCCTCCTGTGCCTTCCGCTCGCCCTGGGGACGGCGGACGGCTGCCTCACTCGCGGGCGGCACCCCAGCGGACGGTGGCCTTTCCTTCGACGAGCACCGCACGACGTACGGTGGAGTGCTCCGCCCGCCCCAGCACGAACACATCCGGCGCCCGGTCCAGTACGCCGCCCGAAGGGTCGTCGTCCCCGTCCCGGCGCACGACGTCCCGCTCGGGCAGCAGGATGTCCCGTACGACCAGCGCGCACAGGTACAGCGTCCCCAGCAGATGCAGTACGAGCGCGAGCTGGTAGCCGTCCAGGGGCAGCCCCTGGTGCTTGTCGCCGTTGCCGGTGTAGGCGAGGTACATCCAGATGCCCAGGAAGTACAGGACCTCGCATCCCTGCCAGATCAGGAAGTCCCGCCAACGGGGCCGGGCCAGCACGGCGAGCGGGACCAGCCACAGCACGTACTGCGGTGAGTAGACCTTGTTGGTGACGACGAACAGGGCGACTACCAGGAAGGCGAGCTGTGCCAGGCGCGGACGGCGCGGTGCGTACAGGGCCAGCAGCGCTATCGCGGCACAGCCCAGGAACATCGAGGCCAGCGCGTAGAGGTTCACGTCCTCCAGCGCATTGCCGGTGCGCTGGGAGATCAGCAGCCAGACCGAACCGAAGTCGATGGGCCGCTCCTGGCTGAAGGTGTAGAACTTCGCCCATCCCTCCCGGATGTGGAACCCGGCCCCGTCGTGCGTGATCATGACCGGCACGTTGACGACCAGCCACGCGACCACCGCGCCGGCCAGCGCACTTCCGTACGCGCGCCACTTCCCGGCCCGCCAGCACAGGACGAACAGCGGACCGAGCAGCAGCACCGGGTAGAGCTTCGCCGCGGTCGCCAGGCCGATAAGCACGCCACCTGCCAGGGGGCGGCTGCGCGACCACATGAGCATCGCGGCAGCGGTCAGCGCGACCGCCAGCAGGTCCCAGTTGATGGTGGCAGTCAGCGTGAACGCCGGGGCCAGGGCGACCAGCAGGCCGTCCCACGGCCGACGCCGATGGGTGCGGGCCACGCATACCGCGATGACCGCAGCGCACACCATCAACATCCCGGCGTTGACCATCCAGTACATCTGCTCCCGGTGCTGAATGGCTCCGCTTTTCGGCGTCAGCCAGGAGGCGACCTCCATGAAGACACCGGTGAGCACGGGGTACTCCAGGTACGTCATGTCCCCGGGCAGCTTGTCGAAGTACGGAATGAGACCGTCGGCGAAGCCCCGCCCCGTGTAGAGGTGCGGGATGTCGGAGTAGCAGGCGTGGGTGTACTGACTGGTCGCGCCGAAGAACCACCCGTCGTCGTAGCACGGCAGCTTCTGCACCATGCCGAGCGCGAACATTCCGATGGCCACGAGCGCGATGATCCGCACCGGCGTCCACCAGTGCGTGCCGACCAGCGCACGGCGCCCGATCGGCCCGCCGATCAGTTCGCTCGCAGCCGCCGCCACTTCGTCCCGTTTCGTGGGCCGTACGGGCTCGTCCTGTCGCACGCTCGTCATGCGCCCCATCCTGCCGTACACACCTGAGACGGAAAGGGCGAAGCCCTCGCTCCGTGTGAGTGGAGCGAGGGCTTCACGCTGTCGTGTTTCACGTGAAACGAGCGGGGTCAGCGATCACCATTCATCCTGTCCGCCGTCGTCCGGACCTCCGAAGAGACCGCCCGCGTCATTGTTGCCCGGAGGCGGTTCGGAGGGAGGAGTCGTCTCACCACCGGTGCCGCCACCCGGACGGCCGCCGTTGCCCCCACCATTTGAGGTGGTGTCGCCCCCGTGACCGTGGCGGCAGCGGACGTTCCATTCCGAACAGGTCTCGGTCGGCGTGGGGCTCGGGGAGGTCGTCGCCGGGGGAGTGGTGTGCGACTGGGTCGGTGACGGAGAAGTGGTCGGCGGCGTGGTGACCGGCGGAGGCGTCGGCGACGGGCTCATGCCCTCGCCGTACACCGTCTGGCCGATCGGCCCCGGCTTGGGGAAGGGCAGCAGCGGCTTTCCCTGCATGGCCTCGGTCATGTAGTCGGCCCAGATGCGCGCCGGGAAGGAGGCTCCGTGGATCTTCTCCTCGCCGCCGACGCCGTACATCTTCTCGAACTTCTGGTGTTTGGCCTGGTCATCGACCCGCCACATCCCGATCGTGGTGGCGAGCTGCTTGGTGTAGCCCGCGAACCACGCCGACTTGTTGTCGTCGGTGGTGCCGGTCTTGCCCGCCACTTCGCGCCCGTCAGGAAGCTGGGCGGCCGTACCGGTGCCCTTCTCCACGACGGTCTTCAAGACGTCCGTGACGTTGTCCGCCACCGCCGGGCTGAAGCCCGTCTTCGGCTTCTTGACGTGCTTGTACACCTCCCTGCCGTCCTTCTCGACGCTCTCGACCGAGTAGGGGTCGTCCTGCTGGCCGCTGGCGGCAAAGGTGGCGTACGCGCCGGCCAGCCGGATGGCGCTGGGAGCGGAGGTGCCCAGTGAGTAGGTCGGAGTGGTCTTCGCCATGCTGCGGTCATCGCGCAGGCCCGCGTCGATGGCCGCCTGCTTCACCGTCTCCGTCCCGACGTCCATGCCCAACTGGATGTAGGGGGTGTTGACGGAGTACTGCATCGCGGTACGCAGGCTGATCCTGCCGCGGCTCTCGTTGCCGTCGTTTCGCTGGTGCCACTCCTGACCGTCCTTGTCGTGCCAGACGGTCCCGTCGTAGTTGAGGAGCTTCAGCTTGTTGTTGCCGTTGTAGACGCTGCTCGGCGAGACCCTGGTGCGCGTGGAGGGGTCACGCGGGTCCCTTACGCCCTTGTCCATCGCCGCCGCCAGGACGAAGGGCTTGAAGGTGGAGCCGACCTGGACCCCGGTGAAGTCCGCGTTGTTGGTGTAGTGCTGGGTCGCGTCCTTGCCACCGTAGATGGCGACGATCTTGCCCGTTCCCGGCTCGACCGAGGCGCCGCCGAACTGTACGTACTTGTCGACTTCCCGCTGATCAGGCTTGATGTGTTCCTTGGTGACCCGCTCCACGGCCTTGGTCAGCTCCTCGACCTTCTTCCGGTCGAAGGTCGTGTGGATCTCGTAGCCACCCTGTTTCAACAGCTTGTCGGAGATATCGGTGTTCGTGGTGATGTAGTTGTTGGCGAGGTCGACGAGGTAGCCCTTCTGTCCCCGCAGGTCCATCGCCTTCTTGGGCTTGCGCGGGTTGGGGAACTCGGTGATCTTCGCGCGCGCGGCCTTGGACATCGACCCGACCTCGACCTCACGGTCCAGGATCCACTTCCAACGGGTCTCGGCCCGCTGGCGGTTGCCGCCCTTGGTCTCCGTCGTGATGTAGGGGTCGTAGAGGTTCGGCCCGTTGAGCAGCGTCGCCAGGAAAGCGCCCTCGCTCGGCGTGAGCTTGTCGCAGTCCTTGTCGTAGTAGGCCCGCGACGCCGCCTGGATCCCGTACGCGCCGCGGCCGTAGTAGGCAGTGTTGAGGTAGCCCTTGAGGATGTCGTGCTTGTCCTCCTTCATGCCCACCTTGACCGAGATGAACAGCTCGGTCACCTTGCGCTTTATGGTCTGCGACTGGTCCAGGTACATGTTCTTCACGTACTGCTGGGTGATCGTCGAGCCACTTTGTGTCTCACCTCCCTTGGCCATGTTGAGGACCGCCCGTGCGATGCCCATCGGGTCGACTCCCGAGTCGTCCCAGAACGAAGCGTTCTCGGCTGCGATCACCGCGTTCTGCATGGACTTCGGGATCGATGAGAGCGGCACGATCTGGCGGTTGAGGTCACCGCCACCGGCCACCACCATCGGTTTGCCGTCGGCCCAGTAGTAGACGTTCTTCTGCAGCGATGCCGCCTTCTGCGGATCGGGCACGTCCACATAGGCCAGGGCGATGCCCGCGGCCCCCACCAGCAGACCGAGGAAGCCGACGCACGTACCGAGCACCTGCTTCCACGACGGCACGAACCGGCGCCAGCCGAACCGGCCGGCCCGCGGGTAGTCGATGAGACGCCTCTTGCCGGGCCGCCCGCCGCCTCTTCCTCCGTCACGGCCACCGCCGCCACCGGCCCGCCGGCCACCGCCGCGCCCTCCACGACCACCGTCCGACGCCATCGCGGCGGTTTCCGAGGTACGGCGTCGTCCACCGCGCTGGGCGGCCCGGCGGGCTTCCGCCCGGCCACCGTACGGACTCTGCCGGCCGTACGGGTCAGAACCGGAGCCGGCGGCATTCCCCGGCCCGGGGGCGGCGTCACGCCAAGGCGCGGCGCGGCGCCCCGAGGGCTGTTGTGCGGCGCGTCGGGCCGCAGCACGTCCGCCGCCCTGCGGCTGGGGCGGTTTGCGGCGGTGCTCGCTCATGGAACGGATACTCCTCGGGCAGGCGCGCTATCTCATCGCCTGATGGCGGCAGTTGACTTCAGGTCCCCCCGACGCACGGCCCGCCGCTGGCTCACGGGTCGCACTACACCAAGGGCGGGGACGCCACTTCTCGTCCCACGGTTCCCGGCAGTCTGCATGCCGCACAGACTACGCACGCCCAAAACCTGCTCACCGCCGAAATTCACTCCAAATCAGTCAGGTGACCAGCGCGAATCACGGATGTGACGCCGTTCACCATCCCCCCTCTTGTCCCGTTCGTATGCTCGATCTATCGTCTGGATGTATCGAGTCGATACATCAGCTCGGCATAAAGAACGCACGCATCCAGGGAGGCGGGGATGAGCAGGCGATCCGGCATCCTTGAGTTCGCTGTCCTCGGACTGCTCCGCGAATCCCCCATGCACGGCTACGAGCTGCGCAAACGGCTCAACACCTCGCTTGGGGTCTTCCGTGCGTTCAGCTACGGCACGCTCTATCCCTGCCTCAAGGCGCTGGTCGCGAACGGCTGGCTGGCAGAGGAGACGGGCTGCTCTCCGGAACCGCCCGCCACTTCCCTGGCCGGGCGCCGGGCGAAGATCGTCTACCGGCTCACGGCAGAGGGGAAGGGGCACTTCGAAGAACTGCTCACCCACTCCGGCCCGGAAGCATGGGAGGACGAGCACTTCGGCGTCCGTTTCGCCTTCTTCGGGCAGACCTCACGGGACGTACGCATGCGGGTGCTGGAAGGTCGCCGCAGTCGCCTGGAAGAGCGCCTCGAAAAGATGCGCGTCTCCTTGGCCCGTACTCGTGAGCGGCTGGACGACTACACCCTTGAGCTCCAGCGGCACGGCATGGAGTCCGTGGAACGCGAGGTCCGGTGGCTGAACGAGCTGATCGAGAGCGAGCGCGCCGGGCGCGACCAACGCGCCTCGGAGCCCGCCGAGCAGGACAAGAAGGACACGGCAGGAAACACGGACGGCCTGCCCCGGCACCGGGGTGGAACCCGGCCGGACCCGTCCGATGACACCACCACATGAGGTCCCGCATCCGCGGAACCTCGTCGAGAACACAGGGAGCAACCGGAATGGGTTCGGTTCGCGTAGCCATCGTCGGCGTGGGCAACTGCGCCGCCTCGCTGGTCCAGGGCGTCGAGTTCTACAAAGACGCCGACCCCGACAGCCGTGTGCCCGGCCTCATGCACGTGCAGTTCGGCGACTACCACGTGCGTGACATCGAGTTCGTGGCCGCCTTCGACGTCGACGCCAAGAAGGTCGGCCTCGACCTGGCGGATGCCATCGGCGCCAGCGAGAACAACACGATCAAGATCTGCGATGTGCCGCACTCGGGCGTCACCGTGCAGCGCGGGCACACCCTGGACGGGCTGGGCAAGTACTACCGCCAGACCATCGAGGAGTCCCAGGAGACCCCGGTCGACATCGTGCAGGTCCTCAAGGACAAGCAGGTCGACGTTCTGGTCTGCTACCTCCCGGTCGGCTCCGAGGACGCCGCCAAGTACTACGCCCAGTGCGCCATCGACGCCAAGGTCGCTTTCGTCAACGCCCTCCCGGTCTTCATCGCCGGCACCAAGGAGTGGGCGGACAAGTTCACCGAGGCCGGTGTGCCGATCGTCGGGGACGACATCAAGTCCCAGGTGGGCGCCACGATCACGCACCGCGTGATGGCCAAGCTGTTCGAGGACCGCGGTGTGATCCTGGACCGCACGATGCAGTTGAACGTCGGCGGCAACATGGACTTCAAGAACATGCTCGAACGGGAGCGCCTGGAGTCCAAGAAGATCTCCAAGACGCAGGCCGTGACCTCGCAGATCCGCGACCGCGAGCTGGGCGAGGACAACGTTCACATCGGTCCGTCGGACTACGTGTCCTGGCTGGACGACCGCAAGTGGGCCTACGTACGCCTGGAAGGCCGGGCCTTCGGCGAGGTCCCGCTGAACCTGGAGTACAAGCTTGAGGTCTGGGACTCTCCCAACTCCGCGGGCATCATCATCGACGCGCTGCGCGCCGCGAAGATCGCCAAGGACCGCGGGATCGGCGGGCCGATCCTCTCCGCCTCCTCGTACTTCATGAAGTCCCCGCCGGTGCAGTACTTCGACGACGAGGCGCGGGAGAACGTCGAGAAGTTCATCAGGGGCGAGGTCGAGCGCTAAGCGCCCGCCGCTCACCTCTGCACCTCCACCTCCCCGCAGGCCCCCGGACATCCGACCGGGGGCCTGCGGGCTGTGTGAGGCTGTGGACCATGTCCGTTGTGCGTGACCTCCGCATACTGCTCACGTTGCGCGACTTCCGCTCCCTGCTGTCCGTGCGGCTCCTCTCCCAGGCCGCCGACGGCGTCTACCAGGCCGCGCTCGCCTCGTTCGTCGTCTTCACCCCGGAGAAACAGGCGACTCCCGCCGCCATCGCCACCGCCATGGCCGTCCTGCTGCTCCCCTACTCACTGCTGGGGCCTTTCGCCGGGGTTCTGCTGGACCGCTGGCGACGCCGCCAGGTCCTGCTGTACGGCAATCTGCTGCGCACCGCACTCGCCCTCGGCACGGCCGCGCTGATCGTCGCCGAGGTTCCCGACTGGCTGTTCTACGCCTCGGCGCTGTCCGTCACGGCCGTCAACCGCTTCGTCCTGGCCGGGCTTTCGGCCGCCCTGCCGCGCGTCGTCGACGATGTGGACAGACTCGTCATGGCCAACTCCCTCTCCCCGACGGCCGGAACTCTCGCCACCACGGCCGGCGCCTCCCTGGTCTTCCTCGTACGGCTCCTCGGCATCCGTTCCAACGCCCTGGTCGTGGTGCTCGGCGCGGCTCTGTACCTCTGTGCCGCCCTCATGGCGCTCCGTATGTCTCCGGCGCTGCTCGGGCCCGACCGCACACGCCCTCGACCGGCCCTGGTGGCGTCGGTGTCGATCACCGCGCACGGCCTGGCCGCCGGGCTGCGCCACCTCGCGGAGCGCCGTACCGCCGCCCAGGCGCTGGCCGCCATGACGGTGCTGCGCTTTTGTTACGGAGCCCTGACGGTCATGGTCCTGATGCTGTGCCGGTACGCCTGGTCCGACAACGCCTCCGAGGGGCTGGCTCTCCTCGGTCTGGCCGTCACCGTCTCGGGCGCCGGCTTCTTCGCGGCGGCCGTACTCACTCCCTGGGCGACGGCCCGCCTGTCCCAGCTCGGCTGGATCGCGGCCTGCGCCGGTTCCGCGGCGGTCCTGGTACCGGCCCTCTCCCTGTTCTTCGTCCCCGGGCCGATGCTGGCCGCCGCCTTCCTCCTCGGACTGGTCAGCCAGGGAGCGAAGATCGCCACGGACACCGTCGTCCAGTCCTCGGTCGAGGACGCCTTCCGCGGCCGGAGCTTCGCCCTGTACGACGTGCTGGTCAACGTGGCTTTTGTCGCCGCGGCGGGAGTGGCGGCCCTCATGCTGCCGCCGGACGGACGATCCCCTTTCCTGCTCGGTGTCGTCACCTGCCTCTACGCGGCCGTCGCCGTCACAGTCGCCCGTTTTGCACGGAGACAGGCGCCCACACCGTGAGGGGCCCCTACCGCGCGCTTCGGCGATCCACCGCGACCCGATACGTTACGGAGCGTCCATCACACGCCGACAGGCACCATCTTCAGGGGGACTCCCATGAGCACGCCGCCGCCTCCGCAGGGGCAGAATCCGTACGGGCAGGCCCCGTACGGGCAGCAACCGTACGGACAGAGCCCGTACCCGCAGGCTCCGTACGGACAGCCTCAGGGCGGTTACGCGTACCCACCGCAAGGCCAGTACATGCAGCAACCGCAGCCGGGTTACCCCCAGGCGCCGCAGCCGTACATGCCTCCGGGCGGGGCACCGGTTCCTCCGCCACCTGCCCGTAAGGGAGTATCGCCCAAGATCATCCTGAAGGGGGCCATCGCCGTCATAGCCGTGATCGCCCTCGCCGTCGGATGGTTCGCCACCAGGGACGACGCCGACCAGGCCAAGGTCGGCGACTGCATGAAGAACAACGGCAACCAGATCAACCCGGACCTTCAGATCGTGGACTGCGGCACTGCGGATGCGCAGTACAAGGTGAAGGAAGTCCACAACGACACCACCGACCAGAAGGTCTGCCCCGCTGGCACCACCGCCTATGCGGAGAGCCAGCACCGCAGGCGTCGCGCGGACACCAGGTTCGTCCTCTGCCTGACCGATGCGAAGTCGAGCTGAGCGAACGTCTCCGAGGTGACGCGGAGGCGTTGTTTCACGTGAAACACGGTCGTCGACAGACCACCGGTTTCACGTGAAACCTCGGCCTTCTCAGCTCCGGGCGGCCCACCATTCCTTGAGCGCGGCGATCGCCGCTTCTCGTTCCATCGGCCCGTTCTCCAGCCGAAGCTCAAGCAGATGCTTGTACGCCTGACCGACCTCCGGGCCCGGAGCCAGGCCCAGGGTTTCCATGATGTCGTTGCCGTTCAGGTCGGGCCGGATCGAATCCAGTTCCTCCTGTTCCTGCAACCGCGCGATGCGCTCTTCCAGCCCGTCATACGCCCGCGACAGAGCGTTGGCCTTGCGCTTGTTGCGGGTGGTGCAGTCCGAGCGGGTCAGCTTGTGCAGTCGCTTCAACTGCGGACCGGCATCCCGTACGTAGCGGCGGACCGCGGAGTCGGTCCACTCGCCCGTTCCGTACCCGTGGAACCGCAGATGCAGTTCCACCAGCAGCGACACGTCTTTGATCATGTCGTTGGAGTACTTCAGAGCGGTCATCCGCTTCCTGGTCATCTTCGCTCCCACGACCTCGTGGTGATGGAAGGAGACCCGGCCGTCCGGCTCGAAGCGACGCGTCTTCGGCTTGCCGATGTCGTGCAGCAGCGCAGCCAGCCGAAGGATCAGGTCAGGCCCGTCCTCTTCGAGGTCGATGGCCTGCTCCAGGACCGTCAGCGTGTGCTCGTAGACATCTTTATGACGGTGATGTTCGTCACGTTCCAGCCGCAGTGCGGGCAGCTCCGGCAGCACCCGGTCGGCGAGCCCGGTGTCGACCAGCAGCTTCAGCCCCTTGCGGGGGTGGGATGCCTTGATCAGCTTGTTCAGCTCATCCCGGACCCGTTCCGCGGAGACGATGTCCAAACGCTCCGCCATGGCCGTCATCGCGTCGACGACCTCGGGGGCCACCTCGAAGTCGAGCTGCGCGGCGAACCGGGCCGCACGCATCATCCGCAGCGGGTCGTCGGAGAAGGACTCCTGCGGCGTGCCCGGGGTACGCAGTACCCGTGCGGTCAGGTCTTCCAGGCCACCGTGCGGGTCGATGAACTCCTTGTGCGGCAGCGCCACCGCCATGGCGTTGACCGTGAAGTCCCGGCGGACCAGGTCTTCCTCGATGGAGTCGCCGTAGGACACCTCGGGCTTGCGCGAGGTGCGGTCGTACGCCTCCGAGCGGTACGTCGTCACCTCGATGTCGAAGGAGTCCTTCTTGCAGCCGACCGTGCCGAAGGCGATCCCGACCTCCCACACCGCGTCCGCCCACGGCCGCACGATCTTCAGTACGTCCTCGGGCCGGGCGTCGGTGGTGAAGTCCAGGTCGTTGCCGAGCCGGCCGAGCAGGGCGTCCCGTACCGAACCGCCGACCAGGGCAAGCGTGAACCCGGCCTCCTGGAATCGGCGGGCCAGGTCGTCCGCGACGGGGGAAACCCGCAACAGCTCGCCGACGGCTCGGCGCTGCACCTGGCTCAGCGCGTTCGTCTGCTGCGGGGTCCGCTCGGTCTGCGGGGAGGAGAAGTCATCGTTGGCGTTCGGCACAACAGAACAGGGTACGTGGCCACGCCGTGCGAGACCTCCCGTCAGCAAGGGCACGACCGGTTCGGCCGACAACCCAAGTGATCACGTGGCGCGGTCCGCAGCACTTAGCCGCAGCGGGCCTCGTTACCATTCGTGGACGCACATTCCGACGACCACTGACGACGACGAGGGACGGGCGAACGCGTGGCCGAGGCGGCAGGGTTCCAGGAGACTGAACGGCCGCGCGGTCGATGGCTGCGACGCACCGCGGCGCTGCTCGCCGGCGCCCCCCTCCTGGCGGGGCTGCTGCAGACCCCGGCCACTCCCGCCCGCGCGGTCAGCGGCTCGCGCACCGTCGATGTCGCCATCGACTCCCTCACCCCCTCCACCCCGGCCAAGGACGGTTCCGTCACCGTCTCCGGCACCCTGACCAACAAAGGCGACACCCCGGTCACGGACGCGCACGTCGGTCTGCGGGTCGGCCCGGAGATCGACAGCCGCAGTGCCATGGACAGCGCGGCCAAGCGCACCGGCTTCCTGCCCGGCGTGGACGGCCAGGAGGACAAGAAGCACACGGCGAAGGTCGCCGACCTCGCACCGGGCGTCAGCAGGAACTTCACCCTCCGGGTGCCCGTGAAGGATCTCGGCCTCGGTGGTGAGGGTGTCTACCCGCTCGGTGTCTCTCTGTCCGGCCAAACCCGCGACGAGCGGTACGAGCGGGTGCTGGGCATCGAGCGGACCTTCCTGCCCTGGCAGCCGTCAGGTGCCGGCAAGAAGACCAAGCTCACCTACCTGTGGCCGCTGATCTCCGCCACCCACCTCACGGCCGAGACCGACGCCGCCCAGACTCCCGTCTTCCGCAACGACGACCTGGCGTCGGAGATCGCCCCCGGAGGCCGGCTCCAGCAGCTCGTCGCGCTCGGCAAAGACCTCCCGGTCACCTTCGTCGTCGACCCGGACCTGCTCGCCTCCGTCGAAGCGATGACCGAGACGTACAAGGTCGAGGGCCCCGACGGTCCGGTGGCGGGCAAGAACCAGGCGGTCGCCAAACAGTGGCTGAACGACCTGGAGAAGGCTGTCAAGACGCACGAGGTCGTCGCGCTGCCCTTCGCCGACCCCGATCTGGCCTCGCTCGCCCACCACGGCAAGAATGTCCCCAGTGCTCTCGGTCACCTCGCGCCGGCCACCGAGCTTGCCGCCAAGACCGTGGAAACCATCCTGGGGTTCAAGCCGCGCACGGACTTCACCTGGCCCGCCGAAGGAGCGATCGACTCCTCGATCATCGACGTCGCCACCTCCGCCGGTGCCCACAACGTCATCACCCGCAGCGACAGCCTCCGGGAGAACGGCGGCCTGTCCTACACCCCGACGGCCGCCCGCCCCATCGGGGGCGGCAACACGGCCGTCGTCTCCGACGCACGGCTGTCCACCGCCTTCGAAGGCGACATGGCCAAGGCGCGGAACGCGACCCTCGCCGTACAGGAATTCCTCGCCCAGAGCCTGCTGATCAACCAGCAGGAACCGAACCGCCAGCGCAGCATCGTCGTCGCGCCCCAGCGCAGGCCCTCCACCACCCAGGCCCAGGCGATGGCCACGGCGCTGAACTCCCTGGCGTCGGGTGGCTGGACGCAGCCCCTGAACCTGAGCGAGGCGGCGAAGGCCGATCCCGATCCGGGGGCCACCCGCCAGGTTCCCGGCAGTGGTGCCTACCCGGGCTCTCTGCGCAAGCAGGAGCTCCCCGTCGACGCCTTCCGTGAGATCCAGGACACCAAGACCGCGCTGGACGACTTCACCGGTGTGCTCTCCGACCCCCGGCGCGTGGTGACACCCTTCGGCAACGCCGTCATGCGTGAGATGTCCACCGCGTGGCGCGGCGACGGCTCGGGCGCCACAAGGTTCCGCACGTCGGTGCGCAGCTACCTCGACGACCTGACCAAAAAGGTGCAGCTCATCCAGAAGTCGAACGCGACGCTCTCCGGGCGCAGCGCGACGATTCCGGTGACGGTCCAGAACAACCTGTTGCAGGGCGTCAAGGGCATGACGCTGGAACTGACCTCCTCGCAGCCCAACCGGCTCAACGCGGGCAAGCCCCAGGACATCAAGGTCGACGGCGGTCACAGCCAGTCCTTCAAGTTCGACACCACGGCGAACGCCAACGGTCCCGTACGGGTCACCGCCCAGCTCTACACCGCGGACGGCAAGCCCTATGGTGACGCGATGGTCTTCGAGGTGAACGTCACCGAGATCACCTCCACCGTGATGCTCGTCATCGCGGGCGGCGTCCTGCTGCTCGTCCTGGCCGGCGTCCGTATCTACCTCCAGCGCAAGCGCGCCGCGGCACACGGCACGGCGCAGGACGCCGACGACACCGCGCAGGACGCGGAGGGCACGGATACGAACGCCGGTGAAGACGGCGAGGACGGCAAGACCGGTATGGACGGGGATGAACCCGGGCAGCAGAGTGACCCGGCACCGGACACCGGTTCGCAAAGCTCGGACGCGTCCGGCTCAGGTGAGAAAGTGGACCGTTGATAGATGGCCGGGCCGGATGGCCGGGGACGGATGAGGTGGGGCAGCGATGAATGCGCCGTACGACGGTGACCGCGGCCGGGGCGCGAGCGACGACCCGGCGAGGCAGGTCCCCCCGCATTCCCAGGGGCCTTCGCCTTCCTCCCATGACCCCTACGTGCAGGACGCCTACTCCCACGACCCCTATCGCACGCAGGACCCCACGGCCCAGGACCCGGTGACCGAGGCGCTCTACGACCGGTCGGCACATCCCCCGCCGCCGCCCGGGCAGCAGCCGCAGCCGCTCTACCAGCAGCCGCCCCCGCCCCAGCACCGTCCCGATCCCCAGGTGTGGGCACCGCCCCCGCCGCCCGAGCCGCAGGGTCCCACGCGCCATCTGCCGTACGGTGACGACGCTGCGACGACGCAGTTCGTGGGCGTGGACGACCTGATCACCCACGCCGCCGACGAGCGGCCCGGACAGGACGCCTTCGCGCACCTCTACCGCGACCAGCAGCCCTACCAGCCGCGCGGACACAAGGCGCCCGAACAGGGACCTCAGGGACCGCAGCAGGAGCCTTGGGGACCGCACCAGGCAGCCGTGGCGGCCCAGCAGGGCCCCGTGGCTCCGCAGCAGGAGCCCGTCCCGGAGACGGCGGCCGTTCCCGAACCGCCGGCCGCCGCCGCACCCGCCAAGTCCTCCGGCGGGCGGGCCGGCAGTCTGCTCAAGTCCAGCGCCGTCATGGCCGCCGGCACGATCGTCTCCCGCCTCACCGGTTTCGTCCGCTCGGCGCTGATCGTCGCCGCGCTCGGTGGCGCGGTCCTCGGTGACGCCTGGCAGGTCGCCTACACCCTGCCGACGATGATCTTCATCCTGACCATCGGCGGCGGCCTGAACTCCGTCTTCGTCCCGCAGCTCGTCCGCGCGATGAAGGAGGACGAGGACGGCGGCGAGGCCTACGCCAACCGCCTGCTGACGTTGGTGGTCGTGGTGCTGGGGGTGCTGACGGTCGCGGCCGTCCTCGCGGCACCGCTCCTGGTGAAGCTGGTCTCCTACCCCATCTCCCGCGACCCGGCGGCCAACGAGGTCGCCGTCGCCTTCACCCGCTTCTGCCTCCCCACGATCTTCTTCATGGGCATGCACGTGGTCATGGGCCAGATCCTCAACGCCCGTGGCCGCTTCGGCGCGATGATGTGGACCCCGGTCCTGAACAACATCGTCATGATCGCCACTTTCGGACTGTTCCTGTGGGTCTACGGCTCCGCCAAGACCTCCCACATCGGCGTCACCACCATCCCCGACGAAGGCATCCGGCTGCTGGGCATCGGCACTCTGCTGGGACTGGTCGTCCAGGCGCTGGCGATGATCCCGTACCTCCGGGACACCGGATTCAAGCTCCGGTTGCGCTTCGACTGGCGCGGCCACGGCATGGGCAAGGCCGCCAAGCTCGCCAAGTGGACGGTCCTGTTCGTCCTCGCCAACCAGGCCGGCGTCCTGGTCGTCACCCAGCTCTCCACCTCCGCCGGTGACACCGCCGCACAGAGCGGCCATCCCGGCACGGGCTACATCGCCTACGCCAGCGCCCAGCTCATCTGGAACATGCCGCAGGCCATCATCACCGTCTCGGTCATGGCCGCCCTGCTGCCCAGGCTGTCCCGCTCGGCCCACGACGGGGACACCGGAGCCGTCCGCGACGACCTGTCCCAGGGCCTGCGCACCTCCGCGGTCGCCATCGTCCCGCTGTCCTTCGGCTTCCTGGCCATCGGCGTGCCGCTGTGCACCCTGATCTACGGTTCCTCGGGCGCCGGCGTGTCGATGGGTTACATGCTGATGGCTTTCGGGGTCGGCCTGATCCCCTTCTCCGTGCAGTACGTCGTCCTGCGGGTTTTCTACGCGTACGAGGACACCCGCACGCCCTTCTACAACACGGTGATCGTCGCCGCCGTCAACGCCGCCGCCTCCGCCGTCTGCTTCTTCCTGCTGCCCGCCCGGTGGGCCGTGGTCGGCATGGCCGCCTCCTACGGTCTGGCGTACGTCATCGGTGTCGGCGTGGCGTGGCGCCGCCTGCGCAAGCGGATGGGCGACGACCTGGACGGCGCTCACGTCGTGCGTACGTACGCACGACTGGCCGGTGCGAGTATTCCCGCAACCCTGGTCTCGGGCGCCATCGTGTACGTCATCATGAAGGCGCTCGGCAGCGGGCTCCTCGGCTCGCTCGCCGCGCTGGCAGGTGGCCTCACCGCACTTTTGGTGATCTTCTACGTGGCCGCGAGGAAAATGCGCATCGAAGAACTGAACGCCATGGTCGGCATGGTGCGCGCCAAGCTGGGGCGTTGACCACCGCAACCATCGACCGCCACCGTGTGTCGTGCATAGTGGCGGACTGTGGGCACAATTGTCGTGGCTCTTAGAGCCTGCAACGGATGGGGAGGCAGGAACGACGGTGGCGGAACGGAGCACGGCTGCCGTCGACGTGGCCGACACGAGCGGTGAGGAACCGCTGACCGCCAAGGCGGGCAAGGCCACGGACGACGGTGCGGAGGCCGAGAGGGTAGCCGGCACACACAAGGAGACCGCACGCCCCGACGAACGCAGCGCCACGACAGGCAGAACACAGCCGCCGGACCTGCACAGCGGGCACAAACTCGCCAAGCGCTATCGACTCGAAGAATGCGTCACCCGTCTGGACGGATTCAGTAGCTGGCGCGCGGTCGACGAGAAACTGCGCCGTGCCGTCGGCGTCCACGTCCTGCCCGCCGACCACCCGCGTGCCCGCCCCGTCCTGTCCGCCGCCCGCTCCGCGGCGCTTTTGGGCGACCCCCGTTTCGTGCAGGTCCTGGACGCCGTCGAGGAGAACGACCTCGTCTACGTCGTGCACGAGTGGCTGCCCGACGCCACCGAACTCACCACCATCCTGGCGAACGGGCCACTGGAGCCGCACGAGGCCTATCAGCTCGTCAGCCAGGTCTCCCAGGCCATGACCGCCGCCCACCGGGAAGGGCTGTCCCATCTCCGGCTCACCCCCGGTTCGGTGCTGCGCACCGAGTCCGGGCAGTACCGCATCCGTGGTCTGGCCGTCATGGCCGCGCTGCGCGGCATCACCAGTGACCAGCCCCAGCGCACCGACACCGAGGCGATCGGCGCCCTGCTGTACGCCGCCCTGACCCAGCGCTGGCCGTACGAGAACGACGCGTACGGCCTGTCCGGGCTGCCCAAGGACCTGGGGCTGATCCCCCCCGACCAGGTACGCGCGGGAATCCATCGCGGCCTGTCCGAACTGGCCATGCGGGCCCTGGTCAACGACGGCGCCACCGCCTCCCGTCAGGAACAGCCCTGCTCCACGCCCGAGGAACTGGCCAAGGCCGTCGCGGCCATGCCGCGCATCCGGCCGCCGGAGACCTCCTTCACCGCCCCGCCGCCCTACCAGCGCACGGCCTACCAGCAGGGCTCCTACGGCCCGGTTCCGTCCCGCAACGGGCAGCCGGCCGCTCCGGTCACCACGCAGGTGCCCTCGCCGCCGCCCCCACTGCAAAGCCGTACCGGCAAGGCCCTCAAGTGGAGCGTCTCGGCGCTACTCATCGCAGCGCTGGGCCTGGGAAGCTGGCAGCTCGCCGACACTCTGCTGAAGAGCGAAAATCCCAGCACCCCGCAGGAGAATTCCGGCTCCGAGCGCACCAGCGAGAAGCGGCCCGCACCCAAGCCCCTCGCCATCGCGCACGCGACGGAGTTCTCCCCGCAGAACGCGGTCACCGGTAAGCAGCCCGAGAACGCCGTGGACGGCGATCCGAGCACCGCATGGGTGACCAAGCGATTCAGGGGATGGGCGAACTTCGGCAATCTTTCGGACCGCAAGGACGGCAGCGGCATCGTCGTCGACCTCGGGAGCGTGAAAGAGGTGGCCGGCGTCCAGGCCCGCATGTACCAGCCGGGACAGACGGCCGAAATCCTCGCCGCCTCCCCGGATGCGTCGAACCCGACGTCGCTGAGCGACTTCCCGCAGCATCTGACCAAGTCGGAAAGAGCCGGCGACCAGCTCACCGTGAAGCTGGACAAGCGGGTGCGCACCCGGTACATCCTGATCCACATCACTGAACTGCCCGGTGATGGAAGCGGTGAGTGGTACCGGGGCGGCATCTCGGACATCAAAGTCACCGGATGACCTTGTTCTGACGAGCCGTACGGAAACGGACACAACAGCCGTGCCGACGGCAAGACGCGCGCCGGCGGCACTGCGAAGGCTCACTGAGGTGGATAGTGTGGTGCCGATCGGCTCGCGCGAATCCTGGAGGAGCCGTCTCCGGGGGAGGGGGTCTTCTACGTGGGTCTGCTCGGAGACTCCAGCGATCAGGACCTCCTCGCGCGCCACGTGGCCGGTGATCCGGATGCTTTCGGGGAGATAGTCCGGCGCCACCGCGACCGGCTCTGGGCGGTGGCGCTGCGCACCCTGGGGGACCGTGAGGAAGCGGCCGACGCGGTCCAGGACGCCCTGGTCTCCGCCTACCGTGCCGCCCATACCTTTCGCGGCCAGTCCGCCGTCACCACTTGGCTGCACCGCATCACGGTCAACGCCTGCCTGGACCGGGCCCGTAAAGCCGCCTCCAGGCGTACCTCGCCCGTCGCTGAGACGGAGCGCCTGGAACAGTTGCTGGAACCGCACGAGTCCGCTGCCGTCCCGGCCGAGCGCCAGGATCTGTACCGGGAACTTCTCAGCGCACTGCGTACCCTCCCCGAAGAGCAACGTGCCGCGCTCGTCCTCGTTGACATGCAGGGTTATCCCGTGGCCGAAGCCGCGGCGATACTCGACGTCCCCGCCGGTACGGTCAAAAGCCGATGTGCACGCGGCCGTGCCCGGCTGCTCCCTTTGGTCACCCATCTGCGTCCGGAGCAAGGGGATAACAGACCCGCAGGTGGGGGAAGGAACCGGGCGCAGGGGACATCCGTCCCACAGGCGGCAGGGCCGAAGGACACAGATGCCGTGAAGGGCGGAGGTGGGCGAGCGTGACATCCACGACCGACACGGACGAGCACCCGGAGGTCTCGGAGATCTCCGCAATGACCGACGGACTCCTCCCGCCCTCACGCACCGCGGTACTCCGTAACCACCTCGCGCACTGTGAGCTGTGCGAGGACGTCCATGCCTCCCTGGAGGAGATCCGGGGACTGCTGGGGACCCTCCCCGGCCCGGCCCGTATGCCCGCCGACGTGGCGGGGCGGATCGACGCCGCCCTGGCGGCCGAAGCCCTGCTCGACTCCACTGCCCCGACTTCGGGCAGCTCCGTTTCACGTGAAACGCCGGTCGCCGCTGTGGACTCTGTTTCACGTGAAACAGTCCTTCGCACCCCCGGGACCGACAGCGGCGCCGCCACCCGGCCGCCTGGACAACCCCGTGCGACCACCGGGCCGGGCCGTCCGGCCCCCGCGTCCCGGCGCCGCGTGCGGCGCTGGCCCAGGGTGCTGCTCGGCACGGCAGTGGCTGTGGCCGTACTCGGCGTCGGCGGGGCCATCCTTCGCGGTGCCGTTGCGCCGGATGGCCACAGTGATGCGTACGCCTCCAAGGCGCCTCAGAAGAGCAGCGGCAGCCCGAGTCCGTCGGGGCTCACCTCGGCGACGGTCGAGACGCAGGTGCACCACCTTCTCGCCTCCTCCGGCAGGAAGAAGACACCGGAAGTCGGCACGCGCAGCACGCCCTCCTCCCCGCTCCGGGACGAGGCCGCCACCGTGCCTTCCTGCGTCCAGCGGGGCACCGGCCGCACCGACCTCCCACTGGCTTCCACCCGTGAGACCTACGAGGGCAAGGACGCCTATCTCGTCGTCCTGTCGCATCCGTCCGACCCGTCCCGGGTCTCCGTCTACGTCGTCGCCGCCTCCTGTGTCACCGCCTCGCCCCCTGCTCCCGGCAAGGTCCTGCTGTTCCGTTCCTACGCACGGGACTGAACCGGCCGGGGTCCGCCGCGGCACCACGGGAATGCTCGCCCCGTAGGATCCGTTGGGTGGGGTGAGAGTTCACAGAGAGCCCCAGCAAGCAGTCGGCAGAGACAAGGAAGACACCCGTGAGCGACGTCCGCAACGTGATCATCATCGGCTCCGGGCCCGCGGGCTACACCGCCGCGCTCTACACCGCCCGTGCCTCCCTCAAGCCGCTGGTCTTCGAGGGCGCCGTGACCGCCGGTGGCGCGCTGATGAACACCACCGAGGTGGAGAACTTCCCCGGCTTCCGGGAAGGGATCATGGGCCCGGACCTGATGGACAACATGCGCGCCCAGGCCGAGCGCTTCGGTGCCGAACTCATCCCGGACGACGTCGTCTCGGTCAACCTCACCGAGGACATCAAGACCGTCACCGACAGCGCCGGCACGGTGCACCGTGCCAAGGCCGTCATCGTCACCACCGGCTCCCAGCACCGTAAGCTCGGGCTGCCGCACGAGGACGAGCTCTCCGGGCGCGGTGTCTCCTGGTGCGCCACCTGCGACGGGTTCTTCTTCAAGGACCAGGACATCGCCGTGGTCGGTGGTGGCGACACCGCGATGGAGGAAGCCACCTTCCTCTCCCGGTTCGCCAAGTCCGTCACCGTCGTCCACCGCCGCGACACCCTCCGCGCCAGCAAGGCGATGCAGGAGCGTGCCTTCGCCGACCCGAAGATCAAGTTCATCTGGGACAGCGAGGTCGCCGAGATCCACGGCGAGAACAAGCTCTCGGGCCTGACCCTGCGCGACCTCAAGACCGGCGAGACCTCCGAGCTGCCTGTCACCGGACTGTTCATCGCCATCGGTCACGACCCGCGTACCGAACTGTTCAAGGGCCAGCTCGACCTGGACGACGAGGGCTACCTGAAGGTCTCCGCGCCCGGCACGCACACCAACCTCAAGGGTGTCTTCGCGGCCGGTGATGTCGTGGACCACACCTACCGCCAGGCCATCACCGCGGCCGGCACCGGCTGCTCCGCCGCCCTGGACGCCGAGCGCTTCCTCGCCGCCCTCTCGGACGGCGAGTCCACCCCCGAGCCGGAGAAGACCGCCTCCGTCTGACCGGCCGTCTGCCCCCGACCCATCCCAGTAAGGAGATTGCCATGGCCGGTGCCACGGTGACCGTAACGGACGCCAACTTCGAAGAGGTCGTCCTCAAGAGCGACAAGCCCGTACTCGTCGACTTCTGGGCCACCTGGTGCGGTCCTTGCCGCTCGGTCGCGCCCGTCCTGGAGGCCATCGCCGCCGAGCACGACGAGATCGTCATCGCCAAGCTCAACACCGACGAGAACCCGCAGACCACCGCCAAGTACGGCGTCATGTCGATTCCGACCATGAACGTCTACCAGGGCGGTGAGGTCGTCAAGACCATCGTCGGCGCCAAGCCGATGGCCGCTCTTAAGCGGGACCTGGCGGACTTCCTCGCCTGAGCCACCAGTCGTACGACGCGGACGGGCCCGCCCCCACAGGGGCGGGCCCGTCCACATTTCCCGCATCCTGGCCGCACGCTCTACAGCGGTCGCAGTACCGGTTCTTTCTGGACGGCACCCAGCAGCCGGTCCAGCGCCAGTTCCACGTCTTCCTTCCAGGAGATCGTGGTGCGCAGTTCGAGCCGCAGCCGGGGGAAACGCGGGTGCGGCCGTACCGTCTTG
Organism: Streptomyces sp. MST-110588; assembly: GCF_022695595.1. NCBI lineage: Bacteria > Bacillati > Actinomycetota > Actinomycetes > Kitasatosporales > Streptomycetaceae > Streptomyces > Streptomyces sp. MST-110588. The sequence continues at coordinate 3,875,348 of NZ_CP074380.1, forward strand.
AAGCCCACCGCCAGGAGGTGCTCGGCGGGAAGCACACACGCCGGTTCTTCCCAGCGCGCGTCCCCGAACGCCTCGACCGCCTTGAAGCCGCGCCGGATCAGGTCCTTGGCGACCGTCTGCACCATCACCCGGCCCAGTCCCTGCCCCTGGAAGCCCGGCGTCAGCCAGGCCGTCAGCAACTGCACGGCATCGGAGGACACCGGGCTCGTGGGAAAGGCCGTGGAGCGCGGCACATACGCCGGGGGCGCGTACATCACGAACCCGACCGGCACCTCGTCGACATAGACCACCCGCCCGCAGGAACCCCATTCCAGCAGTACGGCCGAGATCCAGGACTCCTTTTCCAGCTCCGTCCGGCCGCCCTTTACCGCGGCCTCGCCACTGACGGGATCGAGCTCCCAGAAGACACAGGAGCGGCACCGCTTGGGGAGATCCGGAAGGTTGTCCAGCGTGAGCGGTACGAGCCTGCGGCCCATGAAGCCAGGTCCTCACTTCCCTCGCCCGCCACACCACGGGACGCTGCCAGCATCTCCCGCTCCTTGAGCAGGCCCCCGACAAATCCACCGACGGCTCCGAGGCCGAACCCCGCTGCCATCAGTGCGGTGCGGCTCACCGATCGCATGGCTCTCTCCTCGATGTGAGGCTTCCCTGCGGATGCGCGCCATACCCGGTCGCATCGTATCGACGGCACGCTGCCGCTGGTACCGCGCAACGGCAAAGGGCGGGCCGTGTTCCGGTGACGAACAACGGAACACGGCCCGCCCCACAGGCCCGAGGAGTCAGTTTACTTGTCCTCGCCGGTCTCCTGCTCCATGACCCGGCCCTCGCCCGGGGCGAGCGTGCCGAGGATGCGGTCCAGATCCTCTATCGAGGCGAACTCGACGACGATCTTTCCCTTCTTCTGTCCCAGGTCTACCTTCACCCGGGTCTCGAAGCGGTCCGAGAGCCGGGAGGCGAGATCGCTCAGCGCGGGGGACACCCGCGCACCGGCACGCGGCCCCTTGGCCTTGGCCCCGCTCTTGGGGCGTGTCCCCATCAGCGTCACGATCTCCTCGACCGACCGCACCGACAGCCCCTCGCGCACGATGCGCATGGCCAGCCGCTCCTGCTCCTCCGCATCATCCACGGGAATAAGGGCCCTGGCATGGCCTGCGGAAAGCACTCCCGCCGCAACCTTTTTCTGCACCGGCGGTGACAGCCGCAACAGCCTCAGGGTGTTGGAGACCTGGGGACGGGACCGTCCGATCCGGTCGGCCAGTTCATCGTGGGTGCACTTGAAGTCCCGCAGCAACTGGTCGTAGGCCGCCGCCTCTTCCAGTGGATTGAGCTGGGCGCGGTGGAGGTTCTCCAGCAATGCGTCCAGCAGCAGCTTGTCGTCCTCGGTCGCCCGGACGATGGCGGGGATCCGTTCCAGGCCGGCCTCACGGCACGCCCGCCAGCGGCGCTCGCCCATGATCAGCTCGTACCGCTCGGGACCGGTCTGCCGGACCACCACCGGTTGCAGCAGGCCCACCTCCCGGATGGAGATGACCAGCTCCTCTAGCGCAACCTCGTCGAAGACCTCACGTGGCTGCCGTGGATTAGGGGTGATGGAGTCCAGCGGAAGCTCAGCGAAATGAGCCCCCTCGACCTCCTTGATCACCTCCATGGCGGCAGCCTCCTCCTTCACCGGCGCTCGTGTTTCACGTGAAACAGGGCTCTTGGGAAGCGAGGCGACCTTCGCCGCCGCAACCCCTCGGTCCGCCACTATGACCGGCACGTCCGATGGCGACATCGTTCCCCTGCCCACTGCGGGGCCGGTTCCCTCTGGGGTCTGCTGTGCCGGGGGGATCAGTGCAGCAAGCCCACGGCCCAGCCCCCTACGTCGTTCGCTCACTGATTCCCCTCCGACATGCTGTGCTGTTGTGCTTGGTAGTTCACGGTGGGTCCCTGCCCCCCGGCCCCGGCGACTCCACGCAGTGCGATCTCCCGAGCCGCCTCCATGTAGGAGAGCGCCCCGCTGGATCCCGGGTCATAGGTGAGAACGGTCTGCCCGTAGCTGGGCGCCTCGGAGATACGCACGGAACGAGGAATGCTGGTACGCAGCACCTCGCTGCCGAAGTGGTTGCGTACCTCGTCGGCGACCTGCGAGGCCAGGCGGGTCCGCCCGTCGTACATGGTGAGCAGGATCGTCGAGACATGCAGTCCGGGGTTGAGATGTCCCCGTACCAGGTCGACATTGCGCAGCAACTGGCCCAGTCCCTCCAGCGCGTAGTACTCGCACTGGATGGGGATCAGCACCTCGGCGCCGGCGACCAGCGCGTTGACGGTGAGCAGTCCCAGGGACGGCGGGCAGTCGATGAGGATGTAGTCCAGCGGCTGCTCGTACGCCTTGATGGCCCGGTCCAGCCTGCTCTCCCGGGCCACCAAGGACACCAGCTCGATCTCGGCACCGGCCAGATCGATCGTGGCAGGAGCACAGAACAGGCCCTCCACGTCCGGTACCGGCAGCACGACGTCGGAGAGCGGCTTGCTCTCCACCAGGACGTCGTAGATCGAGGGCACCTCGGCGTGGTGGTCGATTCCCAGAGCCGTCGAGGCGTTGCCCTGTGGATCGAGATCGACCACCAGGACCCGGGCTCCGTGCAGGGCCAGCGAAGCGGCGAGGTTGACGGTCGTGGTGGTCTTGCCGACCCCGCCCTTCTGGTTGGCGACCACCATGACCCGGGTCTGTTCCGGCCGGGGCAGACCGCCGTCCACGCGGCCGAATACCTCCACCGGTAGCTGAGCTGCACGACCGATCTGGGTGTCGTCCATCGGGGACGGCGTCTCCTGGGAAACGCCCTCCTCGAACGACTCGCTACGGGGACCGGGGACCGGATCGGTCATCGGCCCCGCGATGTTGGCGTCGGACCGCAAGGATTCACTCTCCTCGACATCAGGCTCGCAATGCTCAGAGCCTGCCATGCTTTCGGGGTGGTGAACCACTGAGGTCCGTTCTCCTGTGGATACATCCTCTTCTGTGGATACATCCGTGACCCATGTGGGTTGACGGTCGCGCGGCGCGGCAGCCGCCCGGCCCCGGCTGATAATTCCCTGCAGCAGAGAACGACGTTTCACGTGAAACACGATGACAGCGCAGCGCCCGAATTCTCCGCGACACTCCGCTTTATGTCGTTTTGATGGGTTTTATGGAGTACTCCGCATGGACATCCGGTGGGAGTGCTCGCGCCCGGAAGCCGTCAGCGGCGCCGACCCCGCGAGCCACGGCCGGTCCGCGCCGCCTTGGCCCGCTTGGCCGCAAAGCGCACCCCGCCGGGGCTCTCCCCGACCTCCACCCGCACCACCGTCGACAGCGGGTCCACGATCCCTTCACCGACCTGCACCACAGAGGTCTCCACCACACCGAGCTTGCTCAGCGCGGCCCGCGCGCCCTTCAGCTCCTCCTCAGCGGTGTCCCCCTTGAGCGCCAGCATCTCGCCGTACGGACGCAGCAGCGGAACACCCCAGCCCGCGAGACGGTCCAGCGGCGCCACCGCCCGGGCGGTCACCACATGCACCTGCGGCAGCTTGCCCATGACCTCCTCGGCCCGGCCGCGCACCACCGTCACATGATCCAGTCCCAGCAGCTCGACCACTTCCTGGAGGAAGGTCGTCCGCCGCAGCAGCGGCTCCAGCAGGGTGATCTTCAGGTCCGGACGCACCAGCGCCAGCGGAATCCCCGGAAGCCCTGCCCCCGACCCGACATCGCACACCGTGACGCCCTCGGGAACCACTTCCGAGAGAACCGCACAGTTCAGCAGGTGCCGCTCCCACAGCCGCGGCACCTCACGCGGCCCGATCAGCCCCCGGCGCACCCCCGCGTCGGCGAGCAGCTCGCCATAGCGCACAGCCTCCGCAAAGCGCTCACCGAATACCTCCTGCGCCGCTTCCGGCGCCGGCGGGAGCTCCGCTGCTGCCTCCGTCACGGGAACCGCCCTTCCTCTGCACTGCATCTTCGACATGGACCCAGGAACCGCGGCGCCGAGCACCGGCGCCACGAAACCGGATGAGAAGGCGCCCGATGGTTCAGACACCCCCTGATACAGAAGGCTGACAAGTTTCGGCCCCGCCTGCGAGCAGACGGGGCCAAAGATCTTAGGGACGCCGACGCCGGTCAGGCCGGCAGAACCACCACTCGGCGCTGCGGCTCCTCGCCCTCGGACTCGCTGCGCAGTCCGGCCGCCGCCACCGCGTCGTGTACGACCTTCCGTTCGAAGGGCGTCATCGGCTTGAGCTTCACCGGCTCACCGGTGCTCCTGGCCTCCTCGGCGGCCTTGGCACCCAGCTCCGCCAGCTCCGTACGCTTGCGCGCCCGGAAACCCGCGATGTCCAGCATCAGCCGGCTACGGTCACCGGTCTCCCGGTGGACCGCCAGCCGGGTCAGCTCCTGCAGCGCCTCCAGCACCTCACCGTCACGGCCCACCAGCTTCTGCAGGTCACGGCCGGCCGTGTCACTGATGATCGACACGGCGGCACGGTCCGCCTCGACATCCATGTCGATGTCGCCGTCGAGGTCCGCGATGTCCAGCAGCCCCTCAAGGTAGTCGGCCGCGATCTCCCCCTCCTGCTCCAGGCGGGTGAGCGTGTCCGTGCCCTCAGCGGCAGGGGAGCCCTCCACCGAGGACGAGGGGCGGGTCGTGTCCGTCACAGAAGGACTCCTTCTTACTTCTTGGACGGGTGCTTGGGCCGCTGTGGGCCCTTGCGCTGTCCGGACTTGGCCTTACGGGAGCCGGAGGAGGTGTGACCGTCCTTCTTCGGCGTGCTGTCCTGCGGTGTCTTCTTCTCCAGCGACTGCTTCTTCGTGGCGCTCTCGGCCGAGGCGCCCGCAGTGCCGGAGACCGACCCGGCACGGGTACGGTTCTGCGCTCCGCCGCCCGAGGGCTGCGTCTGACGCTGGGACTTCGTCTGCCGCTTGGGCTGCTGCCGGTTCTGGCGCGCCTCCTCGGCGGCCTTCCTGGCCTCGGTCTCGGCCGGGTCCTCGACGATCTTGCCCTTGGCGCGCAGCCGCTCCTGCCGCTCCTTGAACGCCTTGCTGCCCGGAGTCGGGTTACGGCGGATGACGTACATCTGCTGGCCCATGGTCCACACGTTGGTGGTCAGCCAGTAGACGAGGACACCGACGGGGAAGTTGATGCCGAAGACGGCGAACATGATCGGGAAGACGTACATCAGCATCTTCTGCTGCTGCATGAACGGCGTCTTCACCGTCAGGTCGACGTTCTTGGTCATGAGCTGGCGCTGCGTGTAGAACTGCGACGCCGACATCAGCACGATCATGATGACCGTGACCACACGGACGTTGGTCAGGGACGCGCCCAGGCTCTCGATCTTCTCCGCGCTGTCCATGAACTTCGCAGCCAGCGGGGCGCCGAAGATGTGCGCCTTCTGCGCGCTCTCCAGCAGCGACTGATCGATGAAGCCGACCGTCTTGTTATTGGCGATGTGGTTCAGGACCTGGTAGAGCGAGATGAAGAACGGCGACTGCGCCAGGATCGGGAGACAGCTCGAAAGCGGGTTGGTACCCGTTTCCTTGTAGAGCTTCATCATCTCTTCGGACTGGCGCTGCTTGTCGCTCTTGTAGCGCTCCTGGATCGCCTTCATCTTCGGCTGGAGCGCCTGCATGTTCCGCGTCGCCTTGATCTGCTTCACGAAGAGCGGGATCAGGCAGATACGGATCAGCACCACCAGCGAGACGATGGACAGACCCCACGCCGCTCCACTGTTCCGGTCGAAGAGGAGGCTGTAGAACGAGTGGAACTGGACGATGATCCAGGAGACGGCGTAATAGAGAGGATTCAGGATCGTGTCCACGAATCAGGCTCCTTGGGCGTTGGGCTGAGTCTCGGGCTGTGCGGCGGGCTCATGGACGACGGGCCCGCCCGAACGGCTCCTCAGCCGCTGATGCCAGACCGGACGCTTCCGGGGAGGAACGTGGTCCACGCCACCGAGCGACCACGGATTGCACCGCAGGATGCGCCAGGCCGTCAGCGCGGTCCCTTTCACCGCGCCGTGCCGGTCGATGGCCGTATAGCCATAGCGGGAGCACGACGGGTAGTACTTGCAGACCGGGCCCAGCAGTGGGCTGATGGTCCATTGGTACAGCTTGATCAGCAGCAGCAGCGGATACTTCATCGCGGCGCCCTCCCCCGACCTTCGGTATGGGGATTCCCACCCAGCAGCCGCTGCAGCGCGGTGTCCAGGTCGCGGGCCAGGTCGTCGTGGTCCGCCGTACCCGCACCGGGCAGCGCCCGTACGACTACCAGGCTACCGGCGGGCAGCCGGTCCAGCCGGTCCCGCACAAGGTGGCGAAGTCTGCGCTTGACCTTGTTGCGGACCACGGCACCGCCGACGGCCTTGCTCACGACGAAACCCGCACGCGCCGGGGGAAGGCATTCCCCCGCTGCGTGCGGGTCCGTTGCACCGCTACGAAAATGAACGACAAGGAGCGGGCGCCCGGCCCTGCGTCCCCGGCGTACCGCGGTCGCAAAGTCCTCGCGCCGCCTCAGCCGATGTTCGGTAGGCAGCACGTCATGGACCTATAGGTCAGGCTGCTCAGGCCGACAGGCGCGCGCGACCCTTGCCACGGCGGGCGGCGAGAATCGCACGGCCGGCGCGGGTGCGCATACGCAGGCGGAAGCCGTGGGTCTTCGCGCGACGGCGGTTGTTCGGCTGGAAGGTGCGCTTGCTCACTCGGGGGCTCCAGAAATACTTGGTGTCTCCGGGGAGACAGATGTGGGGCGTCGACTGGCTGTCACCGTGCGCCCACGAGTAGCTCGCAACGCCCGAGTGCACCGCTACACGATCACCAGAGCGCGATCTTTGCCCATCGGAGGCAGGCGGCAGCAGCCATCGACAACTCGACCTGGTTACGGTACGCGCGGCGACGTCATCCGGTCAAACCGGCCCCGCTCCGACCACACTATGCACAGGCTGTGGACAACAACTTGAATCCCCCACCCCGCCCTGACTACCGTGGGTCAACTCCGATTCCTTCCCGCCCGCCCCGTGAATCACACATTCGTGGGACCTGTGAGAGAGCGTGCTCTGTGGCTGACGTACCTGCCGATCTTGCCGCAGTGTGGCCACGCGTCCTCGACCACCTCCTACGCGCGGAGAGTGACAGTCTCAAGCCCAAGGACCAGGACTGGCTCAAGCGCACCCAGCCGCTGGCCCTGGTCGCCGACACCGCGCTGCTCGCCGTGCCGAACGAATTCGCCAAGGGCGTCCTGGAGGGCCGGCTCGCCCCCCTCATCGGCGAGGCGCTGAGCCACGAGTGCGGCCGTCCCATCCGTATCGCGATCACCGTCGACGACTCGACCGACGAGCCCGCGGCCCAGCAGCCGCCCTCGTCCCCGCAGCAGCACGGCCAGACTCAGCTTGGCCAGTCCCAGCACGGTCAAACGCAGCACGGTCAAACGCAGCACGGTCAGACACAGCACGGCCGGCCCCAGCATGGCCAGGGACTGCACGGCCAGGGCCAGCAGGGCCAGCAGGGACAGCAGGGACAGCAGGGACAGCACCAGCCCCAGCAGGCGCAGCCGCAACACCAGTCCCAGCAGTACGACGGCTACGACGACCGTGACAACCGGCAGGGCTACGGCGTCCAGGGTGACGACCTGCCCACCGTCCGCCCCGCCTACCCCGATTATCAGCAGCGCCAGCAGCCCCGGCACGACCCCGGCGCCTGGCCGCAGCACTCCAACGGCCACGCGGGCGGCATGGGCGACCCCGGCCGCCACGAGGACTACGGCTGGCAGCAGCAGCGGCTCGGCGGCTTCCCCGAGCGCGACCCGTACGCCTCTCCGCCGCCCCCACACGTACAACAGCAGCATCAGCACTCCCAGCGGTCACAGAACGACTACCGGCCGCAGGCATCCGAGCGCCCCGGTCCGCCCCAGCACCAGCCTTCTGAGGGCCCGCGCTCCCCGTACGAGCAGCCGCAGCGCCGCGACCTCTCCGAGCACCAGCCGACCGCGCACACCCCGCACCCGGGCTCCGGCTCCCACCTGCCGGCGCCCAGCGGCGCGCCCGGCCCGCTCGCCGCCCAGCCCGCTCCCGCGGCCGGTCCCGGTGAGCCCACCGCCCGCCTGAACCCCAAGTACCTCTTCGACACCTTCGTCATCGGTGCTTCCAACCGCTTCGCGCACGCCGCCGCGGTCGCCGTCGCGGAGGCGCCGGCCAAGGCGTACAACCCCCTGTTCATCTACGGGGAGTCCGGCCTGGGCAAGACGCACCTGCTGCACGCCATCGGGCACTACGCGCGCAGCCTCTACCCGGGCACCCGGGTGCGGTATGTGAGCTCGGAGGAGTTCACCAACGAGTTCATCAACTCCATCCGCGACGGCAAGGCGGACGCGTTCCGCAAGCGCTACCGCGACATGGACATCCTTCTGGTCGACGACATCCAGTTCCTGGCGAGCAAGGAGTCGACGCAGGAGGAGTTCTTCCACACCTTCAACACCCTGCACAACGCCAACAAGCAGATCGTGCTGTCCTCCGACCGGCCGCCCAAGCAACTGGTCACCCTGGAGGACCGGCTCCGCAACCGCTTCGAGTGGGGCCTGATCACGGACGTGCAGCCGCCGGAGCTGGAGACGCGGATCGCGATCCTGCGCAAGAAGGCCGTACAGGAGCAGCTCAACGCGCCGCCCGAGGTACTGGAGTTCATCGCCTCGCGCATCTCGCGCAACATCAGGGAGCTGGAAGGCGCGCTGATCCGTGTCACGGCCTTCGCCTCGCTCAACCGGCAGCCGGTGGACCTGGGCCTGACGGAGATCGTCCTGAAGGACCTGATCCCCGGCGGCGAGGACGCCGCTCCGGAGATCACCGCGACCGCGATCATGGCGGCGACCGCGGACTACTTCGGGCTGACCGTCGACGACCTGTGCGGGTCCTCGCGGAGCCGGGTGCTGGTGACGGCCCGGCAGATCGCCATGTATCTGTGCCGCGAGCTGACGGATCTGTCGCTGCCGAAGATCGGCGCGCAGTTCGGGGGCCGCGACCATACGACGGTGATGCACGCCGACCGCAAGATCCGCGCGCTCATGGCGGAGCGGCGCTCCATCTACAACCAGGTCACCGAACTCACCAACCGCATCAAGAACGGCTGACCCACGCCGCGTACGGAAGCAGCCCGGTTACGGAAGCAGCCCGGTACGGGAGGTGGCTGCGTACAGAGCCAGAAGCAGCCGCACAGCCGCGTACGGGCATCCCGTACACGGGCACGGCCTCTCCAGGAGACGTACGGGCGGATCCCCGCACGAACGCGTCCCCGCCCGCTACTCCGAGACCTCCCGCCGCCCTTCCTGGAGCGCGCCCCATCCCGGTTCTCACCCCCGCTTCCCGTACGACACAAGGCTCCTGAGCGGCCGTCATGCCCCGTCAGCACACCTCGCCGTCACACCCCGCCGACACGCTCCCAGCCCCGCCCCGAGCGCCTGTCGAACCCCCTCCGGGCCTCCCCCGAGCCTCCTCCGTACCCCGCCTCATGCCCCGTCAGCCGGCCCCCTCTGTTCGATTTTCGGCGAGGTAACGGCCTCTCTCCACAGATTGGGCAAGAATCTTCCGTCCACACCCTGGGGACTCCATAGTTATCCAGTCCCTGTCCACAGGCCCGACCGGTCGCAGTACATCCCCCAGGTCACAGGGGTGTGGATTTGTGGCTGAAGATGATCCACAGGCTGTGGACAAAAGATCGCCCCATGGTTGCCCACATGACTCGTCCACCGCTCGCCCACAGCCCGAGCCGCCTTGTCCCCAGGCTTCCCGGGTCTTTCCACACCCCTGTCCACTGTTCGGCAATGCGACACCAGCGCTCACCGTGGCGAGTGAAAGGCGTCACACCAACGTGGAGGGTTGGGCTGTGGGGAACAGGGGTAAATCTGGGGATGGCGCTGGGGAGAAGTGCGCCCTGCCTGTGAACCGGCTGTGCAGAACTTCCGCCGATCCACAGACCCACCTGCTTATCCACGGCCCCCGCCCACAGGCGCAGTGGACAAAAAATCGGCGTTGACCTGCGAAAAGGCAGTTGTCCACCGTTTCCACAGGGCCTACTACTACGACCACAGAGATCTACCGGGGAACTCGCTCGGAAACGGGCCCTGTGCACAACTCGGCCCGGAGCGCCTCCGGACCTCTCGCCCCGACTTGACCCCGAGCCGCACCGACTGTCGGTGGCGTACGTCAGACTGGTGCCGCGGCAACCCAGCCGACGAAGAAGGCCAGCAGGGCGAGAGCCAGCAACAGCAGGAGGCGGTTTCCGGTGAAGATCCGGGTGGAGCGCGATGTACTCGCGGAGGCAGTGGCCTGGGCGGCCAAGAGCCTCCCGGCCCGTCCGCCGGTGCCCGTCCTCGCGGGCCTGCTGCTGAAGGCGGAGGAGAGTGCCCTGAGCCTCTCCGGCTTCGACTACGAGGTCTCGGCGCGGGTCTCGGTCGAGGCGGACGTGGAGGAGGGCGGCACGGTCCTGGTCTCCGGCCGCCTGCTCGCCGACATCTGCCGCGCCCTCCCCAACCGTCCGGTGGAGATCTCCACAGACGGTGTACGGGTCACCGTCGTCTGCGGCTCCTCGCGATTCACACTCCACACCCTTCCTGTGGAGGAGTACCCGGCCCTGCCGCAGATGCCGACCGCCACCGGCACCGTCCCCGGTGAGGTCTTCGCGGCTGCCGCCGCCCAGGTGGCCATCGCCGCCGGCCGCGACGACACGCTCCCGGTGCTCACCGGCGTACGGATCGAGATCGAGGGCGACACCGTCACGCTGGCCTCCACCGACCGCTACCGCTTCGCGGTCCGCGAGTTCCTGTGGAAGCCGGAGAACCCGGACGCCTCCGCCGTGGCGCTGGTGCCCGCCAAGACGCTTCTGGACACCGCCAAGTCGCTGAGCAGCGGTGACACCGTCACGCTGGCGCTGTCCGGGTCGGGCGCGGGCGAGGGCCTGATCGGTTTCGAGGGCGCGGGGCGGCGTACGACCACGCGGCTGCTCGAAGGCGACCTGCCGAAGTACCGCACGCTCTTCCCCACGGAGTTCAACTCGGTGGCCGTGATCGAGACCGCGCCGTTCGTCGAGGCGGTCAAGCGTGTGGCCCTGGTGGCCGAGCGCAACACTCCGGTGCGGCTGAGCTTCGAGCAGGGTGTGCTGATCCTGGAAGCGGGGTCGAGCGACGACGCACAGGCTGTGGAAAGGGTCGACGCCGACCTGGAGGGCGAGGACATCTCCATCGCCTTCAACCCGGGCTTCCTGCTGGAGGGCCTGTCGGCCATCGACTCCCCGGTCGCGCAGCTCTCCTTCACCACGTCGACCAAGCCCGCGCTGCTCAGTGGCCGGCCGGCCAAGGACGCCGAGGCGGACGAGGCGTACAAGTACCTGATCATGCCGGTCCGCCTCTCCGGCTGACGGCCGACGGCCGACGCTGACCGAGGGCTGAGCCGCTCATCACGGCTGATCGGGCGGCCCGCGAACCGTACGCGCTCGCGGGCCGCCCGCCCTCCCTGCGCCGTCCCTCAAGGCTGTCCCGGCGCCGTCGTCGTCGCCGTACGAAAGCCCCTCGGCCCGCAGTACGGCGACCGGCTGATGAGCGCCCTGGCCCACAGGTGTGCACGCACCCGCGGGCGTAGGCTCGGACTCAGGTACGAAACGCAACGACTACGTGCAAAGAGGGTCTGTGATGGAGCTCGGTCTCGTCGGTCTCGGCAAGATGGGCGGCAACATGCGTGAGCGCATCCGCCGCGCAGGACACACCGTCGTCGGATACGACCGCAACCCCGACCTCGCCGATGTCCACAGCCTCAAGGAGCTGGTGGACAGCCTGAAGGGGCCGCGGGTCGTGTGGGTCATGGTGCCGGCCGGTGCCGCCACCCAGTCCACGATCGACGAGCTGGGTGAGCTGCTCTCCCCGGGTGACGTGGTCGTCGACGGCGGGAACTCCCGCTGGACGGACGACGAGAAGCACGCCGAGGAGCTGAAGGCCAAGGGCATCGGCTTCGTGGACTGCGGTGTCTCCGGTGGCGTGTGGGGCCTGGAGAACGGCTACGCGCTGATGTACGGCGGCGCCGCGGACGATGTCGCCAAGGTGCAGCCGGTCTTCGACGCGCTCAAGCCGGAGGGCGACTTCGGCTCGGTGCACGCCGGCAAGGTCGGCGCCGGTCACTTCGCGAAGATGGTCCACAACGGCATCGAGTACGCCATGATGCAGGCGTACGCCGAGGGCTGGGAGCTGCTGGAGAAGGTCGACTCCGTCACCGACGTACGCGAGGTCTTCCGCTCCTGGCAGCAGGGCACGGTCATCCGCTCCTGGCTGCTGGACCTGGCCGTCAACGCGCTGGACGACGACGAGCACCTGGACAAGCTGCGCGGTTACGCCGCCGACTCCGGCGAGGGCCGGTGGACGGTGGAGGCCGCGATCGACAACGCGGTGCCGCTGCCCGCGATCACCGCGTCCCTGTTCGCGCGGTTCGCCTCGCGCCAGGACGACTCGCCGCAGATGAAGATGATCGCCGCGCTGCGCAACCAGTTCGGTGGCCACGCGGTGGAGAACGCCAAGAAGTAACGCCAGGAAGTAAGCACCGCTCAACAGGCTCAGGTTCAGGCTCAGCAGTTTCCGCTCAGCGGTTTTTGCGGTTTCCGCCGAGTGACACAAGTAGTTTCCGTAGTTCCGCTGCCGGGGGAGGTCGGCGCGCCACCATGCACGTCACGCATCTCTCGCTCGCCGACTTCCGCTCGTACGCCCGGGTCGAGGTCCCGCTCGGACCGGGCGTCACGGCTTTCGTGGGCCCCAACGGGCAGGGCAAGACCAACCTCGTTGAGGCGGTGGGCTACCTCGCCACCCTCGGCAGCCACCGGGTCTCCTCCGACGCGCCGCTGGTGCGCAAGGGGGCGGAGCGGGCGATCGTCCGGGCTTCGGTGGTGCAGGGCGAGCGGCAGCAGCTCGTGGAGCTGGAGCTGAATCCGGGCCGCGCCAACCGCGCGCGGATCAACCGGTCCTCGCAGGTCAGGCCGCGGGACGTGCTGGGCATCCTGCGGACGGTGCTGTTCGCGCCGGAGGACCTGGCGCTGGTCAAGGGCGATCCGGGGGAGCGCCGCCGCTTCCTGGACGAGCTGATCACCGCGCGCTCGCCGCGGATGGCGGGCGTGCGGTCGGACTACGACCGGGTGCTCAAGCAGCGGAACACCCTGCTCAAGACGGCGGCGCTGGCGCGGCGGCACGGTGGCCGGCAGCTCGACCTGTCCACTCTTGACGTATGGGATCAGCACCTTGCCCGCGTGGGTGCGGAACTGCTCGCTCAGCGTCTGGATCTGATCGCCGCGTTGCAGCCGCTGGCGGACAAGGCGTACGAGCAGCTCGCACCCGGCGGCGGCCCGGTGGGGCTGGAGTACCGCGGTTCCCTGGGCGAACTGCCGGCGGGCGCCGCCGCGGGCGGGGCCTCGCGCGAGGAGCTGTACGGGCTGCTGTCGGAGGCCCTCGGCCAGGCGCGCAGGAGCGAGATCGAGCGCGGGGTGACACTGGTCGGGCCGCACCGCGACGACCTGCTGCTCAATCTGGGGGAGCTGCCGGCGAAGGGGTACGCCAGTCACGGCGAGTCGTGGTCCTACGCGCTGGCGCTCCGCCTGGCCTCGTACGACCTGCTGCGCTCCGAGGGCAACGAGCCGGTGCTGGTGCTGGACGACGTGTTCGCGGAGCTGGACGCGCGGCGCCGGGAGCGGCTGGCGGAGCTGGTGGCGCCGGGCGAGCAGGTGCTGGTGACGGCGGCGGTGGACGAGGACGTGCCGGGGCAGTTGGCCGGGGCGCGGTTCGCGGTGTCCGGCGGTACGGCGGAGAAGGTCCGTCCGTGAGTGGTCAAGAGTCCCAGGAGCCCGACAAGTCCCGTGGGTCCCACACACCGCAGGGACCTGACGAGTCCGGCAAGCCCAAGCCGCCGGAGCTGTCCGGCGTGGACCTGGCGCGGCAGGCACTGGTGGCGGCCAAGGAGCAGGCCCGCGCCCGTGGGGCCGCCGCCCAGCAGAAGAAGCAGGCGCGGCGGGGCGGACTGCGCTCGGGTGCGCGGGCGGACGGCCGGGACCCGCTGCCGCTGGGCGCGGCAATCAGCCGGCTGATCACCGAGCGCGGCTGGGAGACCCCGGCGGCGGTCGGCGGGGTGATGGGCCGGTGGCCGCAACTGGTGGGGCCGGAGGTGGCGCAGCACTGCGAGCCGCAGAAGTACGACGAGGACGCGCGGGTGCTGACCGTGCAGTGCGACTCCACGGCCTGGGCGACGCAGCTCAGGCTGCTGGCGCCGCAGCTCGTGGCACGGCTGAACCAGGACCTGGGACAGGGCACGGTCCGGCTGATCAAGGTGCTGGGGCCGGGCGGCCCGGCACGGCGGTACGGGCCGTTGCGTGCGCCGGGGAGCAAGGGCCCCGGGGACACGTACGGCTGATACCCATGGCCGATACCTACGCCTGATACCTGCGGTTACACGTGCGGCCAGCGCCTGCCGCCGAGCCGTACGGCTGAGCGCCCGGACGCGGACCGCCGAGGGTGCGGACGCCTGCAGCCGGGCGCGGAAACGTATCACCAAGATCGTTGTCGTGCGGCGCCAAGATCGCGGACATCTGCCACCGAAGGTGCGGACGGACCCGTACGGCCGAGCGTGCGGATCTCTCCGCGCGGGGGCGCGCGCGTACCGCCGGAAGCGCACACGTACGGCTGCGGTGCGGGTGTGACGGGTGAGACTCCGCTCACGGTTCCCGGAGGTTGACAGCCCGAAGCGCTGAGTGCCGGTGTGAGCGTCCTGAGGGGCCGCCTCAGATATGGGGAGTCGGCGGACGCCAGTTCAGGGCGGCACGTGACGACTCAGGCGCCTGCAAACCCCCATTAGTGTCGGCGCTACCGGTAGACTGGTAGCAATCCCGCCCACTCGCGGAATATGTCGAACGACGTAGCCGCTCCCGCCTGTCTTCCACGGGTATTGCCCGTCGCAGGCCGGGAAAGGCTCGTGCTGTGCCAGAAAGGGCGCTTCGTGGCCGACTCCGGCGACCTCAACGAGAACAAGACGGCTTCTACTGAAGAGGGGGTTCCGGCAGCCGACGTCAGTGGCGACTCCTCGGAAGAGAAGTCGTACGACGCCAGCGCGATCACCGTCCTTGAGGGCCTGGACGCGGTCCGTAAGCGCCCCGGCATGTACATCGGTTCCACCGGTGAGCGCGGTCTGCACCACCTGGTGCAGGAGGTCGTCGACAACTCCGTCGACGAGGCGATGGCCGGGCACGCCGACACCATCGACGTGACGATCCTGGCCGACGGCGGGGTGCGTGTCGTGGACAACGGCCGCGGTATTCCGGTGGGCATCGTGCCCTCGGAGAACAAGCCGGCCGTCGAGGTCGTGCTCACCGTGCTGCACGCGGGTGGCAAGTTCGGCGGCGGCGGTTACGCGGTTTCCGGTGGTCTGCACGGCGTGGGTGTGTCCGTCGTCAACGCGCTGTCGCAGAAGGTTGCCGTCGAGGTCAAGACGGACGGTTACCGCTGGACGCAGGATTACAAGCTGGGTGTGCCGACGGCGCCGCTGGCCCGTAACGAGGCGACGGACGAGACCGGCACCTCGGTGACGTTCTGGGCCGACGGCGACATCTTCGAGACCACCGAGTACAGCTTCGAGACGCTCTCCCGCCGTTTCCAGGAGATGGCGTTCCTCAACAAGGGCCTGACCATCCAGCTCACGGACGAGCGCGCGGCCCATGTGGACGAGGAGGGCAAGCCCCTTTCGGTCCGGTACCACTACGAGGGCGGCATCGTCGACTTCGTGAAGTACCTCAATACCCGCAAGGGCGAAACGGTCCACCCCACGGTGATCGACATCGAGGCCGAGGACAAGGAGCGGCTGCTCTCCGTCGAGGTCGCGATGCAGTGGAACACCCAGTACACCGAGGGTGTCTACAGCTTCGCGAACACCATTCACACGCATGAGGGCGGTACGCACGAGGAAGGTTTCCGTGCGGCGCTGACCGGCTTGATCAATCGGTACGCGCGCGACAAGAAGCTGCTGCGGGAGAAGGACGACAACCTGACGGGTGAGGACATCCGTGAGGGTCTGACGGCCATCATTTCCGTGAAACTCGGTGAGCCCCAGTTCGAGGGCCAGACCAAGACGAAGCTGGGCAACACCGAGGCGAAGACTTTCGTGCAGCGGGTGGTGCACGAGCACCTCGCGGACTGGCTGGACCGTAATCCCAACGAGGCCGCCGACATCATCCGTAAGGGAATTCAGGCGGCCACCGCCCGGGTGGCGGCGCGCAAGGCACGTGACCTGACCCGGCGCAAGGGACTGCTGGAGACGGCGTCGCTGCCGGGCAAGCTGAGCGACTGCCAGTCCAACGACCCGAGCAAGTGCGAGATCTTCATCGTCGAGGGTGACTCGGCCGGCGGTTCGGCGAAGGCCGGCCGCAATCCCGAATACCAGGCAATCCTTCCGATCCGGGGAAAGATCCTCAACGTCGAGAAGGCCCGGGTCGACAAGATCCTGCAGAACAACGAGGTGCAGGCGCTGATCTCGGCGTTCGGTACGGGCGTCCACGAGGACTTCGACATCGAGAAGCTCCGCTACCACAAGATCATCCTGATGGCGGACGCCGACGTCGACGGCCAGCACATCAACACCTTGCTGCTCACCTTCCTCTTCCGCTTCATGCGCCCGCTGGTGGAGGCCGGTCACGTCTACCTCTCGCGCCCGCCGCTCTACAAGATCAAGTGGGGCCGGGACGACTTCGAGTACGCCTACTCCGACCGTGAGCGCGACGCGCTGATCGAGCTGGGCAAGCAGAACGGCAAGCGCATCCGCGACGACTCGGTCCAGCGCTTCAAGGGTCTGGGCGAGATGAACGCCGAGGAGCTGCGGGTGACGACCATGGACGTGGACCACCGCGTTCTGGGCCAGGTCTCCCTGGACGACGCCGCCCGCGCGGACGACCTGTTCTCGGTGCTGATGGGCGAGGACGTGGAGGCGCGGCGCTCGTTCATCCAGCGCAACGCCAAGGACGTCCGCTTCCTCGACATCTGATCCCGTCGGTCTGAACGACAGCCGCAGCGCGAAAGGACTTTGAACAGCAATGACCGACGAGAATCCCCCGTGACCCCCGGCGTGGCCCCGGACGGCACCGCCGCCGCCGTGGAAGGCGTGGGCCTGCGTGTCGAGCCCGTCGGGCTCGAAACGGAGATGCAGCGCTCCTACCTCGACTACGCGATGTCCGTGATCGTCTCGCGGGCGCTGCCGGACGTGCGGGACGGCCTCAAGCCGGTGCACCGCCGCGTCCTGTACGCGATGTACGACGGCGGATACCGGCCCGAGAAGGGCTTCTACAAGTGCGCCCGCGTCGTCGGTGACGTCATGGGTACGTACCACCCGCACGGCGACTCCTCGATCTACGACGCGCTGGTCCGCCTCGCGCAGCCGTGGTCGATGCGGATGCCGCTGGTGGACTCCAACGGCAACTTCGGCTCCCCGGGCAACGACCCGGCCGCGGCCATGCGGTACACCGAGTGCAAGATGAAGCAGCTCTCCATGGAGATGCTGCGGGACATCGACGAGGAGACCGTCGATTTCCAGGACAACTACGACGGCCGCAACCAGGAGCCGACGGTCCTGCCGTCGCGCTTCCCCAACCTGCTGATCAACGGCTCGGCCGGTATCGCCGTCGGCATGGCCACCAACATCCCGCCGCACAACCTGCGGGAGGTGGCGGCCGGTGCCCAGTGGGCGCTGGAGAACCCCGACGCCTCCCACGAGGAGCTGCTGGAGGCGCTCATCGAGCGCATCAAGGGCCCGGACTTCCCCACGGGTGCGCTGGTGGTGGGCCGCAAGGGCATCGAGGAGGCGTACCGCACGGGCCGCGGCTCGATCACGATGCGCGCGGTGGTGGCGGTCGAGGAGATCAACAACCGTCAGTGCCTGGTGGTCACCGAGCTGCCGTACCAGGTCAACCCGGACAACCTCGCGCAGAAGATCGCCGATCTGGTGAAGGACGGCAAGATCGGCGGCATCGCGGACGTCCGCGACGAGACCTCCTCGCGTACGGGCCAGCGGCTGGTGATCGTGCTCAAGCGTGACGCGGTGGCCAAGGTCGTCCTGAACAACCTCTACAAGCACACCGACCTCCAGACGAACTTCGGCGCGAACATGCTCGCGCTGGTGGACGGCGTGCCGCGGACGCTCTCGCTGGACGCGTTCATCCGCAACTGGGTCGCCCACCAGGTCGAGGTCATCGTCCGGCGCACGAAGTTCCGGCTGCGCAAGGCCGAGGAGCGGGCGCACATCCTGCGCGGTCTGCTCAAGGCCCTGGACGCCATCGACGAGGTCATCGCACTGATCCGGCGCAGCGATACGGTCGAGGTGGCACGCGACGGGCTGATGGGCCTGCTGGCCATCGACGAGATCCAGGCCAACGCGATCCTGGAGATGCAGCTTCGCCGGCTGGCCGCCCTGGAGCGGCAGAAGATCGTGGCGGAGCACGACGAACTCCAGGCCAAGATCAACGAGTACAACGCGATCCTGGCGTCGCCGGAGCGGCAGCGGCAGATCATCAGCGAGGAGCTGGCCGCGATCGTCGAGAAGTTCGGCGACGACCGGCGTTCGAAGCTGGTCCCCTTCGAGGGCGACATGTCGGTCGAGGACCTGATCGCCGAGGAGGACATCGTCGTCACGATCACCCGTGGCGGCTACGTCAAGCGTACGAAGACCGACGACTACCGCTCGCAGAAGCGCGGCGGCAAGGGAGTACGGGGCACGAAGCTGAAGGAAGACGACATCGTCGACCACTTCTTCGTCTCCACCACCCACCACTGGCTGCTGTTCTTCACCAACAAGGGCCGGGTCTACCGCGCCAAGGCCTACGAGCTGCCGGACGCGGGCCGGGACGCGCGCGGCCAGCACGTCGCCAACCTGCTGGCCTTCCAGCCGGACGAGCGGATCGCGCAGATCCTGGCGGTGCGCGACTACGAGGCCATGCCGTACCTGGTGCTCGCCACCAAGGCCGGCCTGGTGAAGAAGACGCCGCTGAAGGACTACGACTCGCCGCGCTCCGGCGGTGTCATCGCGATCAACCTGCGGGAGCGGGAGGACGGCACGGACGACGAGCTGATCGGCGCCGAGCTGGTCTCCAGCGCGGACGACCTGCTGCTGATCAGCAAGAAGGCGCAGTCGATCCGCTTCACGGCCACCGACGATGCGCTGCGTCCCATGGGGCGTGCGACGTCCGGCGTCAAGGGTATGAGTTTCCGTGAGGGGGACGAGCTGCTCTCGATGAATGTGGTGCGGGCCGGTACGTTCGTCTTCACCGCCACGGACGGCGGTTACGCCAAGCGCTCTCCCGTGGACGAGTACCGCGTGCAGGGACGTGGTGGTCTGGGCATCAAGGCCGCCAAGATCGTGGAGGACCGGGGTTCGCTGGTCGGGGCCCTGGTGGTGGAGGAGACCGACGAGATTCTCGCCATCACCTTGAGCGGTGGCGTGATTCGTACGCGGGTCAGCGAGGTCAGGGAGACCGGTCGTGACACCATGGGCGTCCAACTGATCAACCTGGGCAAGCGCGATGCCGTGGTCGGTATCGCACGGAACGCCGAGGCCGGGCGCGAGGCCGAAGAGGTCGATGGGGTCGAGGGGCCCGAGTCGGCCGACGACGCCGAGGGCACCGCGTCCGTGGCGGCCGAGGGCGGTGCGCCCGCGGCGGAGTAGCACGAGGAGTAGATCGTGAGTAGAGCCACGGGCGCTGCGGCGGGCGGGCCGGGAGCGAAAAGACGCTCCCCGGCCGGACCCGCGACCGTGACGGAAGACGGCGCCCGTGGCTCTGCCGCTGACGACGGCTCCTCATCGGAGGGCTCCTACCAGGGGGGAACCGTGACCGACAGGCGACAGCCGTCCTCACAGCACCAGGCCAGGCAGCAGACCGCGCAGGGGGTGCAGGCCCAGCGGGCGCAGGCTTCGGGGGCCGCGGCGGGCGGGGCACCCGGTGGGGCGCAGCAGCCGTACCAGCCGCCCCAGGCGTACCGCTCGGGCTCCGGCGGGGGCGCGGGCTCCTCGGGTTCACCGGCAGGGCGCCGGCCGCGTACGGGCACGCGCACGGAACCCCGTACGCGCAAGGCCCGGCTGCGGGTGGCCAGGGCCGATCCCTGGTCGGTGATGAAGGTCAGCTTCCTGCTGTCCATCGCGCTGGGCATCTGCACGATCGTGGCGGTATCGGTGCTGTGGATGGTGCTGGACGCGATGGGCGTCTTCTCCACCGTCGGCGGCACGATCAGCGAGGCGACCGGGTCCGAGGGCAGCGGTTTCGACCTGGAGTCCTTCCTGTCGCTGCCGCGGGTGCTGATGTTCACCACGATCATTGCGGTGATCGACGTGGTGCTGGCGACGGCGCTGGCCACGCTCGGGGCCTTCATCTACAACATCTCGGCCGGTTTCGTCGGCGGGGTGGAGCTGACGCTGGCGGAGGACGAGTGAGGCCGGGAGCCGGTACGGACGGGGCGTTCCCGGGGTCATGGGGAACCGATTTTGGGAACGCCTCTGAAGTGCGCTAATCTTTCGGTGCAGCGCGGGGCTATAGCTCAGACGGTTAGAGCGCTTCCCTGATAAGGAAGAGGCCACAGGTTCAAGTCCTGTTAGCCCCACCAGCGCGATCGGCCCGGCCGGAGATCTCTCCGGCCGGGCCGATTCGTTTCTGCGGACGGTGTCTCTCCCCGGCTCGATCGACTTCTCCGGGCTGATTCGTTTCTGCGGGACAGGAGTTGGTCCGGCCCTAGGTCACCGATCGGTATCGGCCGTGTGTATCATCGGCCACCAGAGGTCCCCTACGTCAACGAAAGACGAGGTCGCGCGGTGAAGAAGCTTCTCCTGGTCGCACTGGCCGCCATCGGCGGGCTCCTCGTGTACCGCCAGATCCAGGCGGATCGCGCCGAGCAGGATCTGTGGACGGAGGCGACCGACTCCGTGCCCGCAGGTTCGGGTGTGTGAGACACGAAACAGCTCGTACGGAACCCCGGTCGTCCCTGGTGGCGGCCGGGGTTCCGTGCGTCCGTGACCGCTCCCTTTTGTTTGCTTGCGCACATTGATAGGTTGCGCCAGCAAAGATGATGTTGAGCGCCGGGGCGGGCCCTCGGCGGACGGTTGAGTCGGCGGGTCGGTAGGTCGGCGGGGACGGCGGCGGGGTAGGACGGGCCCCGGTTCGGGGTCGGGATCGTACGGGCTCGTAGAGGCTCGTACGGGATTATGAGGGGGGACGCACGGTGAGGCGGCGGCGGACGGCTGGGGGCGAGACGATGCGGGGCTGGAGTCTGCGGCGTGGTGAGGCGGGACGCGGCACCCTGCGACGCGCCGTGAGGGGGGCCGGCGCCGCGGCGCTCGCCACGATGGCGCTGCTGTCGTCACCCGTACCGGCCGGGGCCCGGAGCGGTGGCCTGCCCACGTACAAGACGGCTCAGGACGCCAAGGCGGTCAAGGGCACGCCCAGCACTGAGGACGCCCCGCGGATCATCCCCGGCAGGTACTCCGACAGCATCGCGCTGGGGGAGGAGAAGCACTACGCCGTCGACCTCGACGCGACGTCCAACGCCTATGTGGCGGCGGTCGCCGCGCCACCACCGGGCGCGGAGGTCGAGGACTACACCGACAACCTGTTGGTTCAGATCAGGGACAGCCGCGGAAACTCGTGCGGTCCGCAGGGGCGTACGGCCTTCCGGGGCCACAGGATGGCCTACCCCGTCGCGGACTACGCCGGCCGGCAGATCCGCGGACGACGGGCCGACTGCCAGGAGGCGGGCGTGTACGACGTCGTCCTCAAAAGAGAGGGCAGGTCGGCCGCGGGGCCCGACCGCTGGCCCGTCGAGCTGTCCTTCCTCACCGAGCCGGGCCTGACGGGCAACGCGCCCGGCAAGCCGGCCGACGCCACCCGGCCCACCGAGACACCCCCTCCGCCCACTGCCGCAACGAAGAAGAAGGCCACCGGCGGCACCGGCTTCAACGACGCCGGTTCGGTCGGCAAAGGCGTGTGGAAGGACCGGATCAGGCCCGGTGAGACCCGCTTCTACCGGGTGCCCGTCGACTGGGGACAGCAGCTCAACGTGAGCGCCGAGCTGCCGGGCGCCCCGGCCGGCGGCACCGGCACCGGGTTCCTGCCCGACGCGCTCGGTCTGAGCGTCTACAACCCGGCGCGCGGCCTGGTCGGTACGGTCGACTTCGCCGCGTACGACGGAAAACCCGCCGCGGCCCGGATGTTCACCGCACCGGTCGACTACGGGAACAGGGAGAGCAGCGTCGACGCGGTCGGCGCGATGCGGTTCGCGGGCTGGTACTACCTCGAAATCTCCCTGCACGGCGACACCGCGAAGTACTTCAAGGACGGCGCGGGCCTCACCCTGCGGGTGGATGTGAAGGGGAAGGCGAAGGCCGGGCCCGGTTACAGCAAGGACACGCCCGACTTCTCCGTCAGCCAGGACGACAAGGAAGCGGCCGGCAAGGGCCTGAGGGGCGGTCAGGAGGACGGCCCGGGCGCCGGCGCGGGCGGCACCAGGCGGCTGCTGGGTTATGCGGGGCTCGGCGTGGGCACCGTACTGCTGGCCGGGCTGGGCACGTGGACGCTCGTGGCTCGGCGGCGGGGCGCGGTGGCGGCTCCGGGGGCGTCTCAGGTAGTCGCCCCCGGGCAGGAACGGTCAGGGCCGGGAGTCGATACGCAGAAGATGAGCCCACCGCAGAACCCTTAGCCGTACGAGGCACCCTGTCCTGGCCTGTCCTGGCCAGGACAGACTCTCAGCCGCCCGCCAGCGCCCACACACCCAGGGCGATGCACAGCAGCGCCACGACCAGAACCGGGACCGCCACCTTCGGGGGCGGTCCCGGCCGCCGTACGGCAGCAGCCGCGCCGGTGGCAGGTGCCGCCGGCGTCGCCGTGGCCTGAGGGGGACGGCCCGCGGTGTACGGACGGGTGCGGGCGGGGTCCCGGCGGATGGCGGCCGTGGCCTCGTACGGGGAAACCGGCCGACCGGGTGCGGGGGCGGCGGCCGGCGGCGCGACCGGGACCGGAGGCGGGGGTGGGCTTGATGGCCGAGCGGCCGAGGCCGAGGCAGGGACCGGAGCCGGTGCCGGAACCGGGCCGGGCGGCGTGCTCGGCGGAGCAGGCGGGGGCGGCGTACCAGGCCGCTCCGGCACCACCACACCGGACGTCGACCCCGCACCCGTACCCGTACCCATACCCATGCCCGTACTTGCCCCCGAAGCCGAGGACACCGGAGAGACCGGACCGCCCCCGGCACCGGAACCGGTCCGCGCTTCCGCCCCCGGAACACCGGCCCCGCTTCCGCCCTCGGCCTCCGCCTCAGCCTCTCCCTCGGCCTCCCGCGGGGCCGGCGCCACCGGCCCGTCCGGCCCGAAGCCCGCCGGCAGCGGTCCGATGTGGTCGAAGACCTCGACGGCCTCTTCCTCGATCGTCACCTCCGGCAGCAGCTCGGCCGCAGAGAGGAGCGCCTTGCGCGCGCCCGTGGCCGTCTTGAACCGGGCCTCGGGGTCCGGCTGCAGCAGGTTCGCCAGGACCTGCCACAGCGGCTCCGGCACGTCCTGCGGCGCATCGGGCGTGCCGTGCTCCTCGAAGTGCCGTACGAGCGCCTGGGTGTCGGGCTTGTTCCCCGTCAGCAGGTACAGGGCGACCAGGCCGACCGCGAAGAGGTCGGCGGGGAAGTCCGGCTCGGCGCCCGTCAGTTGCTCGGGCGCGAAGTAACCGGGCGTGCCCACGACGTAGTTGGCCTCGGTCAGCCGGGGTTCACCCTTGCGCATGGATATGCCGAAGTCGGACAGCCGCAGGTGGGGGCGCCCGGTTCCGGTGGCTTCCAGCAGGATGTTCGCGGGCTTGATGTCGCGGTGGACGACGCCCTCGGCGTGTACGGCGGTGAGCCCGGCCAGCAACTGGTCCAGGAGTGTGCACACGAAGCGGGGCGGCAGCGGCCCGTAGTCACCCACCAGGTGCGCCAGCGAACCACCGTTCACCAGGTCCATGGTGAACAGCACCTTGTCGTCGTCGGCGGCCCAGCTCGCCGGCGCCAGGACGTGCGGGTGATCGATGCGCAGCGCCTGTTCCCGTACGAATCGCAGCAGCGCGTGCGCGTCGCTCTGCTGGAGCACCTTGGCCGCCACGTACCGGCGCCGACGGCCGTCCCAGGCACGCCAGACGGCACCCACACCGCCCCGTCCGATCGGATCGATCAGCTCGTACCGGCCGGCGAAAACCTCACCCATTGCGTCCCTGTCCCCTGCCCCTGACCCGCCCTTGTCCCCTTATCCCCCTCTCCCCCGTTAACTCTGGTGCGCTTCGTAGTGCGCCACCGCGTCCGCCGTCCGCCCCGCGCCGTACACCCGCAGGAACTCCGCCAGTTCGGGGTGGGTGGGAGCGAGGGTGTTCGCGGCGTCGATGATGTCGCCGGCCGCCGAGACCGAACGCAGCAGCGACTGGATCTCGCGCACCACGCGCCGTACGGTCGTGGCCCCCGTGGACGAGGCGGTCTGGCCGGTGTTGTTCAGCACCGAGCCGCCCGCGCTCTTCCTGACCTCCTCCATACGGTCGGTGGCCTCGGCCGCGCTGACACTGCCGTCCGCGACCTGCCCGGCCAGCTCTTGGAGCGCCTGGACCCGCTGCACCACGGCCGGATTCCCGATCTTCGCGCGCTGACCGCTCATGAGCTGCGACAACATGGGCGCCGACAGTCCCAGTACGGAAGCCAGCCGCGCCTGGTTCAGACCGAGGTCGTCGATGAGGCGGCGGAACAGCGCTCCCAGGGGCTCCCCGTACCAACTCCGCTGCAGCTCCCGAGCGCGCGCGGTGGCTTCCTGCTGTGCTGCGTCCATGGCCTCTCCCCTGTCTCCCCGATCGCGCTTCGCTGCCGCGAATCTCGCGCAGCATCCTACGGAGACGACCTGGTCGCGGCGATACCCGGTCGGAAAACCCTCCTGGCACCGGGTACCCTGGTCGGCGACGGGGCCTTAGCTCAGTTGGTAGAGCGCTGTCTTTGCATGGCAGATGTCAGGGGTTCGACTCCCCTAGGCTCCACTTATGAAATGCCCTCTGGCCTGCGGAAACGCGGTTCGGGGGGCGTTTTTTTGTGCCCATCATGTGCCCATCATGTGCCCGTCGGTGGGTGCATCCGCGCCCATCGGGCATGGAGGGAGCCCTTGCCCTCCTTGCCCTTCAAGGGATGTGCCCGCTCGCGTCTCCCCCTGGGATCTCCTGGGCCCGACGACCGCCGGGATCGCGGGCTGGTTTGCGAGCCTTGCTGGTTTCCTACTCGTTTGACACAGTGGACCGTATGTCTGAGGAGGCGTACAGCATTGGTGAGGGCCCAGCCACGCGGGTGAGCCTGTCCCTGCCGGAGGGGACGGCGGAGGCGATCCGCGCGCGGGTGGGCAAGCGGGAGTTCTCCGCGTTCATCACGGCCGCAGTCGAGCGTGAGCTGCGCGGTCAAGTTCTGGACGAGTACCTGACCGACTACGAGCGGCGCAAGGGCCCGGTTTCGGAGCAGGCGCAGGAGCGGGCGCGGATGGTCTTCGACGAGGTGTTCGCTGAGGAAGAGCAGTGGCCCGCCGCAAGCTGACTCATGCGGGGACCCTGGTCCTGGACAGCGAGGGCCTGTCGAAGCTGCTCAGGGATGACGAGCAAGCGGTCGCACTGGTTGCGGAGGCGCGGCGGCGGGGCATGGATGTGGTGATCTGTGCGCTCACCATCATCGAGGCCGTGCATGCCCGCACCGACAAGGCCCGGCTGCGGTGGCTGCTGTCGGGGCTGCGGGTGGTCGCGGTGGGGGACGAGGAGGCGAAGGCGGCTTCGGCACTGCTGATGGCGGCCGGTCTGCACGGCCAGAAGTACGCCATCGACGCGGCCGTGGCCGGGACGGCTCTGCGCCAGCAGCGCCCGGTGGTGATGCTGACCTCGGACATCGATGACATGACCAAGCTGTGCGGAGACCGGGTCCGGCTCGTTGCCGTTTGAATGCGGTTGGTGTTCCTGGCTGTTGAGCGCGTTGTGTGCGCATGACCGCTGGCGGCGACACGCTTCGTGCCACAGCGAAAGCAGGGGGCGGCCGATTCACCTGTGGGGGCTGTATACGCGGACGCATACTTCATCCATGTCTGATGCCATGATCCGTGTGCCTGCCGAGGTGCGGGACCGTCTGGCGGTCATCGCCGAGTCGCGGGGGACGTCGATCCGTTCATTGGTGCAGGAGTTCGCGGAGACCACGCTGACCGACGAGGAACGGCGGGAGCGGGCGGAGCGGACGCGCGCGTATCTGGCGGACCACTTCGGCGTCGAGGTGAGCGATGAGGAGAGCGCGGCCATGGGGTGGAAGCTCCGAGGAGCCTTTGCCCGGCCGCAGCGGGATGTCGCCGGGTGATCCAGCACCATCTCGTGCTGGATCACCCGACGTTGTTGGCGCTGTCGGGAAACCGGCAGGTGTCCGCACTGATCCACCGCGCGCACTTCGAGCCCGAGACCAGGCTGTGGGCGCCGGTCCTGTCGGTCCTGGAAGCCGACGCCGAGCACGTTGGACTGGCCGGACACATCGGTCAGCTCGACAGGACCGCTTTGAGGGGGCTTGAGGGAGAAGGGGCGGCGGATCGCGGGGCGGCGGTGGTGTGTGCCGCCCCGCGTCCGATTGGTCAGGTCACCTGGCCGGGTGTGCCTCGGCGGCCCGGGTGCTGCCGGCCCCGGTGCTTGCGGCGGCCGGTGGCAGGGGTGCCGGTGTGCCGGTGGCCGGTGGGGTCACCGCGGCCGGGCGTTCGCCGGCGATCGGGTTGCCTGCCCATCGTGTGCCGGCCGGTACGCTCTCGCCGCGCATGACCAGTGACGCCGGGCCGATGGCGGCGCGTTCGCCGACCGTGGTGCCGGGCAGCGTGATGCCGTGCGGGCCCAGGGAAGAGCCCGCCGCCATATGGACGGTGTCCAGCCGCATGATCCGGTCGTGGAACAGGTGCGTCTGCAGGACACAGCCGCGGTTGACGCTGACGCCGTCCCCGAGCGTGATCAGGTCGGTCTCCGGCAGCCAGTACGTGTCGCACCACACGCCGCGCCCGATCCGGGCGCCCAGGCTGCGCAGCCACCAGTTCAGTACGGGCGTGCCGGTGAAGGCGCCGGCCATCCACGGCACGGCCAGTGACTCCACGAAGGTGTCGTACAGCTCGTTGCGCCACACGAACGAGGACCACAGCGGATGTTCACCGGTGCGGAAGCGGCCGACGAGCAGCCACTTCGCGGCGGTCGCGGTCAGCAGGGCCAGCAGCCCGGCGGCCAGCAGCAGGAGGGCGCCCATCAATGCCGCCAGCCCGATCCCGCCGGCCTTGAGCGCGCCCTGCTCACCGACCAACACCGCCTCGGCCAGCGTCATCGAGCACATCAGCGGCAGCACCCGGCAGGACTCGACGGCCGCCCGCGCCAGCACCAGCTTGCGCGGCGGCTCGAAGGTACGGCCGGGGTCGGCGGACGAGGGGGTGCGCGGCAGCGGCAGCGCGGGCCGCCCCAGCCAGGACGAGCCGGGCTCGCTGCGCTCCGGCGCGTCCGACAGCACGCCGATCAGGGCCTGGTCCGGGACCTCGCGGTCCGGGCCGACGATCCCCGAGTTGCCGACGAACGCCCGCCGCCCGATGTGCGAGGTGCCCAGCCGCAGCCAGCCACCGCGCAGTTCGTACGGGGCCACCAGCGTGTCGTCGGCAAGGAAGGCGCCGTCCGCCACGCTCAGCAGGGACGGCAGCGGCAGCACGGTGGAGATCTCGGCGTGCCGGCCGACCCGGGCGCCGAGCAGCCGCAGCCACAGCGGGGTGGCCAGGCTCGCGTAGATCGGGAAGAGACTGCTCCGGGCGCCGTTCAGCAGCCGGGTGACCAGCCAGGCGCGCCAGGCCACCGGCCCGCGCACCGGGTACGTACCGGGCCGTATGCCGCGTCCCAGCATCCTGACCACGGCCGCGACCAGCAGGATCCAGCACAGCGTCGTGACGACGGCGATCACGGGTGCGGCGGCGAACAGCCGCAGCGCCGCGTCGTGGAGCGTCGTACAGTCGCGCACCAGCCAGTAGACGCCGGCGAGCGCGGGCAGCATGGCCAGCAGCGGCAGCACCGGCAGTCCGGCCAGCGTCAGGCCGTACGCGGCGGTCCACAGGCGGGAGTGGGCCGGGCGGGCATCGGGCCAGGCGGTGCCCGCCGTACGGGCGTTGCCCTCGGCGGGCCGGGCGGGCGACCCCTCCCAGACCTCGTGAGCCGGTACGGTCCCGCCCAGGCAGCCGCCGGGGGCCAGTTCGGCGCCCGGGCCCAGCGCGGCGCCGGGCAGCAGCGTCGAGCGGTGGCCCACCCGGGCACCCGCCCCCACGCTCACGGACCCGACCCGCAGCACGTCCCCGTCCAGCCACCAGCCGGACAGGTCGGCCTCGGGCTCCACGCTCGCGCGCTCGCCCAGTTCGGCCAGGCCGGTCACCGGGGGCATGGCGTGCAGCGCCACATCGGCACCCACCCGGCAGCCCAGGGCCCGTGCGTACAGCCGCGCCCACGGCGTACCCAGCAGCGCGGGCACACCGAACGCCGCCACCGTCCGCTCGGCTGCCCACAGCCGCATGTGCACCTGTCCGCCGCGCGGATAGGCGCCCGGGGTGATGGAGCGGGTGAGCGCGCGGGCGGCCAACGCGCCGATGGCGAACCGGGAGGGGGCGCTCATCAGCACCAGCCAGCCGACGATCACCAGCCACCAGGAGGTGTGCGGCACCCAGGTCTGCGGGGCCAGCAGCCACAACACGTTGTCGGCGGCGGCCAGGGCGACCGCGCCGCGCAGGCCGGCCACGCCGTACAGGAGGAGCTGGATGAGCATCTGTACGGCGCCGGTGCGGCGCGGTACCGGCCGGACCGCTTCGGCGCCGGACGACGGCTCACGGCGGGCCGGGCCCGAGCGGGCGGGCCCGGCGTCCGGATGCCCCGTACCGCCGTGGGCTGCCACGCTGCCCTGTCCGTCCTGGCCACCGTCCGCCGACTGTTCGGCGGTCAGCGAGTCCAGGTAAGCGGCCATGTCACGCAGGACCGGCCGGCGGTAGAGATCGGCCACCGAGACGCCGGGGTGGTCGGCGCGCAGCCTGGAGGCCAGTTGGGCGGCGCTGAGACTGCCGCCGCCCAGGGCGAAGAAGTCGCTGTCCGCGCCGGGCCGTACGCCCAGCAGCTCCTGCCAGGCATCGGCGAGCCGCGCGGCGGTGCCGGTGAGTCCGTCGCGCGAGCCGTCTTCCCCCGCGTCCGCGTCCGGTCCGCCGGACCGGTGCGCGTCCGGGGACGCGTCCGTGCCCGTCCGGTCCGTCGCCGCGGCGGGCAGCGGCCAGGGCAGCGCGTCGCGGTCCACTTTTCCTGACGTACGGGTGGGCAGCTCGGCCACCTCGGCCAGTACGGGCACCAGCGCGGCGGGCAGCCGGTCCGCCAGGACCTTGCGGGCCAGGTCGGGGCGGAAACCGGTTTCTGTGCCTGTTGTGGTTCCTGCGCCTTTGCCTGTTCTGGTGCTTTTGCCTGTTTTGGTGTCGGAACCGGTGGCCGTACGGGTCTCCGGTACGACGTACCCGACCAGGATCCGGCCCCCGGACGGCGTGGTGCGCACCGCGGCAGCCGCGCTCCGGACACCGTCCAGATCGGCCAGCGCCGCGTCGATCTCGCCCAGTTCGATCCGCCGGCCACCCACCTTGACCTGGTCGTCGGCGCGTCCGACGTAGAACAGGCCCTCGGGTTCGGCCCGTACCAGGTCCCCCGTACGGTAGGCGCGCCGTGCGTCCAGCGCCGGGCAGGGCACGAAGCGCTCCGAGTCCTTGGCCAGGTCGAGATAGCGGGCCAGGCCGGCGCCCGCGATGATCAGCTCGCCCTGGGCGCCGTACGGAACCGGCGTACCGTCGGCGTCGACGACCGCCAGGTCCCAGCCGTCCAGGGGGAGCCCGATCCGTACCGGCTCCTGCGGCAGCAGGCGTTCGGCACACGCCACGACCGTGGTCTCGGTCGGCCCGTAGGTGTTCCACATCTCCCGGCCCGGGGTGGCGAACCGCTCCACGAGCCCGGCGGGGCAGGCTTCACCGCCGACGATCAGCAGCCGTACGGCGGCCAGGGCCTCGTCCGGCCACAGCGCGGCCAGCGTCGGCACCGTGGAGACCACCGTGATGCCCCGCTCGACCAGCCACGGGCCCAGCTCGTGGCCCGCCCTCACCAGCGAGCGCGATGCCGGCACCAGACACGCGCCGCTCCGCCAGGCCAGCCACATCTCCTCGCAGGAGGCGTCGAAGGCCACGGACAGCCCGGCCAGCACCCGGTCACCGGGGCCCAGTGGCCGGTCGCCGCGCAGGAACAGCTCCGCCTCGGCGTCCACGAAGGCCGCGGCGGCTCGGTGGGTGACGGCGACGCCCTTGGGTGCGCCGGTCGAGCCGGAGGTGAAGATGATCCACGCGTCGTCGTCCGTGGAGGGAGTACGGGGCGGGGCGCTTCCGTCGGTCGACGGTGCGCTCCTGTCGGACGACGACGGCGGCGGGTAGTCGCCGACCGGGCCCGACAGCAGCGGCTCGGCGGCGCCGTTGAGAACCGCGCACACCCCCGCCTCACCGAAGACCGAGGCCGCCCGCTCCTCAGGATCGTCGGCGTCGACCGGAACGTAGGCGGCACCGCTGCGCAGCACGGCCAGGATGGACAGATACAGCTCCGCCGTACCGGAGGCGACCCGGATCCCGACCCGGTCGCCGGGGCCGATGCCGTGCGCCGCCAGACGCTCTGCGCGTCGGCCGACCTCCGCCCACAGAGTGCGGTAGTCGATCACCTCCTCCCCGGTGTCGAGGGCCGGCGCGTCCGCGTGGGCGGTCACGGTGGCTTCCAGGACATCGAGCAGCGTCCGTGGCGGATGGGCCGGCGCTCCCCGGTATATCGCCGCGTCGGGGCCGTCGGAGGTGTCGGAGGCGTCGGAGGCGGCGGGCTGGCCGGGCACACCCGACGGGGCGGTTATGCCGGACGGTGCTTCCACGGGATCGCGGGAGGAAGGCAGAGAGGACAAGGACATCGAGAGCCTTTGGTTCAACGTGAATACGGGCGGATGTCCTACGGGACGTCCGCCCGTACAAGAGGCGCCTCACGCGGGCTCGGTTCTGGTCCTTTTGCCAACTCTGCGTAAAAGGCCGGTTTGCTTGATGGGTGGAGGGCTGGTGACGGAAATCTAAGAAAATGTCTCATAAACGCTGGCTACAGTTCCTTGCCGTCGGCGGCGCGCCCTGGCCGCCGGATCGTCGACGGCGCGGCACCGCCTGCTCCCGAGCGAGCGGGCCGGCCAACTGCGCAGACGCGACCGCGTGATCGTACGGCCGCACGATCACGGGACCGTACGGCCGGAGGCCCGCGCTACCGGGCTCCCGCGTGGCCGGGTGGCCCGCGGGAGCCCCATGTCGTCCTGAAGGAGAACTCGGCGATGCGGGAAATGATGTCCTTCGCGGCACAAGCCTTCCGCCGACTCACGAAAGCCCGTCACCGGAGCGGCCGGATGTCGCACCGGAAGGAAGCCGGTCGAAGAAGCCGGTCGAAGAAGCCGGTCCAGGGAAGCCGTCGGAAGAATTCCCGGGGCGCGACGCACACAGCAAGTGGAAACAGGAGGGGAAGCGTCCTGCGGCCTTGCGGGACGCTCAATACGGCTGGACATTGACGCGCAAGCGGTGGGCGGTCCGTCGCACGACGCGGCCGTGTTGTCGTCCTGTACCCCCGTCATCGTGGGTACGGGACGACAACACGGCCGTCGTACTTCTGTCCTCAGACCCCGTCCGTCATGGGGGACGTCAGGGACGCTTAGGGCGTCTGGGGCGTCAGGAACGCCTGGGGCGTCAGGAACGTCACGAAGTCCGGGACGTCAGGGCGTGCCACCGCGCTGCTCGGGCTCGGCCTCCGCCTCGGCCTGCTTGGCCTGCACCTCCGGGTCCAGAACCGCCGCCTCCGCGCTGCCGTCCACCGCGGAGAGCGTCGCCCGGTCGTTGACCTCGGTGGGGGCGGGCGGCTCGACCAGCCAGTCCGGGTTGGCCTGCTTGTCCCACCACTTCCACGCGACGACCGCGCCGCCGGCCAGCACGGTCAGCACCGCCAGGCGCTTGGCCAGCCGTCCGGCCCGGGCCCGGCGCCGGTGCTTCTTGACGAGCTTTTCGATCTCGGCGGCCGACACCTGTCCGCGCAGCGCCGCCAGCGCCGCCGTACCGCGGGCCAGGGCTTCTTCCCGTACCGGTTCGGCGGCGGCACGCGCGCTGTGGACGGCGTGCTCCACGCGAGGTGCCGTGTAGTCGGCGGCCTGACGCGCGGCCTTACGGGTCATCTTCGCCGCCCGGGCCGCCGCCGCGTCCACCTTGGGGGGCAGCGCGCCACGCGCGTGCTCGATGCGCGGCTGTACGTGGGCGTCGTACTGGTTGCGGGCCTGGTGAGCAGCCTCGGCGACCTTGGGTGCCAGCCGCGTTCGAGCCTCGTGCGCGTAGTGAACGGCGGTGTCCTTGGCCGTGCCGGCATACGGAGCCACCACCTCCGCGGCGTGCCGCACGCTGTCCTTGGCCGAAACGGTCGCGGCGCGCACGCTGTCCTTGCGGGTCACGGGATCCTCCTCCTCGGTGGCGTGTCCGGGGGCTCGGGGCCGTCCCCCAACGTCTTGTTCCTCGCCTGTCCACCCGGTTGAAGATCATGCCTGCTCATGCCTGGTACGGCATGTGCGAGCGGGCATCCGGGTCATTGGGGACCTTACGGAGCCATCGGAGCCTTCTGACGACAATGCCACGGTTCGTCGCCGCGCGCGCCGGTTCGGCCGGTACTGGTCCCTGTTCTCATGGGACGAGTGGCCCCGTACCGGCCATGTACTCCTCCCCTGCGCGTCGGATTCCTGACGGCTTCCCGACAGCTTCCTGTTGGTTTCCTGCGGCTTTCGGTCGGCTTGTGATCAGCTTTTGATCAGCTTCCGGTCGGATTCCCGCCGGATTCCCGGCGGGAAGAAATTGTGCGAAGCGCGTACCGAGGCGGTGGCCGGGGGACGAACGGGCCGGTCCGTGCGAGGATCGGGAACCGTCAGTGCAGACTTATGGAAGGTAGATCGTGGCTGAGCAGCTCTACGCCACCCTGAAGACCAACCGGGGCGACATCGAGATCCGGCTTCTGCCGAACCACGCCCCGACGACAGTGAAGAACTTCGTCGAGCTCGCCAAGGGCGAGCGCGAGTGGACCAACCCCAAGGACGGCAAGAAGTCCACCGCCAAGCTGTACGACGGCACGGTCTTCCACCGGGTGATCAGCGGTTTCATGATCCAGGGCGGTGACCCGCTGGGCAACGGCACCGGTGGTCCGGGGTACGAGTTCAAGGACGAGTTCCACCCGGACCTCTCCTTCAACAAGCCGTACCTCCTGGCCATGGCCAACGCCGGCCCGGGCACCAACGGCTCGCAGTTCTTCATCACGGTCGCCCCGACCACGTGGCTGACCGGCAAGCACACCATCTTCGGTGAGGTCGCCACCGACGCCGGCAAGAAGGTCGTGGACGACATCGCCGCTACCCAGACCAACCCGCGGACCGACCGTCCCGTCAACGACGTCGTGATCGAGTCGGTCGTCATCGAGAACCGCTGAGGCCGGTCGTCCGGTCCGGTACGGCCGTCTGCCGTCTGCTGTCTGCCGTCTGCCGTCGGTCGTACCGGGAACCATCGCGCCCTGCCTGGTCGTAGATCGGGTGGGGCGCGAAGCTGTTGCACGCCGTGGAGCGGAACGAAACGGAGCGGGGCCGGGGGCGGTGCCGAGGTGGCGCGCTGCGGTGAGATCCGTACGCACAGGACACCCGTACGCACAGGACGAGGGACCGAGGGGACCGACGACCGATGGACCAGGTGCCAGGCAGCCCGCAGGAGCCGCGGGACGCGAAGGAAGGCAGCGGCCTGCCCGGTTGCTACCGCCACTCCGACCGGGAGACCGGTATCCGCTGCACCCGCTGTGAGAAGCCCATCTGCCCCGAGTGCATGGTCAGCG
This sequence comes from Streptomyces sp. MST-110588, assembly GCF_022695595.1. NCBI lineage: Bacteria > Bacillati > Actinomycetota > Actinomycetes > Kitasatosporales > Streptomycetaceae > Streptomyces > Streptomyces sp. MST-110588. The sequence goes on from NZ_CP074380.1 coordinate 3,909,378, forward strand.
CCTCGGTCGGCTTCCAGTGCCCGGACTGCGTACGCGGTGGCAGCGGTACGGGCCACGCACCGCGGGCCGCGGTCCCCCGTACGGTCGCGGGCGGCGCGCTCACCGCCACCCCCGCCCTGGTGACCAAGATCCTCATCGGTCTCAACCTGGGTTTCTTCGTGCTGGTCCTCGCTGCGCAGCAGGGCCTCTTCGGGGACGCCGGCCAGGACGTCGTCGGTGACCTGGACATGCTTGCCCTGGCCTGGGACCCGGGTCAGTTCAAGCTCGTCGGTGTCGCCGAGGGCGAGTGGTACCGCCTGCTGACCGCGATGTTCCTGCACCAGCAGATCATGCACATCGGGTTCAACATGCTCTCGCTGTGGTGGCTGGGCCCCTCTTTGGAAGCGGCTCTCGGCCGGGTCCGCTATCTGGCGCTCTACCTGCTCTCCGGGCTGGGCGGCAGCGCCCTGTCCTACGTGCTCGCCGCCCAGAACGAGCCCTCGCTGGGCGCCTCGGGCGCGATCTTCGGCCTGCTCGGCGCGACCGCCGTACTGCTGCGCCGACTGCGTTACGACATGAAGCCGGTCCTGATCCTGCTCGGCCTCAACCTGGCCTTCACGTTCCTGTGGCCGAACATCGCCTGGTCGGCCCATGTGGGTGGCCTGGTGGTGGGCGCGGCGGTGGCGTACGGCATGGTGCACGCGCCCCGCGAGCGGCGGACGCTGGTGCAGGTAGGAACCTGTGCGGTGGTGCTGGTGGCGATCATCGCGGTGGTGTGGGTGTGGACCGCTCATCTGCTGAGCGGGACGGCGGGACTGATGACCTGAGGGCCTGCGGCCCGGCCCGGTGACCTGGCTCGGTGCCCCGGGGCCCGGTGCCGTGAACCCCGGTCGTGCGGGCCGAATCGCTGAGTTGTCCACAGCGAGTGGCGGATCTTGCGCAGGTTGTGGGGAACATGCGTTCCGCATCGCACTGACCTGCGTTTCCCCAAGCAGGGCAAGGGGTGGCGGCGGCTCGCGAGGTGAGCCGCCGGTCACACCGGTGTCAACCCACAGGAAGTTATCCACAGATCTTCTGAAGTTTTCCCCGGCTGTGGATAACGGTGTGGATGGCCTTGGGCAGTACTTGCGCCGAGGAGCCGGGAATGCTGCGGGTGCTGCGGGCCGCCACCGGCTTCACCGGCTCCGTCGGCGCCGCCCCGCGGCTACTTCCACTGGGTGGAGACGCCGAATCCCACCGCGATGAAGCCGAAGCCGCAGACGATGTTCCAGTTGCCCATGGCCTTGACGGGCATGTCGCCCCCGGTCACGTAGAAGAGCACGATCCACGCCAGTCCGATCAGGAACATCGCCAGCATCAGCGGAGCGACCCAGCGGCGGCCGGAATTCAGCTTGAGACTGGCTGCCTGCTTCGCCGGCGGCGGCGTGAAGTCGTCCTTCTTGCGGATCCGTGACTTCGGCACGAGGAACTCTCCTGTCGATGCGCTGCGTGACCGCGCCGGGGGCGGGGTGTAGGGAATGGAGCCGGGCGGGGGAGCGACGGGGAGCGTCCCTCCCCGGGCGTCCGTTAGCGTAGTGCTTCCGCGGCGTCGTAAGGAGTAAGGGTACGTTGAGCACTTCCGCTGACTCCCCCGGCCGCCCGTCACGCAGCCACCCGCGCCGCCACCTGCGGCCCGTGCGTCTTTTGACCCTCGCCGTCTTCGCGCTCGCCGGACTCATCTTCTGGCTGAGCTTCGACACCGCGCGTGGCACGGACCTGCGCTCGGACGATTCCATGCTGCGGCTGTCCGACCTCATCCAGGAACGCAGCCACAAGAACGGCGCCCACGACGAGCGCAACGCCTCCCTACGGGACGAGATCGACGGGCTCGCGCGGCGGGACGACGGCGGCTCCCGGGCCGAGAACGCCAAACTCAAGGCCCTGGAAGCCAACGCCGGCACGAAGAAGATCGACGGGCCGGGCCTGACGGTGACGCTCACCGACGCGCCGCCCAACGCCACCGCCAAGATTCCCGGGGTGCCCGAACCGCAGCCCAACGACCTCGTCATCCACCAGCAGGACCTGCAAGCCGTCGTCAACGCCCTGTGGCAGGGAGGCGCCAAGGGAATCCGGGTCATGGACCAGCGGCTGATCTCCACCAGTGCCGTGCGCTGCGTCGGCAACACCCTCATCCTTCAGGGCCGGGTCTACTCGCCGCCCTACAAGGTGACGGCCGTCGGTGACCGCGAGACCCTCGGCAAGGCGCTCAACGCCTCGCCCGCCATCCAGAACTACCTGCAGTACGTCAACGCCTACGGCCTGGGCTGGAAAGTCGACCAGCACGAGACGGTGACTCTGCCCGGCTATTCCGGCACAGTGGATCTCCACTACGCACAGCCTGTGAAGCCGTAGCGCCCGGGAGGTCCGCCGGCGTCCGGCACCCCTGACGCCGGGGGAGTCCCGCGCGCCGGGACATGCGGGAGGCAGGGCCGGAATGACGGTGCGGTCGGTCGTCAGGACGTTCAGCGAAATCTGCATCACCCTCGGCACGCTGATCGTGCTGTTCGTCGCGTACCTGCTGCTGTGGACCGGCGTACGGGCCGACAGCGCGATGGACGGCGAGATCGGCAGGCTCCAGGACCGGTGGGCCGCCAAGCCGTTCGCCTCCGGCGACGGACGTCACGGCCCCGGCCGGCCCGGCACCGCGCGAGGGGACCTCCCGGGCCGGCCCGGTCCGCAGCCGCCGTACAAGGACGGCAGGGCGTTCGCCGTCATGTACATCCCCCGCTTCGGGGCGAACTGGTCCAAGCCCGTACTGGAAGGGACCGGAAGCGAGGTGCTCAAGCGCGGGCTGGGGCACTACCGCGGTACCGCCCGACTCGGCGAGCTGGGCAACTTCTCCGTCGCCGGGCACCGGCGGACGTACGGCGACCCGTTCAAGGACGTCCCCGAACTGCGGCCCGAAGACGCCGTGGTGCTCACGGACGGCACGTGGTGGTTCACCTACCGCGTCGACCGGAAGCCGTACACGACGCTGCCCACCGATGTCGGAGTCATCGATCCCGTGCCGCGCAAATCCGGATACACCGGGCCGGGCCGGTATCTGACCCTGACCACCTGCGAGCCGGAATGGGGCCACAGCCACCGGCTGATCGTCTGGGCCCACCTCGATTCCACGCGGCCCGTGGAGCGCGGGCGGCCCGCTGCTTTGGGTCGCTGACCCACCAAGCCCGACCGCCGCCCCTTACTCTGGTGGGGCAATCGACACCGTCAACGACACCGACATCGGCAAGTAGGGGCAGCGACAGCATGTACGGCTGGATCTGGCGGCATCTGCCGGGCAACACATGGGTGAAGGCGCTGATTTCACTCGTGCTGGTACTGGCGATCGTCTACGTGCTCTTCCAGTACGTCTTCCCATGGGCGGAGCCGCTGCTCCCCTTCAACGACGTCACGGTCGACGAAGGGATGGCCGCCGTCCGATGAGCGCACGAATTCTCGTCGTCGACAACTACGACAGCTTCGTCTTCAACCTCGTCCAGTACCTCTACCAGCTCGGGGCCGAGTGCGAGGTGCTGCGCAACGACGAGGTCGAGCCGGGCCATGTCCCGCCTCCCGCCTCCACGGCGGCCGACGGCACCGCGGGCTTCGACGGCGTCCTGCTCTCCCCCGGCCCCGGAACGCCCGAAGAGGCGGGGGTCTGCGTCGACATGGTGCGCCACTGCGCCGCCATCGGCGTCCCGGTCTTCGGCGTGTGCCTGGGCATGCAGTCGATGGCGGTCGCGTACGGGGGTGTGGTCGACCGTGCCCCCGAGCTGCTGCACGGCAAGACCTCCCTGGTCACCCACGAGGGCGCCGGGGTCTTCCGTGGCCTGCCGTCCCCCTTCACCGCCACCCGCTACCACTCGCTGGCCATCGAGCCGGACACCGTGCCCGACGAGCTGGTGGTCACCGCCTGGACCGACACCGGCATCCCGATGGGGATCAGACACCGCGAACTGCCCGTCGAGGGCGTGCAGTTCCACCCCGAATCGGTGCTGACCGAGTGGGGCCACCAGATGCTCGCCAACTGGCTGGTGGAGTGCGGCGACCAGGAGGCCGTGGAGCGCTCGGCGGGGCTCGCCCCGGTGGTCGGCAGGGCCGGCGCGTGACCGCCCTCCGCCCCGAGCGCCAAGGGAAGTCCTATCCGCCCTCCGGGCCCAGTGGCGGGTACGACGACCTCGAAGCGTTCGAGGCGGCCGTCGGGCAGCTCGATGACCCGCTGACGGACCCGCTGCCCGTCCCGGCCCCGACCCGGCCCTCCGTCCCGTCCCAGCAGGCCGCATCCCCTTCCGGCCGGCAGCCGGAGCGACGGGCCGAGCAGCCCCCCGGCCGGCCCGCCGGGCAGGAGACCGCGCAGTCGGCCGCCCGCCCTGCCGGAAGCGGAGGTGACGCCTCGCACGCGGGCGCCGAGGTCCAGCGCCCCGGTTCGCCGTGGTTCCGTCCGCGCCGGCAAGCCGCGCCGTCTCAGTCGCCGACCCGCCCGCAGCCACCGTCCTCCGACCCGCAGGACCGGTCCCGGACACGGCCCCCGGCCCCCACCCAGCCGCTGACGTACGAGCCGATAACGCGGCCGGTGCCGCCCACATCGCCAACACTGCTGTCACCGGCGACGCCAACGCCGACCCCGCTGACCACTCCGACGCCGCAGCCCATACCCAACCCGTTCGGCATCCCCCGGCCGACGGACCTCCCGGCACCGTCCACCCCCGCTTCCGGGCCCGTGCGCGACGACGAGACGATGGCACTGCGGCAGGCCGAGGAGCGGACCACCACGAGCCGCTCGGCAGACGCTGTTTCACGTGAAACCGATGCATGTGAAACCGGCGTGTCCCACGCCGCCACGGCAGCCTTCCCGCAAGCCGCACCGACGAGCCCTTCGCCCACGGACCCGTCGCCTGTGGGCCCGTCGGCCGCTGCCCCGGCGTCGTCGGTGACCGGTGGCCGTGCGGCCCGCCGTAAGGCCGCACAGGAGGCCGCCAAGCGGAGCGGCAGACGCAACCGCCGGGGCACCCCGGACACGCCCGCGGAAGCCGCCACGGCGTCCACCGCGACGTCCGCCACGGCAGCGCCGAAGGGTGCGCCCGCCTCCCGGCTGGAGGCCCGCCGCGCCGAGCGCGCCCGTAAGGCCGGCCCCGGCGTGATCGTGAGCCGGGTGGTGGGCGAGCTGTTCATCACCGTCGGCGTGGTGATGCTGCTGTTCGTGACCTACCAGCTCTGGTGGACGAACGTGCTGGCGCATCAGGAGGCGGGCGGCGCCGCCAGCAACCTCCAGCACGAGTGGGACCAGGGCGGTGGCGACCGCGAGGCCGGCGCCTTCTCACCCGGCCAGGGCTTCGCGATCATGTATATCCCCAAGCTGGACGTGAAGGTCCCGATCGCCGAGGGCATCAGCAAGCCCAAGGTGCTGGACCGTGGCATGGTCGGCCACTACGACAAGGACAGCGTGAAGACGGCGATGCCCTGGGACAAGAAGGGCAACTTCGCGGTGGCGGGGCACCGCAACACCCACGGCGAGCCGTTCCGCTACATCAACAAGCTCACCAAGGGCGACAAGATCGTCGTCGAGACGGGGAGCTACTTCTACACGTACGAGATGTCCAGCGCCCTGGCTCAGACATCGCCGAGGAACATCGGAGTCATCGCCCCGGTGCCCCGTGGCTCGGGGTTCAAGGGCCCGGGCCGCTACATCACGCTGACGACCTGCACCCCGGAGTTCACCAGTACCTACCGGATGATCGTGTGGGGCAAGATGGTCGAGGAGCGACCGCGAAGCAAAGGCAAGCCGGATGCGCTCGTAAGCTGAGCGAAGGTAAAAGGGGTACATCGCGGTGACTGCCACCCGACACGACGAGGGCACCGAAGCGCCCACGCCCGCTCCCGGGCCACGCCGGATACGCCGGCGCATCGCCGCCGTCGTCAGCGTGATCGGCGAGCTGCTGATCACAGCCGGACTGATCCTGGCGCTGTTCGTCGTGTACTCGCTGTGGTGGACGAACGTCCTCGCCGACCGCGAAGCGCACAAGCAGGGTGACCGGATACGCAAGAACTGGGCGCAGGGCCCCAAGGGCCCCGGCGCGCTCGACACCAAGGACGGCATCGGCTTCCTGCACGTCCCGGCGATGAAGAACGGCGAGGTGCTGGTCAAGAAGGGCACCGACTCCGACATCCTCAACGAGGGCGTGGCCGGCTTCTACACCAAGCCGGTGAAGTCCGCGCTCCCCCAGGAGAAGAAGGGCAACTTCACGCTCGCCGCACACCGCGACGGACACGGCGCGAAGTTCCACAACATCGACAAGCTCAAGGAAGGCGACCCGATCGTCTTCGAGTCCAAGGACACCTGGTACATCTACAAGGTCTACGCGTCCTTGACCGAGACCTCGAAGTACAACACCGACGTCCTGGACGACGTCCCCAAGGAATCCGGCAAGCGCAAGCCCGGCCGCTTCATCACCCTGACGACCTGCACCCCCGTCTACACCTCGGACTACCGCTACATCGTCTGGGGCGAGCTGGTCCGCACCGAAAAGGTCGACGCCAACCGCACCGCCCCCAAGGAACTCCGCTAGCCGGCCCGCAACGTAGGGAGCCCCGGTCACCTCGCGAGGTGACCGGGGCTCCCTACGTTGCGGGCCGCGCCGGGTCAGTGGCGGTGGCGGCCCCAGGGGCCGCCGAGGAAGCCGCCGTCGTCGCCGCCCTGGTTGTCGCCGGTGTCACCGCCCTGGCTGTCCCCGGTGTCACCTCCGGGCGCACCACCGTTGCCGGGGAGCACCGTGAGGTTGACCGTGGAGCCCTTGTCGACCTGGGTGCCGGCCGGCGGGTCGGACCTGACCACCAGGTCGTCGTCGCCCTGTCCGCCGGTGATGTTGCCGACGACCAGGCCCATGTCGGTGAGGGCCTTCTTGGCGTCCTTGAGCTTCCTGGTGGCCAGCTCCGGAACCGCGATCTTCGCGGCCGTCTTGCCGACAGTCAGGGTGACGGTGGCGCCCTTGTTGGCCGGGGTGTTGCCCGCCGGGTTCTGGTCGATCACCTTGCCGGCCTGCTGCGGGTCGCTGACCTCCTTCTCGGTCTTGGTGACCATGAAGCCCAGGTCGGTCAGTTGCTTGGCAGCCGCCGCGTAGTCCTGGCCCCTGACCTCGGGAACCGGCGTCTTGGGGGACGCCTGGGCCACGGTCAGGGTGATCCCGGTGTCCTTGGGCGCCTCGGTCTGGGCCTTGGGGTCCTGACCGATGACGGTGCCCGGGGTGCGCTCGGACACCTCGGTCTTCTGCTTGATGTTCTCAAAGCCCTTGCTCTTGAGCTCATCGCTGGCCCGCGCGAACGGAATCCCACGGACATCGGGGACGGTGACCTTCTCGGCCCCCGAGCACACGGTCACGGTGACCGTGCTGTCCTTGTTGATCTTGCTGTTCGCCTCGTGGTCCTGCGCGGTGATCTCGCCCTTCTTGGCGTTGTCGCAGGGCTTGCTGCCGCCCTTGACCACCTTGAAGCCGCCGTTGTCGCCCTCGGTCTTCGCCACCTGCAGCTTCTTGCCGATGAGGTTGGGCACCGTGACCTGTTGGTCCTTGGCGTCCTCGTTGAACATCACCGTGCCGATGAAAATCGCACCGACCAGTACCAGGATGCCCGCCACGACCAGGATGATCGTGGAGGTGTGGCTCTTCTTCTGGCCGCCGCCCCCGCGGCGCCGGTCCCCACGGTCCTCGTAGCCGTAGCCGCCGTCGTCCGGGTTCATCGGCGGCAGCATGGAGGTCTGGCCGGCCGGGTCCTGGGCCCGCAGCATCGTGGTGGGCTGATCCTGCTCGTAGCCCGCCGCGGCCAGACCCGCGGTGGCCGCCACCGGCTGCCCGTCCAGGGCCGCCTCGATGTCGGCACGCATCTCGTCCGCCGACTGGTAGCGGTAGTCGGGGTCCTTGACCAGGGCCTTGAGGACGATGGCGTCCATCTCAGGGGTGATCTCGGGGTCGAAGACGCTCGGCGGCTGCGGCTCCTCCCGTACGTGCTGATAGGCGACCGCGACCGGCGAGTCGCCGACGAAGGGCGGGCGCACGGTCAGCAGCTCGTACAGCAGACAGCCGGTGGAGTACAGGTCGGAGCGCGCGTCGACCTGCTCGCCCTTGGCCTGCTCGGGTGAGAGGTACTGGGCGGTGCCGATGACCGCCGCGGTCTGCGTCATCGTCATACCGGCGTCGCCCATCGCGCGGGCGATGCCGAAGTCCATGACCTTGACCTGGCCCGAGCGCGTCAGCATGACGTTGGCGGGCTTGATGTCGCGGTGGACGATGCCGGCCCGGTGGGAGTACTCCAGGGCCTGGAGTACTCCGATGGTCATCTCCAGCGACCGTTCGGGCAGCAGCTTGCGGCCGGAGTGCAGCAGTTCGCGCAGCGTGGAGCCGTCGACGTACTCCATCACGATGTACGGGATGGAGACGCCGTCGACGTAGTCCTCGCCCGTGTCGTACACCGCGACGATCGACGGGTGGTTCAGCGAGGCGGCCGACTGGGCCTCACGGCGGAACCGGGCCTGGAAGGACGGATCGCGGGCGAGGTCCACCCGGAGCGTCTTCACAGCGACGGTGCGCCCCAGGCGGGTGTCGTGGGCGAGGTAGACCTCGGCCATGCCACCGCGGCCGAGCACCGAGCCCAGCTCGTACCGGCCGCCGAGGCGACGCGGCTCTTCCATAAGCTTCTCCAGCCCTCTCCGTCATCCCGACCGCACCCGTGTGTGGTCCGGCGGTGTGCTGTTCGGGCATACCGTACCCGGCACGCCTCAAGGGACCCGTTCGTCACCGGCACCTGATATACGACCGGTATTGGCGCGAGCCGGGTCACTTCTTGCCGAGTACCGCCTCCATGACGTGCTTGGCGATGGGCGCGGCCAGCCTGCCGCCCGCGACGTCGTCGCGCAGCGTGTCGGAGCCCTCGATGACGACGGCGACGGCGACCGGGATGCCCTTGCCGGTCTTGGCGTAGGAGATGAACCAGGCGTACGGATTGTCCTTGTTGTCCTCGCCGTGCTGCGCGGTACCCGTCTTGCCGCCGACCGTGACGCCGTCGATCTGGGCCTTGGTGCCGGTGCCCTCCTTGACGACCGTCTCCATGATCGACTGGATCTTCTGGGCGTTCTCCGGCTTCAGCGGCTGGCTCATCGTCTCGGGGGTGTGCTGCTGGATGACGTTGAGGTTCGGCGCGACGAGCTTCTCGACCATGTACGGCTTCATCAGCTTGCCGCCGTTGGCGATGGCGGCGGTGACCATGGCCATCTGCAGCGGGGTGACGCGGTTGGACGCCTGGCCGATGCCGTCCATCGCGTTCTGCGGACGGTTGTCGGTGGGGTAGACGCTCTCGGCGGCGCGGACCGGCGTGTCGACCTTGGCGTTGTTGAAGCCGAACTTCTCCGCCTGCTCCTTCATCTTCTTGTTGCCCAGGTCGTCACTCATCTTGCCGAAGACGGTGTTGCAGGAGACCCGCAGCGCCTCACGCATGGTGGCGTTCTCGCAGGGCAGGTTGCCCTCGTTGGGGAGGTCGTGGGTGGACAGCGGCAGCCGCCAGGGCAGCGGCGACCGGGTCTTCTCGTCCACGCTGTTGTACAGGCCGTTCTCCAGCGCGGCGGCGGCGGTGACGACCTTGAAGGTGGAGCCGGGCGGGTAGGTCTGGCGCAGCGCCCGGTTCAGCGTCGGGTCGTCGGGGTTGTTCTTCTTCTGCAGCTTGTTGAACGCCTCGCCGTCCTTGCTGGACATGCCGGCGAAGCTGGAGGGGTCGTACGAGGGGGTGCTGGCCAGCGCCAGGATCGCGCCGGTTTCCGGGTTGATCGCGGCGACGGCGCCCTTCTTGTCGCCCAGCCCCTCGAAGGCGGCCTTCTGCGCCTTGGCGTCCAGAGTGGTGACGACGTCGCCGCCCTTTTGCTTCTCACCGGTGAACATGTCGACCGTACGGCTGAAGAACAGCGAGTCGTCGGTGCCGGTCAGAATGCCGTCGTAGAGCTTTTCGAGCTGGTTGGCGTCGAACGCCTGCGAGGCGAAGCCGGTGACCGGCGCCCACATGGGACCGTTCTTGTACGTGCGCTTGTACTTGAAGTCGCCGATGTCGGTGGTCGTGGACCCCGTGACGGCCTGGCCGTCGACGATGATGTTGCCGCGCGGCTTGCTGTAGCGCTCGATGGCGACCCGGCGGTTGTGCTTGTCGTTCTTCAGCTCATCGGCCTGTACGAACTGGACCCAGTTGACCCGTACGAGCAGGGCCAGGATGAGCAGGCCGCAGAAGATGGCGACCCTGCGCAGGGGCTTGTTCACGGTCGGACCACCTGGGTCATCTCGGCGTCGGTGGACGGGGCGGGCGCGGGGCGGGACGGCGTGCGGTGTCGCTGATGCGCAGCAGGACGGCGACCAGGGCCCAGTTGGCGATGACGGAGGAACCGCCCTGTGCCAGGAAGGGCATGGTCATGCCGGTGAGCGGGATCAGGCCGGTGACACCGCCGGCCACGACGAAGACCTGGAGGGAGAAGGCGCCGGACAGGCCGACGGCCAGGAGCTTGCCGAAGGGGTCGCGGGCCGCCAGGGCCGTACGGATGCCGCGCTCGATGAGCAGCCCGTACAGCAGCAGGATGGCCATCACGCCCGCCAGGCCGGCTTCCTCGCCGACGGTGGCCAGGATGTAGTCGCTCTTGGGCGCGATGCCGCCGATCAGGCGGGAGAAGCCCTGGCCGAGACCGGAGCCCAGGATGCCGCCGGAGCCGAAGGAGTACATCGCCTGGGCGGTCTCGGTGACACCGCCGTTGGAGGCCAGCTCCAGCGGGTTGAGCCAGTTGTGGACACGGGTTTGCACGTGCGAGGCGAAGGTGGCCACCGCGACCGCGCCGCCGGCGCTGAGCAGCAGGCCGAAGACGATCCAGCTCGTACGCTCGGTGGCGACGTACAGCATGATCACGAACAGGCCGAAGAAGAGCAGCGAGGTGCCCAGGTCGGTCTCGAAGATCAGGATCATCAGGCTCAGTGCCCAGATGACCAGGATGGGCCCCAGGTCACGGCCACGCGGCAGGTACAGACCCATGAAGCGGCGGCTGGCCAGGGCCAGCGCGTCGCGCTTGACCATCAGGTACCCGGCGAAGAAGATCGCAATGATGATCTTCGCGAACTCGCCGGGCTGCAGTGAACCGACCCCGGGAATGGTGATCCAGATGCGGGCACCGAACTTGGCCGGGAAGAACACCGGCGCGATCAGCAGTACCAGTGCCACGGCCATGGACATGTAGGTGTAGCGCTGGAGGACCCGGTGGTCCTTCAGGAAGATCAGTACGCCGAGGAAGAGAGCCACGCCGAGGATCGACCACATGAGCTGGCCGGGGGCCATGGCGCCGCCGAGGGCCTTGGTGGTGATCTGCGGCTCCTGGTCGAGGCGCCAGATGAAGACCAGTCCGAGGCCGTTGAGCAGGGTGGCGATGGGCAGCATCAGCGGGTCGGCGTACGGCGCCCATTTGCGTACGACGAGGTGGGCGACGCCCGCCATCAGCGTCAGCCCCACGGCGTAGCCGAGCACGCCGGCGGGGACCTCGCCCGCCTTGGCCAGGCCCACGTTGACGTACGCGAACACCGAAATCAGCACCGCGAACAGGAGCATGGCCAGCTCGGTGTTGCGACGGCTCGGGGCTCCGATGGTGCCGATGGTGGTCGTGTTGGTGATGCTGCTCATGAGATCTCCGGCCCCCTACGCCCTCACTGCTGGGTGCTGCAATTTTTTTCCAGCTTCTGCTGCTCCTCGGAAGGGGGCTGGCTGGTGGTGGGAGTCGGCTTCGGTGTGACCAGGGCGGTACGGGTGCCGAGCTGGCCGGGGACCCCGGGCTTGGCGGAGCCGCCGGGGCCGGTGCTGGTGCCGGACTGACCGGACTGACCGGACTGACCGGGCTTGGCCGTACCGGGCTTGCCGGGCGTTCCCGGCTTCTGCCCGGTGGTGCCGCCGGCCTGGCCCTCCTTCTTCTCGCGCTCCGCGTCCCGCTGGGCGCTCTCGCGCTGTTCCTTGGCCTGGCAGGCGCTCGCCTGCTTGCTCAGCTCGGTGACCTTCTCGACGGCCTGGCTGCGGCTGTCGACGGCGATGGTCTCCTTGACCTGGTTGCGCTGGTAGACCGGCAGGTACTTGAGTTCGATCTCGGGGTGGTCCTCGTCGACCTTGTTCAGCTTGATCCACGCGAGATCCTGGCTGATGCCCTGGTAGAGCGCGACGTGGTTGTCCTTGGCGCCGACGAAGTACTGACTCTGCGTCCAGCGGTAACCCGCGTAGAGCCCGCCGCCCACGGCGGCCAGCGCCAGCACCATGACCAGCGACCGCTTGATCCACTTACCGCGCCGGGCGGGCTTGAGGTACTCCTCGTCGGTGAACGCGCCGAAAGCCCCCTGTGGCGGCCCCCCGATCTCCTGGTCACCGCTGCCCGGCGGCCCGAAGGCACCTTCCGGGGAGGCGGCCGAGGCGTCCCGGCCACGGCCCAGTTCGGCGGCGCGGGCGGCCGGGGTCTGCAGGGTGCTGGGGTCGTTGAGCTGATGCTGGTTCTCCGCGACCGCTCCGACGACCACGGGCGTGTCGCTGAGCCGCCCTGTGAGGGTGTCGTTGCCGTCGACGTCCAGCACGTCGGCGACGATGCAGGTGATGTTGTCCGGGCCGCCGCCGCGCAGCGCGAGCTGGATGAGGTCCTGGACGGTCTCCAGCGGGCCCTGGTAGTGGGCCAGGGTCTCTTCCAGCGTCTGGTGGCTGACGACGCCCGACAGGCCGTCCGAGCAGATCAGATAGCGGTCCCCGGCGCGCACCTCCCTGATGGACAGGTCGGGCTCGACGTGGTCACCGCTGCCCAGCGCGCGCATCAGCAGCGAACGCTGCGGGTGGGTGGTGGCCTCTTCCTCGGTGATGCGGCCCTCGTCGACCAGGCGCTGCACCCAGGTGTGGTCCTGCGTGATCTGGGTGAGCACGCCGTCGCGCAGCAGGTAGGCGCGGGAGTCACCGACGTGGACCAGCCCCAGCCGCTGGCCGGTCCACAGCAGCGCGGTCAGGGTGGTGCCCATGCCCTCAAGCTGCGGGTCCTCCTCGACCATGACGCGGAGCTGGTCGTTGGCGCGCTGTACGGCCGTACCCAGGGAGGTGAGGATGTCGGAGCCGGGAACGTCGTCGTCGAGCTGGACGAGGGTGGAGATCACCTCGGAGGAGGCGACCTCGCCGGCGGCCTGGCCGCCCATGCCGTCGGCGATCGCGAGCAGCCGGGGGCCGGCGTAACCGGAGTCCTCGTTCCCTTCCCGGATCATGCCTTTGTGGGATCCGGCGGCGAAACGCAGTGACAGACTCATGCGCACCTCGCCCGTCGGCTCGGGGTACAGCCGGTCTCGTCGAGCCACACTGCCCACCCTCCGGTCGGGAGCACGCTCGGGTCCGTCGAGTGGACCGCCGCGGCTCGCTCGCTCCGCTCGCTCATTTTCGTACTACTTCCGCAGCTCGATGACGGTCTTGCCGATGCGGATCGGGGCTCCCAGCGGAATCGGTGTCGGGGTCGTCAGTCGGGTCCGGTCCAGGTACGTGCCGTTGGTGGACCCGAGATCCTCGACGATCCACTGGCCGTCACGGTCCGGGTAAATCCTGGCATGCCGGCTGGAGGCGTAGTCGTCGTCCAGCACGATCGTGGAGTCGTGGGCACGCCCGAGGGTGATGGTCTGGCCCTGGAGAGCGACGGTGGTGCCCGTCAGTGTGCCTTCGGAGACCACCAGTTTGGTGGGTGCGCCGCGGCGCTGACGGCTGTTGCCGCGACCGCCGTCCTGGCGGCGCTGCTGCGGCGGCGAGGCGGGTGCCTGGCGCTGCGTACGCGGTTCCTGCCCGCCCCGTCGGGCGGCGCCGCGCTGGGTGACGCGCGTACCGAACAGGTCGCTGCGGATGACCTGTACGGCCACGATGACGAACAGCCACAGTACGGCGAGGAAACCCAACCGCATGACCGTGAGGGTCAGCTCTGACATTGCCCCCGCTTCACCCTTCGGCTTGCCGGTAAACGATGGTGGTACTGCCCACGACGATCCGCGAGCCGTCGCGGAGCGTAGCGCGGGTGGTGTGCTGCCCGTCTACCACGATGCCGTTGGTAGAGCCCAGATCCTGGATCGTCGAGGGCGTTCCGACCCGGATCTCGCAGTGACGCCGGGAGACTCCCGGGTCATCGATCCGTACGTCCGCGTCGGTGCTGCGGCCCAGCACGAGGGTGGGGCGGGAGATCTGGTGCCGGTTCCCGTTGATCTCGATCCAGCGCCTGGTCTGCGCGCCGCGGTCGGCCGCTCCCCGTGCCTGGTGCCAGCTCTCGACCGCCGAGCCCGGCTGCGGGCCCGCGCCGGGGAGCGCCGCACGCGGCATGGCCGCCCCGGGAGGCGGGGAGGTGGGCATCGGCGGCGGGCTGACGTGACCGGCGCCCGGAGGCACGCTGCGCGGCCCGGAGGCGGCGCGCTGGGCGGCTGCCGCCTGGCCGGGGTGGTCCTGGGAGGTGCTGGCGGCCAGGGTGCGGCTGCGGACGCGGTACAGGCCGGTGTCGAGGTCGTCGGCCTTCTCCAGGTGCACCTTGATCGGGCCCATGAAGGTGTAGCGCTGCTGCTTGGCGTAGTCGCGGACCATGCCGGAGAGCTCGTCTCCGAGCTGCCCGCTGTACGGGCTGAGCCGCTCGTAGTCGGGGGTGCTCAGTTCGACGATGAAGTCGTTGGGGACGACCGTACGGTCGCGGTTCCAGATGGTGGCGTTGTTGTCGCACTCGCGCTGGAGCGCGCCGGCGATCTCAACGGGCTGCACCTCGGACTTGAACACCTTGGCGAAGGTGCCGTTGACGAGACCTTCGAGACGCTGCTCGAAGCGCTTCAGTACTCCCACGGGGCACCTCCTTCCTCAGTCTTCGTCAGGCCGGTCTTCGTCAGGGTCGTCCAGATACTGCTTACTGATCGTATCCACGCGTCGGGAAATCGGGTGGTTCCCCTTTCACGCCTTGAGGACGAGTGTCGCCCCTCACAAGGTTGCTCACTGTTGTCGCGGCTGTTGTTCGGGTCCGTCGCGGCGACCGCGCCACAGCGATGGTGCCCGGTGCGTGCCGCCGCGTCACTGCGATCGTAGATGTGCGCCACTCACAGTGTCCCGCAACCGCCGCGCCAGGCGTCCGGGTGGGGGGTTTCCTGTGGACGGAGCCGGCGGTGGGCGGGGAAGTCCGGGGGGAGTCCGGGGAGAAACGTGAAGGGGAGCGGGAAACCAGGGGGGCGTGGGGCGTGCGGGGTCCGAGTGGAAGGGGTGGGTGAGGGAGATCTGAGCCGGTCCGCGGGGGCTGTGGATACGGGAGCCGCGAGGAGGGGTGGGACGGAGGCTGCGAGACGGCCCGGGAAGGCGGCCCGGGACCGGGGCTCGCGGTGGACGTGCGGCAGATGCGCGGCAGATGCGCGGGCCCGGGTGGTGGGAGAGGGGAGAAGCGGAAGCTCGTGGGCCTCGGGAGGGCTTCCGCGGGCCGTGGAGGACCACCTTGAGGGAAGGCGGTCGAAGACACCCTCGTCAGCGTGCTAATCTTCTGGATGTCGGCAGGCGCTCGCACAAGACCCGGACAGACCAGTCCGGAAGGCGTGAGAGAATCGAACGACACACCCAATGCGCGGGTGGCGGAATAGGCAGACGCGCTGGATTCAGGTTCCAGTGCCCGAAAGGGCGTGGGGGTTCAACTCCCCCCTCGCGCACAGATGAGACCCCCGGTCCGGAGACATCCGGCCGGGGGTTTTCTCGTTGTCGGCTTGTCGCCTTGTCGTCAGCTTGCCGACGGGTTGTCGTCGGGCTTTCGGCAAGTGAGTCGTACGTCACATCGGGTGTGAGGGTGAGGACGGCGGGCCGGTAGGGGCGGCGTCGGCGAGGGCCGTGCTGAAGGCGCGCGTACGGGCCGTTTCGTACTCCCGGTGCCAGACCAGGCCGAGCGCGGAGTCCGGCAGGCCGGAAACCGGTACGAAGGCGAGGTCACGGCGCCCGTGGAAGTCCGCCGTGGGGTGGCACAGCAGCATCGCGCCGCGGCCGGCGGCGGCCAGGGTCAGCCCCTCTTGGAGGGTGCGGACGCGGGGGCCGGGCGGGATGGGCCGGCCACTGGGGGTGGCCTCGGGGGCCTGGGCCAGCCGCCAGTACTCGGGGGCTGGGCCCTCCACGGAGATCAGCGGGCCTTCGGCGAGGTCCTCGGCGTGCAGGGCGGTGCGGGCGGCGAAGGGGTGGCGCACGGAGACCGCGAGGGTCTGCCGCTGCCGGGAGAAGACCGGCCCCAGGACGAGCCCCGGCTCCCGTACGGGCAGCAGGACGACGGCCGTGTCGACCTCGGCGCGGCGCAGTGCGCCGAAGGGGTCGTGCAACGGGATCTCGATCAGTTCGGTGACGCACCCGGGATGGCGGGCCTGGAAGGTCTCGACGGCCCGTATGACGTCGTCCGCCGCGCTGCCCTGGAAGCCCACGCGCAGTCGGCCCTCGATGCCCCGGGCGGCGGCGACCGTGGCCTCCACGGTGGCGCTCAGGGCGTCATAGGCGGGGCGCAGGGAGGTACGGAAGTCCTCTCCCAGAGGCGTCAGGCGTACGCGGCGGCTGGTGCGCTCGACGAGACGGGCGCCGACGCGGCGTTCCAGGGCACTGATGAGCTGGCTGACGCGGCTCTGGGAGATGAGCAGGCGGGCGCCGGTGCGGCCGAAGTGGAGCTCTTCGGAGAGGGCGAGGAAGCACTCCAGTTCGCGGATCTCCAGGCCGCTGCTCATGGGCTCGACTCCTTGTGGGCCGGGGGTGTGGGAGGTGGACCGGGGGTGTGGGAGGTGTGGGCTGCTGTGGGACGGCGTTGAGGGGCGCGTGGATCTATGAGCCCCGCTCATAGAAGGGTGAGGGCTTCGGCGTTGTTCCCGTACGGGCGCGGGCGTTGGCTGGTGACATGGCAGAGCTTGACGGCGTAACGACAGGTGTGGGTGGTGTGCGGCGCGAGGGCGTGGGCGAGCGCGTGGGCACAGGTGCAGGCACAAGTGCGGGTTCGATTGCAGGGGTAGGAGCAGGAGCAGGAGCAGGAGTTGAGGCAGGGGCAGGCGTAGACGTTGATGGGAGCACGGCAGAGGCGGACGCGTCCCAGGTGACAGTAGGGGTGGCTGTTTCGAACGGTGCGGCTTCGGCCGCGTCGGCCGGGTGCGCTGATACGTCGGATTCTTCGGATTCATCGGGTCCATCGGATTCGTCGCGGGGCCGACGTACGGGGTGGAGCGCCGTGGTGGCGGTGGCGGCAGCGACGTTCACGGTGGTGACGTCCGAAATGCTGCCGGTCGGTCTGCTGACCCCTATGAGAGACGCACTGGGGGTCACGGACGGGATGGCAGGGATGACTCTCACGGTCACCGGCCTGGTCGCGGCGCTGGCGGCGCCTGCCCTGACGCTCGCGGTCGGACGGCTGGACCGCCGGCTGGTGCTGTGCGGGCTGATGACGCTGCTCGCGGTGGCGAACACGGTGGCCGCCGCCGCGCCGGACTTCCCCGTGATGCTGGTGGCACGGGTGCTGGTCGGTCTGAGCATGGGGGGTGTCTGGGCGCTGGGGTCGGGGCTGGCGGTGCGGCTGGTGCCCCAGAGGTCTGTGGGGTCGGCGACAGCGCTGGTCTTCAGCGGTGTCGCGGTCGCGTCGGTGCTCGGGGTGCCTGCGGGCACCCTGATGGGTGAACTGGGCGGCTGGCGTTCGGCATTCGTGGCGGTGGGCGTGCTCGCCGGCGCGGTGGCGGCCGGGCTGTCCCTGTTGCTGCCGCCGCTGCCCGCCGAGACCCCGGTGCGCCTGTCCGGGGTGCTGGCGCTGCTGCGCGACGTACGGGTACGGACCGGGCTGGTCGTGGTGGCGCTGTTGGTCACCGGGCACTTCGCGGCTTACACGTACGTGCGACCCGTCCTGGAGACGCTGACGGGGGCCGGTGCGGAACTGATCAGCACCCTGCTGCTGGTCTACGGGCTGGCCGGGATCGCCGGGAACTTCATGGGGGGAGCCGGGGCCGTGCGGTCGCCGCGCGGTGCGCTCCTGGTGATCAGCGGGGTGTTGGCGGGGACGGTGCTGCTGGTGCCGGTTCTGGGGGTGGGCGTACCTGGTGCTGTGGCACTGCTCGTGATCTGGGGACTGGCCTATGGAGGTGTGTCGGTCAGTACGCAGTCGTGGTTGACGGCGGCGGCACCGGGGGCGCGTGAGACGGCGTCGGCGTTGTTCGTCGCGGTGTTCAACGCGGCGATCTCGGCGGGCGCGCTGGCCGGCGGGAGGGCCGCGGACGGCTGGGGAGCCGTGGGAGTGATGTGGCTCGGGGGCGCGCTGGCCCTGGGGGCGCTGCTGGCGGTGTCCGTGGGGAAGGCGCCGGCGACCGAGCGGTGCGAATGAGGGAGGCGTGGCCGCGTGCGCCTTGCCCTGTGATCTTTGCCTGCGACCTTGTGACCTGTGATCTGTGCCCGGTGCCGTGTACCCCGTGCCGCTTGCCGCGTGGCCGTGAGCGGGGGCGCGGGCAGGGGCGGTCGGGTAGGCCGTAAGGCATAGCGGGAGGCACGACTTTCGTCGCGGGTGAGAACGACGAATGGCGGATGTGACGCTGTGTGAACTTTCTCTACGCTGATCGCATGAACGTGACGGGGAATGTTGTGGGGAATCTTCGGACTGCGTGGCGTGATGGCGACTGGCCACGCCGGCGTGAGGGAGGGGACGTACGGGCGTGGACGGTGACTGTCCCTGCTGGAGTGAGGGGTTGGCCAACGCCGACGCGGGTGAACGGCCTCATATGCGCCGGGCGGCGATGAGCCAGGCGACGATGAGCCGTACGTCGGCCGGGTTCTGGCCAAGCTGAGCTGCGAGAACCGGGCACAGGCGGCACTGTCGGCACGGCACGCCGGGCTGGGCACGTAGGGGCGCGGGGTGGCGTCCCCGGGCGGTACGTGACGTACTGCCCGGGGTCGGTGGCCGGTCCGCGCTCGCCGGAGCCCGGGGCGGGGCCCGATGGCGGGGGTGGTGCCCTGCCCACACCGCCCGATGTGTCAGGTGCGTCAGGTGTGGAAGGGCCGTCAGGCGGCGAAACGCTCGGCGAGTGCCTTGGCCCTGGTCACGGCCTCCTGGAGGGCCTTGTCGCGCGAAGCCTCGTACAGCGGGATCAGGTCCTTCATCGCCGGGTTGACCGGGGCCATGGTCAGTTCGGGGACGATGAACTCGACCTCGAGGCCCATCATGTCGGCCAGGACGGCCTTCAGGTAGTTCTGGACGAAGTCGGAGTTCTCGCGCGGGGTGCCCGGGGCGTACGAACCGCCGCGGCTGGTGACGATGGTGACGGGCGTGCCCTTGGCGGACTGCTGGTCACCGGCCGTACGCCCCATGATGATCACCTGGTCGAGCCACGTCTTGAGGGTGGAGGGGATCGAGAAGTTGTACATGGGGGCGGCGATCAGCACCGCGTCCGCGTTCTCCAGCTCCTCGACGAGCTGAGTGCGCAGGGCGAAGGCGGACTGCTGCTCGGCGGTGTGGGTGGCGGGGTCGCTGAAGGCGGCGGTGTGGGCGGCGGCGTCGATGTGGGGCAGCGGGTCGACGGCCAGGTCACGGTAGATGACGGTTCCGTCGGGGTGCTGCTCCTCCCATGCCTTGCGGAAGGCGGCGGTCACCGAACGGGAGGCGGAGCCGCCCGCGGGAAAGACGGAGGAGTCGATGTGCAGGAGCGTAGCCATGACAGGCGGTCCCTTCGAGTGCGGCCGGTTGCGGCCTGCGACTGACAAACCGTGCGTACCTATTACTAGCACAGTAGCTTACTTTTCCGCAGTACCCAACGGAAAAGTAGTACGCTGGGGGAATGGCGGACCACAGTGAACAGTCGTGCAGGCGGGCCGATGCCGGTGTGGCCCGCGTCTTCGAGGTGTTCGGGAAGCGATGGACCGGCCTGATCGTGGCGACCCTGCTGCCCGGACCCGTGCACTTCGCGGAGCTGCGGAGGGCGGTCGAGGGGATCAGTGAACGCATGCTGTCGGACCGCCTTACCGAACTGTCCGCGACCGGCCTGGTCGTGCGGGAAGTGGATGCCGGGCCTCCGCTGCGGGTGACCTATCGGCTCACCGAGGCGGGGCAGGCGCTGGAGCCGGCCCTCGCCGAGCTGGGCAAATGGGCGGAGCGGTATCTGTCGGACGGTGGGACGTGCCCGGAGCGATTCCGTAAGTGACGCGGCGCCGCGTCGAGGTGGGGGCCTGGGCCGGTGGGTGAGGCGGGCGCCCCGGAAGCGCTCGTGCCGTAGGTGCTTACCGGGAAGGGGTCGAAGCGCTTCGGCCGCAAGGGGGCCGCAACGCTCCGGCCGGCACTGTAAGAGGTCCGGAAGGGATCGCGGCGGACCGGTTCATTCGAGCTGCTCCTGTGCGGCGTTGTAGCGCAGCAGGTATGACGCGAAGCGGTCCAGGTCGGCTTCGTCCCAGTCGGCCAGCCGCTCCCGGAACGCCTGGCGGCGGCTGGCGGTGACGGCGGCCAGCACCTGCGCGCCCTTGGCGGTGGGGTGCAGTACCTGTACGCGGTGGTCCTCCGGGTCGACGCGGCGCTCGACGAAACCGAGCTTCTCCAGGGCCGAGATCTGCCGGCTGACCGTGGACTTGTCCAGGAGGTAGTGCGCCGCGAGGTCGGTCGCGCGGCATCCTCGCTGGTCATCGAGGTGCGCGAGCAGCGTGTAGGAGACGAGCGAGAGCTCGGGATGCATACGCGCCGCTATGGCGCGGGCGCGCCGGGCGAATGCCGTCATCTCCTGCTGGATGGTCTCCACGGACTCTTCTCTGCGGCTTCGGTGGCTCACGGGTTGCCTTTCCTGTAACTAGTTGTATAGTACAACGTGTGGTGAGAGTTGTATAAGCCAACTACTGGTGACTTCTCTCCCCGGCCCCTTCTTCCTCGTCCCCTCATTCCACGACACCTCCCTGTGAGCGACTAGCTTGAGAAGGTCTGCCCCATGAGTTCGGACCGACGTACCGGTCACCAGCACCGCCCCGACAACTCCGCCGCGCTGCGCCACGTCCTGACACACCTGATCACGCCACTGCTGATGTGCGTCGGCATGGGACTGGCGTATCTGGGAGCTTTCGCGAACCCCTCGCCGCACCACTTGCCCGTCGCGGTCGTCGGCTCGGGGCCCGGCGCGCAGGTGCTGGCCCAGTCGATCAACGACAAGGCCGGGGACGCCCTGGTGGTCCGTACGGTCGGCAGCCGGGCGGAGGCCGTCGACCAGCTCAAGCACCAGGACATCTTCGGCGCGTACGTGATCAACGCCAAGGGGGACGGGGCCGCCGGGGGCGAGGGTTCCAGTGGTACGCCGAAGGGCGCGCCGACGGCGAAAACCGCCAAGCCGACCGGGAAGCCGAGCACGTCGACGGCGAAGTCCGGTGCAGCGGCCACGAAAACCGGTACATCGGCTGCGAAGTCCGGTGCGGCGGCTGGGGGGTCGCCCGAATTGATCGTCGCGTCGGCCGGATCCGACACGACCGTCTCCGTCGTACAGAAGATCTTCACGCCGCTCGCGGCACACCAGGGCGCGCCGCTGAAGGTCACCGACGTGGTGCCGACGGCCGAGGACGACCCGACCGGCCAGGGCATCTTCTTCCTGCTGGTCGCGCTCAGCATCGGCTCGTACGCCTCGGTCGCGGTGATCGGCGGTGCCGGAGGCGCTCTGCCCATCAGGATGCGGGCGATGCTCGCGGTCGGCACGTCCTTCGTGGTCAGCATCATCGGCACGCTCTTCGCCGGCCCGGTCTTCCATCTCGTCGATCACGGCCTGTGGGGTCTGTGGGGCATGGCCTGGCTGTACTCGGCGGGCATTCTCCTGATCGGAACCGGACTGCACACCTTCCTCAAGCGCTGGACGACGCTGGGCGTGATGGTGCTGTTCGTGATGCTGAACTTCACGACCGCCGGTGGGGTCTTCCGGCCCGAGATGCAGAACGGGTTCTTCTCCGCGCTGCACTCCTTCTGGAACGGCGCGGGCTTCGTGGAGGGCACCCGCAGCCATGTCTACTTCGACGGCAACGGCCTGGCCGGCCATGTCTGGACGCTGGTGCTGTGGCTGGTCGTGGGCCTGGTGATGATCGGTGTCGCGGCGCTGGCCGAGTCCCGGCGGCGACGGGCGGAGGCGACCACGGCGGCCAACGCCCAGGCGGTCGCGGCGGCGGCCGTGGCGGCAACGGTTCCGATGCCGCAGCGGGACGGACAAGGCGCTCCTGAGGCGCGGAACGCGCACGGCGCGCGGGGCGCGGGCGCGCAGGCACGGCAGGACGAGACCGAAGAGGAGATGGAAGAGGCCGTAGGAGTCTGAGCGGCGGGCCTCCCCGGGCCCCGCAGCTCCCTCCAGCGCTCTATCGGCTCTTCCTCCACCCCCTCCGGGGCTTGTCGGCCGGTAACAGCAAAACTCCTGCTCGCAAGCCCCTTCCCGAAGTTATCCACAGGCCCTGCCGGACGGCGGGGCCTGTCTGTACCGTCGTGGTCGGAAGAGGACATCACGCAGGGTGCAGGGCGAGGGCGAAGGGGGAGGTGGCGCGCGATGACGCGGTTGCCGTACGTGCCGGGGTTCGCGAAGGGACGCACGCCGGGTGCCAGCGCGGGACCGGGGCCGGCCACGGAGCCGGGGCCCAAGGCGGCGGGAAAGGCCCTGCGCTCCAAGGTCCCCCGCTCCGCGCACAGCGAGCTGATCATCGGGGCGGGCCGGCCGGACGCCGCCTCGGTCGTCGAGGAATCCAACGCCGGCCGGCTTGCGGAGCTGACTCCTATACGGGTGGGGCGGATGGCCGCCAGCCCCTTCGCGTTCCTTCGCGGTACGGCCGGCCTGATGGCGTACGACTTGATGTCCGGGCCCGTGACCGGCATCGGCGCGCAGATATGCGGGGACGCCCACGCCGGCAACTTCGGTCTCTACGGCGACGCCCGCGGCCGTCTGGTGATGGACCTGAACGACTTCGACGAGACGCTGTACGGACCCTGGGAGTGGGACCTCAAGCGGCTGGTGACGTCGTTGGTCCTGGCAGGACGTGAAGCGGGGGCCGGCGAGGACGCCTGCCGGGACGCCGCTCGGGACGCGGCGGGAGCGTACCGGCGCACGATGAGGCTGCTGGCGGCGATGCCGGCCGCGGACGCCTGGAACGCGATCGCCGACGAGGAACTGGTCTCGCACGCCGACGCCCGTGACCTGCTGGGCACGCTGAAACGGGTCTCGGCCAAGGCCCGGAAGAACACCAGCGCACGCTTCGCGGCGAAATCTACGGAAGACGAGCCGGGAGGCGGCAGGCGGTTCGTGGACGCGCCGCCGGTCCTGCGCCGGATACCGGACGAAGAGGCCGCGGCGGTCGCCTCTTCACTCGCCGGCTACTTGGAGACGCTCCCCGAGGACAAGCTGCCGCTGCTGGCCAGATACGCGGTGCAGGACGTGGCGTTCCGGGTGGTGGGCACGGGCAGCGTGGGGTTGCGCTCGTACGTGGTGCTGCTGCTGGACCACCGGGGGGAGCCCCTGGTCCTCCAGGTGAAGGAGGTACGTACCTCGGCGCTGGCTCCGTACGTGGAGAAGGCGGGCTTTCCGGTGCCGGCCGTGGCGCATGAGGGGCGCCGTGTGGTGCTCGGACAGCGGCAGATGCAGGTCGTCAGTGATCCCTTGCTGGGGTGGACGACGGTGCCGGACCAGCCGATACCGGGCGTCTGGGAGAGGCCCGCAAGGACGAAGGACTCAAGAAAGGGCGAGGGCAGGGGAGCAAGCGAAGCGGAAGAAACCGCGAACACCACGGAAGCCACCGGCCCAACGGGAAGGAAGGCAGAAACAGGCGCCGGAACAACCGTCCAGGCAGCATTGACGCGGATGACGAGGCACCCCGGCTCTCACGGATACCAGGACTATCAGGGTTATCAGGCTCAGGGCCGAAGCCGTGTCCATGGCCGGGAAGGCGTGCCGTTCCAGGTGCGTCAGTTCAGGAACCGCAAAGGCAGCGTGGATCCGGCGGCACTGTCCCCGGACCAGATCGACGACTACGCACGGATGACGGGCGCACTGTTGGCGCGGGCCCATGCCCACAGTGCCGATCCGCGCCTGGTGGCCGGTTACTGCGGCAAGAACGAGGAGCTGGACGAGGCGCTGGCCGCCTTCGCGGTGGCGTACGCGGACCTGACGGAATCGGACCACGAGGACCTGATCGCGGCGATAGGCAGCGGACGCATAGCCGCCGAACCCGACGTGTGAGCACACCACCCGATCGGTGCGCCGCGCCGCGATGAACCCCCGTACCCTCCGGGCCGCGAGGGCGTTACCTCCGGGGCCGGGGTGCCGGGGTGCCGGGGCCGGGGTGCCGGGGTGCCGGGGTGCCGGGGTGCCGGGGTGCCGGGGTGCCGGGGTGCCGGGGTGCCGGGGTGCCGGGGTGCCGGGGTGCCGGGGCCGGGGTGCCGGGGTGCCGGGGTGCCGGGGTGCCGGGGTGCCGGGTGCCGGGGTGCCGGGGTGCCGGGTGCCGGGGTGGTCGTGGGTGGGTGGTGGTGGGTGGTGGTGGAGGAGGGGTGGGGTGGGGGGAGGGGGGAGGCCCCCCGGAGGGGCGGGGGGGGAGGTTGAGGGGTGTGGGGGCGTTCGGTGGGCGGGAGTGTGTGGGGTTGGGGTGAGGTTGGGTGGGGGCTTGGTGTGGGCCGTAGGGTGGCCGGGTGACGAACTCGCGGGCGTGGAATGTGCAGGACGGCCAGGGTGCGGCGGAGGGCCGGCACGCACCGGACAGTCACGAGGTGTCGGTGGGTTCCGGCTTCGGTGCGTCGGATGATCGCAATGGGGCGGTGGGTTCCGGCTCTGGTGCGTCGGATGATCGCAATGGGGCGGTGGGGGACGGCGGGTCCTGGGGCCACGATGGTGCTGTTGCAGGGCTTGGGGCGGTAGAGGGGCAGGATGTTTTGGCGGGCCCCGGTTCGGTGGACGGTCACGGGGATTCGGAGGGGGCCGGCGCGGGGGCGGGTCAGGGGGAGCAGGCTGCGGCTACTGAGCGGTTGGCCCGGGCGGTGCGGGCTGCTGAGCAGGCGCTGATCGAGTTCGAGATCGCGGTGGAGACGTTCCGGGTGGAGGTGGAGAACTTTTCCCGGCTCCACCATCAGCGGCTCGGGCCCATGTACGCGCGGCTGGACGAGTTGGACGCGCAGATCGCGGAGGCGATCGCGGCCCGCAGCGGCGACCCGGAGGATCTGCGCAGGGCCCAGGAGGCGCGGGCGGCGGTGTTGCCGATGCCGGACGTGGAGGAGCTCTTCCACGGCTGGATGGGGTCGGACGGGCTGTTCCCGGAGGCCGAGGCGATGCTCACGGAGCGGCCCGTACAGCCACCGCAGAAGGTACGTCCCAGTGAGGAGGCCCGCCGGGCCTATCGCGACCTGGTGCGTAAGGCCCACCCCGACCTGGCGCGGGACGAGGCCGAGCGGGAGCGCCGGGACGCTTTCATCGTGCGGGTCAACGCGGCGTACGCGTCCGGGGACGAGGCGGCGCTGCGGGAGCTGGCGCGCGAGTGGGAAGCCGGACCGGCTCCGGCGCAGCAGCGGCTGAGCGAGAGCGAGGAGCTCTACGCGCGGCTGGAGTGGCTGGCCGAGCGCAAGGAGCTGCTGGCTGCGGTGGCCGCCGAGCTGGAGGGAAGTGCGATCGGCGCGATGATCAAGATGGCGCCGCAGGACCCGGATGTCCTGCTGGAGGAGATCGCCGAGAAGCTGCTCGCCGAGGTCGCCGAACGCGAGGCGTATCTCGCCGGCCTGGTCGGGTAGCGTCGGGTCCATGCATTTTGGTTCTCTGCCCACGGTCGGTGTCGACGCTCTCACCTCCGAGGACTTCCTCCTGGACGTCCGTGAGGACGACGAGTGGGAGGCGGGACACGCCGAGGGGGCGTTGCACATTCCGATGAGTGAATTCGTCGCCCGCTTCGGCGAGTTCACCGAACAGGCACCTGAGGACGGCAAGGTGTATGTGCTGTGCCGCGTCGGTGGCCGCTCTGCTCAGGTCACGCAGTATTTGCTCCAGCAGGGCATTGCCGCGGTGAACGTCGAGGGCGGTATGCAGGCGTGGGAGGCCGCGGGCCGCCCGGTGACGGACGGCAAGGGCGGCATCGGCACAGTCGTCTAGCGGGCGGCCGGCTTTCGTACGGGTCTTCGGTAGCTCGGGACGCGGGCGTACGGGCCGTTCGGCGCGTCGGGCCGGGCGGTCGCGCGGTCGATCCGGTCGGTTGCGTAATCGGGCCGGCCGGCCGCGTGGGCAGGTCGGCCGGCCGGGGTTTGGGCCAGTCAGTCCAGGGCGTGGGAGGCGGCGAGCAGGTCGCCCAGGGCTTCCTCATGGGCCGCTGCCGGTCCCAGGGACAGTTCCAGTTGCTTGGCCCAGGCGTGGTAGCGGTGCAGCGCGTAGTCGGTGTCGGCGCCGAAGCCGCCGTGCAGGTGCTGCGCGGTCTGTACGACGCGGCGTACTCCCTCGGAGGCCCAGATCTTGGCCACGGCCACGTCCGCGGCGCGGGGCAGCAGGCCGCCCTCCCCTCCTCTGTCGGTGTTTCCGGGTACGTCGGTGTCCGGGGCGGTGCCCAGGCGCCAGGCGGCCTGCCAGAGGGTGGCTTCCATGGCGCGCAGGTCGATGTAGCGGTCCGCGGCCTGCATGGCGACGGCTTGGAAGGTGGCTATCGGGTGGCCGAACTGCTCTCGTTTGCCGGTGTATTGGCTGGTCATGGTGAGTACGGCCTGGCCGAGGCCGAGCGCGAGGGCACAGGTCCCGGTGGCCAGGAGGTCGCGTAGCCACTCCCACGCGGCGGGGTGGGTGACCACGTGGCGGGCCGGGAGGCGTACGGAGTCGAGGTGGAGTTCGGCGCAGCGTTCGCCGCTGGTGAAGACCTGGTCCAGCAGGGTGACGCCGTCGTGGGGGCGGGGCACCAGGGCCAGTACGGAGGGGCCGTCGTCGGTGCGGGCGGGTACGAGGACGTGATTGGCGGTGGGCGCCCAGGGAACGGCGGTCTGTACGCCGTCCAGCACCCAGCCGCCCTCTTCCTGCCGGGCACTGACGGACAGTTCGGCCGGGTCGTGGCCGGTACGGCCGTTGGAGGCGGCCGTGACCACGAGTTCGCCCCGGCCGATCTGCGGCAGCACCTCGGCCTTCAGCTCGGTACCGGCGTACTTCTGGAGGGTGAGGGCCGCGGCGCTGGTCTCCAGGAGTGGTACGCGGGCCAAAACCTTGGCCGCTTCGCGCAGGACGAGACAGAGCGCGATCGGGTCGAGTCCGGCGCCGCCGTGTTCGGGAGCCGTCAGCAGGCTCAGCAGGTCGGCGGCGGCGAGCTTGCGCCACAAGGGGCGGTCGAAGTCGTCCGCGACGGCGCCAGCGGTCAGCGCCGGGCTGGGCACGCTGTCGGGGGAGACGCCTGAGAAGACGGCCTTGGCCGCCTCGGCGGCGGCCTGCTGCTCCTCGGTGAAGGTGAAGTCCACTGGTCTGTCCTCCCACGCGCCGTGCCGGGCATGACGAGGCGCCAAGGTAGAACATGTTCCAGAATTTGGGAATGGGCTCGGCGAAGGACTCAGCGGTCGAAGTCCAGTTCCACCCGCTCGGTGAGCGGATGTGACTGACACGCCAGCACATATCCCGCCTCGACCTCTTCCGCCTCCAGCGCGAAGTTGCGGTCCATGCGTATCTCGCCCGAGACCAGGAAGGCCCGGCAGGTGCCGCAGACGCCGCCCTTGCAGGCGTACGGGGCGTCCGAGCGGTGGCGCAGCACCGTCTCCAGCAGCGCCTCACCGTCCCGCACCGCCCAGTCACCCGACCGGCCGTCCAGGGTCGCGGTGACCGTGCTGCGTACGGGTGGGATCGCGGCCGTGCCGGATGCCGGCACCGAGCCCGAGTCCGAGGCCGTGCCCGAAGCCGTGGCCGCCGCGTCGGAGGAGGGCGGGGGTGAGATCGCGGTCGGCGGGGTGGCCGTGCCGGCGTTCACCGGGCCGGCGTTCACCGTGTCGGCGTCCACGTGGAATATCTCCTCGTGGACACGGTTGCGGGGCACCTGGAGGGCGCGCAGGGCACGCTCGGCGCTCTGTATGAGCCCGTAGGGCCCGCACAGGAACCAGCCGTCCACGTCACCGACGGGCAGCAGTGCGGGCAGCAGGTCCCGCAGCCGCCCCTCGTCCAGGCGCCCGGAGGGCAGCCCGGCCTGCTGTTCCTCGCGGGAGAGGGTGTGCAGGAGCTGGAACCGGTCGGGGTGGCGGTCTTTGAGGTCGGCCACCTCTTCCAGGAACATCGTGGAGGCCGCCGTACGGTCGCTGCGGATCAGGCAGAACCGGGCGTCCGGCTGCCGGTCCAGGAGCGTGGTGGCGATGGACAGGACGGGTGTGATCCCGCTGCCGCCGACGATTCCGACGAAGTGACCGGGGCGCGGGTCCAGGACGAACCGTCCGGCGGGCGCCATGACCTCGACCGTGTCGCCGACGGCCAGTTCTTTGAGCGCGTACGTGGAGAACGCGCCACCGTCGACCAGCCGGATCCCCACCCGCAGGACGGGCTCGGCGGTGGCGGGGGCGCAGATCGAGTACGTACGGCGGATCTCCTGGCCGTCCACGACGCGGCGCACCGCGATGTGCTGGCCCGGGGTGTGGCGGAAGGTCTCGCGCAGCTCGGGCGGCACGTCGAAGGTGACGGCCACCGCGTCGTCCGTGAGTGGTTCGATCGCCGCGACCTGGAGCGGGTGGAACATCACACCTCCTTGAAGTGGTCGAACGGTTCGCGGCAGGACTCGCAGCGGCGCAGGGCCTTGCAGGCGGTGGAGGAGAAGCGGCTGAGCAGGGCGGTGTCGGTCGAGCCGCAGTGCGGGCAGCGGATCGCGAGGTCGACCGGTATGGGCCCGCCGCCCCTGGTGGCGGTGCCCCGCGGGCCGGCGGCGGCCGGGGCCGGGGCGCCGTCCACGGACGGGGAACCCGCGGTGGGCAGGACCGGGCGTGGCGGGGCGATGCCGAACTCCGCCAGTTTGCGCCGTCCTTCGGCGCTGATGGCGTCCGTCGTCCATGCGGGGCTCAGTACCCTGCGGACTTCTACCTCGGGGATGCCGTGGTCGTGCAGGACGCGCTCTATGTCCGCCGACATCGCTTCCACGGCGGGGCAGCCGGTGTAGGTGGGGGTCAGCTCGACCTCGACGCGCCCGGGGGCGGTGACCCGTACGCCGCGCACCACGCCCAGTTCGGCGAGGGTGACCACCGGCAGTTCCGGGTCGGGTACGGAGCCGGCCAGCTCCAGCAGTTCCGCTTCCAGGGCGGTGGTGGTCACCATGTCGCTCCCGGGTGGCTGCGGTGCAGATGCTGCATCTCGGCGAGCATCCGGCCGAAGGGCTCGGTGTGCAGCCCTTGGCGGCCGGCGCCGGCGGTCCAGGCGCCGCGCTGCGGGCCCTGGGGCACGGTGAGGGTGGCGCGGTCCAGTACGGAGCCGATGCGCGCGGTCCATGCTTCGCGCAGCGGGGCCGGGTCTACCTGCGTGCCCTCTATGGGCGCGAAGAGTTCGCCGGTGTAGCGCCACAGGGCGTCCAGGCCGCGCTGCATGCGGGTACGGCTCTCTTCGGTGCCGTCGCCCAGGCGCAGGGTCCACTGTTCGGCGTGGTCGCGGTGGTAGGCGACCTCCTTGACCGCCTTGGCCGCCAGGGGGGCCAGCGGTCCATCGCCCTGGGCCAGTTGTTCGTACATCAGCTCCTGGTAGGTGGAGAAGTAGAGCTGGCGGGCGATGGTGTGGGCGAAGTCGCCGTTGGGCTGCTCGACGAGCTGGACGTTGCGGAAGGCGCGTTCCTCGCGAAGATAGGCCAGTTCGTCCTCGTCGCCCACGAGGGAGAGCAGTACCCGGGCCTGGCCGAGGAGGTCCAGTGCGATGTTGGCGAGCGCCACCTCTTCCTCCAGGACGGGCGCGTGTCCCGCCCACTCCCCCAGGCGGTGGGAGAGCACCAGGGCGTCATCGCCCAGGGACAGGGCCGCGACGAAGGCGGGCGTCTCGGTCTTCACAGGTGCTGCACCCCTCGGGGATGTCGTAGAAGGTCGGGTGGCGGTAGGGCTTGTCGGCGGCCGGTTCGAAGAAGGCGTCTTTTTCGTCCGGTGAGGAGGCGGAGATCTGGGCGGAGGGCACCACCCAGATCGAGACGCCTTCCGAGCGGCGGGTGTACAGGTCGCGGGCGTTGCGCAGCGCCATCTCGGCGTCCGGGGCGTGGAGGCTTCCGGCGTGGGTGTGCGACAGTCCGCGCCTGCTGCGCACGAACACCTCCCACAGCGGCCAGTCGGCGGAACTCATCGCTTGTCCTCCCCGTGCTTGGCCGCGTAGGCGGCTGCCGCTTCGCGTACCCAGGCGCCGTTCTCGTGTGCGGTACGGCGCTGGGTGATCCGTTGTCCGTTGCAGGGGCCGTTGCCCTTGAGGACGTCGCGGAATTCGTCCCAGTCGATGGGGCCGAAGTTCCAGTGCTCCCGCTCCGGGTCCCAGGCCAGGTCCGGGTCGGGGAGGGTCAGGCCCAGCGCCTCGGCCTGGGGGACGCAGATGTCCACGAAGCGCTGGCGCAGTTCGTCGTTGGAGTGCCGTTTGATCTTCCAGGCCATGGACTGCGCGGAGTGCGCCGATTCGTCGTCCGGCGGGCCGAACATCATCAGCGAGGGCCACCACCACCGGTCGACCGCGTCCTGTGCCATGGCGTGCTGGGCCGGTGTTCCCTGGCTGAGGGCCAGCAGGAGTTCATACCCCTGCCGCTGGTGGAAGGACTCCTCCTTGCACACGCGGACCATGGCGCGGGCGTACGGCCCGTAGGAGCAGCGGCACAGAGGGACTTGGTTGGTGATCGCGGCGCCGTCCACGAGCCATCCGATGGCGCCGACGTCGGCCCAGGTCAGCGTCGGGTAGTTGAAGATCGAGGAGTACTTCTGGCGGCCGGAGTGCAGCTTGTCGAGCAGCTCTTCGCGGCTGACGCCGAGCGTTTCGGCGGCGCTGTAGAGATACAGGCCGTGGCCGGCCTCGTCCTGGACCTTCGCCATCAGGATCGCCTTGCGGCGCAGGGACGGCGCCCTGGTGATCCAGTTGGCCTCCGGCTGCATCCCGATGATCTCGGAGTGGGCGTGCTGCGCGATCTGCCGCACCAGTGAGGAGCGGTAGCCCTCCGGCATCCAGTCGCGTGGCTCGATGCGCTCGTCCGCGGCCACGGCGGCTTCGAAGACGGCCGCAAGGGCCTCCTCGTCCGGCGCGATCGTCGTCATGTGCTGCCCCCTCGCTCCCGACCGACCGATCGTTCGGTTCAATGGTGGGTCGCGGGAAGGCGGAGTGTCAAGCCTGTGGATAAGTCGGGTGAGGGTGTGCCCGGTGGGAAGGCGTAGGTACGGTTCCGTGGCGGTGCAAACTCGTACGGGATCTGGGGAACGGGGCTGGAATGCAGGCAAACGGGGACGAAACGCGGCCGACGGCCGCGCTCTCGCTACCCTCACGCATGGTCATAGCGGTAGCGGCCGGCGCGGTCGCGCTCGCCGTGGCGATTCATCTCGCGATGATGTTTCTGCACGTCGCGCCGCCCAACACGCTGAGCAAGCAGCACGGGGACGCGATCGGCGACTACGTCTATCCGGAGTACGAGCAGAACTGGAAGCTGTTCGCACCCAACCCGCTCCAGCAGAACATCGCGGTCCAGGCCCGTGCCGTGGTCAGGGACCGGGACGGACGTACGCGGACGACCGGCTGGACCGACCTGACCGCCCAGGACGGCCGGGCGATCCACCACAACCCCGTCCCCAGCCACACCCAGCAGAACCAGCTCCGCCGCGCCTGGGAGTTCCTCGTCAACGCCCATGACACCCAGAACCGCCCCAACGGGCTGCGCGGAGAGCTGTCCGAGCGCTATGTACGGCGCATCGTGATGGCCCGCGCCGGCAAGGAGTGGGCGGCCGGCGGGCGCACCGAGCAGATCCAGGTGCGCTCCGAGACCACGGCCGTCGGCGCGCCCCCGTGGAGCAACGAGAAGATCAGCCGCACGCCCGTGTACCGCGTACTGCCCTGGTGGCAGGTCACCGCCGACGACCTGCCCAAGGGGGCGACGAACCAGTGACACCGAAGACGGCCACCACCGAGGAGACGCGCGTCGAGCGCCTGATCGGCCGCGGTTTCGCCCGCGTCACCGGCAGCGCGCTGGCCCCGTACCAGACCGCCGTGATCCGTATCGGCTTCGCGGCCACCTGGTTCCTCTTCCTCCTGCGGGAATGGCCCAACCGCCTCTCGCTCTACGGTCCGGACGGCCCGTGGAGCCTGGACATGGCCCGCCGGCTCCTCGCCAACAACCACGCCTTCTCGGTCCTGACCTGGTCCGACGGCCGCGGCTGGTTCGAATTCGTCTACGCCGCCGCCCTCGTCTCCAGCGCGCTGCTCATGCTCGGCTGGCGCACCCGCACCATGTCCGTACTGTTCATGATCGGTGTGCTCTCGCTGCAGAACCGCAGCGTGTTCGTCGGTGACGGCGGTGACAACGTCATCCACCTGATGTCGATCTACCTGGTCCTGACCCGCTGCGGCCAGGTGTGGTCGCTGGACGCCCGCCGCGCGAAGCGGGCCGCTCGGCGTGCGGAGGCACGGCGGGCGGGCGACCAGGAGGCGGACGAACGGCGGGCGGGCGACCAGCAGGCCGTCGCGCGGCCCGGCACCGGTCCTGACCTGCCCGGCATCATCCTGTGGTCGGTCCTCGGCCTGGCCCTGGCCGTCGCCCAGTCGCTCGGCGTGTACGGGCTCACCTGGTTCGAGCACGGCCCCTTCCCGCAGATGGGCTGGGCGCTGGCCCTATGGGGACTGTGGCTCATACATGGGGTGTGGTGGGCGGTACGGCGGTACGCGCCGGGCGAGCCGCGCACCGTACTGGACGCCCTGGCCAAACTCGCGCACAACGGTGCGCTGCTGGTGATCGTCTGCGAGGTCTGCCTGATCTACGCCACCGCCGGCTGGTACAAGATCCAGGGGTCGCGCTGGCAGGACGGCACTGCGGTCTTCTACCCGATGCACCTGAACTACTTCTCGCCCTGGCCCGAACTCTCCCAGGCACTGGGTGACAACGGCCTGCTGATCATGCTGATCAGTTACGGCACCGTGGCCGTACAGGTCGCCTTCCCCTTCACCCTCTTCAACCGCCGGCTCAAGAACGTCCTGCTCGTCGTGATGATCTGCGAGCACCTCTCGATCGCGTTCCTGCTCGGGCTGCCGTTCTTCTCGCTGGCGATGGTCGCCGCGGACGCGGTCTTCCTGCCGACCAACTTCCTGAAGTGGCTCGCCGCCCGGATCTCGGCCGTACGCGACCGGCTGCTGAACCGGGGCCGGGACCGGGGCCTGCCGGTGGACCCGGCGCCCGCCCTATCAGACCCGGCGCCCGCCCTCTCGGACGTGGCGGCCACCGCGCAAGGCAGCGGCGGCGGTGGTGGTGGCGGCCTTCCCGGCGTCCGCTCCACGCCGTACGGCCTACCGGCACAGCCCGGACAGTCCGGACAGCACGCGCCGGCCGAGCCGACGGGCTCCCCGGCCCCCACCGCCCCGCACGGACCGGCGGCCCCTCGGACCGGTGAGGCGGCGATCGGGACGGCGGTGGAAGCAGCAGTAGAAGCAGCAGTGGGAACAGTGGTGGAAACAGCGGTCGGGACGCCGGTTGAGATAGTGGAGGCATGAGTGACAGTGGCGCGTGGGATGTTCTGGTGCGGCAGTGGCGTGCGAGCGCCGAGGACCCGGCCTCGGTCCTCCTGGACGGCTTCCACGCGCTGAAGCACGCACTGCGCTTCGGCGGCGACGTACGGCATGTCGTCACCGACGACAAGGCCGCTGCGCTGGCCCTGGCGGCGGAACTGGCCGAGGACGTCCACGACGCCCTGGACGCCTCGGCCGTGCAGGTCCCCACACGGGTCATGCGCTCGCTCGTGCCCAAGCCGCACCCCACCGGCGTCGCGGCCCTGGCCGTACGTCCCGATGCCGGGGCGACCACCGCGCGGCTGCGGCGGACCCCTCGGCGCTCGCCCGTCGTCCTGCTGGAGAACCCGCGGAACCTGGGCAATATCGGTGCGGTCGTACGGCTCGCGGCGGGATTCGGGGCGACGGGCGTGGTCACCACGGGCAGCCTGGACCCCTGGCACCCGAACGCGGTACGCGGCAGCGCCGGCCTCCACTTCGCCGGCGCCGTACAGCGGCTCACCCTGGAGGAACTGCCGCCCGGCCCGGTGTACGCCCTGGACCCCGAAGGTACGGACATCCGTTCCCTGGTCCTGCCCGACGACGCCGTGCTGGCGTTCGGCTCCGAGCGGCAGGGGATCTCCCCCCAGTTGCGCGAGCGCGCGACCGCGTTGGTCGCGGTGCCGATGCAGCCACGCGTCTCCAGCTTCAACCTGGCCACGAGCGTCGCCATGGGACTGTTCCACTGGATGTCCCACAGCCCGTCGACCGGCCCGGTCGGCCAGACCGGCCTGTCCGGCCGGCCCGAGCAGGTCGGACAGCCCGAGCGGGCGGGCCGGCCCGTCCCGGACGACCTCTCCGGCCTCGGCGGCCTGACCGATCTGCCGGCCTGACCGATCTGCCGGTCTGACCAGTCAGTCGGCGTGACCGATCTGCCGGAGTGACCGGTCAGCCGTCCTCCGGACAGAAAGACCGGAAAGCACCTTCCTGACTTCCTGTCCGGAGAACGGCACTCCTCTGGACGGCCGGGCTTCTCAGGCCGGCCTGCGCACCTCCACCGTCCTGAAGCGGTTCGCCACGAACGCGCCGTCGCACAGCGCCGCGTTGGCCGCCGGATTGCCGCCCGAACCGTGGAAGTCGGAGAAGGCGGCGGTCTGGTTCACATAGACACCGCCCGTCAGGTTGAGCGAGAGCTGCGCGCACTCCTCCAGGCACGCCTCCTCGACCAGCTTCTCCACCTCCTCGGAGGTGGTGTACGCGCCGACGGTCATCGCGCCCTTCTCCCGGGTCGTTCGCCGCAGCAGGTCCACCGCGTCCGCCGCGGAATCCATGGCCACCGCGAAGGACACCGGCCCGAAGCACTCCGTCAGATACGGTGCGTCGGTGCCCGCGCCCTCCCAGAGCTTGCGCGCGCCGTCCAGCTTGACGATCACGGGCGTACGGACCGTGGCGTCGGGGAAGTCGGGGTTGGCGACCTCCCGCGAGGGCAGGGCCACCTCGCCCAGCCCCGGCGCCGCCTCCAGCCGCTCCTTGACCTGCGGATTGACGATGGCACCCAGCAGGGCGTTGGCCCGCGCGTCGTCCCCCAACAGCCCGTCGACCGCGGCGGCCAGGTCGCTGACGACCTCGTCGTAGGTCTTGGGGCCGGCGTCCGTACCGATGCCGTCCCGGGGGATGAGCAGGTTCTGCGGCGTGGTGCACATCTGGCCGCTGTAGAGGGACAGGGAGAAGGCCAGGTTGGAGAGCATGCCCTTGTAGTCGTCCGTCGAGTCGATGACGACGGTGTTGACCCCGGCCTTCTCCGTGTAGACCTCGGCCTGGCGGGCGTTGGCCTCCAGCCAGTCGCCGAAGGCCGTGGAGCCCGTGTAGTCGATGACGCGGATCTCGGGCCGTACGGCCAGGGTCTTGGCCAGGCCCTCGTCGGGCCGGTCGACGGCCAGGCACACCAGGTTGGGGTCGAAGCCGGCCTCGCCCAGCACCTCGCGGGCCACCCGTACGGTCAGCGCCAGCGGCAGTACGGCGCGCGGGTGCGGCTTGACCAGCACCGGGTTGCCGGTGGCCAGGGACGCGAACAGGCCCGGGTAGCCGTTCCACGTGGGGAAGGTGTTGCAGCCGATCACCAGGGCGACGCCACGCGGGACGGGCTTGAACTCCTTGTCCAGTTGGAGCGGGTCCCGCTTGCCCTGGGGCTTGGACCACGAAGCCTTGTCGGGGGTGCGGGTCTGCTCGGCGTAGGCGTACGCGACCGCCTCCAGGCCGCGGTCCTGGGCGTGCGGCCCGCCGGCCTGGAAGGCCATCATGAACGCCTGGCCGCTGGTGTGCATCACGGCCTGCGCGAACTCATGGGTACGGGCGCTGATCCGGGCCAGGATCTCCAGGCAGACCGCGGCGCGGACCAGGGCGCCGGCGTCCCGCCACGCGGGGATCGCCGCGCGCATCGCGGGCAGCAGGACGTCCACGTCCGGATGCGGGTAGGTGATGCCCAACTCCGGCCCGTAGGGCGAGACCTCGGAGCCCGTCCAGTCGTCGGTGCCGGGCTGGTCGAGCTCGAAGCGCCGGCCGCGCAGCGCCTCGAATGCGGCCTGGCCGTCCGGTGCCGCGTTCTCCCCGTACGCCTTGGGGTGCTCGGGGTGCGGCGACCAGTACGCGCGGGTGCGGATCGCTTCCAGCGCCTGGTCGAGGGTCGGGCGGTGCTTCTCGGTCAACTGCGCGGCGGTTGATTCGGCGGCCATTGATGACCAACTCCTCGTCGTGCTGGGCCGGTACACGGTCGGTGACCGGGGACGGGAACAGGGGCGGCGGCTGGGGCCGGCTGAACTTGCGGCGGAGTCGTGACGGGACCGCGGCACGGGCGCGCTGCGGGCGGAACGGGGTCTGGGACGGGAACGGCAACGCAGCTAGAGTAACCGAACGATCGGTCGGGGCAAGGGGCTCTCGCGAACCTGTGGACAACTTTTGAAAAGCCCCTGCGAGCGGCCTGGAAGCCCGTCGGGGCGAGGCTTGGACGGGCAGCCCGGACCGCCCGAAGCGCGAGCTCGGAAGCACAAGACGGACCACCACAAGCACCAGGGACGAAACAGGAAGGCGGCCTGATGACAGTCATCGCGCCGAGCAGCACCGTCGCCGTGGTCGGCACCGGCACCATGGGCCAGGGCATCGCCCAGGTCGCCCTGGTCGCGGGCCACCGCGTCACGCTCTACGACGCCGCCCCGGGCCGGGCGGAGCAGGCCGCGACCGCGATCGCCGCGCGCCTGGGCCGACTGGTCGACAAGGGCCGGCTCGCCGCCGCGGACCGTGACGCTGCCCGGGCCCGCCTGACCCCCGCCACCGGCCTCGCGGACCTGGCCGGCGCGGCGCTCGTCATCGAGGCGATCGTGGAGGAACTGACCGCCAAGCAGGAACTGTTCCATGCCCTGGAGGACGTCGTCGGTGAAGACTGTCTGCTGGCCACCAACACCTCCTCCCTGTCGGTGACCGCCGTCGCCGGTGCCCTGCGCCACCCGGGCCGCTTCGTGGGCCTGCACTTCTTCAACCCCGCGCCGCTGCTCCCCCTCGTCGAGGTCGTCAGCGGTTTCGCGACGGACCCGGCGGCGGCCACCACCGCGTACGAGACAGCCGCGGCCTGGGGGAAGACGCCCGTACGGAGCGCCGACACTCCGGGCTTCATCGTCAACCGCATCGCCCGCCCCTTCTACGCCGAGGCCCTGCGCCTGTACGAGGAGCGGGCCGCCGACCCCGCCACCATCGACGCGGTGCTGCGCGAGTCCGCCGGCTTCCGTATGGGTCCGTTCGAGTTGACGGACCTCATCGGCCAGGATGTGAACGAGGCCGTCACGCGCTCGGTGTGGGAGGGGTTCTTCCGGGATCCGAAGTTCACGCCGTCGCTCGCACAGCGGCACCTCGTGGCGGCCGGGCTGCTGGGCCGCAAGTCGGGGCGGGGCTGGTACGACTATGCGGAGGGTGCGGCCGAACAGCTCCCGCACACGGCGGAGCGCTGCCCGGCGCCGGAGTCGGTGGCGGTGCACGCGAAGCTCGCCGGGCCTTCCGCGGTTCTGCGGGAGCTGATCGACGAGGCCGGCATCAAGGTCACCCGGGATCGCACGCCGGCTGAGCATGAGGGCTTCATCCGGCTGCCGGGCGGTGCGCGCCTGGCCCTGACCGACGGCTATCCCGCCACGGGCGACACGTCCGGACCGGCCATCCGCTTCGACCTGGCGCTGGACTACCGGGCCGCGACCCGCATCGCCCTGGCGCCCGGTGCGGAGGCGTCGCCCGGGGACGTGAGGGAGGCGGTGGGCCTCTTCCAGGCGCTCGGCAAGGAAGTCAGCGTCATCGACGACGTACCGGGCATGATCGTCGCCCGTACGGTCGCGATGATCGTGGATTTCGCCGTGGACGCCGAGGCCCGGGGCATCGCGAGCCGCGCGGACATCGACACGGCCATGCGCCTGGGCGTGAACTACCCCGGCGGCCCCTTCGAGTGGGCCGAGAACGTGGGCCGCTACTGGGTGTGGGACCTGCTGGACACCATGCACCACCAGTACGCGAACGGGCGCTACGGACCGTCCTGGGCCCTGCGGCGCAGTTTGAAGCTGAACCACTAGATGCTCTAATCATGACCATGGCCAAGCGCGACACCTATACGCCCGATTCGCTGCTCGCGGTCGCCGTCGAGGTGTTCAACGAGCGCGGTTACGACGGCACGTCCATGGAGCACCTCTCCAAGGCGGCCGGTATTTCGAAGTCCTCCATCTACCACCACGTGCGCAGTAAGGAAGAGCTGCTGCACCGTGCCATAAGCCGGGCACTGGACGGACTCTTCGGGGTCCTCCAGGAGCCCGGCGCGCAAGAGGGGCGGGCGATCGACCGGCTGGAGTATGTGGCCAGGCGCGAGGCCGAGGTGCTCATGGACGAACTTCCCTATGTGACCCTGCTGTTGCGCGTACGGGGCAACACGGACACCGAGCGCTGGGCCATGGAGCGCCGGCGGGAGTTCGACCACCAGGTGGCCGAGCTGCTCAAGCAGGCCGCCGCCGACGGTGACCTGCGGCCGGATGTGGACGTACGGCTGGCGACCCGGCTGCTCTTCGGCATGATCAATTCGATCGCGGAGTGGTACCGGCCGGGGCGCGGTGGCGCGGCGAGCCGGGAGGAGGTCGCCGAGGCCGTGGTCCGTACGGCCTTCGCGGGTCTGCGCAACTGAGGCGGACCCGCCCCCCTCACCCGGGGCACGGGTCGAGGGCAGGCCCCTGCGCCGTCACTGCACCTCGGAGCCGATGTCGGACTCCTCGAA
This sequence comes from Streptomyces sp. MST-110588, assembly GCF_022695595.1. NCBI lineage: Bacteria > Bacillati > Actinomycetota > Actinomycetes > Kitasatosporales > Streptomycetaceae > Streptomyces > Streptomyces sp. MST-110588. Next base: position 3,948,312 of record NZ_CP074380.1, read on the forward strand.
GACCAGTAACGTGCGGGTGCTGAGCACTTCCGGGATCGACTGGATACGGGTGAGGACCAGCTCCCGCAGTTCGCGGGTGTCTTTGGTGTGGACCAGCAGCAGGACGTCGAAGTCACCGCTGACCAGGGCGATGTGCGCGGCTCCGGGGAGGGCCTTGAGCTGGTCGCGCACCGTACGCCAGGTGTTCTGCACGATCTTGAGCGTGATGTAGGCGGACGCGCTCTGCCCGGCCCGTTCCTGGTCGATCCGCGCGGTGAACCCACGGATCACGCCGTCGTCGATCAGCCGGTTGATGCGGGCGTAGGCGTTGGCGCGCGAGACGTGTACCCGCTCGGCGACGGAGCGTATCGACGCCCGGCCGTCGGTCCGCAGCATGGCCAGAATCGCCCGGTCGATGGTGTCCAGCGGGCGTACCGGCGGGCGCCCCCCGGAGCTGGCCATCTGTTCGTCCGCCATACCGCCCCGCCTCCCCTTCATGGACGCTCTGTACTCATCTCAGGCTGTGGAGAACCGTTTGTCCACAGCCCGACCCTGCCTGTAGCCAAAATGTGCTGGCGACCGAACAATCGGTAGGGAGAGCACACCCGCTCCCGCCTTACGCATCATTCCCGCCTGTCGCCCGCCACCACCCCATATGCGGCGCTTCGCGCCACCCCTTCATCCGAGGAGGTGCTCGTCATGACGGTCCTTGAACAGTCCGGCAGCAGCAGGGACTTCGGCCACAGGAACACGGAGCAATGGCCCGCCCCGCCGCCCGCCTGGCGGCCTCGTGTCGACCCCGCCCCCCTCCTCCCCGGCGCGGAGCCCCGGCGCGTGCTGGGGACGGACGCCGCGGGGCGCCTGGACGCCGCATTCCTGACCGATCTGTACGAGCGGCTGGTGCGCGGGCGCCGTTACAACACGCAGGCCACGGCGCTGACCCGGCAGGGACGGCTCGCCGTCTACCCGTCCTCCACCGGCCAGGAGGCGTGCCAGATCGCCGCCGCGCTGGCCCTGAAGGAGCAGGACTGGCTCTTCCCCAGTTACCGCGACACGCTGGCCGCCGTCGCCCGCGGGCTGGACCCCGTACAGGCCCTGACGCTGCTGCGGGGCGACTGGCACACGGGGTACGACCCGCACGAGCACCGCATCGCACCGCTGTGCACGCCCCTGGCCACCCAGCTCCCGCACGCGGTGGGACTGGCGCACGCCGCGCGCCTGAAGGGCGATGACGTCGTGGCGCTCGCGCTGGTCGGTGACGGCGGCACCAGCGAGGGCGACTTCCACGAGGCGCTGAACTTCGCCGCCGTATGGCAGGCGCCGGTGGTCTTCCTCGTCCAGAACAACGGCTTTGCGATCTCCGTGCCGCTGGAGAAGCAGAGCGCGGCGCCGTCCCTGGCCCACAAGGCGGTCGGGTACGGCATGCCGGGCCACCTGGTGGACGGCAACGACGCGCCCGCGGTGCACGAGGTGCTCACCGAAGCCGTCGAGCGGGCGCGCCGGGGCGGGGGCCCGACGCTCGTGGAGGCCATCACCTACCGCATCGAGGCGCACACCAACGCCGACGACGCCACCCGCTACCGCACGGACAGCGCGGTCCAGGAGTGGCGGGCGCACGACCCGATATCCCTGGTCGAGCGCGAGTTGGAGGCGCGCGGGCTGTTGACGCAGAAGTTCACCGGGGCCGTCCGCGAGGGCGCCGAGGAGATGGCGGCGGACCTGCGGGCCCGTATGAACCAGGACCCGGTCCTGGACCCGATGGACCTCTTCACACATGTGTACGCCGAGCAGACCAGTCAGCTACGGGAACAGGCGGCGCGGTTGCGGGCGGAACTGGAAGCCGAGACGAACGCCGCACCGCACGGCGAACCGAACGCCGAGGGGACAGCACAGGAGGACCGGCCATGACGCCGACCGTGGTGGAGACCGGACGCAAGCCCGCCAGCATGGCCCAGGCCCTGAACAGGGCACTGCGCGATGCCATGGCCGAGGATCCGTCCGTCCATGTGATGGGCGAGGACGTGGGCGCGCTGGGCGGCGTGTTCCGGATCACCGACGGGCTCACCGAGGAGTTCGGCGAGGACCGCTGCCGCGACACCCCGCTCGCCGAGGCCGGCATCCTCGGTACGGCCGTCGGCATGGCCATGTACGGGCTGCGGCCCGTCGTGGAGATGCAGTTCGACGCCTTCGCCTACCCGGCCTTCGAGCAGTTGATCAGCCACGTCGCGCGGATGCGCAACCGCACCCGGGGCGCGATGCCGCTGCCGCTGACCATCCGCGTGCCCTACGGCGGCGGGATCGGCGGCGTGGAGCACCACAGCGACTCCTCCGAGGCGTACTACCTGGCGACCCCGGGTCTCCACGTCCTGACCCCGGCCACGGTCGCCGACGCGTACGGGATGCTGCGCGCGGCGATCGCCTCCGACGACCCGGTGGTCTTCCTCGAACCCAAGCGCCTGTACTGGGCGAAGGACGACTGGTCTCCTGAGAACCCCACGCCGGTCGCCCCCATAGGGCGCGCCGAGATCCGGCGCCCCGGCCGCAGCGCCACGCTCATCACGTACGGGCCCTCGGTCCCGGTGTGCCTGGAGGCCGCCGAGGCCGCCACGGCGGAAGGCTGGGACCTGGAAGTCCTGGACCTGCGTTCGCTGATGCCCTTCGACGACGAGACGGTGTGCGCGGCCGTACGGCGCACCGGACGGGCGGTGGTGGTGCACGAGGCGAACGGCTTCGGCGGCCCCGGCGGCGAGATCGCCGCCCGGATCACGGAGCGCTGCTTCCACCACCTGGAGGCGCCCGTACTGAGGGTGGCGGGTCTGGACATCCCGTATCCGCCGCCGATGCTGGAGCGGCACCACCTGCCGGGTGTGGACCGCATCCTGGACACCGTCGCCCGGCTCCAGTGGGAGGCGGGCTGGACCGAGGGGAGCGGGGACTGATGGCCGAAGTGCGGGAATTCGCCCTTCCCGACCTGGGCGAAGGGCTCACCGAGGCGACGATCGTCCGGTGGCTGGTCGAGGTCGGCGAGGTCGTGGACGTCGACCAGACCGTGGTCGAGGTCGAGACGGCCAAGGCGCTGGTGGACGTGCCGTGCCCGTACGGGGGCGTGGTCACCGCCCGGATGGGCGAGGAGGGCGCCGAACTGCCGGTTGGTGCACCGCTGTTGACGGTCGCGATCGGGTCGGAAGCGGCGCGGGAAGCGGCAGCGGGAGCCGGGGGCGGCACGTCGCCCGGGGCACCGGTGGGCGCGTCGGTGGATGCGTCGGCGGGCATGTCGGCGGGGGATGTGCCCGGGACATCCGGTACGGGTTCCGCGGCTCCCGGTAAGGCCCGTAAACCCGTCGCCGGTGGCAGCGGGGATGCCGGGGGCGACCGGGATGCCGGGGGCGATCCGGACGGCGGGTCGGGCAATGTGCTCGTCGGGTACGGGACCCGGGCCCCGGCCGCGCGTCGCCGGCGGATCCGTCCCCAGGCGGGCGGCGCGGCTGCGGGAAGCGTGACCGAGAAAGCGGGCGGGTCCCGGCGCCGGAACGGACCCGACCGGACAAGTGGTGAGCGGACCAGTGGTGAGCGGACCGAGGTGCCGGCTCCTGCGGGGGCGGTGCCGGTCATATCCCCCCTCGTACGGCGGCTGGCGCGCGAACACGGCCTGGACCTGCGGGAGGTGACCGGCTCGGGAGCCGATGGGCTGATCCTGCGTACGGACGTCGAGCGGGCGGTCCGTATGAAGGAACGCCAGCAGCAGGAGGCGCGGGCCGGGGCGGCCTCCGGGGCGGGCGAGCGGATACCGCTGCGGGGCATGCGCGGTGCCGCGGCGGAGAAGTTCCGCCGCAGCCGTCAGGAGATCCCCGACGCGACCTGCTGGGTCGACGCCGACGCGACCGAACTGCTCGCCGCCCGATCGGCGATGAACGTTCCCGGTGCGCCCAAGGTGTCCGTTCTGGCGCTCATGGGACGCATCGTGACGGCCGCGCTCGCACGGTTCCCCGCGCTCAACTCCACCGTCGACACCGAGCGCAACGAGATCGTACGGCTGCCCGCCGTGCACCTGGGATTCGCGGCGCAGACCGAGCGCGGACTGGTGGTGCCGGTGGTCAGGGACGCCCATGCCCGTACGGCCGAGGAGCTGTCCGCCGAGATGGCCCGGCTCACCGAGTCGGCCCGGGCCGGCACGCTCACCCTCGCCGACCTCACGCACGGCACGTTCACCGTCAACAACTATGGGGTCTTCGGCGTGGACGGTTCCACGCCGATCATCAACCACCCCGAAGCGGCGATGCTCGGTGTGGGGCGAATAACACCCAAGCCATGGGTCCATGAGGGCGAGTTGGCGGTCCGGCAGGTCGTACAGCTCTCGCTCACCTTCGACCACCGGGTGTGCGACGGCGGTACGGCGGGCGGGTTCCTGCGGTTCGTCGCGGACTGTGTGGAGCGGCCCGCCCGGCTGCTGCGGACGCTGTGAGTCCGGTGTGGCCGCCGTCCCCGCCGTCTCCGCCGCCCCTGCCGTCCGCGCGGCTTCGGCGGTGATACTCGTGGGGTGAGCGACCACACCGACGACAGCCACGGTGCCTCTGTCCGGGGCGATGGGTACGGGTCCACGTACGGGTACGGGTCCGCGTACGGCCACGGGCACGGGCACCGGTACGCGTACGACGCCGTTGTGCTGGCCGGGGGCGCGGCCAGGCGGCTCGGCGGGGCGGACAAGCCCGCCCTGTCGGTCGGGGGACGTTCGCTCCTGGACCGGGTGCTGGGCGCCTGTCCCGACGCGGCGGCCACCGTCGTGGTGGGGCCCCGGCGTCCCACCGGCCGCGCGGTCCTATGGACCGTCGAGGACCCGCCGGGCGGGGGCCCGCTCGCCGGGCTGGAGGCGGGCCTTCGGCACACCACCGCTCCGGCCGTGCTCGTCCTGTCCGCCGACCTTCCCTTCCTCACCGCCGCGACCGTACGGGCCCTGCTGGAGGCCACGGCGGGAGCGGAGATCACGGAGGGCGGGGAGGCCACGGAGGGCGGGGAGGCCGTGGCGGGAGGGGAGCCGGAGGCGGACGACGCAGGCGGGGGCCGCGGGGGACGACCGGTCGACGGTGCGGTGCTGCGGGACGCCCAGGGGCGTGATCAGCCGCTGGTGGCCGTGTACCGGGCAGCCGCTCTGCGCCGCGAGTTGGCGGGGCTGCGCGCCGAACGCGGCGCCCTCGGCGGGCTGCCGTTGCGGGCGCTGCTGGGCCGACTGGCGCTCCGGAGGGTCCAGGACCGTACGGCCGCGGCGTCCTTCGACTGCGACACCTGGGAGGACCTCAGCGCGGCGCGCGCCCGTATCAGGGAGCATGGGAGCGTGTTGGACGAATGGATCACAGCAGCCAAAGCCGAACTGGGCATCGAACTCGATGTCGACACGGCGGCACTCCTCGATCTCGCGCGGGACGCGGCACACGGCGTGGCCCGCCCGGCCGCGCCGCTGACGACCTTCCTGGTCGGTTACGCCGCCGCCCAGCAGGGGCGGGACGTGGCGGAGCTGGCCGGCAGGGTGGCGGAGCTGGCCAACCGCTGGTCCGCGGAGACAGCCGGAACCACCGGTAGCGGGGCGGCCGGGGGAACGGGCCGGAAGCGAAGCGTACGGAATGAGCGACGCGGAGTTCGACGACGCCCTGGCGCTGGCCAACAGCCACAGCGAGCCGGCGCGTCCCGGGCCTGGGCCCGCCGGCACCGGTTCCGGGGCCGCGTCCGGGGCCGCGTCCGGGCCCGGGCCCATGTCCGGTTCCGGCCCTGCCTCCGAGTCTGACGGCGGCACCGGTGCTGGTCCGGGCCCCGGCGCCGACGCCGGTAGCGGCACCGGCACCGGCCCCGGCCCCGGTCATAAGAAGGCGCCGGAACCGTTCTTCTTCGAGCAGGTCTACGACATCGAGGCGGAGACCGGTATCGACGCCTATCAGGCCGAGCAGTACGAAGACGAGCCGTATGAGGACACCTCGTACGACGAAGGGACGGAGGCGGCCCTCCCGTACGACCCCTCGGCCTACGACACGGAGGTGTGCGGCGGCGAGCCGTCCGGGGCCGGATCCGTGCCGCCCGGTGGCCCCGACACGTACCCCACCGAGCCCATCCAGCTCTACGGCACCGGACGGCGCCGCAGCCGGCCGACTCCGTTGTTCGACTACGAGCAGCCCGACCCCCCGCCGGGCGAAAAGAGCCGGGCCGCCCCCGGCCGTACCGCGTCCGGCCATGCCCCGGCAGGCCGCATTCCGTCCGGCCAGACCCCGCCCAGCCCCCAAACGCCCGCCCCAGCGGCCCATACCCCAGCGGCCCATACCCCAGCGGCTCATACCGCAGCGGCTCACGCCCCAACCGCGCCCACCCACTGGCAGACCGCCCGTACCGTCGCCGGGCAGGTGGCCCGCGGCCCCCTGGAGGTGGTCACCTCCCCGCTCGTCGAGGCTCTTGGCCGTACGCTCGCCGTACCGCTCACCGCCCTCACCGACCTGCCGTCCTTCGACACCTCCGCCATGGACGGCTGGGCGGTCTCCGGACCGGGCCCCTGGCGCATCACCACCCATATGACCGCCGATGGCGAGGCCGAACACGACGCCGAACCCGGCAACGAGCAACCCGCCAACGAGCAAAACGGCCAGCCCGGCGACGGCCAGGCCGACGACGAGCGACACGACGACGAGCGGTACGACGAAGACCTCCGCCAACTGGGCATCCTCGCCGGTCACGCCCAAAAGGGCGCGCTACGCGACGGTCACGCCGTCCCCATCGCCACCGGCGCCCGTATCCCCCTCGGCGCCACCGCCGTACTGCGCAGCGAGTACGGCGAGGTCCGCGACCTGGGCCCGGCCGGCTCCCGGCTGTACGCGCCGGCCCCCGCGCCCCCCGGCCAGGACATCCGCCCGCGCGGCCAGGAGTGCCGACGCGGCGACCAACTCCTGCCCGCCGGCGCCCTGGTGACCCCGGCCGTCGTGGGCCTGGCCGCCGCCGCCGGGTACGACCTCCTGGACACCTACCGCCGCCCGCGCGTGGAGGTGCTCGTCCTGGGTGACGAGTTGCTGCACGAGGGTCTGCCGTACGACGGGCGGATCCGTGACGCGCTCGGCCCGATGCTGGGCCCCTGGCTGCTCACCCTGGGCGCCGAGACCGCCCCTCCGCGCCATCTCGGCGACGACGCGGAGGTGCTGTGCCACGCCCTCACCGACTCCACCGCCGATCTGGTGATCACCACCGGCGGTACGGCCTCCGGGCCCGTCGACCACGTCCACTCCACGCTGCGCCGCCTGGAGGCGGAGATCCTGGTGGACGGTGTCGCGGTACGCCCCGGCCACCCCATGCTGCTCGCCCGCCTCGCCCCGCGCCGTCACCTCGTCGGCCTGCCCGGCAACCCGCTGGCCGCCGTCTCCGGCCTGCTGACCCTGGCCGAACCGCTGCTGCACACGCTCGCGGCCCGGCCGCGGCAGGAGCCGTGTACGGCGCCGCTCACCGACGCCGTACAAGGCCATCCCCACGACACCCGGCTGGTTCCGGTGGCCTATCAGGAGGACGGCGAGGAAGCCGTCATGGCGGCTCCGCTGCACTTCAGCGGGCCCGCCATGCTCCGTGGCATCGCCGGCGCGGACGCCCTGGCCGTCGTTCCGCCCGGCGGGGCGCAGCGCGGCGAGGAGGTCGAGCTGCTGGAACTCCCCTGGTCCACGAGCTGGCCCGGCTTCGCCCCGTACGGCCCGTACGCCACCCCGTCCGCCTCACCTGCCGCCTCCGCCTCCCCGGCCTCCGCCCCTCCCGCCGCCGGAGGCGCCGAGTGATGCTGCCCACGCAGGACGCGGCGGCCCGCGAGGCACCCGAGAGCCGGTCCCACCACGTGCTCCTGCCGCGCCGCGCGCCGGCCGCCCCACTGCGCCAGGTGGTCCGCCGCATCCTGATGGCCCTGCTGGTCCTGGCCGTGACCGTACTGATCGTCTGGATCGACCGCGACGAGTACCACGACAACGCCGACGGCTCGGTGGACTTCCTGGACTGCGTCTACTACGCCACCGTCACGCTCTCCACCACCGGTTACGGTGACATCGTCCCGTACGGCGACAACGCCCGGCTGCTGAACATCCTGCTGATCACGCCGCTGCGTATCCTTTTCCTGATCATCCTGGTCGGCACCACTCTTGAGGTCCTCACCGAGCGCACCCGCGAGCAGTTGCGACTGAACCGCTGGAGAAACGCCTTGCGCGATCACACCGTCGTCATCGGCTTCGGCACCAAGGGGCGTTCGGCCGTCCAGACGCTGCGCGCCACCGGCCTGACGCGCGAGCGCATCGTCATCGTCGACCCGAACCCCAAGGTGATCGAGTCGGCCGTCGCCGAGGGGCTCGCGGGGGTGGTCGGCGACGCCACCCGCAGTGACGTACTCGTACGGGCCGAGATCCAGCGGGCCGCCCAGATCGTCATCGCCACCCAGCGGGACGACACCGCCGTACTGGTCACGTTGACGGCGCGTCAGCTCAACAAGAAGGCCAATATCGTCGCGGCCGTACGGGAGGAGGAGAACGCGCCGTTGCTGCGCCAGTCCGGCGCCGACGCCGTGATCACCTCCGCCAGCGCCGCCGGCCGGCTGCTCGGCCTGTCGGTGCACAGCCCCAGCGCCGGTACGGTCATAGAGGACCTGATCCAGCAGGGCAGCGGCCTGGACCTGGTGGAACGGCCCGTGGTGAAGGCCGAGGTGGGCAAGTCGGTCCGGGAGACCGACGACCTGGTCGTCTCGGTGCTGCGCGGGCACCGCCTCCTGGGGTACGACGATCCCGCGGCGAGCCCACTCCAGCCCGCCGACCGCCTGATCACCATCGTCCGCGCCGCTCCAGGGGCCGACGGTTACGGACCGGCCGCCCGGCAGGGCACCGCCTCCGGCCGGTCCTCGCTCCCGGGCGGCGTCTCGCCCATGACCCCGGCACGCCGTACGGACGACTGAGCCCAGGAGGACGGAACCGGTACGAGCCGAGCGAGGCCGGACGACTCAGCCCGGACGAGCCGGCCGGGACGGGGCAACCGGAACGGGTCAACCGCTACAGGGCAACCGGTGCGGGTCAGCCGTGACGAGTCAGCCGGGACAGGTCAACCGAGCTGAGACCACCGGGACGGCCGGAGTCCCCGGTGGCGGTCCGCCTCGTAGTACGGCCGACCGGTGACGAGTAGCCTCGCGGTCATGCGAGCGATCACCATCCCCGAGCCCGGCGGTCCCGATGCCCTCGTATGGGCGGAGGTGCCCGATCCGCAGCCCGCCGAGGGCGAGGTCCTGATCGAGGTCGCGGCGACGGCCGTGAACCGCGCGGACCTCCTCCAGCGCCAGGGTTTCTACGACCCGCCGCCCGGCGCCTCCCCCTATCCCGGCCTGGAGTGCTCCGGCCGGATCGTCGCCGTCGGCCCCGGCGTCGGGAGTCTTCCCGGGCCGGAGGGTGCGGGCGGCGGCTGGTCGGTCGGTGACGAGGTCTGCGCGCTGCTGGCGGGCGGTGGCTACGCGGAGCGGGTCGCGGTGCCGGCCGGGCAGGTGATGCCCGTACCGGAAGGGCTGGACCTGGTCTCGGCCGCGGCCCTGCCGGAGGTCGTATGCACCGTCTGGTCCAACGTCTTCATGATCGCCCATTTGCGCCCCGGCGAGACGCTGCTGGCGCACGGCGGCTCCAGCGGCATCGGCACGATGGCGGTCCAGCTCGCCAAGGCGGTAGGCGCGCGGGTCGCGGTGACCGCGGGCGGCCCCGAGAAGCTGGCGCGCTGCGCCGAGCTGGGCGCGGACGTCCTCATCGACTACCGCGAGCAGGACTTCGTGGAGGAGCTGCGCAAGGCCACCGACGGCAAGGGCGCGGACGTCATCCTCGACATCATCGGAGCCAAGTACCTGGAACGGAACGTCAAGGCCCTGGCCGCCAACGGGCGACTGGCGATCATCGGCCTCCAGGGCGGTACGAAGGCGGAGCTGAACCTCGGCACGCTGCTGGCCAAGCGCGCCGCCGTCACCGCGACGTCGCTGCGCGGCCGACCGCTGGAGGAGAAGGCGGCGATCGTGGCGGCCGTACGCGAACACGTCTGGCCGCTGATCGGCAACGGGCAGGTCCGGCCGATCGTGGACCGTACGCTGCCGATCACCGAGGCCGCCGAGGCGCACCGGATCGTGGAGGCGAGCACCCACGTCGGAAAGGTCGTCCTGACGGTCTGAACGGTCTCACGGCCTGACTGTCAGGTCGGACACCTGCCCCAATAGCCCGTCCCGACAGCCCCCTATTCCGCCCACTCCCATTCGTCCGAGATGCCGGAAATGCCGGTCCATGTGAGGCTGAGTACGTTTCCCGGTGGCTCCGGACGAAAGGGGCAGGGGCGTGTACTCAGGGCTTAACGCGCGCATCGCGGCCGGCCTTCTGGTCGCCGCCGTGCTGCTGCCGGTGCCGCCGACGGCGTCCGCGGCGGCACCGGTGACCTCTCCGACGGCCCCGGAGCCACGGGAGGACACGGAGAACCCCGGCGGTCCCGGTTCCGCCCCCGACCCCGCATCCGACGCCCCGGCCCTGGCCGGCAGCCGGGCGGGACAGGGGCGCGGGCACCCGGGCCACCGCGAAGCCCCACCGCGCCCCCCGGAGGCCGACCGCGCTCGCGTCCCGGAGGCCGACCGCGCTCCCCTTTCGCGTCCCCCGGACCCCGGTTCCGCCGCACCCCCGAACCACCACGGCCCGGAACGCGGCACACCCCCCGGCACCGAACCGGACTCCGGCACCGGCTACGGTCCCGGCCTGGACCTCGGCCTCGGCCTTCTCCCGGCCCTCGGGTTCGCCCCCGGCCGCTACCCGCCCCAACATGAGCCGCTGTCGCCAGGGCCCCCCGTCCCCTCCTCCGCCCCGCCCCTGGCGGCGGGCTTCCCGGAGTCCCCGTCCGCACCGCGGTCGGTGTCCTCCTCGCCCCGCCGCTCCGCGTCCACGGCCGGGCGGCCGGTCAGGCGCCGGTACGGACCGGTGCCGCCGCTCCAGTTCCGCGTGGCGCCCAAGAGGCACCGCCCGTACGGAGCCCGTCCCCCGTACGGGCGGAACCCGTACCGCCACGACCTATACCGCGACGCCCCGAACCACCACGCCCCGAACCGCCACGCCCCGCACCACCACGCCCCGTACAACTACGACCCGTTCGGTCAGGTCCCCTATGAGAGCGCCACGCCGGAGTACCGGGAGCCCGTCCAGCGCGTGCTCCCGCTCGGCGCCGGGCTGGCCCTCACCGGCCTCGGCCTCGCCTTCATCGGCCTGCGCCTGCGCCGCGGCTGACGGGGCGCAGGGATCACGGCAAGGATCACGACACGGCGCAAGGACCACGACGCGTTTCGAAGTCACTTCTGCGGAAGGGTGGATCACCTTCCCGCGGGGGCACAACCGTTCCTAGTCATCTGTACGAGAGAATGGCGGCATGGATATGCCGATGAACGAACGGTCGCAGGAGAGCCCGCACGTCCTGGTTGTCGGCCCGGACGGAATGGCTCTCGGCAGTGCCGGGCCCGGTGGCGGGGACGGCGACGACGAGCCCCGCGAGGTTCCCGTGACGGACATGGTCGAACAGCCCGCGAAGGTCATGCGCATCGGCAGCATGATCAAGCAGTTGCTGGAGGAGGTGAAGGCCGCTCCCCTGGACGAGGCGAGCCGCGTCCGGCTCAAGGAGATCCACTCCAGCTCGGTCAAGGAGCTGGAGGACGGGCTGGCGCCCGAGC